>NZ_JBFBFF010000014.1:0-217282 GCF_040684035.1 Streptomyces sp. NPDC093018
GCGCTGGCCGTGTACGCCGACACCCGCCGGCTGCTCGCCGAGGAGCTGGGCGTCGACCCGCGCTCCGGGCTGCGCGAGCTCCAGCAGCGCATCCTCCAGGCCGACCCGGCCCTCGCGGAGCCCTCCGCGCCGGTCGCGGAGCCGCCTGCGGCGCCGGTGCGTCCGGCCCAGCTGCCCGCGTCCGTACCGGACTTCACGGGCCGTTCCGCCTTCGTGGACGAGCTCAGCGCGGTGCTGGCGTCGGCCGTGGAGACGGAGGGCAGCGTGATGGCGGTCTCCGCGATGGCGGGGATCGGGGGCGTCGGCAAGACGACGCTCGCGGTGCATGTGGCGCACCGGGCCCGGGCCTCCTTCCCGGACGGCCAGCTCTACGTCGACCTCCAGGGCGCGGGGCCCCGCCCCGCCGAACCGGAGACGGTCCTCGGCTCCTTCCTGCGCGCCCTCGGCACCGCGGACTCGGCGATCCCGGACTCCCTGGAGGAGCGGGCGGCGCTGTACCGCTCCGTCCTCGACGGCCGCCGGGTCCTGGTGCTGCTGGACAACGCGAAGGACGCGGCGCAGGTACGGCCGCTGCTGCCGGGCACGGAGGGATGTGCGGCGCTGGTCACGTCCCGGGTGCGGATGGTGGGGCTGGCCGGGGCGCATCTGGTGGACCTCGATGTCATGTCCCCCGACGAGGCGCTGGCGCTGTTCACCCGGATCGTCGGCGCGGAGCGGGTGACCCCGGAGCGGGACGCCGCGCTCGATGTCGTCGCCGCGTGCGGATTCCTGCCCCTGGCCATCCGCATCGCCGCGTCCCGGCTCGCGGCGCGGCGCACCTGGACGGTCTCGGTGCTCGCCGCGAAGCTGGCCGACGAGCGGCGCCGCCTGGACGAACTCCAGGCCGGGGACCTCGCGGTGAAGGCGACCTTCGAGCTCGGCTACGGCCAGCTCGACCGCGTCCAGGCCCGCGCCTTCCGCCTCCTGGGCCTCGCCGACGGCCCGGACATCTCCCTGGCCGCCGCGGCCGCGGTCCTCGACCTGCCCCTGGAGTCCACGGAAGACCTCCTCGAATCCCTCGTCGACACCTCCCTCCTGGAGTCCGCCGCCCCCGGCCGCTACCGCTTCCACGACCTGGTCCGCCTCTACGCCCGCGCCTGCGCGGAACGCGACGAACAGCCGCCGAGCGAGCGGGGGGCGGCGATGTCGCGGTTGCTGGACTTCTATCTGGCGACGGCGGCACAGGTGTACGCGATGGAGCGGCCCGGGGACCGGGTGGTCGACCATCTGCGGCCGACCGTCTACCCGGGGCTGCGTTTCGAGGACCGGCACCAGGCGCAGGACTGGCTGTACGCCGAGGCGGTCTCCCTGCTGGCCTGCGTGCGCCAGTTCGCGGGTGCGGGCACGCTGCCGCGCGCCATCGACCTGCTGTGGACCGCCGTCGACCTGACCGAGTCCGGCGCCAACTCCCGGGAGTACGACGCCGCGGCACTCGCCCTGCTCGACGCGGCGCGGTCCAGCGGGGACGGCCCGGCGCAGGTGCGGGCGTCGGTCGTGCTGGCCAACGCCCATCAGCTGTCGGGCCGGTTCGCGGAGGCCGACGAGTCCGCGCAGGAGTCGCTGCGGCTCGGGGCCTCGTGCAGCGATCCGCTGGCCCGCTGCTGGGCGGCCAACATCCGGGGCGCCATGGCCTTCTACCAGCGCCGGTACGACGATGCCGAGCAGCATCTCAAGCAGGCGCTCTCGGACTTCCGGGACTGCGCGGACCGCGCCGGCGAGGCGAGCGTGCTCTGCAACCTCTCCCGCATCCATGTGGTGACCGGCCGGCCTCACAGTGCGGTGGAACTGGCCCAGCAGGGTGTCGACATGTACGAGACCCTGGGGCACGCGGTGAAGAACGCCAACGGCCGCTACGCGCTCGGTATGGCCCTGACCCAGAACGGCCGCCATCTGGAGGCCGCCGAGCGGCTGCGGGAGGCGCTACGGGTCTTCCAGGAGAGCCGGCAGCGGCTGTGGGAGGGCATGACGCTGTTCCGGCTCGCCGAGCTCGATCTCACGGCCGAGCGGCCCGCCCAGGCATCGGCGAACGCCGAGGCCGCGCTCACGGTGCTGCGCGGGATCGGCGGCGAGTGGCGGCGCGGCAATGTGCTCACCGTGCTCGGCCGGGCGCTCGACGGCATAGGGCAGTCGGGGCGTGCGCGGGTGTGCTGGCAGGAGGCGCTGTCCATCTACGAGTCGCTCGGTTCGCCGGAGGCCGACTCGGTCCGCACGCTGCTGGAGGGGACGACGGTGGCCTGAGGCGGGGCACCAGCGGGCCGCGCGGCTCGGGGCGTTCATCGTTCGTTTATCGCGGCACGGCACTCTTTTGTTTGTCGATCCGTCGCGTCGGGGGGCAGACGGACCGCCGGTGAGGTCGCCCGGACCACCGATCTAAGGTGGGGCGATCAGTGAGCTCGTCCGGCCGTTCATCGGGGGAATGGCCGGGCGGGCCTCACAAATCGAGTCCAGCACCACTGGGGAGGAAGCACCATGAGCGACGCCAAGAAGGACGCGAAGACGGTCGACCCGGCCAACGTCCACGCGGAGGTGGCCCCGGCCAACAGCCACGCGGAAGTGGCTCCGGCCAACGTCCACATCACGGACGCCAAGGACACCGGGACGATGACGCCGGCCGGCAACGTCCACATCACGGACACGAAGGACGCCGCCAAGATGACCCCGGCGGGCAACGTCCACATCACCGACGCCGAGGACAACGGCACCTTCAGCCCGGACAACACGCACATCACTTCCGAGACCGCCTGACCGCCTTACGACGGGGACCGGCCAGGACGGCGACACACGGGGGATCGGCCGCGGCGGCGCGGAGGGGGAGCCGTCGCGGCCGACGTGTGTCCGGGGGCGGGGCGCCGCGCGGGGCGGGGTTCAGGCCACCGTGTACTGCATGTCCATCGAGTCGGCGATCTCCCGCTGGGTGAGCTCCTGCTCCCGCCGGATCTCGGCAAGCCGATGGGCCCGCACCTCGGCGAGGAGGCGTTCCTTGGCCGCCTGCCTCTCCTCGGGACTCCGCACGGGAAGCCCCGCAGCCCTGCGCTGCTCGTCCGCTTGACGCTTCACTTCGTCCCAGCTGACGGTGCTCATTCGTACTCCCTCGTGTCCAGCTCGGCGATGTGGTCAACGAGCGCTCGGCCGGGCGCGGAGGGCGATGGCTGGTGTGTCACCCGAACGAGTCGGCCCTCCCCCGCCCCCGCAGCGCCCCCTTCACCACCTTCCCGCTCGCGTTCCTCGGTAGTTCCGGGAGGAACTCGATCTCTCTGGGGACCTTGTAGTTCGCCATGGTGTGGCGGGACCAGGTGATCAGGGCGGTGGCGGTGAGGCGGGAGGTGGGGTGGCGGACGATGTAGGCCTTGGGGACCTCGCCGAGGCGGGGGTGGGGGATGCCGATCACGGCGGCGTCGGCGACCTCGGGGTGGGTGGAGAGCAGGCGTTCTATCTCGGCGGGGTAGGCGTTGAAGCCGCCGACGGTGAACATGTCCTTCAGGCGGTCCGTCACCCGCAGATTGCCCGCCGCGTCCAGCACCCCGATGTCGCCCGTGCGCAGCCAGCCCTCCGGCGTGATCGCCGCCGCCGTGGCCGGTGCGTCCGCGTCGTAGCCGCGCATCACGTTGAAGCCCCGCACCCAGATCTCGCCCGGCGATCCGGCGGGGACCGGCGTACCGGCCGGTGACACCACCCGCACCTCCACCCCGGGGATCGCCCGCCCCGATGTCGCCGCGATCAGCGAGGGCTCGTCGCCGCGCCGGCACATCGTGACCATCCCGGTCGCCTCCGAGAGGCCGTACGCGGTGAGGACCGTGCCGACGCCCAGTTCCGTGCGCAGGCGTTCCACCAGGCGCGGCGGGATCATCGCCGCGCCGGTCACCACCAGCCGCAGCGCGGACAGGTCGTGCGCGGCGCGGGCGGGGTGGTCGAGGAGGGACTGGTGCAGGGTCGGAGGGCCGGGGAGGACGGAGACGCGTTCCGCCGTCATATGGGCCAGCGTCGTGTCCACGTCGAACACCGGCTGCGGGATCATCGCCGCCCCGCGCATCAGACACGCGAGCACCCCGGCCTTGTAACCGAACGTGTGGAAGAAGGGGTTGATGATCAGGTAGCGGTCCGCCGACCGCAGCCCCGCCAGATCCGCCCAGGTCCCGTACGCCCGCAGCGTCTGGCCGTGCGTGATCACCGCGCCCTTGGGACGGCCCGTCGTACCCGAGGTGAAGACGATGTCCGACACCGAGTCGCCGGACAACGAGGCGGAACGAGAAGCGACTTCGGCCGAGCCGATGGCCTCCCCCGCCGTCAGGAACTGCCGCCAGGTGCGGAACTCCGGCGGCGCCTCCCCCGACAGCACCACCACCTCCCGCAGCGACGGCACCCCCGGCAACGGTCCTGGTCCGGTGCCGGAACCCGCCGCGCGGCGCAGCGCCGCCACGTACGACGTGCCGAGGAACGGCCCCGTCACGAACAGCAGCCGCGCCCCGCTCCCGCGCAGCACCTCCACCGCCTCGCCGCCCTTGAAGCGGGTGTTCAGCGGCACCAGGATCCCGCCCGCCGACACCGCGCCCAGCGCCGCGACGATCCAGTCGAGGGAGTTGGGGGCCCACACGGCCACCCGGTCGCCCGGCGCCACCCCGCTCGCCAGACAGGCGGCCGCCGCGCGTTCGATCCGGGCGCCCAGCTCGGCGTAGGTGATCCGGGTACGGCCCTCCACCACCGCCTCCCGGTCCGCGTACCGCGCGGCCGACCACCGCACCAGGGCCGGGATGGTGTGCCACTCGCCCATGATCGGCCTCCCCGACCGCGCGATCCCGTAGCTGCCGAGTCCCCGTAGCTGCCGAACCCCACAGCTGACTCGTCGTCAGATTAGCGGTAATCTGACGGGCTGTCAGCTACGGGAAGGGGGCCCACGCCATGGCGGGGACGGGACTCAAGGACGCCACGGCCATCGTCGGGATCGGGCAGACCGCGTTCGCCAAGAACCTTCCGGAGGACGAGAGAACGCTCGCCTGCCGGGCCGTGCTCGCCGCGCTGGACGACGCCGGGATCGCGCCCGGCGAGGTCGACGCCCTGGCCTCGTACACGATGGAGGAGACGGACGAGGTGGAGCTGGCGAAGGCGGTGGGGTTCGGGGATCTCGCCTACTTCGGCAAGGTGGGCTACGGAGGCGGCGGCTCCTGCGCCACCGTCGCCCATCTCGCCACCGCCATCGCCGCCGGCCAGGCCACCGTGGGCGTCGCCTGGCGCGCCCGCAAGCGCGGCAGCGGACCCCGGCCGTGGACCGGCACCACCGGCCAACTGCCCACCCCCGCCCAGTGGACCCGGCCCTTCGGGCTGCTGCGGCCCGCGGACGAGACGGCCATGCTGGCACGCCGCTACATGCACGAGTACGGCGCCACCCGCGACCACCTCTTCAATGTCGCCCTCGCCTGCCGCAACCGGGCCAACCAGAACCCGGCCGCCGTGATGTACGACCGCCCGCTCACCCGCGAGATGTACATGACCTCCCGCTGGATCAGCGAGCCCCTCTGCCTCTTCGACAACTGCCTGGAGACGGACGGGGCGTTGGCGTGTGTCGTCGTCGGGCGGGAGCGCGCCCGGGACTGCCGCCGCAGGCCCGTGTACGTCCACGCCGCTGCCCAGGGCCTGCCCGCCCAGCACCACGGCATGGTCAACTACTGGAACGACGACCCGCTCACCGGCCCCTCCTGGACCACCGCCCGCCAGCTGTGGAAGCACGCCGATCTCACCCCGGACGACGTGGACGTGGCCCAGATCTACGACGGGTTCAGCATCCTCGTCCCGCTCTCCCTGGAGGGCTACGGCTTCTGCGGACGAGGAGAGGGCGGCCCCTTCACCGAGCAGGGCGCCCTGGAGATCGGCGGACGGCTGCCCCTCAACACCGGGGGCGGCGGGCTCTCCGAGGGCTATGTGCATGGCTTCAACCTCATCACCGAAGGGGTGAAGCAACTGCGCGGCACCAGCACCGCGCAGGTCCCCGGCGCCGCCACCTGCCTGGTCACCGCGGGCGAGAGCGTCCCCACCTCCGCGCTGCTGCTGAGGAGTTGAGCCATGATGCTGAAGCCGGTCACCGACGCCGACGGCGCGCCCTTCTGGGCGTACGCGGCCCGCGGCGAACTGCGCGTACAGAGCTGCGGGGAGTGCGGCGAGCCCCGCTTCCCGCCCCGCCCCTGCTGCCCTCACTGCCGGTCGTTCGCGAGCGAGTGGCGGCTCATGTCGGGGCGCGGGCGCGTGTGGTCGTACGTCGTCCCGCACCCGCCGCTGCTGCCCGCGTACGCGGAACAGGCGCCGTACAACGTGGTCGTGGTGGAGCTGGCGGAGGTTCCGCGGATCCGGCTGGTCGGCAATCTGGTCACCGGGGCCGGTGCGCCGCTCAACTCCCTTGATCCGGGGCGCATCCGGATCGGTGCCCGGGTGCGGGCGGTCTTTCACGAGGGGCTGCCGCAGTGGGTGCTCGTGTGAACGCCGTGCGCCTGGCGGCCGACGAGGACACCAAGGTCGCCGTCGTCACCCTGGACCGGCCCGAGCGGCTCAACGCCATCGATCTGGAGATGGTCCGGCAACTCCGCGAGACATGGGGGCGGTTGAGGTTCGACGACTCCGTGCGGGCCGTCGTGCTCACCGGGGCCGGGGAGCGGGCGTTCTGTACGGGGATCGACCGGGACACCGTCGTACCGCAGCCGTCGTCGCCGTACGCGCAGGACGATCCGCTGCTGGGCGTCGGGCCGAAGGCGAACGGGCTGTGGAAGCCGGTCGTCGCGGCGGTGCGCGGGATGGTGTGCGGCGGGGCCTTCTATCTGCTGGGCGAGTGCGAGTTCGTGGTCGCGGACCGCACGGCGGAGTTCTTCGATCCGCACACGACGTACGGCATGGTCAGCGCGTACGAGTCCATGCTCATGGCCGAGCGGATGCCGTACGGGGAAGCGGCCCGGATGATGCTCATGGGGACGGCCGAGCGGATCTCCGCCGAGCGGGCCCATGCGATCGGGCTGGTGTCCGAACTCGCGCCGGATGGCGACCCGTTGGCGGCCGCCGTGCGCTGTGCCGAGGTGCTCGCCGGGTATCCGCCTGCGGGGGTGCAGGGGACCGTGCGGGCCCTGTGGGCGGCGCGCGAGGCCGCCCGCGCGCAGGCGTTCGCGCAGGCCCCGCACCTCATCGCCCTCGGCAATCTCCCGTCCGACCGGCAGGCGGAGCTGTTCGCGGCGCGGCGGCGGGGGTTCCGGGTGCGGTGAGGGGATCAGCGTGGCGTACCGCGGCGGCCCGGCGCTCGGGAGGCACCCGGGAGGCATGGGCATGACGGCCACCCCGTCCAGCGGCGTCCACCATCTGGCGGGGTTCCGGCACGCCGGGTAGCGTCGGGCCCGGGACGGCCGCCGTCCGGAGCCCTTTCCGTGAACCGGTACGACGGCCGTCACGCACGCGCGCGTCAGGCCGTACGCGCCGTCCCCGTGCCCTTCTCCGCGTCCAGCGCGTACACACAGCGGTCCTTGCTGCACGCGTACACTACACCGTCCCTGACCACCGGGGAGCCGGTGATCTCGCCGCCGGTGGCCAGCTTCCAGCGGAGCCGGCCGTCGTCGGCCTTGAGGGTGTAGAGCAGATGGTCGGTGGAGCCGAAGTGGATCCGGCCCTCCGCGACCGCCGGGGCGCCCACCACGTCCCCGCCCGCCTGGAAGCGCCACTTGGGGGTGCCGGTGACCGCGTCCAGGGTGTACAGGCCCTTGCCGCTGCCGACATGGACGTGTCCGGCGGCCACCAGGACCGGCTCGACGGAGGTACGGGCCTCGGTGGCGATGCGCCAGCGGTCGCGGCCGTCGGTGGCGTCGAGGGCGTAGACCGTGCCGAGGTAGTCGGCGAGGTAGACACCGCCGCCGGTGACCGCGGGGCCGGGCGCGAAGGCGGGCGGGCTCAGGAAGACCGCGGGCGCCTCGAAGTGCCAGCGCACCATGCCGCTGACCGCCTCGACGGCGAGCACCCGGCTGCCTGCGGAGATGTACACATAGCCGTCGGGCGCCGGGGTGATCCGGACCGGGACGCCGCCGCAGGAGGCCGCGTCGCCGATCGGGTACGCCCAGCGCTCCTCGCCGGTGCGGGCGTCCAGCGCGCGCAGCCGGGCGTCCTGCCAGACATAGACCGTGCCGTCATGGACGTGCGGGCCCGCCTCGGGGGTCTCGAAGTCGGTCTGGCAGCCGCTGATCTCCCACAGCCGCTGCCCGTTCGACGCCTCCCAGGCCTGGACGCCGCCGCCCCGGGTGCCGGTGACGACGGTGCCGTGGTCGGCCTTGAGGGAGTACACCCAGGCGTCCGTGGACAGCCGCCACAGATCGGTGCCCTCGCGGGCGTCCAGGGCGAACAGGGTGGGGCCGTCGGAGGCGTGCACCCGGCCGTCGGCGACCGCCATGGACCAGGCCACGTCCCGCGTCTTGAAGCGGCGCCGGCCGGTGCCCACATCGAGGGCGTGCACCTCGAAGGAGGTGACGTAGACGAGGTCGCCGTCGACGGAGGGGGTGCCCCAGACGTCGTTCGACATGCGGAAACGCCAGGGGCGCCAGCCGCTCGTCTGCTCCGGGGGGCCGGGCGGGGCGGCGGGTACGGCGGGGTCGGCGCCGGCCACTCCGGGGCGCGGGCGGGACCAGTTGGCGACCAGTCCGGCCTCCGGCGGGGGCGCCTTGACGGCGGCGGCGCGGGCGTCGGCCACCCGCGGTCCCGGGCCGATCGGGACCGGGGCACCGGCGAGCCGTACCGGGCCGGTGTCGGGGGCGGCGGCCGGGGCCGCGAAGGAGGCCGACGGGACCGGCGGGTCGTACGCGGGCGGCGGCGGGACGACCGGACCCGCGGTGGGGCGCGGCCCGGGTCCGGTGGGACGCGGTCCGTGGGCGGTCGTCGCCGGGGCGGGCTTGGGGGCCGGGCGGCCGCCGCGGCGGGACTCGATCAGGGCCACCGCGTGATCGGGCAGCCAGGCGGAGGCGGTGCCGCTGTCGTCCGAGCCGGAGCCGAAGAGATGCGGCGCGAGCTGGGCCTGGAGATCGGCGGGCGACGGACGGCCGGGGGCCTCCATCTGCATGCAGACCTCGATGAGCGGGCGCAGTTCGTCCGGCAGACCGGTGAGGTCGGGGCCCTCGCGCAGCAGCATGAACACGGTCTCAACCGGGTTCGCGCCGTGGAAGGGCGGATGCCCGGTGGCCGCGAAGACCAGCATGGAGCCGAGCGAGAAGACATCGCTGGCGCCGGTGACGCTGCGGGAGTCCTTGGCCTGCTCCGGGGACATGTAGGCGGGGGTGCCGACGGCGACGTTCGTCATCGTCAGACGGGTGTTCGAGACGCCGGACGCGATGCCGAAGTCGATCACCCGGGGGCCGTCCTCGACCACGAGCACGTTGGACGGCTTGAGGTCGCGGTGGACCAGGCCGGCGCCGTGGATGGACTGGAGGGCCTCGGCGACGCCCGCGGCGAGCCAGCGCACGGCCTGCGCCGGCAGCGGCCCGCACTCGTTCACTATCTCCTCAAGGGAGGGCGCGGGCACATAGGCGGTGGCCAGCCACGGCACGGCGGCGCGCGGGTCGGCGTCGACCACGGCGGCCGTGTAGAAGCCCGAGACCGCGCGGGCCGCCTCCACCTCGCGGGTGAAGCGGACGCGGAAGAGCTGGTCCTCGGCGAGTTCCGTGCGCACCGTCTTGATCGCGACACGTCGGCCGGACGCCGAGCGCGCGAGATAGACCAGCCCCATGCCGCCGGCGCCCAGCCGGCCCAGCACCTCGAACGGCCCGATCCGCCGCGGATCGTGCTGCGTCAGCTGATCCACTTGCCTGCCACCTCCCCGTACCGGCCGCGCCGGCCCTTTTTACGCGACCAAAGTGCAGCGTCTCACCACCGCACCGCCATGGCGGCACGGACCCCGATTCTTCCTGGCCGGGCGGCCGGTTGCGAACCCGGGGACAAATCGGGATGTCCTACCGCTCCAGTAGGGCGAACGACGCCCCTTGATTGTCGGTGACGACGGCCACCCGTCCGTACGACGCCTCGAACGGGGGCACCTGCACCCGCCCGCCGAGCCGCCGGACGGTGCCGAGCGCCTCGTCCAGGCCGGTGACGCGGAAGTGGGTGAGGATGTGCGGGGGCATCTCGGCGGGGAAGACATCGGTCACGTCGGCGCGGCCGAAGTCGGGGTCGGCGCCGGGGGCGAACAGGGCGTGGTGGAACAGACCGCCGTAGAAGGTGTTCGCGCCGGTGGTGTCGCGGGTGTACAGCTCGGCCCAGACGAAGGTGCCGGGTGCGTGGCGCAGCCCGAATCCGGGGTGGCTGCGCGCCTGCCACAGCCCGAAGACCGCGCCCTCGGGGTCGGCGGCGAGGGCGGCCCGGCCGAGTTCGGCGACCGGGTACGGGGCCACGACCAGCTGTCCGCCGGCCGCGGTGATCCGCCGGCTGAGCGTCTGGATGTCAGGCGTCGCGAAGTACACCGTCCAGACGGTGGGCATCCGCCCGTCCGCCTTCCGCCCCAGCTGTGCCACCGGCCGCCCGTCCTGCCTGGCCCACACGGAGCCGCCCTCCCCCTCCTGGAAGGTCCAGCCGAAGAGGTCCCCGTAGAACCGCTTGCCGCCCTCGACGTCGGACAGCTGCGCGTCGAGCCAGCAGGGGGTGCCTTCGGGGTAGGGGCCCGGGTCCTCGGAGGGGGCCGGGGGCGGGGCCGAGGCCGGTTTGCCACCCTCGTGTGGCTCTTCGTTCGTGGATGCCCTGTTTTCGGCCATGTCGTCAAAGTAACCGGGTGTCGCGCAGCGCGCAGACCAGGCACACCAGGCTCGATGGGCCCGCGCACCCCATTTGCAGTCGGCCGAATCGCGCTCCCATCACCCCTCGGTAAGCTGACGGCATGACAGGACAAGTGCGTACCGTCGACGGCCGCGTGGCCGGTAGGCGTGGGCAGGCGACCCGGCAGAAGCTGCTCGACTGCCTCAGCGAGATGCTCAGCTCCTCCCCGTACCGGGACGTCAAGGTCATCGATGTCGCCCGGAAGGCGGGCACTTCGCCCGCGACCTTCTACCAGTACTTCCCGGACGTCGAAGGTGCCGTCCTGGAGATCGCCGACCAAATGGCCGCCGAGGGCGCCGGTTTGACCGAGTTGCTGGAGGGGCGCTCCTGGGCCGGCAAGTCCGGCTGGGTGACCTCCCAGGAACTCGTGGACGGCTTCCTGGACTTCTGGAAGAAGCACGACGCGATCCTGCGCGTGGTCGATCTCGGTGCCGCCGAAGGGGACAAACGGTTCTACAAGATCCGTATGAAGATCCTTAACTCGGTGAACAACTCGCTCGCCGACGCGATCGCGGAACTCCAGTCCAAGGGCCGCGTGGACAAGGACGTGAACCCCGCCGCGGTGGCCGGTTCCCTGGTCGCCATGCTCGCCGCGGTCGCCGCCCACCAGAAGGGCTTCTCCTCCTGGGGCGTCAAGCAGGCCGAACTCAAGCCCAATCTGGCCCTGTTGATCCATCTGGGCGTCACGGGGCGCAAGCCGTCGAAATAGCACCGATAGGGATCAGTACGTCCCGTTAACAGCCAAGTCCTGTCTTGCAGGCGGTGGTTCACCGACGTGAGCCGCCGCCTGCCGTGCTGTCGGGGGCGGTAGGGGACGGCAGGGGCGGCCATCGGCTCACGCCGGGAGCGGCCGGTCCCGTACGACGTGCTTCATCACCAGCGTCGAGGTCAGCCGCTGCACCCCCGGCAGCGTGGCGAGCCGCTCGTCGTACAGCCGCTGGAACGCCGCGAGGTCGGCCGTGGCCACCCGCAGCAGATAGTCCGGCTCCCCGAACAGCCGTTGCGCGTCCAGCACATGATCGAGCTCGCCGACCGCCCGCTCGAACTCGGCGACCGTGTCCCGGTCCTCCTGCCGCATGGACACGAAGACCAGCGCCTCGAAGTTCAGCCCGAGCGCCGTCGCGTCCACCACCGCGCGGTAGCCCTGGATCGCGCCGGAACGCTCCAGCTCACGCAGTCGGCGGTGGCACGGCGAGACGCTGAGCCGCACCCGCGCGGCCAGCTCGGTCACGGTCAGCCGCCCGTCCTGCTGGAGCTCGGCAAGGATTTTCCGGTCCACGTCGTCCATGGAGTAGATATTTGCGCAGAAGCACGGATCATGGGCAAACTTCGGGAACACTTTCGGGGCGATCGCGCCTAATGTCCCCTTCATGGACTCGGGACTGCTCTTCTCCTTCCTCGTCGTGGACCTGCTGCTGGTGTGCGTGCCGGGCGCCGACTGGGCGTACGTCATCGCGACCGCCCTGCGCGGCGCCCGGGTCCCGCACGCGGTGGCGGGCCTGGTCTGCGGATACGCCCTGCACACGGCCCTGGCGACGGCCGGTCTCGCGGTCCTGGTCGCGGGCTCGCCCCGGCTGCTGACGGCGCTGACCGTGGTGGGCGCCGGGTATCTGCTGTGGCTGGGCTGGGGCGTCCTGCGCCGCCCGGCCACCCCGGCGGCGGGCACGACCGAGGCCGCGGAGGGGCGTCCCTTCCTGCGCGGGGCCACGATCAGCGGTCTGAATCCCAAGGGCCTGCTGCTCTACCTCTCCGTGCTCCCCCAGTTCCTCACCCTGCGCGGCGCGCATCTGCCGGTCCCCGCGCAGACCGCGGCCCTCGGCCTGCTCCACATGGCGTGCTGCGCGGCCGTCTACCTCACGGTCGGCGTCCTCGCCCGCGCCCTGCTCTGCGCCCGCCCCGCCGCCGCCCGCGCGGTCACCCGCACCTCGGGCGCGGCCATGCTCGGCATCGGCGCGTTCCTGCTGGTGGAGCGGCTGGCGACGCTCTAGCACCCAGGGGCGCCGAGGGACGCTCAGGGGCGCTCAGAGGCGCCAGCGGCCGGACAGTCGCTCGGTCGCTCGGTCAGCCGGAAGAGCCTGATCTCCCGGCTGATCCGCTTCTGATAGGCGGCGTACGGCGGCCAGAACGCCAGGGCCGCCGCCCACACCGCCGCCCGTTCCTCCCCCTCCAGGAGTACGGCGGTGACGGTCACGTCGGTGCCCCGCCAGCTGATCGACACCCGTGGCTGGGCGAGCAGATTGTGGGTCCAGGCGGGATGTCCGGGCCGCCCGAAGTTGGACCCGACGAGGATCCAGCTGCGCCCGGCACCGGCCCCTCCCCCGGCCCCGCCCTCCGGCATGCACGCCAGCGGTGTCCTGCGCGGCAGCCCGCTCCGGGCGCCCGTGGAGGTGAGGACCACCCCGGGCAGCATCGCCGTGCTGAGCAGCCTGCGCCCCCGGGTGAGCCGGTGCACGCCCCGGTCGAGCGCCGGGATCACGTAGGGGGCGACCCGGGCGAACCCCCGGCTGGCCGACACCCTCCGCACCACCCGCACCCCGACCCCGGCCCGCGCCCCTGCCTCGGCCCCCGCCGCCACCCCGGAACCGGCGCCGCGCCCCACACCCCGCGCGCCCCTCCCACCCCGCGCGCCCCTCTCGCTCTTCACGCCCCCACCTTCCCGGCCGCGCCGAACAACCCCGCCCGCTCCGCCGCCCGCCCCCGCAGCCGGTGTCCCGGTCCGAACAGCAGCTCGTCCCCGGCCGCCCGCTTGAAGTACAGGTGCGCGTCGTGCTCCCAGGTGAACCCGATCCCGCCGTGCAGCTGGATCCCCTCGGCCGCCGCCGTCCGCAGCGCCTCCAGCGCCTGCGCGAGCGCCGGTCCCCCGAACCCCTCGCCCGCTCCCCCCGCCGTCACCCAGGCGGCGTAGTACGCGGCCGACCGTGCCGCCTGCACCCCCACATAGACCTCCGCCAGCCGGTGCTTGACCGCCTGGAAGGACCCCACGGGCCGGCCGAACTGCTCGCGCTGCCCGACGTACTCCACCGTCCGCTCCAGCACCCGGTCCGCCGCCCCCACGGCCTCGGCGGCGAGGACAGCGGCGACCTGATCCCCGAGCCCCGCGAACGCCACCCGTACGTCTACGGCCTCCTCCTCTTCCGGCCCCAGCAACTCCGCCCGCACCTGGCGCAGTTGCACCCGCCCCTGCGGCCGTGTCGCGTCCAGTGCCGTCCGCCGGGCCCGTACGACCCCCGCGGCCTCCCCCTCGACCAGGAACAGCCGGGTCCGCGCGCGGGCGTACCCCCCGGTGTGCGCGGCGACCAGCAGCAGCCCGGCGCTGTGCCCGTCGAGGACCTGGTCCGCCTGCCCGTACAGCCGCCAGCCGTCGGGGCCGCGCCCGGCCTGCACCCCGCCCGCCCGGCCGCCCCCCGCGCTGTACCCGCCGTTCTCGCCGGTCAGGGCCAGCGCGCGGGCGAGATCGGGGCCCGGTACGGCGAGCGCCGCGGTGAGGGTGCCCGCGGCGATCCGGGGCAGCAGCCGCGCGCACTGGGCCTCGGTGCCGAGGGCGAGGATCAGCGGGGCGGCGAGGACGCAGGTGGCGAACAGCGGGGAGGGCGCGAGGGCGCGGCCCGTCTCCTCGCAGGCGAGGGCCAGTTCGGTGACCGAGCAGCCGACCCCGCCGTACCGCTCGGGCAGCGCGAGGCCCGGCAGCCCGAGCCGTTCGGCCAGCTCGGTCCACAGCAGCGGGTCGTACCCGGCCGGGGTGCCGACGGCGGCCCGCACCTCGGGCGACCCGCACCGGACGTGCAGCAGTTCGCGCAGGGACCGGCGGATCTCGTCCTGCTCGGCGGTGAGACGGGTGTCCATGGGCAACCCTTCCGGGTCCGGCTCTTCCCTCGGGATCTGACGGACCGTCATATTAGGAGGGCCGAAGCGATATGCCCAGGGGCAGGAGGCCTCCCATGACCCGTGTGCGCCGGAACGTCGCCGTGGCCGGTGTGGCGCTCTCCGACTGCGGCCGGGTCCCGGACGCGACGCCGTACACCCTGCACGCCCAGGCGGCCCGGCGGGCGCTCGCGGACGCCGGCCTGGACCGGTCCCTGGTGGACGGCTTCGCCTCCGCGGGCCTCGGCACCCTGGCCCCGGTGGAGGTCGCCGAGTACCTGGGGCTGCGCCCCACCTGGGTGGACTCCACCTCGGTGGGCGGCTCCACCTGGGAGGTGATGGCGGCGCACGCGGCGGACGCGATCGCCGCGGGACATGCGAGGGCGGTGCTGCTGGTCTACGGCTCGACCGCGCGGTCGGACATCAAGGCGGGCCGCCGCACCGGGGAGTTGTCCTTCGGCACACGCGGCCCGCTCCAGTTCGAGGCGCCGTACGGGCACACGCTGATCGCCAAGTACGCGATGGCGGCCCGCCGGCACATGATCGAGTACGGCACGACGATCGAGCAGCTGGCCGAGGTCGCGGTGCAGGCGCGGGCGAACGCGGCCCTGAACCCGGAGGCGATGTTCCGGGCGCCGGTCACCGTCGACGAGGTGCTGGCGGGCCCGCTGATCGCCGACCCCTTCACCAAGCTGCACTGCTGTCTGCGCTCGGACGGCGGCGCGGCGGTGCTGCTGGCCGCCGAGGAGCTCGTACGGGACTGCCGTACGACACCCGTCTGGGTGCTCGGCACCGGTGAGCACGTCTCGCACGCGGCGATGTCCGAGTGGCCCGACTTCACCGTTTCCCCGGCGGCGGTCAGCGGCCGGCTCGCCTTCGAGCGGGCCGGGGTGCGGCCCGCCGAGATCGAACTCGCGGAGATCTACGACGCCTTCACCTATATGACCCTGGTGACGCTGGAGGACCTGGGCTTCTGCGCCAAGGGCGAGGGCGGGGCGTTCGTGGAGAAGGGCCGGCTGCTGGTGCGTGGCGGCGAGCTGCCGGTGAACACGGACGGCGGCGGCCTGTCCGCCCAACACCCCGGCATGCGCGGCCTGTTCCTGCTGGTGGAGGCGGTACGGCAGCTGCGTGGCGAGGCCGGGGCGCGCCAAGTGCGCCGCGCCGACGGACAGTTGCCCGCCCTCGCGGTGGCGTCCGGCACCGGCGGCTGGTTCTGCTCCTCCGGCACGGTGGTGCTCGGCCGGTGAGCCCGCCGCGCCCGCTCAGTCCTCGTCCCGCAGCCGCCGCCAGATACGGGTGCGGTGCAGGACGTAGAACGCGCCGCCGAGCACGCAGATCTGGAGGCCGATCGCGAGCAGCCAGAAGACCGCGCGGCTCTCCAGCTCGTCCGTCAGGAAGGCGAAGTTCATGCCGAAGAAGCCGGTCAGGAAGGACAGCGGCAGGAAGATCACGGACACGATGGCCAGCCGGTTGATCACGTTGTTCTGCTCGCCCGCGACGAGCGAGGAGTAGCTGCCGAAGGCCCGGCGGGTCGCCTCCTGGAGGGTCTCGATGTCGGTGAGGACCATGCGGGCCACATGCTGGAACTCGCGGGCGAGCCGCTGCCGTTCGAGCGGGAAGTCGGGGCTCATCATCCGGCGGGTGATGACCTCGTCCACCACCTGGAGGTAGGGCAGCAGCGAGTGGTGCAGCAGGGCGGAGCGTCGGCGCAGCCGGGACAGCCGGTAGACCTGTTCGGGGCGCCGCTGCTGGAACATGTCGTCCTCCAGCTCCTCCACCTCCAGCAGCGCGGCCACCGCGGCCCGCCGGAAGGTGGCAAGCGCGGACTGGAGCACCAGGAAGAGCAGGGCCACGGCGTCCCGGGGCCGTTCCCGCCGTACGTGCGCGGTGATCTCCGGGGCGAGGAAGGCGGGGCCCCGGTGCGCGGTGACCAGATAGCGGTCCCCGGCCACGGCGTGGGCGTAGATCACGCGCTCGTCCTGGACGACGGGGACCACCAGGCCGACGGTGTCGCCGAGGAAGTCGGCGCGGGCGGGTTCGCCGGGGCGCCCGAACCAGTCCAGGTCCGTGTCGCCGAGCCCGAGCCGCCGGGCCAGCTGCTCGCCCTCCTCCCCCGCGTCCGCCCCCGTCCCCGTCCCCGGCAGCTCCACGTCCACCAGGAGATAGCGGGTGGCGGCGAGCCTGCGCCGGGCCTCCGCCAGGTCGGTGCGCACGATGGTGCCCTGCGGCATCGCCACCACCGTTACGATCATCGCCCTCACTCTCGGTCCCGTCGGCCCCGCTCCCAGCCTGGGCGGACCCCGGCGCCCGCGCACCCGGATGCCCTCCTGTGCGCCGCCAGCCGGACCGAACGGGTGAGCGCGGGCGGCGGCCGGGGGCGGGCATGTTCCGGCGGGCTTGGATACTCGGCCCCATGGCACAGAACGATCTCCACGCCCTGCTCCTGACCCAGCGCGTCTGGTCGCCCGAGGTGACCCGGCTGCCGCCGTTCGATCCGGAGACGGCCCCGCCGACCCCGCTGCCGCTGTTCACGAGCTGGTTCGCCGAGGTGGTGGACGCCGGGCAGCCGGAGCCGCACACGATGACGCTGGCCACGGTGGACGAGGAGGGGCGGCCGGACGCCCGGATCGTGATGCTGCACGGCGCCGACCCCGACGGCTGGTCCTTCGCCACCCACACCACGAGCCGCAAGGGCCGCGCCCTCGACGCCCGCCCGTACGCCGCCCTGACCTTCTACTGGCCGGTGCTGGGCCGCCAGGTGCGGGTGCGCGGGCCGGTCGCGGCGGCGCCGCAGGAGGAGAGCCAGGCGGATCTGCACGCCCGCTCCACGGGCGCCCTCGCGGCGGCGCTGACCGGGCACCAGAGCGAGGAGCTGGCCTGTGCGGACGAGCTGCGCCGGGCCTCGGCGGCCGCCTGGGACCGGGCCCGGGAGAACCCCGCGCTGACCGCCCCCACCTGGACGCTCTACCGGCTGCGCCCGGACACGGTCGAGTTCTTCCAGGGCGCGGCGGACCGGGCGCATGTCCGACTGGAGTACCGCAGCACGGAGTTCGGGTGGAGCAGGGGGCTGCTGTGGCCCTGAGGGGGCTCAGTCCCCGAACTCCCAGACCGTGAAGTCCGCGACCTCCCGGTAGCCGAGCCGCCGGTAGAGGGCGTTGCTGGTGGGGTTGGCCAGGTCGGTGAAGAGGAGGACCTCGGCGGCTCCGGCGGCGCGCGCGGCCCGGCTCACCTCGGCGGTGACCGCGCCCGCGTATCCCCGGCCGCGCAGCGCGGCCGGGGTGTACACGGGGGCGACGCGCACCTGTCCCGCGATCTCCCTGGTCGCCCCGGCCATGGCCAGCGGGGTGCCGTCGGCGGCCTCCCACAGGGTGATGCCGCCGTAGGAGAGACGGGCGTCCGCCCATGGTCCCGCGTCCCGTCCGGGGCCTTCGCCCATGGCCTGCGCGAACTCCCCGAACCAGCGCAGCAGCAGCTCCCGGTCGGCCGGTCCCGCGACTCTCGGACGGCCTTCGGGGGCCGGCTCCGGCGGGGTCAACTCGCCGAGGCGGTAGAGGCGCTGGCGGCGGTGCACGGTCGCCGCCCGGCCGGTCCGCCGCCGCCAGGCCGCCGCGAAGGCCGCCGCCGCGTCCCGCTCGGCGCTCACCTCAGGAAGCCGGTGGCCGAGTCCGGCCAGCCGCTCGGCCAGTGCCTCGGCCTGCTCCGGGGTGACGGGGGTGAGGCAGAGGCCGTGCGGAGGCGTACGGGTCAGCGCCGCGAGCACCGTGCCGTCCGCCGCCGCGAGGGTGCCGAACAGGGGCGTACCACTGCCGTAGTAGTGGAGTCCGTGCCTGCGGAGCGTGTCGGTCACCGTCAGCGGCACGGTGTGCGGTGCCGGGCGGGAGCGCAGGAAGCCGCCCGCGCGGGCGAGGAAGTCGTCGAGGTCGTCGGTCAGCTGCCAGGACTCGGGATGCATGGGCTCATGATCGGGTCAACTCCCCGGCCGGAAAACCGGTTTACCGTCCGCGAACGCCACCCGCAGCCCCATCCCCACCGACAGCTCCGCCTCCTCGGCGTCCACCACCTGCGTCATCATCCTGGGCCCCTCGGCGAGGTCGACCACGGCGGCGATGTACGGGGTGCGGGCGGAGAAGGGGGGCAGGTCATTGCGGTGGACCGTGGACCAGGTGTAGAGGGTGGCGCGGCCGGTGGCCTGCTCCCAGGCGACGTCCTCGCTCCAGCAGTGCGGGCAGAACTCGCGCGGATAGTGGTGGGCCCGGCCGCAGGCGGCACAACGGCGGATCAGGAGGCGGCCGTCGGCGGCGGCCGCCCAGTAGGGACGGGTGAAGGCGTCGGCCTCGGGGAGGTCGTGGCGCGGACCATCGCTGCTCGGATCCATATATCTGACGCTACGTCAGAAAGCCCGTGCTGCCGACCCCTTGGCCCACCATCCGTGTACACACTCCGCACATCCGTGATCAATCCGGAACCAATTCCGGTCTTGACCGAGACCCATCAAGCTGGTGGATGATTACGCTCCCGCTCATGGCCGTCTCCCGCCCCACCCCCACGCACCCCTCATCGACCCCCACCGAACACCCGGTGTACGTCATCGGCGCAGGTCCAGGCGGTCTCGCCGCCGCGTACGCGCTGCGGGCGCGCGGCATACGGGCGGTGGTGCTGGAGAAGTCCGACGCGGTCGGCGCGTCCTGGCGGCGCCACTACGACCGGCTCCATCTGCACACCACCCGCCGGCTGTCCGCGCTGCCGGGCCTGAAGATCCCGCGCCGCTTCGGCCGCTGGGTGTCGCGCGACGACCTGGTGCGCTACCTGGAGAAGTACGCCGAGCACCATGAGCTGGAGATCGTCACCGGCGTCGAGGTGCATCGCGTCGAGCGGGCCGAGGACGGCACCGGCTGGCTGCTGCACGCCTCCGGCGGCCGGGAGCTGACCGGCAGCGCGGTGGTCGTCGCCACCGGCTACAACCACACCCCGCGCATCCCCGACTGGCCGGGCCGGGAGTCGTACGACGGAGAGCTGCTGCACGCCGGCGCCTACCGCAACGCGGAACCGTACGCCGGGCGGGACGTGCTGGTGGTCGGGGTCGGCAACACCGGCGCCGAGATAGCCGTGGACCTGGTGGAGGGCGGGGCCGCGCGGGTGCGGCTCGCGGTGCGCACGGTCCCGCACATCGTGCGCCGCTCCACCCTCGGCTGGCCCGCGCAGTACACGGGCGTGCTGGTACGGCGGCTGCCGGTGCGCCTGGTGGACCGGCTGTCCCGGCAGCAGGCCAGGCTGGCCCTGCCCGACCTGTCCGCACAGGGGCTGCCCCGTCCGGACACCGGCCTGTACAGCAGGGTGAGGCAGGGCGCGATACCGGTGCAGGACGTGGGCCTGCTGGACGCGGTGCGGCGCGGCAAGGTGGAGGTCGTCGCGGCCGTGGAGTCCTTCGAGGCCGGGAAGGTGGTCCTGGCGGACGGCTCCCGGATAGAGCCGGAGGCGGTGATCGCGGCGACGGGGTACGCGCGCGGCCTCGACGGCCTGGTCGGCCACCTGGAGGTGCTCGGCGCGGACGGGAAACCGGTGGCGCGGGGCGGCAGGACACCGAAGTCGGCGCCCGGTCTGTACTTCACCGGATACACCAACCCGATCAGCGGGATGCTGCGGGAACTGGCGCGGGACGCGGGCCGGATCGCGAAGGGGGTCGCGCGTCTCGGCGCGCGCCCTCGCCCCACCCGCCGGTAACTTTCCCTCCCCGCCCCATTCCTGACATCCGCCCGGTTCGTTAATCTGACACAGCGTCAGTTCACACGTGCTGTCTCATGCTGTCTCACAGGAGCGGGGCGGACCGATGCTTGGATCAACCCACGGGACACTCACCACCGACTCCCGCCGCGCCCGGGTCATCGCCTGCGGGGAGCGGCGCCCCGGGCCCGCCGTGCACGGCCGGGTGGACGACCTGGACGTCGGCGGGCGCCCGCTGCACGCGGACGTACCGGACCTGAGCCGCTTCTTCCGCCCGCAGTCCGTCGCCGTGATCGGCGCCTCCGACGCGGCGGGCCGCCCCAGCACCGGCATGACCCGGCAACTGCTGGACTGGGCCGAGCGCGTCGGCGCCCGGGTGCACCCCGTGCACCCGACCCGCCCGGCCGTCTTCGGCATCCCCTGCGCCCCGTCCGTCGCCGCGCTGCCCGAACAGGTCGACCTGGCCGTCCTGCTGATCGCCGACCCGCTCCCGGTGATCGGCGAACTCGCCGAGGCCAAGGTGAAGTTCGCCGTCGCCTTCGCGTCCGGCTTCGCGGAGACCGGCGAGGCAGGCGCCGCGGCCCAGCGGCGGCTCACGGAGGCCGTACGCCGCTCCGGGCTGCGGCTGCTCGGCCCGAACACCAATCTGAACGCCTTCGAGCGCTTCCGGGACGACCTCACCGGACCGGCGATCGCGCTGATCACCCAGTCCGGCCACCAGGGCCGCCCCCTCTTCGCCCTCCAGGAACTGGGCATCCGCCTGACCCACTGGGCCCCGACCGGCAATGAGGCCGATCTGGAGAGCGCCGACTTCATCTCCTGGTTCGCCGAGCAGCCCGAGGTCGGCGCCATCGCCGCGTACCTGGAGGGCCTCAAGGACGGCCGCGCCTTCCTGCTGGCCGCCGACCGCGCCGCCCGCCGGGGCGTGCCGGTGGTCGCCGTGAAGGTGGGCCGCACCGAGACCGGCGCCCGTACGGCCGCCTCGCACACCGGCAAGCTCACCGGTGCCGATGACGTCGTGGACGCGGCCATGCGCCAGTTCGGCGTGATCCGCGTCGACGCCCTGGACGAACTCCAGGACACCGCCGCCCTGTTGGCGCGGGCCAGGCCCCCGGTCGCCGAGGGCGTCGCCGTCTACTCCATCTCCGGCGGCACCGGCGCCCATGTGGCCGACCTCGCCACGGCGGCCGGGCTGCCCCTGCCGGCCCTCAGTGCGGCGAAGCAGGCCGAGCTGCACCAGTGGATACCGGAGTACCTCGGCGTCGCCAACCCCGTGGACAACGGCGGCCATCCGGTGGGCGACGCGCGCGGCCGGAAGATCATCGACGCGCTGCTCGCCGACCCCTCGATCGGCACCCTGATCTGCCCGGTGACCGGCCCCTTCCCACCGCTCAGCGACAGGCTGGTGCGCGATCTGGTGGACGCGGCGGAGCAGACGGACAAGCTGGTCTGCGTGGTCTGGGGGTCGCCGGTCGGCACCGAGCCGGCGTACCGGGACGTCCTGCTTGGCTCCTCCCGGGTCGCCACCTTCCGCACCGTCGGCAACTGTCTGCGGGCGGTGCGCGCCTGGCTCGACCACCACCGCTTCACCGCCTCCTACCGCTCCCCCTTCGACGAGGCCCCGCGCACCCCCTCCCCCTCCTTCCGCAAGGCGGCCGCCCTGATGAGCCCCGGGCGGCAGCTCAGCGAGCACGCGGCCAAGCAGCTGCTGCGCGCCTACGGCATCCGGGTGCCCCGCGAACAGCTGGTGACCAGCGCCGCGGCGGCCGTCCGCGCGGCGGCCCAGATCGGCTACCCGGTGGTGATGAAGGCCTCCGGCGACCGGCTCGCCCACAAGACCGAGCTGGGCCTGGTGCGGATCGGCCTCACCTCCGCCAGCCAAGTGCGCGACGCCTACCGCGAGTTCAACGACATCGCGCGCTACGAGGGGGTCCCGCTGGACGGCATCCTGGTGTGCCAGATGGTCGAGCCGGGCGTGGAGATGGTCGTCGGGGTCACCCATGACGAGCTGTTCGGGCCGACCGTGACCGCCGGGCTCGGGGGCGTCCTGGTCGAGGTGCTGCGCGACACCGCCGTACGCGTGCCCCCGTTCGGCGAGGACCAGGCCCATGCCCTGCTCGGGGATCTGCGCGGCCGGGCCCTCCTGGACGGAGTGCGGGGGCGGCCGCCCGCCGATGTGGACGCTCTGGTGGAGGTGATCCTGCGCGTCCAGCGCATGGCCCTCGAACTGGGCGATCACATCGCCGAGTTGGACATCAACCCGCTGATGGTGCTGCCCCGGGGCCAGGGCGCGGTGGCGCTGGACGCGCTGGTGGTGTGCCGATGACCGGGGTCGAGCACGAGATGCGCGACCACGTCTCGTACCTCACCCTGAACCGCCCGGAGACCCTGAACGCCCTGACCCCCGCGCTGCGCGACCGCCTCGTCGACCTGCTGGGCCAGGCGTCCGCCGACCCGTCCGTGCGCGCGGTGCTCCTCACCGGCACCGGCCGGGGCTTCTGCGCGGGCGCCGACCTGCGCTCGGGGACGGACTCCCGCTCGGGGGCGGACTCCCCCTCCCCCCGGATCCCCGGCGACGTCGCCCGCACCCTGCGCACCGGCGCCCAGCGCCTGATCGCCGCCGTCCTCGACTGCGAGAAGCCGGTGATCGCGGCGGTGAACGGCACGGCGGCGGGCCTCGGCGCGCATCTCGCGCTCGCCTGCGATCTGGTCCTGGCCGCCGAGTCGGCCCGTTTCATCGAGGTGTTCGTACGACGGGGACTCGTACCGGACGCGGGCGGGGCCTACCTTCTGCCCCGGCTGACCGGTCTCCAGCGGGCGAAGGAGCTGATGTTCTTCGGCGACGCGCTGTCCGCACCGGAGGCGGAGCGGCTCGGCCTCGTCAACCGAGTTCTCCCGGAAGGGGAGTTGGCGAAGACGGCCCGCGACTGGGCCACCCGTCTCGCCACCGGCCCGACCCGGGCCCTCGCCCTCACCAAGCACCTCCTCAACTCCTCCCTCGACAGCGACCGCCCGACCGCCTTCGCGGCGGAGGCGTGGGCGCAGGAGATCAACCTGACGACACAGGACGCCGGGGAGGGGCTGCGCGCGTTCGCGGAGCGAAGAGGGCCCGAGTTCCTGGGGCGTTGAGGCCGCCCGACGACCGCACAGTCCCCTGCCCTATGGTGTCGCGCCATGGGATGGGGACCTTGGCGCAAGAAGGACGGGCCGGTCGCGAACGAGCCGATCGGCCCGAAGGAGTCGCCTGCGCTGAGGCTGGTGGCGGAGCGGCTCGGCGCGCTCGGCGGGGCGGACTGGGAGGTCGCCGGGGACCAGGTGCGGGGGCCGGGCCGGGTGGCCGTCGTACTCGGGCACGACCACGAGGGATCCGAGGGGCATGTGGACCTCACCTTCGTGCTGGACACCGACCGCCCGGAGCGGACCTCGCTGCCGGACTGCGTCTCCGGATTCGGGCCCACGCCCGAGGCGAAACTCGAACGGGCCGTGCAGATGTGGGCGGCGACCACCGGCGCGGCCGTACTGGAGACGCTGGAGCAACGCGGGCGGCACGGCGCGCACTTCCCGGCGCGGGATCCGGACGGCTTTCCCGGCCGGCACGCGATCCAGGGCGGCATCACCGGCTGGGGAGCCGGGCCCGAGCACAGCTCGGTCCAGCGGTGGGCCGCCGACCGGGCACTCCTGCCGCTGATCGCCCCGGCCCTGACCGCGGCCGGCCTGCCCCGCCAGGAGCTGGTCGGTATCAAGCTCTTCTTCGGCACCTTCCACGGCAAGGACACGGCCGAGGTCCGGGTCAACGGCCTGACCAGCGAAGCGGCTTCGGCGGCCCTGCTGACCGCGGACTGGCCGCGCCCGCCTTCCGGCGGCTCGTACGCGCGCACCTACGCGATCCTCGTCCACCCGTCCTGACCCTTCGCGCCCCTTCCCGCCTGACGCCTCGTCAGCTTCAATGGAGGGGTGATGGGACACGCAGGAGCCGCAGCCGCAGCCGTCCGCTATCTGGGCCTGAACCCGGTGGATCCGCTGCCGCGCCCGGAGCTGCGCTGTGTGCGGGCGGACGAGCGGGCGCCGGTGGACCAGGGCGAGTTCCGCCGCGTCCTCGGCACCTTCGCGAGCGGGGTCACGGTCATCACGGCACCGGCCGCCGAGGGCGAGAGCGGCCCGGCCGGTTTCGCCTGCCAGTCCTTCTCCTCGCTCTCCCTCGACCCGCCCCTGGTCTGCTTCATGGTGGCCCGTACGTCCACCACCTGGCCCCGCATCGCCCGCGCCGGCGTCTTCTGCGTCAACATCCTCGGCGCCGGCCAGGCCGAGCTGTGCCGGGCCTTCGCGGTGCGCGGCGCCGACAAGTTCGCGGGCGTCCCGCACACCCCCGCGCCCCGCACGGGCTCCCCCAGGCTCCTGGGCGCCACCGCCTGGATCGACTGCGCCGTCCACGCGGTCCACCCCGGCGGCGACCATCTGATCGTGACCGGCCGGGTCCACGCCCTCGGCACCACCGAGGACCCCCCGGCCCCGCTCCTCTTCCACCGGGGCCGGTTCGGGCGTCTCGCCCCCTAGGCTCAGCCGGCGGCGAGGGCCGGCTCGGGCGGGCGGACCCTGCGGATCACCAGGGACATCAGCGCCGCCGCCGCGCACAGCGTGCCCGAGGCGTACCAGACGAGGTCGTAGGAGCCGAAGACATCACGGGCGAGGCCGCCGAGGTAGGCCACGAGCGCGGCGCCGATCTGGTGGGAGGCCAGCACCCAGCCGAAGACGATCGCGCTGTCCTCGCCGAACTGCTCACGGCACAGGGCGAGGGTGGGCGGGACGGTGGCCACCCAGTCGAGGCCGTAGAAGACGATGAAGAACAGCATCGGCGGATGGACCGAGGGGGCCAGCAGCATCGGCAGGAAGACCAGGGACAGGCCGCGCAGGGCGTAGTAGACGGCCAGCAGGCGGCGCGGTTCGAAGCGGTCGGTGAACCAGCCGGAGGCGATGGTGCCGACGACGTCGAACACCCCGATCACCGCGAGCAGCGAGGCCGCGGTCGTCACCGGCATGCCGTGGTCGTGCTCGGCGGGCACGAAGTGGGTCTGGATCAGGCCGTTGGTGGAGGCGCCGCAGATCGCGAAGGTACCGGCGAGGAGCCAGAAGGTGCCGGTGCGCACGGAGGCCGACAGGACCTTGAGGGTGCGCCGGGCCGCGCCCGTCGCCGGGGGCGGCTTCGGCAGGAACTCCGCGGACCCGTAGGGGTTCTGCCCGACATCCGCCGGGTGGTCGTGCAGCAGCAGCCAGACGAAGGGCACCACGGCAAGCGCGGCGAGGGCGACGGTCACGGCGGCGGGCCGCCAGCCGTGGTGCTCGACCATCCAGGACAGCAGCGGCAGGAAGACCAGCTGGCCGGAGGCGGACGCGGCGGTCAGGATGCCGGTGACCAGGCCCCGGCGCGCGGTGAACCAGCGGTTGGTGACCGTCGCCGCGAAGGCCAGCGCCATCGAGCCGGTGCCGAGCCCGACGAGCAGCCCCCAGCACAGCCACAGCTGCCAGGCCGCCGTCATCCACACGGTCAGCCCGGAGCCGATCGCGATCACGGTCAGCGCCACCGCGACCACCCGCCGGATGCCGAAGCGGTCCATCAGCGCGGCGGCGAACGGCGCGGTCACGCCGTAGAGCGCGAGATTGAGGGAGACGGCCGCGCCGATCGTGCCGTGCGACCAGCCGAACTCCTGGTGCAGCGGGTCGATCAGCAGACTGGGCAGGGAGCGGAAGGCGGCCGCGCCGGTGATCGTGACGAAGGTGACGGCCGCGACGAACCAGGCGCGGTGCAGGCGGGTGCGCGCCGGGCGCGGATCGGGGGGTGCGGCCTGGGCGGGGACGGCGGCGGGGTTTGTCTGAATCACGTCATACAGCGTCCGCATTTCCTTCCCGCGCATCGAGTGGCCCGAAGGACAGCATTCGCTAGGATCGGGCCATGAGCGTCGATCGCGCCGTGCCTGCCGATCCGGCCACGCACACCACCGAGGGCTTCCGGCCGCACCGGGTCGCCGTCCTCGCCCTGGACGGGCTGCTCCCCTTCGAACTGGGCATCCCGCACCGCATCTTCGGGCGCCCCCGGGACGCCCTGGGGCGGTCGCTGTACGAGGTGTTCACCTGCTCGGTACGGCCCCCGGGCCCGGTGGAGACGGACGCCGACTTCGCCGTCCAGGTGCCGCACGGCCCCGAGGCGCTGGCCCGCGCCGACACGGTGATCGTCCCGGCGTCGTACGAGCTGGGCCCGGTCTTCGAGGAGGGCCGGCTGACCGAGGAGCTGGCCGCCGCGCTCGCCCGGATCCGGCCCGGCACCCGGCTCGCCTCCATCTGCACCGGGGTGTACGTCCTCGCCGCCGCCGGATATCTCGACGGCCGCCCGGCGACCACCCACTGGGCCGAGGCGGACCACTTCCAGCAGCTGTTCCCGAGGATCGAGGTGGACGCGGACGTGCTGTTCATCGACGACGGGGACGTGCTGACCTCGGCCGGGGTGGCCGCCGGGATCGATCTGTGCCTGCACATGGTCCGCCGCGACTTCGGCACGGCCGTCGCCAACGACGTGGCCCGGCGGATGGTCGTCCCGCCGCATCGCGACGGCGGCCAGGCCCAGTACATAGAGCGCCCGGTGCCCGACCCCCAGCTCGCCACCACCACCGGCGCCCGCGCCTGGGCACTGGCCCGGCTGCACGAACCGATCCAGCTGCGCGACCTGGCCGAGCAGGAGGCCATGTCGGTACGCACCTTCACCCGCCGCTTCCGCGAGGAGGTCGGCGTCAGCCCCGGCCAGTGGCTCAGCCGCCAACGGGTCGAGCGGGCCCGCCAGTTGCTGGAGTCCACCGACCTCTCCATGGACCAGGTGGCCCGGACGTCAGGCTTCGGCACGGCACAGTCGATGCGCCAGCACATGCAGCAGGCACTGGGCGTGACCCCGACGGCGTATCGGCGGACGTTCAGGGCGCTCGCCGACGTGCATTGCGATGTCGTGCCATGAGGCGGCCGGCTCAGCCGACGTCCGAGGGGTCCAGCCGGTAGACGGTGGACTGGTTCTGCTGTGACGTGGACGTGGACCCGGACTTGGCCGCGGACGAGGACTTCTTGCTGTACTCGTCGGCGTTCACCTTCGTACCGTGCTTCTGCACCCACGTGGTGATCTGCCCGCTGAGGCCGCTGCCGCCGCCCATCGCGCCCATGCCGCCCATGCCGCCGACCTGGACGTAGTGCAGCTCGCCCTTCCGCACCAGCTCCTTGAGCCTGCTCAGCGTCATCGCCTTGTCGGTGCCCATGAAGCCGAACATCGAGATGACCGGCTTGTGGGAGCTGAGGATCATCTGCCCGGCGCTCTGCGAGTTGGAGACGGCGATCAGCCACCGGGCGCCGTCCTGGTGCTTCTCCAGGTACGAGACCAGTCCGCTGTCGGCTCCACCGCCGAAGCCACCGCCCATCCCACCGGCCGGCAGCTCGCCGCCCTTCGGCAGGCCCTCGCCGGGCGCCTTCCCGGTGCCGGGCATCCCTCCACCGGGCATCCCTCCACCGCCAGGCATACCTCCGCCGCTCGGCATCCCACCACTCGGCATCCCGCCGGGCGCCTCACCGCCGCCCGGGAAGTTGCCGTCCGCCTTGCCGGACCCGGCGCCGCCCTGGGCCGCGCCGCCGCCCGGGCCACCGCGCATGCCGCCCCGGCCGCCGAAGCCGAAGCCACCCGAGGACGGGCCGGCCGTCGGGTTGACACCGTCCATGGCGCCGCCCGAGGAACTGAGCGCGGGCGAGACCGCGTAGGCGGTGGGACCCACCAGACCGGCCACGAGCGCCGCCGCCACCGACGCGCCCAGCAACCGCGCCCGGCCGCCGGATCGGAAGACGTACAGGCCGGCGATCGCGAGCACCGCCACCACGCCGATGACCGGCCACAGCCAGCTGTTCCAGCCGTCGGCCCGGCGCAGCAGCACGATCGCCCAGGCCGCGGTGACCGCGATCCCGGCGGGCAGCACCCACGACCAGCGGGCGCCACCACTGCGGTGCGCCCGCCACAGCAGCACACCACCGGCGCCGGTCAGCGCGGCGAGCCCCGGTGCGAGCGCCGTCGTGTAGTACGGGTGCATCGTGCCCTTGGCGGTGGCGAACGTGACGTAGTGCAGCACCGACCAGCCGCCCCACAGGATCAGACCGGCCCGGGTGAGATCGGTACGCGGCGCCCGGCCGCGGAGGACCAGCGCGGCGACGAGGGAGATCGCGGCGAACGGGATCAGCCAGGAGATCTGGCCGCCGAGCACGTCGTTGAACAGCCGGCCCAGCCCCGGGGTACCGGCGAAGCCACCGCCCATGCCGCCGCCCGCACCGCCGCCGCCACCGTTGCCGTCGCCGCCGAAGATCCGGCCGAGGCCGTTGTAGCCCATGATCAGGTTCCAGGCGCTGCCGTCGGTCGAGCCGCCGATATAGGGACGCTCGTCGGCGGGAACCAGGGATACGGCGACGGCCCACCAGAAGCTGGAGACGGCCAGCACCACAGCGGCCAGGGCCAGGTGCCCGGCCTTCGTCCACCGGCTGCGCCGGGACGCGATCAAGTAGACGGCGAAGACGGCGGGCAGGGCGATCCAGCCCTGGAGCATCTTGGTGTTGAAGGCGAGCCCGAAGCACACCGCCGAGCCGAGCAGCGGCAGCAGCCTGCCGTCCCGGGTGGCGCGCAGCCCGAGGGCCGCGCCGCCGACCATCAGCAGCGCCAGGAGCGTGTCGGGGTTGTTGTCCCGGTTGATGGCGACCGTGATCGGGGTGAGGGCCAGGACGAGCGCGGCGATGGTGGCCGCCGCGTGACCGAAGGTGCGCTTCACCGATGTGTGCAGGATCCAGATGGTGCCGAGCGCGGCGAGGACCTGCGGCACCATCATCTGCCACGTGCCGAATCCGAGGACCCGGCAGAACAGGCCCATGACCATCAGGGCGAAGGGCGGCTTGTCGACGGTGATGAAGTTGCCCGCGTCCAGGGAGCCGAAGAACCAGGCCTTCCAGCTCTGCGTGCCGGAGTAGACGGCGGCGCTGTAGAAGCTGTTCAGGCTGGAGCCGGAGAGGTTCCAGGTGTACAGGGCCGCCGCTACGACGAGGATCGCGACCAGCGCGGGAAGCGCCCACCGCGGAGCCGCCTCCTGGGGCGCGTCGTGCGGGGGAGCAGGAGTCCGGCCGGGCGACAGGGGTGTGGGGGAATCGGTGGCAGATGTCACCACCGCATCCTGTGCCACAGAGGTGGGCGGAGGCTGTGCCCGATCTGGGCACAGCCTGTGGAGTCGGGAATCGGGAGCCGGGGCCGGGAGCCTGGGTGTACGGCTGACCGCCCGATCACACGGATTGCCGTACGACCGCTCGCGGAGCCGATCACACGCCGAAGGGGGCACCCACGGAGGGCGCGTGGAAACCGCGGCCGGGCGGCGCCGGGGCCTACACCTGCACCTGGGTCTGGACCTGGACCTGGGCCTGCGGGGGTGTCCACGGCCCGCCGGTGTCCGTCCCCGCGTTGTTCTGCGAGCGGTGCAGCCGTGCGTAGGCCCCGTCCCGGGCGAGCAGTTCCTCATGGCGGCCGGTCTCCGCGATCCGGCCTTGGTCGACGACGAGGATACGGTCCGCGTCGGGCGCGAGGTTGAGGTCGTGGGTGATCATGATGGTGGTGCGACCGGCCATCAGGCGCCGCAGGGGTTCGACGAATCTGCGGGCGGCCAGCGCGTCCAGGCCGGTGGTCGGCTCGTCCAGGACGAGGACGGGAGCGTCGCGCAGGATGGCACGGGCGAGGGCCAGACGCTGGAGCTGACCGCCGGACAGATGGGCCGAGTTCGGGTCGATCCTCGTGTCGTAGCCCTCGGGGAGCCGCAGGACGAAGTCATGGGCGTCTGCCGCCCGCGCGGCCTCTTCGAGCGCCTGATCGCTGGCGCCGGGGCGGCCGCAGGCGATGTTGGCTCGGACCGTGTCGTGCAGGACGAAGGTCTCCTGCGGGAGCAGGGTGATGTACTCGCGCAGCCGGGCGAGCGGGAAGTCACGCAACGGCACGCCGTCCAGGAGCAGTTGCCCGGCGTCGGGGTCGTAGAAGCGGAGCAGGAGCTTGGTGAGCGTGGACTTGCCCGCGCCGCTCGCACCGGTGATGATCACCAGCTCGCCGGGGGTGACGGTGAAGGAGACCTTCTCAAGGGCGGTCACGCCGGTGCCCGGGTAGCGGAAGGTGATGTCGCGGGCCTCGATCGTGCCGTCCGGGCGGCCGGTGCGGATGTCCTGGGGCGGGTCGGACACGGCGGGACGGGCGTCGAGGATCTCGATGAGCCGCTCGGCGCCCGCGGTGGCGGAGGTGACCGTGAGCCCGAGCTGGGCCAGGCCGCGCACCGGCGGGTACAGATAGCCGAGGAACGCGGCGAAGGCGAGGAGCTGGCCGAGGGTCATCCGGCCGGTGGAGATCTCCCAGGCGCCGATGCCGATCACCGCGAGCACGCACACCGTCTCGATGACCTGCACGAGCTGCTCGTACGCCTCGTTCAGGCGGGTGGAACGCAGGGAGGCACGGAACCAGGCGGTCGCCTCACGGTGCAGCTGGCGGCGCTCGGCGTCGCGCCGGTCGTACGCCTGGGTGAGCACGATGGTACCGAGGGACTCCTCGACCACGGAGGTGATCGCGCCGTCGGCGACCCGGCCGGCGCGGGAGACGTCCTTGATGGAACCGGCGAAGCGGCGGGCGGCCAGCCAGAACAGGGGCGCGAGAAGGAAGGTGGCGGCGGCCAGGTCCCAGCGCAGCCAGAACGCGGCGGCGGCGTAGAAGAGTGCGGAGAACGCGGCCGACGCGGCGCCCACCAGGCCGGAGATCACCATCGTCTCGATGGCCTCGACATCGCTGGTCAGCCGGGAGAGCAGATCCCCTTGGCGGTGGCGGGCGAAGAAATGCGGGGGCAGCTGCTGGACATGGTCGAAGACGTGGGCACGCAGCCGCATCACGAACCGCTCGGTGACCCAGGCGGCCAGCGAGTTGCCCGCGTACGCCACGAGCGCACCGGCGACCGCGATCGCCAGCCACTTACCGGCCGGGCTCCAGAACGCGGCGAGCGAGCCCTTCTGGAGGGCATGGTCGGTCAGGTCGCCGAACAACAGGATGGCCTCGGTCTCGGCGAGCGCGGCGAGCACCGCGCACCCCCAGACGATGAGCAGCCATTTCCTGAGCCCTTTTGTCAGCGGCCAGAAACGCCGGAAAGCCGTCCGGGCGGAAATGGCAGGCGTCTCGTACTCGAATTCATCGCCGTCGTCAGACACCAAAATCACCGGCCATCACCAGAATCACCTTCCGATCGCCGCGGAAAGACAGAAAGAGGGGTCCGGCGGTGCACCGCCGAACCCCTCTCGGATCAGCTTCTGATCACCGGTTGTGGCCGGGCAGCGGCTTGGGAAGCGGCTTCGGCGCGTGCTTCCTGGGCTTCGGCTGCGGCAGCGGCGGGAAGTGCTTCGCCTTGTGCTTGCTGGGCAGCGGGGCAATCTTCTTGAAGCTCATTTCCGGCTCCTTGCGTTGCGCTTTTGCTGTGCTGTCGTATTCCGCGTCCGGACCCGACACCAAAGAAACTACACGCTCCCCGGAGCTCGGAACGGCAAAAACGGCAAAGACGGACTGTGGACTCCCTGAGAGAAACTGTGCGCTTGTCTGTGACCCTGAGAATAACCTCAGCGACGACCCTTAATGGCGATAGTGCGTTCGATCAGGGAATTCTGGTTCGCTCAAGTAGCGGTCCTCAGAGGGTTCAGAACGTGAGCACCGCCCGCGCCACCCGTCCCGCCTCCGCGTCCGCGCGGGCCTTCTCGAAGTCCTCCACCGGATAGACCGCCGAGACCAACTCGTCGAGCAGCAGGCGGCCTTGGCGGTAGAGGCCGGCGTACAGGGCGATGTCGTGCTGGGGGCGGGCGGAGCCGTAGCGGCAGCCCAGGATCGACTTGTCCAGGTAGAGGGTGGAGACGCGGAAGGACGCCTCGGCGGCGGCCGGGGGCACTCCGAGGAGGATCGCCTGGCCGTGCCGGTCGAGCAGTTCGACGGCCTGCCGGATCAGCTCCACCCGGCCGACGCACTCGAAGACATGGTCGGCCCCCGTCGGCAGCAGTTCCCGTACCGCGTCCGTCGAGGTCAGGAAGTCGGTGGCGCCGAACTCCCGGGCGATCGCCGCCTTCGCCGGGTTGGCGTCCACGGCCACGATCCGGGAGGCGCCCGCGAGCCGCGCCCCCTGGAGCACGTTCAGGCCGATGCCGCCGGTGCCGATGACGACGACGCGCTCCCCGCATCGCACCCGGGCCCGGTTCAGTACGGCGCCCACCCCGGTGAGCACCCCGCAGCCGATCAGCGCGGCGGACTCCAGGGGGATGTCGCGGGGTATGCGGACCGCCTGGACGGCCCGGACGACGGTGCGTTCCGCGAAGGCGGAGCTGGCGGCGAACTGGTGGACGGGCTCCGCCCCCGCCAGGGTGAAGGGCCGCTCAGGACGCCCGATCGCCTGCCGGCACATCGTCGGGCGGCCCCGGTCGCACTCCGGGCAGGTGCCGCAGCTGGCGAGCGTGGACAGGGCCACATGGTCGCCGGGCGCGACATGGGTGACCCCGGCGCCGACCGCCTCCACCACCCCGGCGCCCTCGTGCCCGAGCACCACCGGGACCGGGAACGGGATGGTGCCGTCCACCACCGACAGATCGCTGTGGCACAGCCCCGCCGCCGCGATCGCGACCAGTACCTCGCCAGGACCCGGCGCCCGTACCGCCAGATCGTCCACGACCCGCACCTGCCGGCCGTCGAACACCACACCCCGCATCACCGGACCCCCTTCGGCTCCCTGGGCAGGCCGAGCACGCGCTCGGCGATGATCGTGCGCTGGATCTGGTCCGAGCCGCCGTAGATGGTGTCGGCCCGGGAGAAGAGGAACAGATGCTGGTCCGCGTCGATCCGGTACGGCTCCTCCGCCGACCACTCCCCCGGCCCCGCCGCCGCCCGCGCGCCCCGCACCTGTACGGCCAACTCGCCCAGCCTCTGGTGCCAGTTGGCCCACAGCAGCTTGGCGACGCTGGGCGCGGCGGGCTCGTCCGCCCCGCCCAGGGTGCGCAGGGCGTGCCAGCGCATGGTGCGCAGCTCGGCCCACTGCCGCACGAGCCGGTCCCGGATCAGGGGGTCGCGCACGGCACCTTCGCGTACGGCCGTCGCCACGACCCTTCGCAACTCCTCCGCGAACCCGATCTGTTGGGCCAGCGTGGACACCCCCCGCTCGAAGCCGAGCAGGCTCATCGCCACGCGCCACCCGTCGCCCTCCGCGCCGACGACGTGCTCCGCCCTGGCGCCGTCGAAGAACACCTCGTTGAAGTCACTGGTCCCGGTCAGCTGCCGGATCGGCCGCACCTCGATGCGGCCCGGCTGGTCCATCGGCACGAGCAGGAAGCTCAGCCCGTGATGCCGCCGCGACCCCTCCTCGGTGCGCGCCAGCACGAAGCACCAGTCGGCCTCCCGGGCGAGGGAGGTCCAGATCTTCTGCCCGGTGACCCGGTGGTGGTCCCCTTCGCGTACGGCCTTCGTCCGCACCGCCGCGAGATCGGACCCGGCACCGGGCTCGCTGTACCCCTGACACCAGAGCTCTTCCCCGGCCGCGACGGGCGGCAGGAAGCGCCGCTTCTGCTCCTCGGTCCCGTATCCGATCAGCGTGGGCGCGAACAGGTTCTCCCCGATGTGCCCCGCCCTGGCCGGCGCACCGGAACGGGCGTACTCCTCGGCCCAGACGACCTGTTCGGTGAGCGACCCGGTCCGGTTCCCGTACCCGCCTTCCGCCCAACCGAGCCCGATCCAGCCGTCTTTACCGAGGGTCCGCTCCCAATCCCTTCGGTCGACATCCTGATTGACGTGAGTCGCAAGCCACGCCCTCACCTCACCTCGAAAGGCCTCATCCTCGTCACTGAACCCGAAATCCATACTCCCCGCCTCCATCCAGCCCGTGGTATCGGCAGCGCCCCTCCAGGGGCGCGGGGAACCGCGCGACAAGCCACAACGCACCCGCACTCGCCGGCGCTCCGCCACTCCCCGAGCTACTGGGCGTTCGGCCGAGTCCCACTCCGCGCCGCCTCCTCCATCGCCGAGAGCTGGGACAGCATCGGCATCGGATCCACCCCCACCGCCCCCGGCAAGAACTCCGCGATCGTCTCCGGCGTCCAGCCGCCGGAGGCATAAGCCGAGCGCAGCTCGCACGGCTGGGCCCACACCGCGATCTTCGCCCCCGCCACCGAGTACACCTGCCCGGTGATCCCCTCCTCCGCCGCCCGGTCCGAGAGCAGGTACACCACCAGCGCCGCCACATCCTCCGCCGACCCCATCCCGGCCAGCTCCATGGGCACGTTGGCCGACATCCGCGTCCGCGCCACCGGTGCCACCGCGTTCGCCGTCACCCCGTACTTGTGCAGCCCCAGCGCCGCGCTGCGGACCAGCGAGATGATCCCGCCCTTGGCCGCGCTGTAGTTGGCCTGGGACACGGAGCCCTGGTGGTTCCCGCTGGTGAATCCGATCAGCGTCCCGGACCGCTGGCGCCGCATCACCGCGGCGGCCGCCCGGAAGACGGTGAACGTGCCCTTGAGATGGGTCGCGATGACCGGGTCCCACTCCTCCTCGGTCATGTTGAACAGCATCCGCTCGCGCAGGATCCCGGCGACGCACACCACCCCGTCGAGCCGTCCGAACGCGCCCACCGCCGTGTCCACGACCCGTTGTCCGCCCGCCATCGTGGAGATGTCGTCGGCGACCGCGACCGCCTCCCCGCCCGCCGCCTCGATCTCCTTCACGACGGCCTCGGCGACCTCGCTGCCGGGCGCGGTGCCGTCCGTGGCGACGCCGTAGTCGTTGACGACGACCCGCGCCCCCTCTCTCGCCGCCGCGAGTGCGACCGCCCGTCCGATCCCCCGCCCCGCGCCCGTGACGGCGATGACCTTGCCTGCCAAGAAGTTCCCCACGCCCGGCCCCTTCCCGCGGTTTCTGACGGTCCGTTAGATTCTATGGCGCGGCTCACGCGCGGACACAAGCCCCGGGGAGGCACCGGATGACACTGCCGCAGGAGTTCCACGAGATCGCCGAGCGCGTGAACAACTGGGGTCGCTGGGGCGCCGCGGACGAGATCGGCACGCTCAACCTGATCACCGACGAGGTGGTGCGCGCCGCCGTCGCCGAGGTGCGCACGGGCCGTCGTATCCCGCTCGCACTGCCCCTCACCCACGACGGCGTGCAGACGGGCGTGATCCCGGGCCGGGTGGACCCGCTGCACGCGATGACGCAGCTCAACCAGGAGCTGTTCGGGCCCGGCACGGTGGCGTGCAGCGACGATGTGGTGACCCTGGGCCTCCAGGCGGGCACGCACTGGGACGCGCTGCCCCATGTCTCGCACGGCGGGCGGCTCTACAACGGCCGCCCCGCGGCCACCGTGACCGCGCACGGCGGCGCCGAGTTCTCGGGGATCGACAAGGTGCGGCCGGTCGTCTCGCGCGGGGTGCTGCTGGATGTGGCGGGCGCGCTGGGCATGCCGCGGCTGGCCGGGGGGCACGCGGTCACGCCCGAGGAGCTGGCTCGGGCAGAGGAGTTCGGCGGGGTGCGGGTGCGCGCCGGCGACATCGTGCTGGTGCGCACCGGCCAGCTGCGGGTGTATCTCGGCGGCGACCGGCACGGGTACGGCTATCCGTCCCCCGGTCTTTCGATCCGTACGCCGGAGTGGTTCCACGCCCGCGATGTCGCCGCCGTCGCCAACGACACGCTCACATTTGAGATCTTTCCGCCCGAGATCGACAATCTATGGCTGCCGGTGCACGCGCTGCACCTGGTGGAGATGGGGATGCTCCAGGGCCAGAACTGGAACCTGGAAGAGTTGTCCACAGCCTGTGGAGAAAGCGGGCGGTACGCGTTCCTGCTGTCGGCGACGCCGGAACCGTTCGTCGGCGCGACGGGATCGCCGGTGGCACCGGTGGCGCTCCTCTGAGGATCGGCGCGTGCCGAGCAACGCGCGGTGCCGGTGGGTCGGTTGGCGGCGCGGTCGCCCCCCCTGCGCCGCACGCCCGCGCCGCCCTCCGGTGCGACCCGCTCTCGGCGAGGACCCCTGGCCGCCGCCCGGCCCTCGCCGTCCCCTCACGGCGAATCGACGCACACCAGCGTGTTCAGCCGAGCACGGATCGTCAATGCCGGGGCGGCAATTCAGGACATGCGGCCGGTTCACGACGCCCGCGCACGGAGGCATCCCCCGGCGCACCGCGACGCCCCGGGGCTACACCGCCTCGAAGGCGAAATCCTCGTACGCGGACGGGCCGCCGCCGTACGCCACCGCCGCGCTCCCCTCGTGGCGCGCGCCGCCGTCCACCTCGCACCAGATGCTCTTGCCGCCGCCCTCGCGGCTCCAGCCCCAGCGGTCGGCGAGGCAGTCCACGAGCGCGAGGCCCCGGCCGCCGGTGGCGTCACCGCCGACGCAGCGCGGCACCGGGGCCCGGGAGCAGGTGTCGGTGACCTCCACGCGCACCGTGGGTGAGGGCGCGGTGGGGGCCTGGGTGCCCGGCAGGGAGAGTCTCAGGACCGCCGGACGGCCGGTGTGCACCACGGCATTGGTCACCAGCTCGGAGACGAGCAGGACCAGCGTCTCGGCCACCGGCTCGTCGGCCGCTATGCCCAGCCCGTCGAGCCGCGAGCGGGCCCACTTCCTGGCACGCCCCACCTCCGCGGGGTCGGGCCGGATCTCCAGCTGCACTTGAAGCACCTGCACCGCTCACACCATCCGAACCGGCGAGACCGCGACCCCGCGCCACCGAACCGCCCCGGCGCGAGCCGTGACGACGATCACGAGGGCCACGATCGTAGCCATTTCCTGCATGGCCTGGACAACAGCCAGAGCAAGGGTCACGGAACGTGATCTCCTTGCCTCACAGCATGGTTGACGTACAGTCACCCCAACAAGCGCTTCGGGCATATTCCCTCGCGAAGGAGTACGCGTAGGGCATACTGTGCGACGCTTGCGCCGGGGAGTCGAACAGCCGGGGGCCTCGCCCCGGTCCGCCCGGCGAGCAGCGGCGCGCACCGCGTGTCCCGGCGCCGCCCCAGGGGCACCGCCGGCATCGCCCGCGTTCGCAGCCACTCGCATCCCACACAAGGTACCGGAGCACCCCTCGACTCCGGGCCGTGACGAGCCCCCGCGAAGGACACAACCAGGTATCAACGCTCTGTGATTCCAGTACGCCACGATCAGCGACATCTTGGGCCATGGCTTTGCCCCCGGCGCAGGGCAGCAGCGCTCAGTCGACCAACCCCGCGGCGAGCAATTCCTCACTCTCCGTAATTCCACCCTTGCGCTGCGCACGCACCCACGCCCGTTTCAGATGCAGATGCACGTCCGCCTCCCAGGTGAAGCCCATGCCGCCGTGCACCTGGAGGCAGTCGCGGGCACCGCGCACGGCGGCCTCGTCGGCGAGCAGCCGGGCGGCCGCGATGTCGCCCGGATCGCCGGTGACGGCGGCCGCGTAGACGGCGGCCCGCGCGGTCTCGGCGCGCACCAGGAGGTCCGCGCACAGATGCTGGACGGCCTGGAACGCCCCGATCGGCCGCCCGAACTGCTCCCGGGTCCGGGCGTGTTGCGCCGCCAGTTCGCTCAGCCGTACGGCACTGCCCAGTTGTTCGGCCGCGGTGAGGAGAACGGCGAGGGGATCGGCGACGAGGGGACCGGCGGCGAACGGATCGGCGGCGGCCGCGCGCGGGACCCGGTGCAGGGGGGTCAGCGGATCGACCGACCGCAGCGGTACGGCTCCGGTGGCGTCCCCCTGTACGACATCGGCCGCGTCCAGCCACTCCACCAGTTCCCCGTCGACGGCGGCCACGACCGTCCGCCCGTCCGCCGCGCCCGCCACGGCACCGGCCGCGAGGTGCGTGGCCACCAGCGGGCCCGGCAGCAGCGCCCGCCCGGCCTCCTCGAAGGCGAGCACGGCCTCGGGGCGCCCGAGCCCCACCCCGCCCGCCGCCTCCGGCAGCGTGAGCGCGAAGAACCCGGCCGCCCCGAGCGCCCGCCACAGCTCCCGGTCGAGCCGCCCGGGGGCGTCGACGGCCGCGCGCAGCGCCTCCCGGGGAAACCGCCGCTCCAGCAGCCCCCGTACCCCCTTCTTCAACTCCCCCTGATCCTCGCTCAGTTGGAACCGCACCCTCATCTCCCCCTCGGCAGCCCCAGCATCCGCTCGGCCACGATGTTGCGCTGGATCTGCGAGGTGCCGGCCGCGATCGTGTACGACAGCGAGGACAGCCGGTCGAGCACCCACGGCCGGTCCAGGTCGAGGGCGTCCGGGCCGAGGACGTCGGCGGCGGTGTCGTACAGCTCCTGACGAGCCCCCGAGTACCGCAGCTTGAAGACGGACCCGCCGACCCCCGGCACTCCCCCACCGGCCGCCGCCTCGCTGACGTTCCACTGGGTCAGCCGCCACAGCGCGCGGAACTCGGCGTCGAGGCGGCCGAGTCGGCGACGCAGCGCGGGGTCGTCCCAACGCCCGTTCTCCTTTGCCGTACCGGCCAGTTGGCGCAGGACCCGGCGGCAGGCGACGACCTCCCCCACGAAGGCGGTGCCGCGCTCGAAGGAGAGGGTGACCATGGTGACGCGCCAGCCGTCGTTCTCGGCGCCGACCCGGTTGGCGGCCGGTACCCGTACCTCGTCCAGGAACACCTCGGCGAACTCGGTGGACCCGGCGAGTGTGCGCAGCGGCCGTACGGTGACCCCCTCGGCGTCCATCGGCAGCGCGAGCCAGGTGATGCCCCGGTGGCGGGGCGCGTCCGGGTCGGTGCGGACGAGGAGTTCGCACCAGTCGGCGACCTCCGCGTGCGAGGTCCAGATCTTGCTGCCGGTGACCACGTAGTCGTCGCCGTCCCGGTGGGCGCGGGTGCGCAGCGCCGCGAGGTCGGAGCCGGCGTCCGGCTCGCTGAACCCCTGGCACCACACCTCCTCGCCGCGCAGGATCGGCGGCAGCCAGCGGGCCCGCTGGGCGTCGGTGCCCTCGGCGGCGATGGTCGGACCGGCGTGCAGCAGCCCGACGAAGTTCGCCCCGACATAGGGCGCGCCCGCCTTCTCGGACTCCTCCAGATAGATCATCCGCAGCGCCGGGGAGGCGTCCCAGTGGACATCGGCGTACCCGGCGTCGTACAGCCTCCGCTGCCAGCCGAGGTCGTAGGCCCGTCGCCCCGGCCAGTCGGCGGGGTCCGGCTTGGGTGGCAGCCCGGGCAGTACCGCGTGGAGCCACTCCCGCAGCCGCGCCCGGAACTCCGCCTCCTTTGGGGTGTCGCAGAGGTCCATCACCGGTCCAGGTCGAGGCCGAGCATGCGGATGGCGTTGCCGCGCATCAGCTTGTACACGGTCTCCTCGTCCAGGCCCCGCACATGGTCGAGGGCGACCTCCTCGGTGTGCGGGAAGGTCGAGTCGACGTGCGGATAGTCGGTCTCGAAGGTGGCGTTGTCACGGCCGACGACATCGAGCGAGGCGACGCCGTGCTTGTCGCGGAAGAAGCAGCAGTAGATCTGGCGGTAGTAGTACGTCGACGGGGGCTCGGGCACCAGATCGCGCACCCCGCCCCAGGCCCGGTGCTCGGCCCACACGTCGTCCGCACGCTCCAGGGCGTACGGCACCCACCCCATCTGCCCTTCAGAGTAGGCGAGTTTGAGCTTCGGGAAGCGCACCAGGACCCCGCTGAAGAGGTAGTCCATCATCGAGGCCATCGCGTTGTTGAAGCTGAGGGAGGCCTGCACGGCGGGCGGGGCGTCCGGGGAGGCGGCGGGCATCTGGGAGCTGCTGCCGATGTGCATGTTGACGACCGTGCCGGTGTCCTGGCAGACGGCGAAGAACGGGTCCCAGTAGCCGGTGTGGATGGACGGCAGCCCGAGGTACGTCGGGATCTCGGAGAAGGTGACGGCCCGCACCCCGCGCGCGGCATTCCGCCGTACCTCCGCCACCGCCAACTCCACATCCCACAAGGGGATCAGGCACAGCGGGATGAGCCGCCCCCCGCTGTCCCCGCACCACTCCTCCACCATCCAGTCGTTGTAGGCGCGCACACAGGCGAGGGCGACCTCCTTGTCGTGCGCCTCGGCGAAGGTCTGCCCGCAGAAGCGGGGGAAGGTGGGGAAGCACAGGCTCCCCTCCACATGGTTGAGATCCATGTCCTCAAGGCGTGCCTTGGGATCCCAGCATCCCCGCCGCATCTGCTCCCGGGTGATCCCCTCCAGGGTCATCTCGTCGCGGTCGAAGCCGACGGCGGCGATGTTGCGCTTGTACGGGAACTTCAGATCCTCATAGATCCACCAGTCCGTCGCGGGCCCCTCGGGATCCATGGAGATCTGGTACTTCCCGCCCACATAGGCGAGTTCACCGATCCCGGCGGTGAGCGGCTGCGGCCCCCGCTCCCGGTACCTCGCCGGCAGCCAGGTCTCGAAGAGATGGGCGGGCTCGATCACGTGGTCGTCGACGCTGATGATGCGGGGCAGTTCGCTCGCCATGGTTCCCCTCCGCCGGACCGGGTCATATCTGATGGCGCGTCAGTTAGCATGCCACAGACCTGACGATCCGTCAGTAATGTCTCTACGAGGCGGCAAAAGGCAGGTGGCGAACATGAACCCGTCCCCCTTGGCACCCGCGAACGAGACCGCACAGTCGCTGGGTTGTGCCCGCACCCTGTGGGAACTGGCCGCCCGCCGAGCCGCCCTCACCCCCGACCGCCCGGTCTTCCTCCAGTCGTCCCGCTCGCTGACCTTCGGCGAACTGTGCGCGCGGGCGGAGCGGGTGGCGGCGGGCCTGTACGACATGGGGGTGCGCCCCGGCACGGTGGTGGCCTGGCAGCTGCCGACCCGCATCGAAACAGCCGTACTGTCCCTGGCACTGGCCCGCCTCGGCGCCGTCCAGTCCCCCCTGATCCCCTTCTACCGGGACCGTGAAGTGGCCTTCGCACTCCGCGAGTCGGCGGCTTCTTTCTTCGCGATCCCGGGGGTGTGGCGCGGCCACGACCACCCGGCGCTGGCCCGACGCGTCGGCGCCCGGGGCGTCTTCGAGGCCTACGACACCCTCCCCACCGGCGACCCTTCCACCCTCCCCTCCCCACCCCCCTCCGGCACTCCGGTCCGCTGGATCTACTGGACCTCGGGCACCACCTCCACCCCCAAGGGCGTCCTGCACTCCGACCGCTCCCTGATCGCCGCGGGCTCCTGCCTGGCCCACGCGCTGCGGCTGCGCCCGGACGACGTCGGCTCGATCGCCTTCCCCTACGCACACGTGGGCGGCGCGGACTACCTGGTGATGCTGCTGCTGTACGGCGTCCCGGCGCTGCTCCTGGAACACTTCGCGCTCCCGGACTCCCTGCCGGAGTACCGCCGCCACGGCGTGACGGTGGCCGGCGGCTCAACGGCCTTCTACTCCCTCTTCCTCACGGAACAACGCAAGCGGCCCGGCACCCGGCTGATCCCCACCCTGCGCCTCCTGGCGGGCGGCGGCGCCCCCAAGCCTCCCGAGCTGTACCACCAGGTGGTCCGCGAACTGAGCGTCCAGCTCACCCACGGCTACGGCATGACCGAGGCCCCGATGATCACCATGGGCGACCCGACGGACACCCCCGCCAACCTCGCCATGACGGAGGGCCGCCCACCCGCGGGCATGGACATCCGCATCGTGAACGGCGAGATCCACCTGCGCGGCGAGGCCGTCTGCCACGGCTACCTCGGCGCCTCCGCCCCACCCTTCACCCCCGACGGCTACCTCCCCACCGGCGACCTCGGCCACCTCACCCCCACCGGCCACCTCATCCTCACCGGCCGCGCCAAGGACGTGATCATCCGCAAGGGCGAGAACATCTCCGCGCAGGAGATCGAGGACCTGCTGCACGGGCATCCGGGAGTGGGGGATGTGGCGGTGATAGGTCTGCCGGACGCGGAGCGGGGGGAGTTGGTGTGCGCGGTGGTGGAGCGGCGTTCGGGCTCGGCGGAGTTGACCTTGCCGGAGGTCGTGTCGTTCCTCCGCACGCGCGGCTTGGCCACGCACAAGCTTCCCGAACGGCTGGAGGTGGTGGCGGAGTTGCCACGTAACGAGACGTTGCGGAAGGTACTCAAGTACAAGCTGCGCGAACGGTTCGGACCGTCGTAAGTCAGGGTGCCGATCTGCGGCAGCTCCGGGTCAAGGCCACCAGGGGGTCTTCGACCGAAGAGCGCTCGGCGGTCACATCACCGACTTCTCGATGGCTTCAAACACATCCGCGTCGGTCTCCTGCTGCCAGCCGGGCAGCTCGGGCCAGTCGGCGACATACCCCGGCTTCGGGTCCTCGAAGTGCTTGAACATCTGGGCCGTCCAGCACGTCGCCACGAACCGGCTCTTCTGCTCGCGCGACAGCCGGCCCGTGCTCCCACCGCTGACCTCGACAAAGTGCCGGACCTGCGCGTAGACCGCCCCCGCGGCCTCCCGCTCCCACTGCGGGGTGTCCTCCCACGGCGTGACGTACCCGGCCTTCGGCTCCCCGGGAAAGTGCCGTCGAACTCCAGCGATCCAGGCTTCCCGGAACAGTCGTGCACCCTCGCTATTCGACATGCCTACCCCTTTCGTCACGGCGCGCACAGAGCGGCGATCTCGGCTTCCAGCTCTGCCACGCGGTGGTCGCGGCTCAAGGTACCGAACTCGTCGCACAGGGCTTGGAGTCTACGGGCGGTGTACCCGGACCCGGAGGATCGGGCCAGTTCGATGGCCTCTCTCGCGTGCTCCACGACCTGGTCGATGTCACGCCGCCGAACTCCGACGACAGCCAGGTCGGTGAGCACCGCTCCACGTCGCCGGTACGACTGTCCGGACGCCAGCGCTGTCTGCCCCAACGCATCCTTCAGGGCCTTCTCCGCCAGGTCGAGGCGGCCGAGCCGTACATAGCGTGACCCCCTCTCCTCGGCCAGCCGCGCGCCGTCGAACCGGAGCCATCCGCAGTCGACGCTGTCCGAGGTGAGATCGCGAACGGCTTCCGCCCGGTCCATGGCGCGCTCGCACGCCTCCAGGTCACCGAGGCCGGCGTATGCCTCGGCCTGGACGGAAGCGACCCAGTACCGAGTCGAGAGGCAGCTGTCTCCTCGGCCGGCCAACCGCTCGGCCGCACCGAGCATCTGCGCGGCGTGACGATAGCGCTGCTCGGACATATCTACGTAGGCGTGCCGGACGAGCGCGCAGGCCCAGAGGTCGTATGCCCCGGCGTCCTTGCTGACCGACGCGGCGAGCGAGTACGAGGCAGCCGCAGCGGCATACCGATTGCCGTCGAACGCCACCTCGCCGGCCAGCTGAAAGAGATCGGCCGCCGCGCTCAGGAGAGGCCGTGGGCTGCCACGGTTGCTCGCCAGTGCGTCGTTCAGAGTGGTCAGCTGGTCCCGGACGACGGGATAGACAGCACTCTTGGAACGTGCCAGTCGGTAGACCTGCCAGAGGTGCCCGTTCATGCGCGCGAAATCGGCGGGCACGCCCGGGCTCATGCCCTCTGCGAGCCCTTCGGCGTCCTCGGCCGACAGGGCGGTGAAGGCCCCGCTGACCGTCAGTATGCGGAGAAATTCACGGCGGATCATCTCGTCGTCTCCCGCGCTGAGGGGGTCACTGGACTGATGCCCGGCGGTCTCCTCGACCACTGCTCGTGGCGGCGTCAGAAGGAGGTCCAGCTCTTGAAGGCTGATTTCGAGGGCGGTTGCCAGACCGCGTCGCTGGGGCGGTTGGGGAGCGACTTTGCCGCATTCCCAGCGTCCGACCGTTGTACGGTCCACACCAAGTAACTGGGCCAATTTCTCCTGACTGTAGCCCAGGACTCTGCGTCGCTCTGCCAGTCCCATGGCGCCTACCTTCCCGCGGATCCGGCCCCCAGGGCACCCGTGCACGGTTCTGCGTCCAGACTGCCGCAACGATGCCGTGGTGACCGCCGACTCTCGGCGATTTCCTTGAGTTGCCCCGGACGGGCAATGGGATCCACGAGGGAGTTCAGTCATGTCCACGAGAGGCAAGGCTTCGGCGCACGAGCGGAACGGCGAGGCGCGGACGGAGGACCCGGATGCCGAGCAGCGCGTCCGCATGACGCTCAGGGTCTCTCGTGACTCGGGGCGGACCTGGGGCCGGTTGATGGAGGTCCGGGAGGACGAGAACCTGGTGATCCTCGACAACCCCGGCGGCTTCCCACCGTGCAGGTGCCCGCGCTGCACGGTCCGCTCTAGGCGCATCGGCTCCTCTCCTCAAGTGGAGTCGTAGTGCGCTGCGGGCACTGGCGTCGGCTCCCCCTGGGTCTGTTGCGAGCGGCGCGGGAGCTGGCGCCCTCAGGATGCGTCGACGGCGCGGTGCAGTGTCAGCTCTCCGCACACGGCGACGACGAACACTTCGGTCTCCTGGACGACTTGACGCGCCTCACCGCACTCTGGGTCCGCTGGCGTGGAAGTACCGACGTAGAACTGGTGGAGTTGACTGACTGCCCGGTAGCCGGTCCGGCGCCCGATGCGGAGGCATGCTGCCTGTTCATCGGCCATTGCGCGTGGCACACCTGGGAAGGTTTCACCGCGCACAGATCGGCACTGCCTGAGGGCCCCTCTGCTCCGACAAGAAGCTTGTCCAGCCCACTTGGTGACGACACCGAAAGGCCCACGATGCCGCAGAACATGCCTAGCTTCGACGAACTGATGACGGCCGCCCAGCACTCCGCCGTCCACCTCGAAATGCGCGACCAGTACGCGGTCGGAGACGAGGCCGACGACTTCAACGCGTGGCTCGACACGGGCCACAGGGACCTTGACCCCGCCTCGGAGTACTGGGCGCCCTGGGTGGATCTGATCTCCGGTGCGATCGCCCGAGGGGTCGTCGTACGGCGTGCCCGTGTCGTCTCCGAGCCGGTCACCGACTACATCCGCTACGAGCACGCGGCTACGGCCGTCAACATCGCGGCCGGCGAGCAGGTGCGGTGGCTGCCCCGGAGCCGGGCCGTCGACCTGATGCTGCCGGGTGCGGATCTGTGGATCTTCGACGGGGTGAAGGTCCTCTTCAATCACTTCACCGGCATCGGCGAATGGGCGGACCCGGCCACGGAGTTGCGTACCGAGCCGGGCATCGTCAAGCAGTGTTCGGACGCCTTCGAGGCAGTCTGGGAACGCGCCGTCCCCCACGAGATCTATGAGATCCGCTGACCGACACCCGTATACGCCCTCGGCTCCGGTCACATCCTGCTCAACGACGCCGTCGCATACAGCACATCCCTGATCGCCTCCTTGTCCCCGAGTTGGCCCGCCGCCGCTTCCTCCGGGAGGAGGTGGCCCGCGGCCAGGTGGCAGAACTCGACGGAGTCCAGGGCGACGTGGGCGACCTCCCAGTCGGTGGAGGGGGTCGCGGACGGGGAGTCGAGGGGGATCAGCCAGTTGCCGCCGGCGGGGCCCTCGATCTCCAGGCGGAGGGTGCGGCCGGGGTGGCCGGCGGGGGCCAGGTGGCGGATGGTGCGGGGCGGGGTGGAGCGGCCGGAGCGGCGGCGGGCGGCCAGGGCGGTCGGGAGGAGGCGGACGGCCAGCTCGATCATCTTGTTCAGGTGGCGCGGGGCCGGCGGACGGTAGGGGTAGTCGACCGCGTCCGCGATGTCCTCCGCGTGCACCCAGCAGCCGAACGCGCGGTCCAGCATCGCGTCGTGCAGGGGGAGTTCGAAGCCGCCGTAGGGGACGGTGAAGCCGCCCGCGCTGCTTCCGGTGAAGGACACCGTCCGGACCAGGGCGTGGGTCTGCTCGCGCCAGGGGGCGTGCACCGCGCGGGTCGGCGGGAGGGACGTGGACCGCCAGTACGCCTCCGTGCGGGGCGACGGGCCCGACGCCCCGGGCGCGTGGCCGAGCGGGCCGTCCAGGCCGAGTGCCGTCGCGATCACCCCGTCGACCGCCAAGAGGTGCGCGATCACGCCCGCGACGGTCGTACGACGGGTCGTCTGGGCGTCGTCCTCGAACCACCGCAGCCGCACCGGCGCGTGCCATTCCGCGTCGCCGAAGTCCTGGAGCAGCGCGTCCAGGCGGGCGGTCTCCGCGTCGTACGGCGCGGCCCAGTCCGGTACCGGGATGCGCGGCGGCCGGCGGTCGAGGCAGGCGTCCAGGACGCGGGTGCGCAGCGCCGGGTCCAGGTCGAGGGTCTCGGGCTGGTGCAGCAGGCCGACCGCCTCGCGCAGCCGGCGGGCCTCGTCGGCGCAGCCGCCGCAGTCGCCCAGGTGGTGCTCGACCGCGTCCGTCTCCGCCGCCGAGCACGCGGCCAGCGCCCACGCGCCGAGCAGCGATTTGAGCACGTCGTGCGGCAGGACGAGCGGCACGGACGCGTCCTCGCCCCGGCCGACGGGATCGGGCAGCGGGCGGCCGCCGTCCTCCACGGAGGCGCGGGGCGTCGGTATCCGGCGCTCACGGGGCTCCCCGAACTCCACCCGGAACTCCTCCGCGCCGCTCATGCCGCACCGCCGTAACCCGGGGGTGCCCCCACGTCATGGGCGGTGGACAGCAGTTGCAGGCCGAGGCGGAGCCGGCGGCGCGCCTCGTCCTCGGTGACGCCCAGGTCGGCGGCCGTCTGGCGGTAGTCGCGGCGCTGGAAGTACGCCAGTTCGAGGGCGCGGCGCAGCGGGACCGGCATGGAGTGCACGATGTAGTCGGCGCGGGCGGCCACGGAGGCGCGGCGCACCTTGCTCTCCAGATCCTCCTCGCCGCTCTCCGGATCCTCCTCGCCGCACACCGGGTCCTCGATGCCGTCCCGCTCCTGCTCCTCCCGGTCCCGCAGGCGCTGCACGGCCACCCGGTGCGTCACCGCCGCGATCCAGGTGCGCAGCGGGCCCTGCTTCGGGTCGTACGTCTCGGGGTGTTCCCAGATATGGGCGAAGACCTCGCGGGTGACGGCGTCGGCGGCCTTCTCGTCGCCGAGGACACGGTGGGCCAGGCTGTGCACCAGGGAGGCGAACCGGTCGTACGCCTCGCCCAGGGCGGCCGCCTCACCGCGGGCGAGCCGCTGCTGCATCTTGCGGTCCCAGCGCGGTGGCGCGTCCTTCTTGGCCATGGGGTCCCCTCCCCTCGCCCGTCGTCCGGCCCGCCGGTGTCCATGCGTCCGTGTGTCCGTTGTCCCGAATGTAGTCGGCACCACCGACAAGGCACGTCTCTTTGTGTCAAAGCGCACCGCGGAAGCGCCGCAGGTGATAGTGCCCTCTTCACACTTTCCCCACAGACACTCCGTGTATATCTGATCGAAGCGGATCGCTAGTGACTGAAACAAGCCCCTAATCGATCGTGTGCTGTTTGCCGCATTGAGTTTCAGGGAAACGCGGCTGGGCAGCCGCGCGGAATGAAACGTAGGAACGGCTTCCGGTTCCGGGCGGTTCCGGGAGAACCCGCGAGCGGAGGGGCTGGGCCGTGGCATTCAATGTGACCGGCGTCGAAAGAGGCGAATGGGCCGTGCTCCAGGTGCGCGGCGAACTGGACCTCATGACCTCGCCGGTGCTGCGCCAACGCGTGCACGACGTCGTGGCCGAGGGCCACCACAGCCTGGTCGTGGACCTCTCCGACGTCTTCTTCTGCGACTCCAGCGGCGTCGGCGTGCTCATCGCCGCCCGCCGGCTGATCCGCTCCTGCCAGGGGCAGCTGCGGCTGATCCTGCCCGACCGGGGCGCGGACGAGGGCTCACACGTCAACCGGGTGCTCGGCGCGCTGGGCGTGCGCCGCCTCTTCGACTGCCACCCGGACCTCGACGCCGCCACGACCGACGAAGCGGGCCCCCTGTCGGCCTGAGCCGCCGTGCCCGGCGCGCCCGAACACGTCCTCGTCGTCCGTGTCGCGGAATTCCCCCAGTCTTGGCACAACCCTCTGTTTTCCGTCACTTTGCCGTCACCCACGCCGTACGCTCCGTGCGAGTAACGCGAGTAACGCGAGATCACCCCCCACGCACGTAAGGCGGCACGAACAGACATGGTCAGCACCGAGTACGAGCGCAGGATCGCCGCCCGGTTCGCCACCTTCGACCAGGACGGCAATGGATTCATCGCCCGCGAGGACTTCAACTCGGTGGCCAAGGCGCTGCTCACCGAGTTCGCCGTGACCGCGCGCTCCGACCGCGGGCAGGCGCTGTACGCCGGTGCCGAGGCGTTCTGGCAGGGCATGGCCGGGATCGCGGACCGCGACGGCGATCAGCGCATCACCCGCCAGGAGTTCGTCGGCGGCGCGGTCAAGCGGCTGCGCGACAACCCCGACCGGTTCGCCGAGATCGCCCGCCCCTTCCTGCACGCGGCGCTGGCCGTCGCGGACGCCGACGGCGACGGCCGGGTCAACGTCGAGGACACCGCGCGGCTGCTGCGGGTGTGCCAGGTGCCCCAGGAGATCGCCGGGCCGATCGCCGCGGCCCTGGACGCCGACGGCGATGGCGAGATCGACGAGCGGGACGTCGTACCGGCGTTCGCGCGCTACTTCACCATCGCCGAGCAGTGAGCCGCGCAGTGAGCCGAGCAGTGAGACGACGGACAGCGGCCCGGTAACCGGTCAAGGGCTCAGACAGACGGCTCAGGCGAAGACGACCGTACGGCGCCCGTTCAGCAGGATCCGGCGCTCCGCGTGCCACTTCACGGCGCGCGCGAGCGCCTGGCACTCCACGTCCCGGCCGATCGCCACCAGCTGGTCCGGGGTCACACCGTGCCCGACCCGCTCGACCTCCTGCTCGATGATCGGCCCCTCGTCGAGGTCGGCCGTCACATAGTGCGCGGTGGCGCCGATCAGCTTGACGCCCCGGGCGTGCGCCTGGTGATACGGCTTGGCGCCCTTGAAGCTCGGCAGGAAGGAGTGGTGGATGTTGATGATCCGGCCGCTGAGCTGCTTGCACAGGTCGTCCGAGAGCACCTGCATGTAGCGCGCGAGCACCACCAGCTCGACCCGCTCCTCGCGGACGAGGTCGAGCAGCCGGCCCTCGCCCTCCGCCTTGGTGTCCTTGGTGACCGCGATGTGGTGGAACGGAATGCCGTAGGAGCCGACCAGCTCCTCGAACTCCGTGTGGTTGGAGACCACGCCGACGATCTCCACCGGCAGCGCGCCGATCCGGGCCCGGAACAGCAGGTCGTTCAGGCAGTGCCCGAACTTGCTGACCATCAGCAGGATGCGCATCTTCTGGTCGGCCCGGTGGATCTGCCAGTCCATGCGGAAGGAGTCGCCGATCGCGGCGAAGCTCGCGCGCAGCTTGTCCACGGTGACCGGCTCCTCGGCCGTGAAGTGGACGCGCATGAAGAACAGGCCCGTGTCGTGGTCGCCGAACTGCTGGCTGTCCTCGATGTTGCAGCCGGTCATGAACAGATAGCTGGACACGGCGTGCACGATCCCCTTCTTGTCCGGGCAGGACAGGGTGAGGACGTACTGGTCGGCCGGGGCGGCGGCGGGCGCGGACTGCTCGTTCATGCGACTCAGGGTCCCACATACGGCCCCGGCGACGGGTCGGCGTCCGCTGAACGGACCGGGCCACGACCACGGGACCGAGCCACGACCACGCGGACCCGGCCACGATCACCGGGACCCGGCCGCGATCACGCGGACCGGGTCACGATCACGCGGACCGCGTCACGATCCGCAGCACTTCCAGGCTCTTCGGCGGGGTGTCCGGCTCCTCGCCGTCGCTCGCCGCCATCCGCACATGCGCGTCCCGGGCCGCGCGCACGGCCTCCGGCCAGCCCGGATGGTCGACGTAGGCGGAGACCGGCGCGTCCGGGCCGACCTGGTGCATGATCCGCAGCACCCGCAGCACGGCGGTGTCGACGAGCGCCGCCTCCTGCGAGTCGCGGAAGATCGTGCCCACGTATTTCTCCGCCGACCAGTTGTCCAGCCAGGTGTCCTCCACCAGCCGGTACACGGCGTCGGTGACGTCGCCGTAACCGTCGACACCGGCCAGCCAGACGTCCCGCTGGAAGACGGGGTCGGAGAGCATGTGCAGCGCCGATCGCACATGTGTGCGCCAGCGCCACCACGGCATGTCGTTCAGAGGCATGCCGCCCATGGTGGAGGAGCGACGGCCGCGACGGGAAGAGTTCTCCGAACCTTGCACGGTCACCGATCGTACGTTCATCGGCCCGCGCGCCGCATCGACCCCCGCAATTCACCCGGGAGTCACCTTCCGTTGACCGTGGATCACTCGCGGGTTAGCGGTGTGAGGGAATCGTGCGGGTTCATGACCGGCAGGCCCCGCACCACCCGCACGTCCCCCCTTCCCTCCGCCTCCCCCATGGCTCCCTCCGCCTCCCCCACGGCCCCTTCCGGACGCCCCGGCAGGGCGGCGTCCGCCCTGTCCCTGGGCGCGCTGGCCGTGTGCGCCGCGCTCACCGCGGGCTGCGGGGTCCTCCCGTCCGTCACCGGCGCAGCGGACACCGTCAAGGTCATGACCTGGGCGCCGCAGGACACCGACGCCACCAACAAACCGGGCATGCCGGCGATGGCCCTCGCCTACGCCAAGTGGATCAACTCCCAGGGCGGTATCGGCGGCCGCAAGATCCAGGTCCTGACCTGCAACGACCACAACAACAGCGTGGACGCCGCCAAGTGCGCCCGGCGCGCGGCCGACGAGGACGTGGTCGCCGTCGTCGGCTCCTACAGCCAGTTCGGCGACTCCTTCCTCGCCCCGCTGGAGAGCGCCGGCATCCCCTACATCGGGGGCTACGGCGTCACCACCGACGAGTTCACCGGGATGATGTCGTACCCGGTCAACGGCGGTCAGCCCGCGCTGCTCGCCGGGCTCGGCCGGGCGCTGTCGGGCAGCTGCGGCCCGGTCTCGCTGGTCCGCCCGGACAGCATCGCGGGCGACGAGCTGCCCGCCCTGCTCGACTCCGGCCTGAAGGCGGGCGGGCACCCCCAGGCGCAGGACCAGCTCGTGGCGGAGGACCTCACCGCGTACGGCGCCCCGTCCGACAAGGCGCTGCGGTACGCGGCCGGCGACACGCTGAAGAAGGGCTGTGTGGTGCCCGCGCTCGGCGACCGCACGGACACCTTCATGGACTCCTTCCGGCGCGAGCGCGCGGACTACCCGGCGGTGCGGCTCGGCACGGTGCTGGGCAGCGTCGACCAGACGATGATCAACGCGACCGGCGGTTCCTCGGGGCCGTACGAGGGGGCGTACGTCACCGGCTGGTACCCGCCCGCGAACGACGCCCGCTGGAAGCAGATGAAGCAGGTGATCAACAAGGAGGCGTTCGGCGACAACCGCATCGACCCCGCGGACGCCGGGGTGCAGACCACCTGGATCGCCTACTCCGTGCTGAAGGCCGTACTGGAGAAGATCGGCGACGGCGAGGTGAGCGCCGACTCGGTGCGCAAGACGCTGGACGGCGGTCTGGCGGTCTCCACCGGGGGCCTCACGCCCACCCTGCGCTGGCCCTACGAGGGCAAGCTGGCCTCGGTCGGCTTCCCGCGGATGGTGAACGCCGACGTCACCCTCCAGGTGGTGCGGGACGGCGAGCTGGTCGCGGCCCGCAAGGGCGTCGGCGGGATCGACGGCACCACCGACATGACCGGCACGCTGGAGAACGCGGACGTGGAGTAGGCCCCACGTCCGCCTTCCCCTGAGCCCGGCCCGCGTCCGCGTTCCCCGGAGCCGGGGCGGTCAGAGCTGGGTGGGCTGGCGCTGGGTCAGTCCGTACTTCACGGCGATGGCGTTCCACAGCGCCGCCGCCTTCGTCTTCTGCTGGCTCGCGGTGCCGCTCTCGCGGTTGCCGGCCTGCGCCTGGTCGGTGGTCTTCGCGTGGCCCTTGTGGCAGGTCTTCTTGCCGCCGCCCTTGACCTGGTCGGCCCAGGCCGCGTAGTGGTTGTCGGCCGCGGCCGAGGCCTGCCACGCCTTGGTCAGGGCGGCCGTCAGGGCGGCGTTGTCCGGCAGCTTGTCCACGCTGAGCTTGCCGAGCCGGGTGACCAGCTGGCTGCGCTGACCGGCCGCGCTGCGCAGATTGGTGGCGGCGCCGTCCAGGCTCGCGCACTGCTTGACGTCGGCCACCGACTTGATCACCGTGGCCCGGCTGCTGCCGCTGTCGGCGAGCAGCTTGTCCAGCTCGACCGCCTGGGCGCGGGCCGGATCGGCGGCGGGCGCGGAGCTCTGCGGGGCCGCGGAGGTGGCGGCCACCGTCTTGTTGTCGTCGGTGTCGGCCGAGGAGCCGCCGCCCTTGCTGAGCAGCGCGCCCGCGCCCACACCGACCACGACGATGCCGACACCGACGGCCGCGATCATGGGCACCTTCGACGGGCGGCGCCGGGGCCGCTCGTCCTGCCCGTCGTCATGGCGGGTGTACGGCGACGGGGGGCCGTCGTACGAGGGCTGGTAGGCGTCCGGCTGATAGGCGTCCGGCTGGTCGACGCGCGGGAGCTGCTGGGTGGAGCCGGCCGGGGCGTCACCGGCCGGGCCGCCGCGGAAGAGGTTGTCGAACTCGGCGGGCGGCTGGCGGTCCCCGCCCTGCCCCTGCGCCGGGCCCTGCCCCTGGGCCTGGGCCTGGTACGGCGGGATGTACTGGGTGGCATCGGCGTCGGAGGACGCGGGCGGGGTCTGCTGGTTGCCCCCGAGGTAGCGGGTCTGCTCACCGGGCGACTCGGGCGGCAGCGCCCCGGCGGTCACCGGCGGTATGTACTGCGTGGCGCCCTCGTCGGCGGGGGCCCCGGAGACCGGCGGCAGATAGTGGGTGGCGTTGTCCGCGGCCGGGGGCAGCGGGGCCGCGTGGCCGGGGGCCGGGTACGGCGGCTGCTGGTGCTGCGGCTGGTGCGCCTGGTGCTGAGGCTGCTGGTGGCCCTGCTGCTGGTACGGGTCCTGCGCCCCGTAGCCCGGCTGCTGACCGCCGTGACCGCCGTACGACGCCTGCTGCTGTCCGCCGTACGACGGCGCCGGTGCGCCCTCCGGGGGCAGCGGGCCCGCGCCGGACGGGGGCTGAGCGCCCTGGCCGCCGTGGTCGCCCCACTGCTGGGCGGGCGCCGGGGGCCAGCCCTGGCCCTGCGCTCCGGGCGGGGGCGTCTGCTGCTCGGGCCCCCAGGATCCGCCCCAGGCCTGCCCGCCGGCGGGCGTGGCGTTCATGCCCGGCAGCAGGGGCTCTCCTCCGTCGGAGGGCAGCACGATGCCTTCGTGCGCGGGCTGCGCCGAGAGCTCCTCGCCCTGTCCACTCTGCGTCACCGGGACTCCTACCAATGGGGGACCTTGTGAATCGTCGGGCCACGCTACCGGGTCCCCGGAGCCCCTTGCCACGCACCTCGGTCCGCGATCCGCCCACCCGCGACGGCAGTAACGGAACGGCCCCGCGCGACGCTGTATATGGCACCCGGTGTGCGCCGGGGTGGTGTTCGCCACATGTTCACGTCTGCGCGGGGCCGGTGTTCACGCGGCCTGCTGGAGATCCAGCCGGGCCCCGAATTCCCTTACGACCGCCTCGTCCCGGAAGGGTTCGAGGCGCTGCTGGAGGTCGTCCAGATACTCCGCGCCCCGGTTCGAGCGCAGTGTCTCCAGCAGTTCCACCGCCTTCATGCCGGTGGCGCAGGCCTGTTCGACCTCGCGCTGCTGTGCCTGGGCGGTGGCGAGCAGCACATAGCCGATCGCACGCCTGCGGGCCCGGGACTCGGGGTGTCCGGCCAGGGACTGCTCGGCGTAGCGCGCGGACTGCTCGGGCTGGCCGAGATCCCGGTGGCAGTGCGCCAACTCGTCGGCCAGATAGGCCCCGTCGAAGTGCCGGATCCACACCGGGTCGTCCCCGGAGTCCTCGTCGCACTGCTCCATCGCGGAGACCGCCCGCGCGGTCGCGGCGCCCGCCGCGCGCCCGTCCCCGAGCAGCGCGTGGCCGCGCGCCTCGGCCGCGTGGAACATCGCCTCCACCCGGGGGGTCGCATGCCCGCGTGCGCCCTCCTGCGCGGCGCGCGCCAACTGGGCGATCTCGCGCGGGTTTCCGAGCTGGGCGGCGAGATGGCTCATGGACGCGGCCAGCACATATCCGCCGTAGCCGCGGTCCCCGGCGGCCTGGGCGAGGCGCAGCGACTGGATGTAGTACCGCTGGGCCAGGCCGGGTTGGCCGGTGTCCACGGCCATGTAACCGGCGAGTTCGGTCAACCGAGCGACGGCGGCGAAGAGTTCGCGCCCGGTCGACTCGCGGTACGAGCCGGCGAGCAGTCCGGAGACGACGCTGTTCAGGTAGTGCACCAGGACCGGGCGCACATGTCCGCTGCCGAACTGGTGGTCCAGGTCGGTGAGGGCCTGGGTCATGGACCGGACGGCCGCCACGTCGGACTGGCCCACGCGCGGGCCCGCCTGCCGGGCCACCTGGGCGTCCGGCGCGGAGATCAGCCAGTCGCGGCTGGGCTCGACCAGCGCGGACGCGGCGACCGAGGAGCCGGAGAGGAAGTCCCGGCGCCCCACATCGCTGCGCCACAGCTCGCAGACCTGCTCGATGGCGCCCAGCACCGTCGGCGAGAACTGGAGGCCGACCCCGGAGGCGAGGTTCTTGCCGTTGGCCATGCCGATCTCGTCGATCGTGACCGCGCGCCCCAGCTTGCGGCCGAGGGCCTCCGCGATGATCGCGGGCGCCCGGCCCCGGGGCTGCTGGCCGCGCAGCCAGCGGGCCACGGACGTCTTGTCGTAGCGCAGATCGAGGCCGTGCTCGGCGCCGCACATGTTGACCCGCCGGGCAAGTCCGGCGTTGGAGCACCCCGCTTCCTGGATGAGTGCCTGCAGCCTTTCGTTCGGCTGCCTCGCGACGAGAGGCCTTGCGGCCATGTGCTACCCCCTGCGAACCCCTGGAGCGTGACCTTTCGGAAAGATCACTGCCCAGCTGACATACCGTCAATGCGTGACATGTGCGGTTTGCCGGGTACCGGCTGATGCCAACCCCACTCCTGGCTACCCAACTCACGCCCCGCCTCCTACCGCGCGCCCCCACCGGTGCACCCATGCGCCCCGGACGGGGAGGCGATGCTCCTCCCCCGGCGGGGCAAGGGCCGTAACTCCAGGTGGGTGCGGGAGTTGAGTGGGGCGTGGAAGAGACGATCGCGGCCGCCGAAGACAGTCAGATTGCCGGGCAGATTCCGCAGCAGCGCGGGGATTCGCCGCAGGAAACCGCCGTGCGCTACGCCGAGGAACGGCACTGGGACGTGTTCCCGGGGACCTGGCTGGAAGCCGTCCGCGGTGTGCCGCGCTGCTCCTGCGGCGAGGCGTCCTGCTCTGCGCCGGGTGCGCACCCCGCGCGCCCCGACTGGGCGACCCAGGCGACGGGGAGCGCCACGGTGGTACGGCGGCTGTGGCAGAAGCAGCCGACGGCGGCGGTGCTGTTGCCGACGGGGCGCACGTTCGACGCGCTGTCCGTCCCGGAGACCGCGGGGTTCCTGGCGCTGGCCCGCCTGGAGCGGATGGCGCTGACGCTCGGTCCGGTCGCGCTCTCTCCCGACCGGCGGATGCAGTTCTTCGTGCTGCCGGGCGGTTCGGCGAAGGTGCCGGAGCTGGTGCGGAAGTTGGGGTGGGTGCCCGACTCGCTCGATCTGGTGGCGCTCGGCGAGGGCGCGTATGTGGCGGCGCCGCCGACGCGGTTCGGGGGGCGGGGGGCGGTGCAGTGGGCGCGGCGGCCGACACCGGCGAACCGGTGGCTGCCGGATGTGGAGGAGCTGATCTCGGCGTTGGCGTACGCCTGCGGCCGGGACCGCTGACGACGCGGCTCTCCGTGCCCCTTTCCGCTCGTCACACCCCCCGTAACCTTCATGGCATGACCAACACCGCAGTGTGCATACGGGGGCTCTGGAAGCGGTTCGGGGAGCAGGTGGCCGTCGGGGGGATCGATCTGGAGCTGCCTGCGGGGAAGTTCATCGGGCTGGTGGGGCCGAACGGAGCCGGGAAGACGACCACGTTGTCCATGGTGACCGGGTTGCTCAGGCCGGACGAGGGCACCGTGGAGGTCGTCGGGCACGACGTCTGGCGGGACCCGGTGGCCGTGAAGGCGCGGATCGGGGTGCTGCCCGAGGGGCTGCGGCTGTTCGAGCGGCTGTCGGGGCGCGAACTCCTCGGCTACACAGGGCGGTTGCGCGGGCTGCCGGGGGCCGAGGTGGACAAGCGGGCCACCCAGCTGCTGGACGTGCTCGATCTGGCCGGCTCCCAGCACAAGCTGGTCGTCGACTACTCGACCGGCATGCGCAAGAAGATCGGCCTCGCCGCGGCGCTGCTGCACAACCCGGAAGTGCTGTTCCTGGACGAGCCGTTCGAGGGCGTGGACCCGGTGTCCGCGCAGACCATCCGGGGCGTCCTGGAGCGGTACACGGCCTCCGGTGCCACGGTCGTCTTCTCCTCCCATGTCATGGAGCTGGTCGAGTCGCTGTGCGACTGGGTCGCGGTGCTGGCGGTCGGCCGGATCCGCGCCGCCGGGCCGCTCGCCGAGGTGCGCGGCGCACACCCCACGCTCCAGGACGCGTTCCTGGAACTGGTCGGGGCGAACGGCAGGCAGGCCGGGTCCGATCTGGACTGGCTGGGCGGCGGGGCGCCCCGATGACGAACCTCACCGGCACCGTCGTACGTCTGAAGCTGTCGCTGCTGCGGGGCGGGCTGCGGCAGTCGCGGGGGCGGCGGGACGCGTTCATCGTCTCCAGCTCCTTCGCGCTGCTGTTCGCGCTCGCGCAGCTGCCGGGCATGATCCTGCTCAGCCGGGAGCCGGACGGCGAGGTGGTCTCGGTGACCGCCACGGCCGTACTGGCCCTGGGCTGGGCCTTCCTGCCGCTGTTCTTCCCGACCGGTGACGAGACGCTGGACCCGACCCGGCTGGTGATGCTGCCGCTGCGGCCGCTGCCGCTGATGCGCGCGCTGCTGGTGTCCTCCCTGGTCGGTGTCGGCCCGCTGGTCACCCTGCTGTTGCTGCTCGGCTGTGTGCTGGTGCCTGCGCGGGGCGCGGTGGGCTGGGTCACCGCGGTCGTCGCGCTGGTGCTCGCGCTGCTGGTGTGCGTGGCGCTGGCGCGGGCCGTGGCCGCCGCCAACGTACGGCTGCTCACCAGCCGCAGGGGCCGCGATCTGGCCGTGCTCAGCGGGCTGGTGATCGCCATCGGCAGCCAGCTGGTCAACTTCGCGGCGAGGCGCCTGGGTTCGGGTGGTCTCGGGCAGCTGCGCCCGGTCGCGGACGTGCTGTCCTGGGTGCCGCCCGCGTCGGCGGTGGCCGCGGTGCGTTCGGCGAGCGAGGGGTCGTACGGCATCGCGCTCGCCCAACTGGTCATCACCGCAGCCGCCTTGGCGGCCCTGGTCGTTGGCTGGGCGCGGAGCATGACCAAGCTGATGACCACGCCCGACGGGTCCACGCTCCAGGCCGCCGACGGCGGGCGCGCGGAGAGCAGGCGCACGGGCGGGCTCACGCGGCTGCTGCCCGCCGGGCGCACCGGCGCGGTCATGGAGCGCACCCTGCGCTATGTGTGGCGGGATCCGAAGACCAAGGCCGCCTGGGTGACCTCGCTGGCGATCGGGCTGCTCATCCCGGTGTTCTACGCGCTCCAGCACACCGGTTCGGTCTACTTCGCGTGCTTCGCCGCCGGGATGCTCGGCCTCCAGATGTACAACCAGTTCGGGCAGGACACCTCCGCCTTCTGGATGGTGGCTCTGACCATCTCCTCGCCCCGGGAGGCGTACGAGGAGCTGCGCGGCCGGGCCCTCGCGCTGCTGCTGGTCACGCTCCCCTACGCCGCGCTCGTCACGGTGCTGAACGTCGCCCTGCTGGACGCCTGGCCCATGCTGCCGCGGGTGCTGGGGATGTCCCTGGCGCTGCTCGGGGCGATGCTGGCGGCCGGGGCGTGGGCGTCGGCGCGGTATCCGTACTCCATCCCGCAGGAGGGCCTCAAGAGCGTCGTCCCCGGGCAGGCGGGCCTCGCCTGGATCAGCATCTTCGGCGGGATGCTCACCGCCGCCGTGCTGTGCGCCCCCTACATCGCCCTCACCGTCTGGCTGGCCCACGGCGCGGACGGCGTCGGACGCACCTGGCTGCTGCTGCCCGTCGGGGCGGTCTACGGCGCCGGGATCGCGCTGCTGGGGCTGCGTCTTGCGGCCCCGCGGGCGGCGGGGCGGCTGCCGGAGATCCTGGCGGCGGTCAGCAAGGGGTAGGTGCCCGGGGCTTCTCGCGGCGGCCGGTCAGGGGTGAGCGACCCGGAGATCCTGGCGGGGCCGGTCAGGGGCGAGCGCCACCGCTTGAGCTACGGCCGCTCGTCCCGCGCCCACGGCCCCAGCTTCTCCGGGTTGCGGACGACCCAGATCCGGGACACCCGGCCGCCGTCGAGCTCGAACGAGGCGACGGTCAGCACCACCCCGGCGCGCCGTGCCACCAGGCCCGGGGTGCCGTTGACCGAACACTCCAGGAGTTCGAGGCCGGGGGCCCGGTCGGCGATCGCGACCATGTACCGGGCGATGTGCGCGCCGCCCTCGACGGGGCGCAGCGCGGCTCCGGCCAGGCCGCCGCCGTCGGCGGTCAGCACGGCGGCCGGGTCGAGGAGGCCGACGAGGGCCGAGACGTTCTTGGCCTCCCACGCCTCCTTGACGTGCCGTACCGCCTCGGCGAGCCCGGCCGTCGGCTCCGGGGGCCGGGCGGCGTCCACCCGGCGCCGGGCGGAGGCCGCCAGCTGCTTGCAGGCGCCGGGGGTGCGGCCGAGGACCTCGGCGATCCGGGCGAAGGGGTACCGGAAGACGTCGTGCAGGACGAACGCGACGCGCTCGGCGGGCGTCATCGACTCCAGGATGACGAGGAAGGCCATCGTCACCGACTCGTCCAGGACGATCTGGTCGGCGGGGTCGGCGCCGCCCGGCGGGCCGCTCCCCTCCCGGCCCGGCAGGGGGTCGGGCAGCCACGCGCCGACATAGCGTTCGCGGCGGGCCCGCGCCGAGCCGAGCACGTCCAGGCAGACGCGGCCGGTCACCGTCGTCAGCCAGGCGCCCGGGTTCACGATCTCGGCGCGCCGGCCGCCCGGCAGCGCGTACCAGCGCGCGTACGCCTCCTGTACGGCGTCCTCGGCCTCGGCCAGTGAGCCGAGCAACCGGTAGGCCACATTGAGCAGTTGGCGCCGCTCACCGGCCACCTCGTCGGTGTCCGCCCCCGTCGCACTCATCCCCCGACCGCCTCCTCGCCTTACCTTTCGCGGGCCCGCGTCGTCGGGCTGATCGGACCTTACCGATCCACCGATCCACTGCCCACGGGCGGACAAGGGGAGCGTGACATGGCCAACCAGCCGACGGCACAGCGGACTTACTCGTTTCTGAGGTTCGCGATCGCCCTGCAGACCCTGACCATCTTCTGCCAGGCGGTCTCCGCCGGGCTGCTGCTGACGGTGTCGTACGGGCATGCGGTGCACGGCATCGGCGCCCGGGTGATGTACGGCGCGGCGATGCTGTACGTGCTCGCGGCGGTGCTGGCGTGGAAGCCGGGTGGCGGCTCGCCCCGGCCCATCTGGCACGCGACCGGCTTCCTCGTCCTCGCCTCGGTCCAGGTCGTGCTCGGCATCGCGCATGTCCCGTCGGTCCATGTCCCGCTGGGTGTCCTGATGTTCGGGCTGAGCGTGCTGGCGCTGGCCCGGCAGTGGGGCCCGGCGCGCTCCGGCCTCGCCCCGCACGGCCGGGGTGCGTAAGGTACGTGCGGCCCGGAGCCGCGCGGACGGCATGGCCGGGATCCGAGACGGGGGTGTCGGGGATGACGGACGCGACGGTCACCAGATCCGCGGACGACGAGAGCGACGAGGGCGAGACCGGCGACGGGCGGCCCGCGCCGCTGGACCGGCGGGTGTACGCCGTCGCGGCGGCGGTGTTCGCGCTGCTGATGGCGTTCTCCGCGCGCTACGGCTTCCACCGCGACGAGCTGTACTTCCTCGACTGCGCCCGGCACCTCCAGGCGAGCTATGTGGACCAGCCGGTGCTGGCACCCCTGCTGGCCCGGGTCTCGCTGGAGCTGTTCGGGGTCTCGGCGACGGGCCTGCGGCTGTTCCCCGCGCTGGCCGCGGCGGGCACGGTGGTGGTGGGCGCCCTGACCGCGCGGGAGTTCGGCGGCGCCCGGCGCCCGCAGCTGCTCGCGGCGGTCGCGACGGCCACCATGCCGGTGCTGCTGGGCAGCGCGCACATCGCCAACACCACGTCGTACGAGACGCTGGCGTGGGCGGCGATCGCGCTGGTGGTGGTGCGGATCGGCCGCACCGGCGACACCCGGTGGTGGCTCGCCGCGGGGGCGCTGGTCGGGGTCGGCGCGGAGTTCAACCACCTCGCGGCGATCTTCGGGGCCGTGCTGCTGGCGGCGGTGCTGCTCGGGCCGGCCCGGCGGACCGCGGCCGACCGGCGGCTGCTCGCGGGCGCGCTGATCGCCGCTCTGCCGGTGCTGCCCGATCTGTGGTGGCAGTCGCGGCACGGCTGGGCCATGTTCGCGATGACGCGGGCGCTGAACGCGGAGCACGGCGGGCCGGGGAACATCGTCACCTGGATCGTGGGCCAGCTGGGCATGTCCTGTCTGGCGATGATCATGGTGTGGGTGGCCGGGCTGCGGTTCCTGTGGCGGTCCCGGCGGCCGCTGTGGCGGAGCCTGGCGCTCGCGTACGGCGTGCTGTTCGTGCTGTTCGCGGTGACGACCGGGGCGCAGGTGTACTACCTGGCCGGGCTGTATGTGTGCCTGCTCGCGGCGGGCGCGGTGGTGCTCGACGGGACGCTGTACACGGGCCGGGAGCGGCTGCGCGGCCTGGTGCTCGGCACCGCCGTCGCGACCGCGGTGTCCGCCGTGATCGTGCTGCCGGTGCTGCCGCCGTCCGACGTGGCCTGGACGTACGGCATCAGCCCGATCTCCGGGGAGACACAGGGCTGGCCCCGGCTGGTGGGGACCGTGCGGCAGGTGTGGACCGGGCTGCCTGCCGGGCGGCGCGCGCATGCGGTGATCTTCGCGGCGGACTACGGCGAGGCGGGCGCCGTCAATGAACTGGGGCGCGGCACCGGGCTGCCGACGGCCGTGGGCGCGCAGAACACCGACTGGTGGTGGGGCCCCGGCGACGCGGGCGCCACGACGGTGGTGGCGATCGCGCCCAACCCCCGGTATCTGCCGGGGTACGAGGCCAGGCTGCGCCGGTACTTCCGGGACGTACGGGAGGCGGCGACGCTGTCCGACCCCGGAGGCGCGCCGAACATCGAGCGGGGCGGGCATGTGTATGTGTGCGAGGGGCCGCGGCGGGCGTGGGGGGAGATCTGGCCGGAGCTGCGGCTGTACGCGTGAGCACACACCGCGTCCCGACGCACCGTTTTTGCGAATGGGTGTTCGAAAATACTGCCCCTGCGGACAACACCGCTCATTCGAGTGACACCGCGTCAGGAATGATCGCCGTCGCGGAGGGGATCTTTCTGGCGGGAGGCGGACCGCTCGGGGAAATCGGTCCGAGGGGGACTGACCCTGGGAGCTCGGGGCTCCGGGTCAGCGCAGGGGAGGACAGGCCCCGGCGCCGAAAGGCGCCGGGGCACTCTGTCGTCCGGGGGACCCGGTGCGGCTCGGTGCTCGGCTCAGCGCTTGGCGACGAACACATGGGAGGCGATGTCGGCCTCCAGCTCGGCCGCCTCGCCGCCGCTGCCGACCAGCACCCCGCCCGCCGACTCGGTCACGCTCACCACGGAACCGGGCTGCACTCCGGCCCGGCGCAGGGTGTACATCAGCTGCGCGTCCATCTGGATGGGCTCGCCGATCCGGCGGACGACGACGGTCTTGCCGTCCGTGCCCGCGTCCAGGTCGGCGAGCGAGACCATGCCCTCGTCCAGGAACGGATCGGCGCCGTCCTTCTCGCCCAGTTCCTCAAGGCCCGGGATCGGGTTGCCGTACGGCGACTCGGTCGGATGGCGCAGCAGCTCCATGACGCGGCGCTCGACGGCCTCGCTCATCACGTGCTCCCAGCGGCAGGCCTCCGCGTGCACCTGCTCCCACTCCAGGCCGATCACATCGACCAGCAGGCACTCGGCGAGGCGGTGCTTGCGCATCACCCGGGTGGCGAGCCTGCGGCCCTCGCCGGTCAGCTCCAGATGGCGGTCGCTGGCGACGGCGACCAGGCCGTCCCGCTCCATCCGCGCCACCGTCTGGCTCACCGTCGGCCCGCTCTGGTCGAGCCGCTCCGCGATCCGGGCGCGCATGGGGACGACGCCTTCCTCCTCCAGTTCGAGGATGGTGCGGAGATACATCTCCGTGGTGTCGATCAGTCCGGACATACGTGCCCCTCGATTACCTCTGCCGGCACCTGGCGCGTGCGCTGGCCTCAACCCAATTCTGCCGGATCCCACTGACAAGCGGGTGGCACCGGGGGAACGGGGCGGATTCGGGGCGCGGGAGCGGGTCCCGGCACCGGAATGGGCAACGCCGTATTGACACCGTACTGGTCCAGACCGCACCGTGATCCGCGACACAGACGCTGCGAAGGGGCACCGCATGAGCGACGGCACGCCTGCCGACCTGTTCTTCGACGCCGCCATCAACCTCCTGCGACGGCTCAGGGAGGAAGAGGCGGAGGCGATCGAGTCCGCCGGGACCCTGCTCGCCGACACCGTCGAAAGCGGCGGCCGCCTGTTCGCCTTCGGTGCCGGGCACTCCTCGCTCGCCGCGCAGGACGTCGTCTACCGCGCGGGCGGACTCGCCCTGATGAACCTGCTCACCGTCCCCGGTGTGGTGGGCGTGGACGTCACCCCGGCCACCCTCGGCTCCGCGCTCGAACGCGTCGACGGGCTCGCGAGCGCCGTGCTCGACACCTCGCCGCTGCGCTCCGGCGACGCCCTCATGATCATCTCCCTGTCGGGGCGCAACGCGCTGCCCGTCGAGATGGCCCAGCGGGCCCGTGCCCTCGGCATCAAGGTGATCGGCGTGACCTCCGTGGCGTACGCGGCGCAGACGACGTCCCGGCACTCCTCCGGCACGTTCCTGAAGGACCACTGCGATCTCGTCCTCGACTCGAAGATCGCGGTCGGCGACGCGGAGCTGACCCTGGACACCATCCCGGCCCCCTTCGCGCCCGCCTCCACCGTGGTCACCACGGCGCTGATGCAGGCCGTCCTCGCCACCACCGCCGCCACCCTCGCCGACCGCGGCATCGAACCCCCGCTGCTGCGCTCGGGGAACGTGGACGGCGGCCACGACTGGAACAACCGGGTGATGGACGAGTACGGCGACCGGATCTTCTACCGCCGCTGACCGCCCGGCCACGAGGGGCGCGGGACGCTAGCGCTCCCGCGTCGCCCCCGCGAGGTCCAGTGCCGCCGCTATCCGCAGCGCCACGTCCTCGGCGTACGACGCGTCCGAGCGCTCGAAGGGGGTGCGCGCGGCGCCGCGCAGGAAGGTCACGACGCCGAGCGTGCGGCCCCGGCTGCGCAGCACCGCGCACAGGGCGTGCACCGCGTCGCCGGGCCACTGCCGGCGCAGCGCCCACTCCCGGGCCAGTTCGGGCGGCACCGAGCCGGCCTCCGCGCGCACGCACCCGGTGCGCTCCACGCAGCTCAGCGCCGGATGCCCCGGCTCGTAGCGCACGGGCAGCCCGGCGGCCCCGGTGAGCACGCTCGGGCCCGGCGCCCCGGCGGGCGTGGCGGCCAGCCGTACGAGTCGTACCGTGCCCGCGCCACCCGCGTCCGGTGCCCGCGGCGCGTCGGCGAGCCGGTCGATCAGGGCGTGGTCGGCGAACCCGGCGAGGGCGTAGTCGAGGTGGACGGTGGCCGCCTCCAGCGGGTCCTCGCACTCGGCGGCGGCGCGGGCCGCGCGGTGCAGCTGCTTGGTGCGGAAGCGCAGCAGCGCGGCCTCCTGCTCGCCCCGCTTGGCCTCGGTGACGTCCGTGAAGAGCCAGCCGACCCCGAGCGGCACGGGCTCCTCGGCGAGCGGGGAGGCGAGCGGCAGGAAGGCGTTGCGCCAGCACCGGCGCTGTTCGCCCTCGGCGGGGCTGCGCAGGGTGACCCACACCTCGGCGGGCGCGGGCGGCGCGCCCTCGGCGAGGACATGGGTCAGCGCGGCCTCCAGTTCCTCCACGCCCTGCGCGAGCAGTTCGCCGAGCGGCCGGCCCAGCGCGGAGGCGCGCCCGATGCCGAGGGCGCGGGAGGCGTGCGCGTTGACGACGGCGGGGCGCAGATCGGCGTCGACCAGGACGACACCCCATTCGGCGTCCTCGAACAGGGCCTCGCTCAGGGCGATGGACCGCTCCAGGTCGATCTGCGCGTGCACCTCGCTGAAGGCGCAGTAGACGCCCGCGGGCTCGCCGTCGGCGTCCCGTACGGCGGCGGACTGGGTGCGCACGAGGACCCGGCCGCCGTCCTTGGTCAGCAGCGCGAACTCGTGCACCTGCCGTCCGGGCGCCCGCATCGCGGCGAGCAGCCGGGCCTGGACCTCCTCGGCGTCGGCGGTGCGCACCGCCCAGCCGGCGAAGCCGTGCCGCCCGACCGCGTCCTTGGCGCTCCAGCCGAGGATCCGCTCGGCCTCGCGGTTCCAGTGGGTGACGACGCCCTCCGCGTCGAAGGCGCACAGGGCCGCGTCCATGCCGTCGAGCAGCGCGGCCAGCAGATCGGACCCGCCGGGTTCCCCCGACGCGCCGGGCTCGTCGGGCCCCAGCTCATCGGTGGCCCCACTTCGCCGGGAAGCACTCACCTGGACCCCCTGCACGCTGCGTCGGCGCACGTAAGGCGCCCGTTCCGCTCACTGCCCTCATTCAACTCGAACGTGACGCAGCCCACATCCTGTTCCCTCAAGATGGAGGGAATCAATCCCCGGCTCCCGGCACCAGAAGTCGCAGGTCGACCCATTCGTCCCGCTCGCCGTCCAGCACGTAGCGCTCGACCTCCTCGAATCCCCGCCGCAGGGCGAACCGCAGTCCGTCGCCGTTCGCCGCCAGCACGCATGTCTCCACGACGCCCGCGCCCAGCGCGCGGGCCCGGTCCAGCGCGTTCCCGTAGATCACCGTCCCGAACCCCCGGCACCGGAATTCGGGCAGCACCCGGGCGATCACGGTCGCCACCCGCTCCTCCCCCAGCGGGGGCCGCACGGTGGAGCAGCCGACGAGGACGTCACCGGCGTACGCGTTCGCCAGCAGGTACCGCTCCCTGCGCACCCGGGCCTGCGCCGGTGACATCGCGGCGGGCGGCACCACCGCGTTGTGCACGAGCCGCCACTGCTCCAGCATGCCGTCGCCCTCGACCGGGGCCGTCCGAAGATCGGGAAGATCAGTCACAGTCGGCAGTCCTACCACCGATGACGCTCCGCCGTTCGGGCGATCCGGGGGCGTCGGCGGGTGTCCTGGAAAAAACAGTTGAGCCCGCCGCGGTCGGTTCCTAGGCTGGGGGCACACAGAAGGGAGGTGGTTCGGCAGATGTATGCATACCGGACGCGTGAGGTGGCTGCGGGCTAGCGGCTCGTCACCACGCTCAGTGCGGTGCCGGACCGGCACGTGAGGGATACGTGCAGCCGGCCCAATCCCAAGCAGTCACCCGACCCGCGAGCTGCCGGTACGTCCGGCCGGCTCCTCCCCGGAGGAACCCAGCTCGCGGGTCGTCTGCGTTCCCTGGCCCCTCAGGGGCTGAGGCGCTCGACCTTCCAGGTGCCGTCCGGGCGGGCGGTGTAGCGCAGCCGGTCGTGCAGCCGGTTCTCACGGCCCTGCCAGAACTCGACGGTCTCCGGTACGACGCGGAAGCCGCCCCAGTGCGGGGGCACCGGCACCCGCTCGTCCTCGGGGTAGCGGTCCGCCAACTCGGCGTACGCGGCGTCCAGTTCGGCACGCGAGCCGATCACCGTGGACTGCGCGCTGGCCCAGGCGCCCAGCTGGGAGCCGTGCGGCCGGGTGCGGAAGTAGGCGGCCGTCTCGTCCCGCCCGGTACGGCGGACCCCGCCCGTGACGATGACCTGCCGGGCCAGCGGATGCCAGGGGAAGAGCAGCGAGACGTACGGGTTCGCCGTGAGGTCCCGGCCCTTGCGGGAGTCGTAGTTCGTGTAGAAGACGAAGCCCTCGGTGTCGAACTGCTTCATCAGCACGGTGCGTGAGCTGGGCCGCCCCTCGGCATCCGCCGTGGCGACGACCATGGCGTTCGGCTCGTAGAGCGTGCCGTGGAGGGCCGCCCGGGCCGCATCCTCGAACCAGCGTGCGAACTGGTCCATGGGGTGCGTGGCGAGGTCCTGTTCGGCGAGTCCGTCGGCCCGGTACTGCTTGCGCATCGCGGCGGGGTCGAGGACGGGATCCAGGAGTGGTTCGCGGTCGGTCACGCGGTCATCTTGCCGTATCTAATGGGCCTGCTGGCACCCAGTGTCGTCAAGTCTCTCCAAGTGAGACATACGGGGTTATCGTGCTGATTCCAGGCCCGTTCAGAGCCGCGCCGCCCGCCCAGACGAGGAGCCGCCTGATGTCCGACTTCGTACCCGGGCTCGAAGGAGTCGTAGCGTTCGAGACGGAGATCGCCGAACCGGACAAGGAGGGCGGTGCCCTGCGCTACCGGGGCGTCGACATCGAGGACCTGGTCGGCCATGTCTCCTTCGGCAATGTGTGGGGCCTGCTGGTCGACGGCTCCTTCAACCCGGGGCTGCCGCCCGCCGAGCCCTTCCCCATCCCGGTCCACTCCGGTGACATCCGCGTGGACGTCCAGTCCGCGCTCGCCATGCTGGCCCCGGTCTGGGGCCTCAAGCCCCTCCTCGACATCGACGAGCGCCAGGCCCGCGCCGACCTGGCGCGGGCCGCCGTCATGGCCCTGTCGTACGTCGCCCAGTCCGCGCGCGGGCAGGGCCTGGCGATGGTGCCGCAGCGGGAGATCGACAAGGCCAGGTCGGTGGTGGAGCGGTTCATGATCCGCTGGCGCGGGGAGCCGGACCCCCGGCATGTCGCGGCGGTCGACGCGTACTGGACGTCGGCCGCGGAGCACGGCATGAACGCGTCCACGTTCACCGCGCGGGTCATCGCCTCCACCGGCGCGGACGTCGCCGCCGCGCTCTCGGGCGCGGTCGGCGCGATGTCCGGCCCGCTGCACGGCGGCGCGCCCTCCCGGGTGCTCGGGATGATCGAGGAGATCGAGCGCACCGGGGACGCGCAGGGCTATGTGAAACGGGCCCTGGACCGGGGCGAGCGGCTCATGGGCTTCGGGCACCGGGTGTACCGGGCCGAGGACCCGCGGGCGCGGGTGCTGCGGCGCACGGCGCGGGAGTTGGGGGCGCCGCGGTTCGAGGTCGCGGAGGCGCTGGAGAAGGCGGCGCTGGAGGAGCTGCACAGCCGCAGGCCGGACCGGGTGCTGGCCACGAACGTGGAGTTCTGGGCGGCGATCATGCTGGACTTCGCGGAGGTCCCGGCGCACATGTTCACGTCGATGTTCACGTGTGCGCGCACGGCGGGGTGGTCGGCGCACATCCTCGAACAGCGGCGGACGGGCCGGCTGGTGCGGCCGACGGCCAGATATGTGGGGCCGGGGCCGCGGCGGCCGCAGGACATCGAGGGGTATGCGGACATCGCCCGGTAGAGCGCCCACGCGGCGGAGCCGCAGATCGACTCCGCCCCGTGCCCCTCAAGGGGCGTCGCTCACGCCGGTGTCAGCAGGTTTCCGTGATGCCGCTCCGCCACCAGCGGATGCGCCCGCAGCTTGCCCTTGAGTTCGTTGTAGCCGTACTCGGCGAACAGGGGGTTCGTCGGGTCGGTGGTGACGCCCGGGGCCTGGGTGGCGCCCGGGAAGGGAAGCGGGGCGACCTTGCCGTCCAGGCGGGGGTTGTAGAAGAACGGGATCGAGAAGCGTTCCGTCGCGCCGGCCGGGCTGACCACGCGGTGGTTGGTGGCGAGGAGGTAGCCGTCGGTGGCGACCTCCAGGAGTTCGCCGAGGTTGACGACGAAGGCGTCCTCCAGCGGCGGCACATCGTGGAAGCGGCCGTCCTCGCGCTGGACCTGGAGACCGCCGACGGTGTCCTGGAGGAGCAGGGTGAGGAAGCCGTAGTCCTTGTGCGCGCCGACGCCCTGGTCCGCGCCGTCGCCCGCGCTGCCGGGGTAGCGGACCAGCTTGAGGTGCGGGTGGGCCCGGTCGCCGAAGAGCGGGTCGTAGAAGTCGGCGGGGGCGCCGATGGCGGTCAGCAGCTCGTGCAGCAGGCGCTGGGCGACCGCGCTGAGCCGCTCGATCCAGGCGAGGGCGGCGGTGCGCAGCTCGGGCAGGGCGGCCGGCCACTGGTTGGGGCCCTGGAGCCACCAGTACGGCGGCTCACCGGGGCCGGGCACCCGGGCGGGCCGCTCGGCGCCGATGTCGAGCTGGTCGCGCCAGTCGCGGGCGCCGCCGGTGCGCTCGTCGCCGGTGCGCGTATAGCCGCGGAAATGCGGGGAGTTGACGTTGTCCAGCGCCAGCCGGTCGGCCTCCGGGAGCTCGAAGAAGGCACGCATGGCGGTGATCAGCGCGTCCGTCTCGGCCCTGGTCACGCCGTGCCCGACCAGCTGGAAGAAGCCGACGTCGTGCGCGGCGCCGTGCAGCTGGGCGTGCAGCAGCTCCCGGCTCCGGGAGCCGCGGTCGGCGGCGGAGAGATCGATGACGGGCAGCTGGTCGTACGACGCGGTCGTCGCGATGTGCGAGGTCATGGTGTGTCCGCAGGGTGTACGGGGCACGGGCGGCCGCAGGGGTACGCGGCCCCCGGGTGCCGGAAAAGGAAGAGTGCAGAACGCAGAGCGAAGCTGGGGGCTGGATCAGGCGGCGTGGCGCCGACAGCCCATGCTCGTGACGCGCACGTAGTCCACGTGGCGGCGTCGGACGAGCATCGGAAGCATGCGCCCAGAGTACTGCGCGCACCGCGATAGGGATGTGGCCCGGCTCACTCCGCCGGAACCCAGCGGCGACCCGGCGCCGACCCGGCGGCTCAGCCGAGCGACGCCTCCACCAGGGCCGCCCACTGGGCGACGACCCGCTCGCGGCGGGCCGTGTCGTCGGTGAGGACGTTGGCGAGGCCGAGGCCGCGGGCCATGTCGAGGAGGCCCTGGACGGTCTCGCGGACGCCGGGACGGGACTCGTCGGCGCGCAGCAGGTCGACGGCGATGCGATGGGTCTCGCGGCCGACACGGGCCTCCAGTTCGGTGACCCGGCCGCGCAGTTGCTCCTCGTTGGAGGCGGCCACCCACAGCTGCAGGGCGGCCCGGAACAGGGGGCCGGTGTAGAGGTCGACCAGGGCGCTGACGACGGCCCGGCGATCGCCCCGCACGCCGTCCGGGAACAGATCGCGCAGCGCGCTGGAGCGCTCCTCGGCGACATACTCGACGGCCGCGGTGAACAGGTCCTCGCGGGTCGGGAAGTGGTGCTGGGCCGCGCCCCGGGAGACCCCGGCGCGCTCGGCGACGACGGCGACCGTGGAGCCCGCCCAGCCGTGTTCGGCGAGACAGGCGACGGCGGCCTCCAGGAGCCGCTGCCGGGTGGCCCGGCTGCGGTCCTGTTTGGGCTGCCGGTCACGGTCCGCCCGTGGTCCGCGGGCGCGGTCCGCCGTCGTACTCATCCGCTCACACCACCCATGCCGGATCCCGCTTCTCCAGGAAGGCCGTCATCCCCTCCCGGGCCTGGTCGGAGGCGAACAGGCGGGCCGAGAGCGCGGTCAGGGCGGCCGCGTCCCGGTCGAATGTTTCCAGCACCCTAGCCGTGAGCAGCCGTTTCGTCTCCGCCAGGGCCTCGGGCGCGGAGCGGCGCAGCCCGTCCAGGGCGGGTGCGAGGGCCTCGTCCACGTCCGCGGCGGCGGCCGTGAGCAGCCCGGTGCGCACGGCCTCCTCGGGTCCGAAGCGCTCCCCGGTGAGGTAATAGCGGGCCAGGGCGCGCGGATCGGTGCGCGGCAGCAGCGGCAGCGAGATCACCGCGGGGGCCACCCCGATGCGCACCTCGGTGAAGGCGAAGGTGGCCGCAGAACCGGCGAAGGCCAGGTCGCAGGCGGCGAGCAGGCCGAGGCCGCCCGCGCGGACATGCCCGGTGACCCGGGCGAGGACCGGCTTGGGCAGCTCGACGAGCCGGCGCAGCAGGGCGACCAGCGCGTCGGGATGCGGCGGTTCACGCAGGTCCGCGCCGGCGGAGAAGGTGGTGCCGGTGTGGGTGAGGACGACGGCCCGTACGTCCGGGTCCTCGCCGCACTCGGCCAGCGCGTCCGCGAGGGCGGCGACGAGGCGCGCGGACAGCGCGTTGCGGGTGCCGGTGGCGTCCAGGCTGAGGGTCTCGACGCCACGGGTGCGCGAGCGTCCGATGATCGTGGTCATATCCGCTCCCTGAGCTCGCGCCGCAGGATCTTCCCGGAGGCGGCGCGCGGCACGCTGTCGGTGAAGGTGACCTTGCGGACGCGCTTGTACGGTGCGACGCGCTCCGCGACATGGAGCAGCACGTCGTTCTCGGTGGGTTCGCCGCCCCCAAAGCGGCGGACGACGAAGGCGTGCGGCACCTCGTTGCCGTCCTCGTCGTACTCGCCGACGACGGCCGCGTCGGCGATGCCGGGGTGGGTGAGCAGCAGGGCCTCCAGTTCGGCGGGTGCCACCTGGAAGCCCTTGTACTTGATGAGTTCCTTCACCCGGTCCACCACGAACAGCCAGCCGTCGCCGTCCACTTGGCCGACGTCCCCGGTGTGCAGCCAGCCGTCCGCGTCGATCAGCGCGGCGGTGGCCTCGGCCCGGCCGAGGTAGCCCTTCATCACCTGGGGCCCCCGGATCAGGATCTCCCCCCGCTCCCCCGGACCGAGGTCACGAGCGGGGTCGGCCAGGTCCACGATCCGCATCTCGGTGCCCGCGATCAGCTTGCCGACGGTCCCGGCGGGCGCTTCGTGCAGCCGGTCGAGCGGGACGACATGGCTGCCCGGGGACAGTTCGGTCATGCCGTAGGCCTGGCCGATCGGGGGCAGCCCGAGGCGGTCTGCGCAGGCGCGGGCCAGAGCGGCGTCCAGCGGGGCGGCGGCGCACAGGACGTACTGGAGGCTGGAGAGGTCGTAGCGGGTGACCGCGGGGTGCTTGGCGAGGGCGAGGACGATCGGCGGGGCGACGTAGAGGCCGGTGATGCGGTGCTTCTCGATCGCGGCGAGGAAGGTCTCCAGGTCGAAGCGGGGCAGCACGACGACCGTGCTGCCGAGGCGCAGGGGCGCGTTCATGAGCGCGGTCAGGCCGTAGATGTGGAAGAACGGCAGGACGGCGAGGATGCGCTCACCGGGCCCGGTGGGTGCGGCCGACTGCAACTGGGCGAGGTTCGTGCCGATCTGGCGGTGGGTGAGCATCACCCCCTTGGGCACGCCGGTGGTGCCGGAGGAGTACGGCAGCACCGCGACGTCCTCCGCCACGTCGAACGCCGGCTCCGGTTCGGGGGCCGCCGTGCCGAGCAGGTCGATCAGCGAGCGGTGCCCGGGTGCGCTGTCGCACACGAAGATCTCCCGTACGCCGCCCGCGAGTTCGGCGGCGCGGCGGGCGGTGGCCAGCAGCGGGGAGACGGTGACGAGCCAGCGGGCCCCGCTGTCCCGCAGCTGCTTGGCCAACTCCTCGGCCGTGGCGAGCGGATGGGCGGTGGTGACGGTGGCGCCCGCGCGGGTGGCGGCGTAGAAGGCGGTCGGGAAGGCGATGGTGTTGGGGCTGTGCAGGGCGAGGACATCGCCCTTGCGCACGCCCGCCTCGGCGAAGGCGGCGGCGAGCCGCCGGTGGAACCGGTCCACCTGCTCGTACGTGAGCGTGGTCCCGTCCGTGCCGTCGACCAGCGCGGGCCGCTCGCCGAATTCGGCCGCGTGGCCCAGCACGGCGTCATGGACGGGGAGTTCGACGGGCGGGACACTTGCGTACTCGCTGCGGAACACGGTTCCTCCAAGCGGCTGCGGCTCAGTACGACTTGGGCAGGCCCAGGCTCTGGTGGGAGACGTAGTTGAGAATCATCTCCCGGCTCACCGGCGCGATACGAGCCACCCGCGCAGCCGTGATGAGCGAGGCGAGCCCGTACTCGCGGGTGAGGCCGTTGCCGCCGAGGGTGTGCACGGCCTGGTCGACGGCCTTCACGCATGCTTCTCCGGCCGCGTACTTGGCCATGTTGGCGGCCTCGCCCGCGCCGATGTCGTCGCCCGCGTCGTAGAGACGGGCCGCCTTCTGCATCATCAGCCGGGCCAGTTCCAGGTCGATGTGCGCCTGCGCCAGGGGGTGCGCGATCGCCTGGTGGGCGCCGATGGGCGTCTTCCAGACGGTGCGGTCGCGGGCGTACTCGATGGCCCGGCCGAGCGCGTACCGGCCCATCCCGATGGCGAACGCGGCGGTCATGACGCGCTCCGGGTTGAGCCCCGCGAACAGCTGGAGCAGCCCCGCGTCCTCGTCGCCGACGAGCGCGTCCGCGGGCAGCCGTACATCGTCCAGGACCAGCTCGAACTGCTTCTCCGCGGCCTTGAGTTCCATGTCGATCGGGCGCTTCTGGAAGCCGGGCGCGTCGGTCGGCACGATGAACAGGCAGGGCTTGAGGCGGCCGGTGCGGGCGTCCTCGGTGCGGCCGACGATCAGTACCGCGTCGGCCATGTCCACCCCGGAGATGAACACCTTGCGGCCGGTGAGCAGCCAGTCGGCGCCGTCGCGGCGGGCGGTGGTGGTGATGCGGTGGCTGTTGGAACCGGCGTCGGGTTCGGTGATGCCGAACGCCATCAGCCTGGTGCCGTCGGCGAGACCGGGGAGCCAGTCGCGTTTCTGCGCTTCGGTGCCGAAGCGGGCGATCACGGTGCCGCAGATGGCGGGGGACACGACGAGCATGAGGAGGGGGGACCCGGCGGTGCCCAACTCTTCGAGGACGATGGACAGTTCGGTGATCCCGCCGCCGCCACCGCCGTATGCCTCCGGCAGGTTGACGCCGAGATAGCCCAGCTTCCCGGCCTCCGACCAGAGTTCGGTGAGGGGTTTGCCCTCGGCGAGGGTGCGGGTGAGGTAGTCGCGGCCGTAGCGGTTGCCGAGGGCGGACACGGCGGAGCGGAGTGCCTTGTGCTCTTCGGATTCGATGAGGGTGGTCATGCGATTCCTCCGGGTGCGGGTTGTATGTGGTTACTCGCGCGGTTCCCCGCGCCCCTGGGGTCGGTCGGTCTCGACCACCGCCAGGAGCGCGCCCATCTCCACTTGCTGTCCCGGGGCCACCGGGAGGGCGGTCAGCGTGCCGGCGGCCGGGGCGGTGATGCGGTGCTGCATCTTCATCGCTTCCAGCCACACGATCGGATCCCCGGCCTGTACGACGTCCCCGGCCCGTAGCCCGTCGGCGACCTTGACGACCGTGCCCGGCATGGGCGCGACCAAGGAGCCCGGCGCCAACTGGGCGTCCGGAGCCGGGAATCGCGGCAGCGCGACCAGCCGCCCGGCGTTCACGTACACCTCGTCGCCGTACCGCGTCACCTCGAACGTCCGCCGTACGCCGTCCACTTCGAGTACGACCGTGCCCGGATCCGCGCGTACGACCCGTACCCCGTCCGCCGCCAGGCCCGCGCGGGTGTGCCGGTAGCGGACCTCGGTCTCCTCCCCCGCCGCCTCGTACCGCTTGACCTGGTCCTGGGACGGCACATTGCGCCAGCCGCCGAAGCGGGAGCGGCCGTGGGCGTCGGCGAGGGCCGCGGCGAGAGGCGCGAGGGGGTCGGGGGCGGGGGCCGTGAGGGCGGCCAGGTGGCGGTCGTAGAAGCCGGTGTCCATCCGGCCGGAGGTGAACTCCGCGTGGCGCAGGGAGCGGACGAGCAGCTCGCGGTTGGTGGCGGGGCCGTGGATCACCGCCGCTTCCAGGGCGCCCGCGAGCCGCCGGACCGCCTCCGCGCGGGTCGGGGCATGGGCGACGGCCTTGGCGAGCATCGGGTCGTAGTGGACGCCGATGGGGTCGCCGTCGCCGTAGCCGGTGTCCAGGCGGACGCCGGGCGGGACGGCGAGCCGGTGCAGGGTGCCGGTCTGCGGGGCCCAGTCGCGGGCGGGGTCCTCGGCGTACAGGCGGGCCTCGATCGCGTGGCCGCGCGGCCGCGGCGGGTCCTTCTCCAGGGCGTGGCCCTCGGCGACCCGGATCTGCTCGGCGACGAGGTCCAGCCCGAACACCGCCTCGGTCACCGGGTGTTCGACCTGGAGGCGGGTGTTCATCTCCAGGAAGTGCGCGCGGCCCTCGGCGACCAGGAACTCGACGGTGCCCGCGCCGACGTAGGAGACGGCGCGCGCGGCCCGTTCCGCCAGCGTCCGCAGCTCCCGCACGAGCCGCTCGGGCAGGCCGGGTGCCGGGGCCTCCTCGATCACCTTCTGGTGGCGGCGCTGGAGGGAGCAGTCGCGGGTGCCGAGCGGCCAGACGGTGCCGTGGGTGTCGGCGAGGATCTGCACCTCGATATGGCGGCCGTTCTCGATGTACGGCTCCATGAACACCTCGCCGTCCCCGAAGGCGCTCGCGGCCTCGGCGCGCGCCCCTTCCAGGGCGTCCCGGAGCTCGTCCAGACGGCGCACGATCCGCATCCCGCGCCCCCCGCCGCCCGCCGCCGCCTTCACCAGCACCGGCAGGTCCCCCTGGGTGACCTCCCCCAGGGGCTCCAGGCCCATCAGCCGCTTGGCGCGCGTCTTGGAGGCCATGGCCTCGATGGCCTCGGGGGGCGGCCCGATCCAGGTCAGACCGGCGTCCAGGACCGCGCGGGCGAAGTCCGGGTTCTCGGAGAGGAAGCCGTAACCGGGGTGCACGGCATCCGCGCCGGCCGCGAGGGCGGCCTTCACGATCAGGTCGCCGCGCAGATAGGTGTCGGCGGGCGCCGCGCCCGGCAGCCGTACCGCCGCATCCGCCCGGCGGGTGTGCAGGGCGTGCTCATCGGCGTCCGAGTACACGGCGACCGTGCGGATGCCCAGGTCGGAGCAGGTGCGGAAGATACGGCAGGCGATCTCACCGCGATTGGCGACCAGCAGTGTCTGGATCATGGACCTCACATCCGGAAGACGCCGAAGCCGCCGCGCGCGCCCTCGTAGGGGGCGGTGTGGATCGCGGAGAGGCACAGGCCGAGGACGGTACGGGTGTCGCGCGGGTCGATGACGCCGTCGTCGTAGAGCCGCCCGGACAGGAACATCGGCAGCGACTCGGACTCGATCTGCTGCTCCACCATGGCGCGCAGGGCGGCGTCCGCGTCCTCGTCGTACGGCTGCCCCTTCGCCGCCGCCGACTGCCGCGCGACGATCGACAGCACACCGGCGAGCTGCTGCGGGCCCATGACGGCGGACTTGGCGCTGGGCCAGGCGAACAGGAAGCGGGGGTCGTAGGCGCGGCCGCACATCCCGTAGTGGCCGGCCCCGTAGGAGGCGCCCATGAGGACGGAGAGGTGCGGTACCCGGGAGTTGGACACCGCGTTGATCATCATCGCGCCGTGCTTGATGATCCCGCCCTGCTCGTACTCCCGACCGACCATGTAGCCGGTGGTGTTGTGCAGGAAGAGCAGCGGGATGTCGCGCTGGTTGGCGAGCTGGATGAACTGGGCCGCCTTCTGCGACTCCGCGCTGAACAGCACCCCCTGGGCGTTGGCGAGGATGCCGACGGGGTAGCCGTGCAGCGCGGCCCAGCCGGTCACCAGGCTGGTGCCGTACAGCGGCTTGAACTCGTCGAAGTCGGAGCCGTCCACGATCCGGGCGACGACCTCGCGCGGATCGAAGGGGATCTTGAGGTCGCCGGGGACGATGCCCAGCAGTTCCTCCGGGTCGTACTTGGGGGGCTCGGCCGGGCCCGGATCGGCATGCGCCTTGCGGTGGTTGAGGCGCGCGACGACCCGGCGTGCCTGCCGCAGGGCGTCCCGCTCGTCCACGGCGAAGTAGTCGGCGAGCCCGGAGACGCGGGCGTGCATCTCGGCGCCGCCCAGGGACTCGTCGTCGCTCTCCTCACCGGTGGCCATCTTCACCAGCGGCGGCCCGCCGAGGAACACCTTGGCCCGATCCTTGACCATGATCACGTGGTCGGACATGCCGGGGATGTAGGCGCCGCCCGCCGTGGAGTTGCCGAAGACGACGGCCACGGTCGGTATCCCGGCGGCCGAAAGCCGGGTGAGGTCACGGAAGATGGCGCCGCCGGGGATGAAGATCTCTTTCTGCGAGGGCAGATCGGCGCCGCCCGACTCCACCAGGCTGACGCAGGGCAGCCGGTTGGCAAGCGCGATGTCATTGGCGCGCAGGGCCTTCTTCAGGCTCCAGGGGTTGCTGGCGCCGCCGCGCACGGTCGGGTCGTTGGCGGTGATCAGGCACTCCACGCCCTCGATCACGCCGATCCCGGTGACGAGGGAGGCGCCGACGGTGTACTCGCTGCCCCAGGCGGCGAGCGGGGACAGCTCCAGGAACGGGGTGTCCGCATCGAGCAGCAGCTCGATGCGTTCCCGGGCGAGCAACTTGCCGCGCTCGCGGTGCCGTTGGACGTATTTCTCGCCGCCGCCCGCGAGCGCCTTGGCGTGTTCGTCCGCCAGCTCGGCGAGTTTGCCGAGCATGGCCTCGCGATGGGCCGTGTGGTCGGGGTGGTGGGTGTCAAGGGCCGTGTCGAGGACGGTCACAGCAGGGCCTCCGGGATGTCCAGGTGGCGGGAGCGCAGCCATTCGCCGAGGGCCTTGGCCTGCGGGTCGAAGCGGTGCCGGGAGGCGACACCGGCGCCGAGGATGCCGGTGACGACGAAGTTCAGGGCGCGCAGCCCGGGGAGGAGGTGGCGGGTGACGGGCAGGTCGCGGCTCTCGGGGATCAGCTCCCGGAACCGGTCCACCGTCAGCTCGTGCGCGAGCCACCGCCATGCCTCGTCGGTGCGGGCCCACACCCCCACATTGGCGTTCCCGCCCTTGTCCCCGCTGCGGGCACCGGCGACGAGGCCGAGGGGGGCACGGCGGGTGGCGGCGTGCTCCAGGGGCGCGGGGAGTCCGACGGGGGGCGCCGCCGCGAGGGGGCGGGTCTCGGGGGGCGGGGGGACCCTTACGGGCCGCCCGTCGGGGAGGACGGCCGTGTGGGGCACCTCCCCCTGGGGCACGTACGTGTCCTCGAAGATCCCGTAGGGGTCGCCCCTTCCGGGTGGGGCGAGCACATGGAATCCGGGGTAGCTGGCGAGCGCCAGCTCGATGGCGGCCCCGCTGAGCGCCCGCCCGACGACCTTCTGGTCCGGATCCCGTACGACGAGACGCAGCAGGGCGCTCGCGGTCTCCTCGGTGCCGGCGTCGGGCCGGTCGGTGCGCACGAGTTCCCAACGGACCTCGGCGGGCGGGGACTTGGTCATCTCCGCCGTCAGCTGGTCCTTGACGAGGTCCGCCTTGGCCTCGATGCCGAGCCCGGTGAGCACGAAGACGACCTCGTTGCGAAAGCCCCCGAGCCGGTTGCGCCCGACCTTGAGGGTCGGCGGCGGCGCTTCCCCCCGCACCCCGTCGATCCGCACCCGGTCCGGGCCGTCCTGACGCAGCCGGACACTGTCCAGGCGGGCGGTGACATCGGGTCCGGCGTACCGGGCGCCCCCCGTCTCGTACAGCAGCTGAGCGGTGACCGTGCCGACGTCCACGAAGCCGCCGGTGCCGGGGTGCTTGGTGATGACGCTGCTGCCGTCGGCGTGGATCTCGGCGAGCGGAAAGCCGGGCCGTCGTACGTCGCCCTCCTGGAAGAACGCGTAGTTCCCGCCGGTGGCCTGGGTCCCGCACTCCAGCACGTGCCCGGCGACGACGGCCCCGGCCAGCTTGTCGAACTCCCCGGGCTCCCAGCCGAAATGGGCGGCGGCGGGTCCGGTGACGAGGGCCGCGTCGGTCACCCGCCCGGTGACGACGATGTCCGCGCCCGCCCGCAGGCACGCGGCGATGCCGAAGCCGCCGAGGTAGGCGTGGGCGGCGAGGGCGCCGGGGTGGGCGGAAGTCAGGTCGTCGCCCTCGACATGGGCGACACACAGGGGGATGCCGAGCCGGTCCGCCAACTCGCGTATGTGCGTGGCGAGTCCGGCGGGGTTGAGACCGCCCGCGTTGGTGACGATCCGCACCCCGCGCTCCCGGACCAGCCCGAGGGCGTCCTCCAGTTGGCGCAGGAAGGTGCGGGCGTATCCGGCGCCGGGGTCCTTCAGCCGGTCGCGGGCGAGGATCAGCATGGTGAGTTCGGCGAGGTAGTCGCCGGTCAGGACGTCGAGTTCACCGCCGGTGAGCATCTCGCGCAGGGCGTCGAAGCGGTCGCCGTAGAAGCCGGAGAAGTTGCCTATCCGCAGGGGGTTCACCGGCCGGACCCCGCCGCCGGTCCGGCCGTCTCCGTCGCCGCCTCGGCCGCCGCCTCCTCCGCCGTCGACTCCGCCGCCTTCTCCGCCGTCTCCTCCGCCGTCTTCGGCTGCCGGCCGCTTCCCGGGGGGCCCGCGAAGACCTGGGCGATGTCCAGCCAGTGGTCCGCGTCCGGACCCACGGCGGTCAGGGCGAGGTCGTCGCGGTGGGCGCGCTGGGTGACGAGGAGGCAGAAGTCCAGCGCCGGGCCGGTGACGCGCTGCGGGGCGTCGTCGGGGCCGTAGCCCCATACGGCACCGCTCGGCGCCGTGAGCCGGACACGGAACTCCTCGGCGGGCGGGGTGAGTCCGTGCACCGAGTACGCGAAGTCCCTTGTCCGCACGCCGAGTCGGACGATGTGCGCGAGACGGTCGGTGGAGGCGCGGGTGGCGCCGAGCGCGTCGGCGATGTCCAGGCTGTGCGCCCAGGTCTCCATGAGGCGGGCGGTGGCCATCGAGGCGACGGCCATGGGCGGCCCGAACCAGGGGAAACGGGCGCCGGGTCCGGCCGCGCGCAGGGCCAGGTCGAGGGCGTCGCGCCCGGACCGCCACTGCGCGAGGAGTTCCGCGGGCGGCAGCCCGGCGCTCTCCTCCGCGCCCTCGTCCACGAAGGAGTCGTAGCGGGCGAGGGCCTTCTCGACCAGCGCGCCGAACGCGTCCGCGTCGGTGACGGCGGCCAGCGCCGCGCGGTCGGTCCAGGCGAGGTGGGCGATCTGGTGGGCGACGGACCAGCCGGGCGCGGGAGTGGCGAGCGCCCACTGCTCGGACGTCAACCGGGCGACGAGCCGGTCCAGTTCTTCGCTCTCGGCACGCAGGTCGTCGATGACGGGCGTCGGGTCGGCCATGAGGGGAGCATGGCAGCGGGCATGGAAACAATCAAGCGTGCTTGCATGATTTATTCAGCCGAACTCGGCCGCCGTCGCCCGGGTCGGCGGCGGGCCTTTTCGGGGGCGAAACCTGGGGCGAACCCGGGTTCACCCCAGGAGTGCGGCGAGCGTCTTGGTGAAGGAGTTCGCCGAGTACTCGGCGTGCGCGCGGATCCGCTCGGCCACGGCGGCCGCTCCCCCGCCCTCCACCAGCCGGACGATCCGCTCGGCCCGCCGCTCGTGCCCCTCGGGGCTGTCGGCGACGGTGGGGAGGTAGAAGTCGGCCGCGTCGTACGCCATGTGCAGGACGTGCTTCTTCACATCGCTGAGCGTCAGATAGTCGCGGTCGGTCGTCGGCACCGGCTCGGGCGCGCCGACGCAGACCACCGGGGTACCTGCGCCCCAGGCGTTGACGCACAGGTGGTAGGTATCGGTGATGACGAGACGGTAGCGGGGCAGGACACCGAGCAGGTCGCCGACCGTGGGGTCGCCGGGGCGGGTGGGGAGGTTCCCGACCTTTGGCGGGACGGCACCGTCGAACCAGGGGATCCACTCCAGGGGCGCGTCCAGCCGCTCCGCGAGCCCCTGACAGAACCCGGGGAGCCAGTCGGGGATCTTCGTGCGGGCGCCCAGGAACACCCCGATCGCACCGCCGTCCGGGAAGTCCTGGGACCAGGGCGTGACCGGGAGGCCCTCCAGGTCGCCGGGGCGGTTCAGCAGGGCCGCGTCGGAGCCGAAGTGGTCGGTCGGGCGGTCCCCGCGCAGATGCCCGAGCTTGGCCGCCGACAGCGGATCACGCACCCAGACCCGGTGGCTCCGCGTCATCAGCCGCGTGAACAGGGGGCCGTACTCCTTGTCCTCGTAGTCCGACTGCGTGTTGTGCAGGATCGTGCCGCCGTAGCTGAGGGTGCGGTCGAGCAGTTCGTCCGGCTGGTCGGCGAGCAGCAGCGTCCGGTTGAGCAGGGAGCGGGCGGCGCCCCGGTTCTTCACCAGCCCGTAGTCGAGGAGCCGGTTGGCGGCGTCCTGGGCGAGGTAGTGCCGGGCGTGCAGGAAGTCGCCCCAGAAGACGACCGCGTCATGCTCGCGCAGGGTGTCGACCTCGTCGATCAACGACCGGAACCGGAAGGGCAGTTCCGCGCCTCGCACGCCCTCCCGCAGCCCCCGCAACGGCACGGTCTGCGGCAGATGCAGCGTGTACCAGCTCGCCTCGACCCCGTCCCCCATCCGCCGCCGCATCGCCTCGAAGGCCAGGTCGACGGTCAGCATCCCGGTATTGCGGTAGCCGATGTTGGGCGCGGTGATGACGGCGACACGTGCCATGCGTTCCTGTTCCCCTGCCTGTTGCCGACGCCCCCGAGGACGCCGTGGACCCCTCCCCGCCAACGTACACATCACCACCGCCACCGGACCGGTCCACCCCCGCCCATCCGGCCAACCCGCCACCGGGAAATCCGGGCGCAGGACGGGGGGGGCCGCGCGCTGGAGCTGGGGGTGGGGGTGGGGGCCGGGCGGATCGCGCTGCCCCTGGCCGGGCGCGGGGTGCGGGTGCACGGGGTCGATCTGTCGCGGGCCATGGTGCGGCGGCCGCCCGCCAAGCCGGGCGGGGCGGGGCGGCGGTCCCGGTGACCATCGGGGACTTCGCCGCGACCAGGGTGCCGGGCGCCTTCGACCTCGCCTGTCCGGTCTTCGACACGATCATGAACCTCACCTCGCAGCACGCCCAGGTCGACTGCTTCCGCACCGCCGCCGCCCATCTGGAACCGGGCGGCTGCTTCGTCGTGGAGGTCGGTCAGCTCGCACCGTGTGGAGGTCGCGGACGGGCACCTGTCGCGCGATCCCCTTCCGCTGCGCCTGGCCGGCCGAACCGGACCTCATGGCCCGGCTCGCCGGAATGCGGCTGCGGAAGCGGTGGAGCGACGGGGAACGGTCGGCGGTCACCGGCGAGAGCCGACAGCATGCGCCGGTGGGGGAGAAGACCGGCGCGTGGTGAGCACCGGGCGCATGGCCCTCGGTGGCCCTACGCGTCCAGGACCGGTGCCTTGGACCGGCCCACCTGGGTGCGCACCGCGCCGATGCTCGCGGCGATGACCAGGGCGATCGCGGCGATCTCCGGGGCGGAGAGGGCCTGGCCGAGGATGAGGAAGCCGGCGGTGGCGGCGAGGGCCGGGTCCAGGCTCATCAGGATGGCGAAGGTGGCGGCGGGCAGATTGCGCAGGGCCAGCAGTTCGAGGGTGTAGGGCAGCACCGAGGAGAGCACGGCCACCGCCGCGCCGAGGCCGAGCGTGGTCGGGTTGAGCAGGCGGTCGCCGGAGGAGGCGATGCCGAGTGGCAGGACCAGCAGCGCCGCGACCGTCATGGCCAGCGCCAGCCCGTCCGCCTGCGGGAAGCGCCGCCCGGTGCGCGCGCTGAAGACTATGTACGCCGCCCACATCACGCCCGCGCCCAGCGCGAAGCCCACCCCCACGGGGTCCACCCCGCTGAAGCCCCCGCCGCCGAGCAGGAACACACCGCCCAGGGCGAGCGCCGCCCACACGACATTGACCAGGCGGCGGGAGGACACGACCGAGAGCGCGAGCGGGCCGAGCACTTCGAGGGTGACGGCGGGGCCGAGCGGGATACGGGCCACGGCCTCGTAGAACAGGCTGTTCATACCGCCCAGCGCGATGCCGAAGGCGATCACCGTGCCCCAGTCGGCGCGCGAGTGGCCGCGCAGCCGGGGCCGGCAGAACAGCAGCAGGACCACGGCCGCCGCGACGAGCCTGAGCGTCACCACGCCCAGCGCGCCCGCCCTCGGCATCAGCGTCACCGCGAGCGCCCCGCCGAACTGCACCGACACCCCGCCGGCCAGCACCAGCCCCACCGGCCCGAACGAGCCGAGACGGCCCGGAGTGCCCGGGGAACCGGGTGTCGTCGCGGACGTCCCGGAAGTGGCGCTGGGGGTGTTGACGGTGCTCACGGCGGTCCCGGTGCTCGACTCAGATCATGTACAGCTCCCTGTACTACCCGGTCCAGGGTAGTAGACCTCGTCAGGAGTGTGAACCTCTTATGACACTGTCCTGGATGCTGAGATCCCCCCTCCCGCATAACGGCCGCCCGGCCGCCGCCGCCCCTCAGCGGCGCGCCATATAGACGTCGAACGCCTTGTGCAGCAGGCGGTTCAGCGGGAAGTCCCACTCGCCCACGTACTCCACCGCCCCGCCGCCCGCGCCCACCTTGAAGCGGAGCAGGCCGAGGAGGTGGTTGGACTCCTCCAGGGTGTCGGTGATGCCCCGGAAGTCGTAGACATGGGCGCCCAGCTCATGGGCGTCGCACATCATCCGCCACTGCATCGCGTTGTTGGGCTGCACCTCCCGCCTGCGGCTGGTGGAGGCGCCGTACGAGTACCAGACATGGCCGCCGACGATCAGCATGGTGGCCGCGGCGAGCACCTCGCCGTCGTGCTGCGCGAGGTAGAGCCGCATCCGGTCGGGGTGCTCGGCGGTGAGCGCCGTCCACATCCGCTGGAAGTACGACAGCGGGCGCGGGATGAAACGGTCCCGCTCCGCCGTCTCCGCGTACAGCTCGTAGAAGGCCGGCAGATCCTCATGGTCCCCCCGTACGACCTTCACCCCCGCCTTGTCGGCCTTCTTGATGTTGCGCCGCCACTGCTGGTTGAGCCCGCGCTGGATGTCCTCCAGGGACCGCCCGGCATACGGCACCTGGCAGACGTACCGGGGCTGCCCTGCGGCGAAGCCGTCCTCGCCGCCGGGCTCGGTCTGCCGCCAGCCCATCCGGCGCAGCCGGTCGACGAGGGCGAGCGCCCCCGGCTCCTCGGAGGTGGGCGGCGCGTCCCGCAGCCGGTGCGCGTCCGGGTCGGCGATGGCGGCCTTGACCGCGTCCGGGCTCCACCGCCGCACCACCACGGGCGGGCCCATCTTCACCGAGAAGGCGCCCAGCCCCTTGAGGTGGGCGAGCATCGGGTCCAGCCAGCGCTCCAGGTCGGGCGCCGCCCAGTCGATGACCGGGCCCTCCGGCAGATACGCCAGATACCGCTTCACCTTGGGCAGCGGCCGCAGCAGCACCAGCCCCACTCCGACGAGCCGTCCGTCCGCCTCGAACCACCCCAGGCTCTCCGCCCGCCAGTCCGGCTTCACATCCCCCCAGGACGGCAACTGGAGATGGCTGGCCGAGGAGCGGTCCGCCACGAAGGCGAGGTGTTCGGCCCGGGTGACCGGACGGACGGTGAGGCTCATACGCGTTTCTCCTTCATGACTCGCTGATCACCTCACCCTAGGGAAGCCGCCGTCCACCGGCGGGCCGTCATCTCCCCTCCCCCGCGGTCGTGTCCCGCTCCACCGCGGTCGCGTCCCGCTCCGGCGCGCCAGTGTCCCGCTCCAGCGCCTCGGCCAGCACCTCCGCCAGATGCCGGCCCTTCACCCCGGCCAGTTGCTCCAGCTGGGTGCGGCAGGAGTAGCCGTCGGCCAGGACCACGCTGTCCGGGGCCGCCTCCCGTATCGAGGGCAGCAGCTGGTCCTCCGCGCAGGCCCGGGAGACCTCGAAGTGGCCCTTCTCGAAGCCGAAGTCACCGGCCAGGCCGCAGCAGCCGCCGGAGAGTTCCCCGGTGAGGCCGGCCGACTCGCGCAGCCGGCGGTCCGGGGCGTCGCCGAGCACCGCGTGCTGATGGCAGTGGGTCTGACCGGCGACCGGGCGGTCCACGACGGGCGGGACCCACTGCGGGGCGTGCCGCTCCAGGGCCTCGGCGAAGGTCAGGACGGCGGCGGCGAGCCGGGCCGCGCGCGGGTCGTCGTGCAAAAGCTCCGGCAGGTCGGTGCGCAGGGCGGCCGCGCAGCTCGGTTCCAGCACGACGACCGGGGCGCCCGCGCGCAGCACCGGCTCCAGCAGATCGAGGGTGCGGCGCAGCACCGCCCGGGCGCGGTCCAGCTGGCCGGTGGAGACGTAGGTCAGCCCGCAGCAGACACGGGCGTGGCGGGACGGGAGGAGGGCGGGGGCCGGGCTCTTTGCGCCGGACCGCGCGAGGAGGCTCCGGCGGGGCAGCCGGGTCGGTGGGAGGGTCACGCGCAGCCCGGCGGCCTCCAGGACGCGGACCGCCGCGCGGCCGGCCGACGGGGACAGATGCTCGGTGAAGGTGTCCGGCCAGAGGACGACCAGGTCCCCGGCGCCCACTCCCGGGGTCGGCGCGGGCTTTCGGCGCCGCCACCAGCCGGTGAAGGTTCGCGGGGCGAGCCGGGGAAGCCGCCGCTCGGGCGCGATCCCGGCGAGGCGCTTCGCGGCGGCTGCCAGGGGCGGGACGGCGGCGAGCGCGTTGAGGAGAGGAGCCGTACGGGTGCGGGCGATCAGGCGCAGCCATTCGGGGAGGCGGCCCATGCTGTGGTGGGCGGCGGGGCGGCACCGGTCCTTGTAGTGGTGGTGCAGGAACTCGGCCTTGTAGGTGGCCATGTCGACGCCGACCGGGCAGTCCGTGCGACAGCCCTTGCAGGCGAGGCAGAGATCGAGGGCGTCGCGGACCTCGGTGGAGCGCCAGCCGTCGGTGATCAGCTCCCCCGCCAGCATCTCGTGCAGCAGCCGGGCCCGGCCCCGGGTGGAGTGCTCCTCCTCGCCGGTCGCCCGGAACGACGGGCACATCACGGCGGGCCCCGCGCCCGTGGTCGTACGGCACTTGGCGACGCCGACGCAGCGGCGGACGGCCGCGCGGAAGTCGCCGCCGTCGGCCGGGTAGCCGAAGGCCACGTCCACGGGCTTCGCCGGGAGCACGGAGAAGCGGAGGTTGCCGTCCAGCGGGGCGGGGCGGACCAGCATGCCGGGGTTGAGCAGGTCGTCCGGGTCCCAGAGGGACTTGGCGCGCTCGAACAGCCGGACCGTCTCGGCGCCGTACATCCGTGGCAGCAGTTCGGCGCGGGCCTGGCCGTCGCCGTGTTCGCCGGACAGCGAGCCGCCGTGGGCCACCACCAGGTCGGCCAGTTCCTCCGAGAAGCTCCGGAAGCGGCCGATACCGGGCTCGGTGAGCAGGTCGAAGTCGATGCGGACATGGATGCAGCCGTCGCCGAAATGGCCGTACGGAGTGCCGCGCAGGGCGTGCGAGGAGAGCAGGGCGCGGAAGTCGCGCAGGTAGGCGCCGAGCCGGGCGGGGGGCACCGCGCAGTCCTCCCAGCCGGGCCAGGCCTCGGAGCCGTCCGGCATCCGGGTCGCCGTGCCGCTCGCGTCCTCGCGGATGCGCCACAGGGTCCGCTGGGCGGCGGGCTCGGTCACCACGAGGGCGTCCACGACATCGGCGGCCCGGACGATCTCCTCCGCACGGGCGCGGGCCGCCGCCTCCGACGCCCCGCCCGTCTCCACGAACAGCCAGGCGCCGCCCCTGGGCAGCCCGGCCCCCGGGGGCACCAGGTCGGCGGCCATGCCCTCCACCGTCAGCGGGCGGTGCGGCAGAAGGCCGGCGGCGGCCTCGGCGGCGGCGCTCTCATCGCCGTACCCCAGCACCGCGAGGGCGCGGGCGGGCGGGGCCTCGACCAGGCGCACGACCGCCTCGGTGAGGATGCCGAGGGTGCCCTCGGAGCCGCAGAAGGAGCGGGCCACGTCGGCGCCCTTCTCCGGCAGCAGCGCGTCCAGCGCGTACCCGGAGATGCGGCGGGGCAGGTCAGGGAAGCCGGTGCGCAGCCGGGCCGACTCGCCCTCCGCCAGCTCCCGCAGCCCCTCGGGTGCGCCGGCCCACCCCGGCCCGAGCCGCAGCCGCCGGCCGCGCGCGGTGAGCACCTCCAGCTCCGCGATGTTGTCGGCGGTCGTGCCCCAGGCCACCGAGTGGGAGCCGCAGGAGTTGTTGCCGATCATTCCGCCGAGGGTGCAGCGGCTGTGCGTGGACGGATCGGGGCCGAAGCGCAGGCCGTGCGGGGCGGCGGCGCGCTGGAGGCCGTCGAGGACCAGGCCGGGCTGTACGACGGCCGTGCGGGTGCCGGGGTCCAGCTCCACCAGGCGGTCCATGTGGCGGGTGAAGTCCAGTACGACCCCTGTGCCGGTGGCCTGCCCGGCGATCGACGTACCCCCGCCGCGGGCGACCACCGGCACCCCGCGCGTCCGGCACACCTCCAGGGCCGCCGCCACGTCCTCGGCGTCCCGTGGGGCGACCACCGCCGCGGGGACGCGCCGGTAGTTGGAGGCGTCCATGGTCATGAGCGCACGGGCGGTGGCGTCGAAGCGGACCTCGCCGCGGAGGCGGGCGCGCAGCTCCGCTTCGAGAACCGAGAGGCCCGAGAGGGTCGACAGAGCCGACAGAGCCGAGGAATCCGTCATGCGTTCAGGATGCATCCGATCACCGACCGTCATCGAAAGTTATCCACAGCCCCGCCTCGATCGTCGTACAAACCCACTCGTGATCGTCGTACGACATGACAAGTCTGGGTCCTGACGTTCTTGTCTCATCCGACGGACACGGTTCCGTCCCGTTTCGCCCACCCGATACCCTCCGAGTCGTGGCCGACATCCAGATTCCCACTGACATCAAGCCCGCCGACGGACGTTTCGGCGCGGGCCCCTCCAAGGTGCGGACCGAGGCGCTCGACGCGCTCGCCGCCACCGGAAGCTCCCTGCTCGGTACCTCCCACCGCCAGGCGCCCGTCAAGAACCTGGTCGGTAAGGTCCGCGAGGGGATCTCCGAGCTGTTCTCCCTCCCCGAGGGCTACGAGGTCGTTCTCGGCAACGGCGGCTCCACCGCGTTCTGGGACATCGCCACCCACGGTTTGATCGAGAACAAGTCCCAGCACCTCAACTTCGGTGAGTTCTCCTCCAAGTTCGCCAAGGCCGCCAAGCTCGCGCCGTGGCTGGCCGAGCCGACGGTGATCGCGACCGACCCGGGCACCCATCCCCAGGCGCGGGCCGAGGCGGGCGTCGACGTGTACGCCTTCACCCACAACGAGACGTCCACGGGTGTCGCCATGCCCATCCAGCGGGTGGCCGGCGCCGACGAGGGTTCCCTCGTCGTGGTGGACGCGACCTCCGGCGCGGGCGGCCTGCCGGTCGACATCGCCGAGACCGACGTCTACTACTTCGCCCCGCAGAAGTCCTTCGCCTCCGACGGCGGCCTGTGGATCGGCGTCTTCTCCCCCGCCGCGATCGAGCGCGCGGAGCGGATCCACGCGTCCGGCCGGCACATCCCGGAGTTCTTCTCGCTGCCCACGGCGATCGACAACTCCCGCAAGAACCAGACGTACAACACCCCCGCGCTCGCCACGCTCTTCCTGCTCAACCAGCAGCTGGAGTGGCTCAACGGCCAGGGCGGCCTGGACTTCGCGGTCCGCCGCACCGCCACCTCGGCGCGCACGCTGTACAACTGGGCCGAGGACGTCAAGTTCGCCAGCCCCTTCGTCACCGACCCGGCGAAGCGCTCCGCGGTCATCGGCACCATCGACTTCTCCGACGACATCGACGCCGCCGCCATCGCCAAGGTCCTGCGCGCCAACGGCATCGTCGACACCGAGCCCTACCGCAAGCTCGGCCGCAACCAGCTGCGTGTCGCCATGTTCCCGGCGATCGACCCGGCCGATGTCGAGGCGCTGACCAAGTGCATCGACTACGTCATCGAGAAGCTCTGACGTCTCGGTACGACAGTGAGGGGCGCCCGGCGACCGTGCCGGGCGCCCTTCGTCGTCGTACGTTCCGGTGAGGTGTCGCAGGTTCCGGTGAGGTGTCGTACGTTCCGGTGAGGTGGGTGAAGACCCGCGGAGCCTCCCGCAGGGCCGGGCTCAGGCGGCGGCCGTGCGTTCGAACGGCCGGTCGATGATCGCGGCGCCGAGGCAGCCGAGCGCGATCACGCAGAAGGCGGTACGGACGGCGTGGGCGATCTGCCAGCGGTCCCGGACACCCGCCCAGTCGGCCGGGGGCGCCTGCGCGTTCCAGTCGAACTGGTCCAGGTTGATGGGCGCGTTGACCACGAACGTGACCACCAGGGACAGCACCAGAAGTACGAGCGCCGCGGCGGCGGGCCGCAGCGCCGGGCTGTCGGCCCTGCGCGCGAGGAACACCAGCACCACCACGGCGATGAACGTGGGCACGAAGACGACGCCGATGAACCACGGGAAGTAGTCGTGCTCCGCCTGCCGCACCTGGATGTAGGCCGACGCGCCCAGCCGGCGCAGGGCCAGTTCGAGCACGAACGTGGTCAGCGCGCCCCCGGTGAGCACACCGCCGCCCAGCATGCAGACATAGCGCGTGATCTTGACAAGTAAGGCGTTCGTCACCGCGCACGCTCCCGTCGGGCTCCGGACATCACGTCCCCGGGATACCCCGCCGCGGGCCGAGCCGGGCAAGGTGGTGATCGTTTCGCCTCGTTCTTAGCCTCATTGGCGGTGCGCACCCTGCCGACCGGTTCCGGTTCCGGTTCCGGTTCCGGTTCCGGTGCCGGTGCCGGTGCCGGCCGGTTCCGGTGCCGCCCTCGTCGTCGTACGTCAATCGCACTGGATCCCCGTGGTGTCCAACAGCAGGCCCCTGCGCGAGTCCTGGGCCTGGGCGAGGATCGCCTCGCCGCGCCGTTCCACGGCCAGATACCAGACCCCCGGCGCCAGCTCCGCGACGATCCGCCCGCTGCCGTCCTCGCTCCACAGCGGACGCGGCACCGGGACGGCGAACCAGAACGGCTGGGACGGCCGCTCGGGTCCGGGCGCGACCCCCAGCTCGTCCAGAGCGCTCCAGGTCCCCGACGCGCCCTCCCGACCGGCGCCCACCGCCCCCATCGGGGTTTCGCCCAAGGCCCTCGGCGGACCCGGCGCGCCCTCCGTCGGATGCACGCCGATCTCCAGGTCACCCGTGTCGAGCAGCAGTCCCTGGGAACCGTCGCCGCACACCACCAGCAGGGCATCGCCACGCCACGCGACCCCCAAGTACCAGACCCCCGGCATCAGATGGGAAAACGGATCCGGCCGGCCGTCCTCGCCGAACAGCGGCCGCCGCACCGGGACGGCGAACCAGAACGGCGGGGAGCCGCTGTCGGGAACTGCCGCTATCGCCCTGGTGAGGCGCCCCAGGGTTTCGAGCCGCTCGAACCGTTCCTCGACCGCACGGCGCAGTTCCTCCGACTCCTGACGCAGCCGCGCCTCCCGCACCTCCATCGCCGCGAGCCGCTCGGTGGCCTCCTGAAGCCGACGGGCCGCCGCGTCCGAGCCCTCCGCGCCTTCCGGGCTCCGGGCGAACCGGTTCCGGGCGATCGCGATCAGACCCCCGGTGTTGCGGCTGCGCTGCTGGGGCAGCGGGCGGGACCTGGCCGCGAGGCGTTGATACACATGGCGATACAACGTGCCCATGTCGACCGGGTCGGGCCCCTCCGCGATGCCCTCCCGCAACACCCCGATCAGCTCGCCCGTGAACGCGGTGTACGTCTCCCCCGGCGGCGAGAGCGCGGGGCGGGTCTCGGCCGAGGCGGTGAGCAGACAGGTGCCCTCGACCACCGCCTGATCGGCGATGTGCGTGCTGGCACTCATCCGGCCGAGCAGGGCACGCCCGCTGTAGCAGCAGTCGAGGATCACGACCGTGCGCCGGGCACGCGCGCCGAGATCCACGACCGCACGGCGCAGATATTCGTACCGCAGCGCGGTGTACTCGCGCTCGGGATCGGAACCCGTCAGCGCGAGGTACAGCTCATCGGTGTGCGGGTCGGTCAGCCCGTGCCCGGCGTAGTACACGAGCAGGGTGTCCTCGGCGAGCCGGCCCTTCTCCCGTACGACATCGAGGACCTGGTCGGCTCTCGACGGCTGCTCGATCACCGTGCAGGAGTCCCCGGCCAGCCCCCAGATGGTGGGCTCGGTCAGCGCCTCGCGCAGCCCGCGCAGATTGGCGGCGACCGCCGGCAGGCCCTCCAGTACGGCGTATTCGTGCACGCCGACCAGCACGGCTTGCGAACGGGCCGGATCGGACAGGGCGACCACGGCTAGACGTCGTCCGCGTCCGTGCCGGGCTCCAGGGGGTCGGGGGTGTCGTTGTCGTGGAAGAGGGCGAGAACCCGCGCGACCTCCTCCGGCGACGCGTCCTGGACCGTGACGACGACGCCGTTCCGTTCCAGGGTGAGCCGCGGCGGCCGCGGCCGGGAGGAGCGCCAGCCCGCCAGGGCGACGAGCAGCGAGCCGAGGGCGATGGAGTTGCTCACCACCACATTGACGATGTCCAGGCCCCCGCTCCCCATGCCGCCGGGTGTGGCTGCCCCGGAGGGCGGGGCGATGAGGACCTCGCCCCGTAGCTCCGGATCGGACGCGAGCCAGCGCCGGAGGGACGCCTCCAGCATGGCGGAGGACGCCGACTCCTCCCCTATGGCGATGCCGAACTCCATGCGCGCCCCAGCCCCCTCTGCCCTTGGCCGCCCGGTGCGGGTCCACCGTCGGTTCATCCTAGAAGCCGAAGCTGACAGTGCCGCCACCGTTCCGGACGACATCAGCAGAACGGAAGGACGCCCGGCGCAGTACCTGCCGTGGGAGCGCGTCGGCGGGGAGGTGCCGATGTCAATGGGGCCCGGTCGCGCCCCGCGGTCTTGAGCAGCGCCGGGACGAGGGCGGGAAAGCAGATACGCAGCAACTCTTCCGTGGCGTCATCCGGCTCCTTCGGCAGATCCTCAGTCGCGGATGCTCCGGCGGACGCGGGCGATCACCTGCTGGGCCTCGGCACCGTAGACGGCCGATTCCGCGAAGGTGTCCCAGACGCGGCGATAGAGGGCAATCGTTTCGGCGTCGTCCAGCCAGAGTTCGGCGTGCCAGTCCTCGACCACGACGAGGCGTTCGTCCAGCATCGTGAAGGAATTGCCCAGGGACAGGCGCAGCGGAGCGTCCAACGGCAGGATGCCCATGCACACCGTGTCCATACCGACCACACCGAGCAAACGATCCAGTTGGGCCACCAGTACCTCCGGTGGGCAGATCCGGGCCGACAGCACGCTCTCGTGCATGAGCAGGTTCAACTTCTTGCCCGGCCGGTAAAGCCACTCCTGCCGCTTCATGCGGGCTCGCACCGCGTCTTCGGTATCCCGGGGGGCGTTCTGGAGTGCGGCGTGCCGCTCGAAGACGTACCGGGCATAGTCGGCAGTCTGGAGCATGCCGCTGATGGCGGCGTTACTGATGGCGTGCATGGTGCGGGAGTTGGAGACGAGAATGTTCCAAGTGTCCTGGACCGGACCATGGCCAGCCGCGAGCTGGCGCCGCCAGGAACGGATGTGGCTCTCGAACCCCTTGAGACGAGCGCGTAGTTCGGCAAAGGCAGCCGGCTGACCGGTCGCACGCGCCCAGGCCGACAGGTCCTCGTCCGTGGGTGTCTGGCGGCCGTTCTCCAGCTTGCTGACCTTCGATTGCTGCCAACCGAGCCGTTGTGCGAGCTGGACACCGGTGAGCCGACCGTCAGGGCACTCGACGCGTAGCTCGCGGAGCCTGCGGCCGAGCTCCTCGCGTGCCCTCTGATAATCCGTGCCCACCGGTACCCGTTCGTGTCCTTACGCGTCTTCGCGCATCTCCGTCGTGAACTTCTGCCACGGTACGGCGTGATGCCACGCGGCGTCGCGCACCATGCAGCAGCGCACCACTTCGGCGGGCTCGGTGATCAGGTCCACGTGTGTGAGCTGGTCGGCGTCATCGAACCGCAGGAGCGCAATGAGGCGGCTGTCGAACAGCCAGAAGTCCTCGGCGGGAAGGCGGAGTCGGTCGGCGTCGATGCGCCAGAGGTTGCGGATGTCCTCACCTGTGGCGATGTTCCAGCGCGCACCGTCGAGGAGGTAGCGCTGCCCGACGGTCGGAGGCTGGTCCACGATGCGCACCCGCTCGACACGCTTCCCCTGCTCGGTCTGGGCGCGGACCATGTCGCGGAACCCCTTGGCCGGCGAACCGTCTGGCCAGTCCTCGACGACACTCCCGGTCTCGATGAAGTCGTCCCAGCGGTCGCTGGCCTCGTCGCTCGCGTACCGCCGACGCGTCTCCAACCGCCAAGCGGTGTGCTCGAACTTCGCGAACAGACCATTGAACTCGCCCAGTCCGATGGTCCGCACCTGCCGCGTGCGTTCCTTGGGCGCCCAGTCCATCAGCAGCTCACGCGGGACCGCCACTGCGACCTCACCCTCGGAAAGGTGCTGAAGCTGCGCGATGTCTTCGGAGTCGGTGAGCGGAGGGCCGTGCACGATCACCTCCCCGCTGTCCAAGTCCTCGTGCACGGACGGACATCCGGTTACGTCACTTCCGGTCCCGTTGAACCGCAACCTGCGTGCCATATACGACCCGCCCCTTGCCCGTTGACGATGTTGGCGACCACAGCATCTCGACTCCGCTACGTGAATGTCCATGCATCCAGAGTCACCACACGGGAATAATCGAGAATATTCACCCCGCGCCCCGCTCCCCCTTCCCTACGGTCGTCCCGGACCAACCACCAGCCCCGACCGGGCCGAACGGGAAGGCACATTCATGCTGAACGGAAGCGACCTCTACGCGCTCGACATCACCTCCGCCTCCTTCGTCCAGGCCTGCGGCGGCCCCTGCAGCGAGGGGTGCGTCGCCCTTGCCCGCATCGGCGCGGACGCCTGGGCGCTCGGGGACAGCAAGCGGCCCGATCTGACCCCGCTGCGGTTCACCACGGAGGAGCTGAGCATCGCCGGGATCGACCCGGCGCGGTTCGGGCTCGCCAACTGACCGTCCCGGCAGTCACCTTCGGCCCTGGCGGCATGTCGCACCCCGCCAGGGCCACCGAGCCCCACGAACAGGACCCTCCGTGCACCACCACGGCTACCTGTGGACCGGCCCCAAAGCACGCTTCGATCAGGAGGCGTTACGGCGTCCTCCGCATCCCGAGCCGCCCCCGCCCGGCAGTCGGCCCGAGCTGATCGCGCGGTACCGCGAGGTGACCGCCGAGTTCCCGGCCTCGGATCTGCCCCCGCTGGAGACCGCATACTGGCTGCTCAAGCCGGGCTCACTGGTACGCGGCACCTGGCACTCCGCGCAGGAGGCGGCAGCCTGGACGCGGCAACGACTGGACGAGTTCGCGGGGCGGTTCGCCGGTGAAACGTGGAGCGGCCGGAGGGCGCCGGACGCGCTCGTCGCCTCCGCGGCCGAGCGGCTCGGCACAGGTGGCGATGTGTCGCTCGGCTTCTATCTCGAACGACCCGCCTTCCTGTCCGTCGCCCTCGTCACCTGCTCACCGAACCGAGCGCGACCCGAACTCCCCTGTCCGCTCAGCGAGTCGGCGTCAGCCCTTGCGGCGCCGCAGTCGCCCCAACCCGAACAACCCCACCACCACAGCCACCAGCGCCACCGCCCCCCAGGTGACGTGCGACCCGCCGGTCATCGAGTTGTCCGATGAGCCGTTTCCGGGGGTCGGGGAGGGTTTCGGGCTGTCGGGGGCGTCCTTGGCGACGACCTCGCTGCCGGCGCCCTCGCTGCTGTAGAGGAGTTTCGTGCCGTCGGCCGAGTAGGTGATGCCCTCGCCCTGGCCTTGGAGGGGGACGTCGAGCATCTCGGTGCGTTTGGGGTGGCCGTCGTTCCAGGAGTAGTAGATGCCGCCGAGGTAGCCGCGGACGGCGAGGTGCTCGCCGTCGGGGGAGAAGGTGGCGTCCGTGGCCCAGAGGTCGATGGGGGCGATCGGCTTGAAGATGTTGGCGCCGCTGGTGGAGAGGGTCGCGGGGCCCTCGTAGAGGTGGCCGCCGTCTTCCTTCTTGTCGATGATGTACACCCGGCCGGTCTTGGGATGGACCAGCAGCGACTCCGCGTTGCGGGGGCCGTTCGTGTACTTCACCACGTACTGGGTGGCCGTGATCGTCTGGTCCTTCAGGACCTTCGGCTCCGGGAGGCGGTAGATCCACACATAGGGCCAGCGGCCGTCGTAGTTGTCGCCGATGTCGCCGACATAGATCTCGTTGTGCGGCCCGATCGAGATCGCCTCGACGTCGCGCGGGGCGCCGATGCCCCGCAGCGTCACCCGGGCCACCGTCTTCCCGGTCGCGCCGTCCACGGCGTAGATGTACGGGCCGTCGCCGCTGTCGTTGTGCGTCCAGTAGATGCCGGGGTGGAGATGGGACGCGGCCAGGCCACTGGACTCGGTGATCCGGGGATCACTGATCGTGAAGCCCTTGTCCCCGGCGCTCACGGTGCTTCCAGTGCCCTCCGCGGCGGAGGCGGGCAGGGTGCAGGCGCCGGCGAGCAGGACGGCGGCAAGGACGGCGAACGGTCGGCGCATCCCCCAAGCCTGCCATTCCCGCCGGGGGTTCACCCCCCTGGCCACCGCGCCGGCACCTCCACGTGGCGGGCCTCACACCCCACCCGCCGCGGTGATCGTCCATGATGATCGGATGCTCAGGTTCATGCCCGTGGGCGACTCCATGACGATCGGGAGCGCGGGCGAACACACATGGCGTCACCGGCTGTGGCAGCTCCTTCGCGGTACGTACGACCCCGCCGTCACCCTCGTCGGCCCGCGCGAGGCGCTGTACGACCAGCAGGCCGGCGCCCCGACATCCCTGGCCTACGCCGACCCCGACCCCGACTTCCCCCGCGCGCATCTCGCGGGCTGGGGCGAGGGCTGGCTGCACATGGCCCCGCTGATCGGTGACGCGATACGCGACTGCCGGCCGGACGTCCTGCTCGTCTCCCTCGGCCTGATCGACCTGGGCTTCTACACCAACGCCGAGCAGACCGCCGAGAACGTCCGCGCCTTCATCGCCGCGGCGCGCGCCGCCGACCCGTGCGTCCGCATGGTGCTGCTGCCGGTGATCCCGAACGTCCGCGCCGAGTCCGACGCCCCCTTCGCCGACCAGGTCGCACTCTTCAACGTCCTCCTCGCCAAGGCGGTCGCCGACCTGGACGAGCCCCGGTCGCCGATCCTGCTGGCATCGCCGCCGCAGCCGTACGACATCCACGTCGACACGTACGACGGCACCCACCCCAACGCGAGCGGCGAGCACCGGATCGCGGAGGCGTTCGCGGGGGCGATGCGGGAGGCATGGGGAATCGGACGGGCGTGCGCGGCTAGAACAGTCTGAGCAGGTTGGCTGGATTCCGACGTCACTTCGTCACCGTACGTATCGTTGTACCGCGCGGCTGCATCTTTTACTTGGCAGCCGGGGAGGAGCGCCACGATGACCGTCCTTGAAGACAGGATCGAGATGGCCGACGCCGACGCAAAAGCCATGAACCTGGACGAGTGGTTCGAGCGCCTCGAGCGGATGCCCGTCCCCGAAGGATTCAGGGTCGAGATCGTCGGGGGCAACGTCTACATGACGCCGCAGCGGGACACTCACTGGGGAATCATCCGCCGTATCGTGCGGGCACTGGAGGACAGGTTCGGGATGGACGTGCCGGTGTTCTCGGACGTCCGTATCGACTTCCCCGGCGAAGCCAACGGCTTCTGCCCGGACGTCGCCATGCTCGACGAGGCGGCGAAGAAGGACGCCACGGGCCATTGGCGCCACCAGGACGTCCGGTTCGTCGCCGAGGTCATTTTGAAGGGCACGGCGACGAACGACTACGGCCCGAAAAAGACGGCGTACGCCACCGCCGGAGTGCCGGTCTACCTCGTCGCCGACCCCTACCAGGGCAAGTGCCATCTCTACTCCGAGCCCAAAGACGGTGAGTACCTCAGCGAGCTGACGGTCGCCTTCGGAACGGACATCGATCTGACCACCCCCCTCGGCCTCACCCTCAAGACCGACACGTTCCCGCGCGACTGACCCGCCCTTGCCTTGAGCCCACTCCAAGTCGTTGGCTTACGACCATGAAGTACACGCAGCTTGGACGCACGGGACTCAAGGTCAGCCGGCTGGTTCTCGGGACGATGAACTTCGGGCCGCAGACGGACGAAGCCGACAGCCACGCGATCATGGACGCGGCGCTGGACGCGGGCATCAACTTCTTCGACACCGCCAATGTGTACGGGTGGGGGGAGAACAAGGGCCGGACCGAGAGCATCATCGGGAACTGGTTCGCCAAGGGCGGTGACCGCCGGGACAAGGTCGTGCTCGCCACCAAGGTCTACGCCAACATGGCCGCCGAGGGCGACGCCTGGCCGAACCACGACAAGCTCTCCGCGCTGAACATCCGGCGCGCTGTGGACGCCAGCCTGAAGCGGCTCCAGACCGATCACATCGACCTCTACCAGTTCCACCACATCGACCGGAGCACCCCCTTCGAGGAGATCTGGCAGGCGATCGACACCCTCGTCCAGCAGGGCAAGATCCTCTACGTCGGCTCCTCCAACTTCCCCGGCTACAAGATCGCCCAGGCCAACGAGGCCGCCGCCCGCCGCGGGGGCACCATCGGCCTCGTCAGCGAGCAGTGCCTGTACAACCTCGCCGAGCGCCGCGCCGAGATGGAGGTCATCCCGGCCGCGCGGGAGTACGGCCTCGGGGTCATCCCCTGGTCCCCGCTGCACGGCGGGCTGCTCGGCGGTGTGCTCAAGAAGGAGGTGCAGGGCGGACGCCGTGCCTCCGGGCGCGCCGCGGACACCCTCGCCGACCCGGCCGCCCGCGCGCGGATCCAGTCGTACGAGGATCTGCTCGACAAGCACGGCCTGGAGCCCGGCGAGACCGCCCTGGCCTGGCTGCTCACCCGTCCCGGCGTCACCGGTCCGATCGTCGGCCCGCGTACGGCGGAGCAGCTCCGGTCGGCGCTGCGGGCCGTGGAGCTGGAGCTGAGCGAGGAGCTGCTGACCGGCCTGGACGAGATCTTCCCCGGTCCGGGGCCGTCCCCGGAGGCCTTCGCCTGGTAGGAGACGTGCGGGGGGCGGGGGCTCTTGGTCCCGCCCCCTCGGGCGCACAGCCAACCGCTACCTGACGGCCGCCGCCACCGCGACGACCACCAACATGAGAACAAGCGCACCGGCCATGATCCGGTTCCGGGTTTTCGGGTCCACGCATCGAGCCTAACCGGACGCCCCGCACACCCAGCGCCCGACCGCCTCGTACCGCGGCTGCTCCCCCCGCACCCCCGACCTCGGCAGGTTGCTCCGCACCAGCGCCAGATCGGTCACCCGCCAGCTCCGGCCGGCGAACTCGCGCAGCAGCTCCACGTACGGCCCCACGTCCACCGCCTCCCGGCCGCGCGCCAGCGTGAGGTGGGCCTGGTAGCGGCGGTGCTCCTCCATCCGCAGCCCCGCCTTGCGGCCCGCCGCCTCCGCACGGCCCGCCAGCAGGCGCAGCGCGTCCACGTCGCCCGCCGCACCGGCCCACAGCGCGCGGCCGTGCCCGAACTGGCCGCCGCCGCTGAGGGCCAGTTCGAAGGGGTCGGTGTGCCGGGCCGCGCGGGCCAGGCGGGCCGACAGATCGGGTACGACGTCCTCGGCGACCTCGCCGTAGAAGGCGAGGGTGAAGTGCCAGCCGGGGCGGCCCGTCCAGCGCAGCCCGTCGGCGCCCGGCAGCCTCCTCAACCGGTCGACCTCCAGGGCCAGTTCGGCGGTGATGTCCTGCGGCGGCAGCACGGCGGCGAAGAGTCTCATGCCTTCACGATCCCAGAGACGCCCGGCATGATGGCCGCCATGACGATCACGATCCGCGCGGGCGGCCCCGACGACACCCCCCTGATCCTGGCCATGCTGGACAGCTGCGTGGAGTGGCTGGTGGCCCAGGGACGCCCCCGCCAGTGGGGCACCGAGCCGTGGTCGGCGAATCCCAGGGCGGTGGAGACGGTGCGGCGGTACGCCACCACGGGCACGCCGTACTTCGCCGAGATAGACGGTGTACCGGCCGCCACCCTCACCCTCACCGACGCCCCCGGCGCCTATCTGGAGGCCGCCGACGAGCCCGAGCGGTACATCCATCTGCTGGCCTCGGACCGCCGGTTCAAGGGGCTGGGCGCCGGTGCCGCGCTGCTCGCGCACGCGGCCGAGGTGACCCGGCGGGCCGGGGTCTCGCTGCTGCGGGTGGACTGCTACGCGGGCGACGACGGCAAGCTGGTCGCCTTCTACGAAGGGAACGGCTTCGTCCGGACCGAGACCTTCAGCCACGGTCCGGACGAGTGGCCGGGACAGGTGCTGGCCCGAAGGGTGCGATAGTCACACCGGCCGGCGTCCCCAAGCACCGGCACCCTCCGAAGCGGCAGCGTCACGCCGCCGCGGCCAGCTCCTCCCGCTGCCGCGGCACGAACCGCAGCCGCGGTGTGCCCCGCTCCCAGCCCACCGACAGGCGCAGACCGCCGACGCGGGCGAGGACCAGGCCGATGACGGCGGCCGCGACCGCGGAGACGACGCCGCCGAGGGCGAAGCCGACGCGGGCGCCGTAGGTGTCGGTGATCCAGCCGATGACCGGGGCGCCGAGCGGGGTGCCGCCCATGAAGACCATCATGAACAGGGACATCACCCGGCCGCGCATGGCCGGGTCGGTGGCCATCTGCACGGTGGTGTTCGCGGTCACGTTGACCGTGAGGCCGCAGATCCCGATCGGCACCATCAGCACCGCGAACAGCCAGTACGAGGGCGCCAGCGAGGCCACGATCTCCAGCGCGCCGAAGGTGAGCGCGGCGAGGATCAGCAGCCGCATCCGGGCCGAGCCGCGGCGGGCGGCCAGCAGGGCGCCGCCGAGGGAGCCCGCGGCCATCAGGGTGTTGAGGAGGCTGTAGCCACCGGCGCCGACATGGAAGACGTTGTCGGCGAAGGCGGACAGCCACACCGGGAAGTTGAAGCCGAAGGTCCCGATGAAGCCGACGAGGACGACGGACCAGATCAGTTCCGGGCGCCCGGCGACGTACTGGAGGCCCTCCCGCAGCTGGCCCTTGCCGCGCGGGGTCCGCTTGACCGGGTACAGCTCACGGGCGCGCATCAGCAGCAGGCTGGCAATCGGCGCGGCGAAGGACAGGCCGTTGGCGAGGAACGCCCAGCCGGTGCCCACTCCGGTGATCATGAGGCCGGCGACGGCGGGGCCGACGAGGCGCGCGGACTGGAAGTTCGCGGAGTTCAGGCTGACCGCGTTGTGCAGCTGGTCGGGGCCGACCATCTCGGAGACGAAGGACTGCCGGGCGGGGTTGTCGACCACCGTGGCGAGTCCGACGAAGAACGCGGCGAGATAGACGTGCCAGACCTGGACCTGGCCGGTGAGGGTCAGCGCGGCGAGCGCGAGACCGCTGAGGGCCATCGCGGACTGGGTGACCAGGAGCGCGGGGCGCTTGGGCAGCCGGTCGACGAGGACACCGCCGTAGAGACCGAACAGGAGCATCGGCAGGAACTGCAGGGCCGTCGTGATGCCGACGGCCGCGGAGGATCCGGTGAGGCTCAGGACGAGCCAGTCCTGGGCGATGCGCTGCATCCAGGTGCCCGTGTTGGAGACGACCTGGCCCATGAAGAAGAGGCGGTAGTTCCTGATCTTCAGCGAGCTGAACATCGAGGACTTGCGGGCGGGGGTAGTAGGGGCGGTCGGTGCGGGGGCGGAAGGTGTTCCGGATCCCGTACTCAAACGGATTCGCCTCCTCAGGCTGCTGCTTTACAGGTGTGCGAGTTTTTCCAGCACGGGGGCGGCGGCGCGCAGCTTCGCCCACTCGTCCTCGTCGAGGCCGTCGGCGAGGTTCGCCAGGAACGCGTTGCGCTTGCGGCGGCTCTCTTCGAGCATCGCCTCGGCCTGCTCGGTCTGGGTGACGACCTTCTGGCGCCGGTCCTCCGGGTGCGGTTCGAGACGGACCAGTCCCTTGGCTTCGAGCAGCGCGACGATGCGGGTCATCGAGGGCGGCTGGACATGCTCCTTGCGGGCCAGCTCGCCCGGCGTGGCCGAGCCGCAGCGGGACAGGGTGCCGAGCACCGACATCTCGGTGGGGCTCAGCGACTCGTCCACCCGCTGGTGCTTGAGCCGACGGGAGAGCCGCATCACGGCGGAGCGAAGAGAGTTCACGGCGGCAGCATCGTCGCCATGGTTGAGGTCCGGCATGTCCTTAGCATAACTCATTACTCTAACTAAAGACCAACGCGGCGCGCGTCCGTGCCCGTGATGCCCGCCACTGAGGCTCCCCAAAGCTTCCATCACCCGTATGAGTGAGTCGCTGCCGGAAAGTGACGCATCCGGTGGGCGGCAGTGGCGACCCTCTTACCCATGGGGACCACTGTGCTCAGCCTGCGGATAGACGGGGAGCTGCTCGAACGGCTCCGGCAGCACGCGGCGAAAAGAGGAATGAGCGTGCAGGACTATGTGGTCCGCACGCTCATTCGTGACGACTTCGACCAGCGGTTCCAGACCGCCGTCGAGGAGACGGAGAGGTTCTACGGCGTCAGGTGAGGACGCCGTGGAACGGATCGGCTCAGGTCAGGCCCAGGGCCGGCATCAGGTAGTAGAAGGCGAAGACCGCCGAGACGACGTACATCGCCACCGGGATCTCGCGGTACCGGCCCGCGGCCAGGCGCAGCACGGTGAAGGTGATGAAGCCCATGCCGATGCCGTTGGTGATCGAGTAGGTGAACGGCATCATCAGCATGGTCACGAACGCCGGGATCGCGATCGTGTAGTCGGCCCAGTCGATCTCCTTGATGGAGTGCGACAGGATCAGGAAGCCGACCGCGATCAGCGCCGGGGTGGCCGCCTGGGACGGCACCATCGTGGCGATCGGGGTGAGGAGCAGCGAGAGGGCGAACAGACCGCCCGTGACGATGTTGGCGAAACCGGTGCGGGCGCCCTCGCCGACACCGGCGGTGGACTCCACGAAGGCGGTGGTGGCCGAGGCGGAGCCGGCGCCGCCGGCCGCGACCGAGAGGCCGTCCACGAACAGCACCCGGTTGATGCCGGGCATATAGCCCTCGGCGTCGGTCAGCTTGGCCTCGTCGCTGATGCCCATGATCGTGCCCATCGCGTCGAAGAAGCACGACAGCAGGACCGTGAAGACGAAGAGGATGCCGGTCAGCACGCCGACCTTGGAGAAGCCGCCGAACAGGCTGACCTGGCCGACCAGGCCGAAGTCCGGGGTGGAGACCGGGTTGCCGGGCCACTTCGGGACCGTCAGGCCCCAGGAGGGGATCGTGGCGACGGCGTTGATGATCATCGCCAGGACGGTCATGCCCACGATGGAGATCAGGATGGCGCCCGGCACCTTGCGCACGATCAGGGCGAAGGTGAGCAGCGCGCCCAGGATGAAGATCAGCACCGGCCAGCCGGTGAGGTGACCGCCGGTGCCCAGCTGGAGCGGGACGGTGGTGTCGGCCTTGTCCGGGATACGGCTGACGAAGCCGGAGTCCACCAGGCCGATCAGCATGATGAACAGGCCGATACCGATCGCGATCGCCTTGCGCAGTCCGAACGGCACCGCGTTCATCACGCGCTCCCGCAGACCCGTGGCGACCAGCAGCATGACCACGAAACCGGCGAGGACGACCATGCCCATCGCGTCCGGCCAGGTCATCCGGGGCGCCAGCTGGAGGGCGACGACCGAGTTCACGCCGAGGCCCGCGGCCATGGCGATCGGCACATTGCCGATGACACCCATCAGCAGGGTGCTGAAGGCGGCCGTCAGCGCGGTCGCCGTCACCAGCTGGGCGTTGTCCAGATGGTGCCCGTACATGTCCTTCGCGCTGCCCAGAATGATCGGGTTCAGCACGATGATGTACGCCATCGCGAAGAAGGTGGCGAGACCGCCCCGGACCTCCCGCCCGACGGTGCTGCCGCGCTCGGAGATCTTGAAGTAGCGGTCGAGGGGGCCGCCGGCGAACGCGCCGCCCGGCTTCTCGGGGGTGGGGACCTTGGCAGGCGCCGAGGTGGACATGCGGGACCTCATCACCAAAGGGTTCCCCCGAGCCCTCTTGGAGTTTTCTACGATTAGAAGCGGTCAAAGACAAACGGTTTCAGTATGAACGTATGACTACTAGATCGCTATCTCCGCGCGTAGAACGTATGCAGTCCTGGTGCGGATCCGGTCGCCCTGCGGTCGGCCTCCGATCGTCTTCGATCGCCTCGTAAGCTGTCCGGCATGGCCAAGTGGATCCCCCAGCACGAGGCGCCCGAGCCCCTTGAGGGGCCCGTGGTCGCCACCATCACCGGCGGCACGATCGTCTGGTTCGTCCTGTTCCTCGTCCAGCTCCCCTTCTACGGCTGGTTCCACGAGCACGGCCATCTGTGGTGGCTGTGGACCTGCCTGGCCGGGGGCGGGCTCGGGCTGATCGGCATCTGGTACGTGCGGGGGCGGGACGCGGCGCTCAAGCGGGCGGCGCGGGAGCGGCCGGAATCCACCCCCGTGGAGTAGCCCCGGGTCCGAACGGCCCCTCGTCGCCGACGGAAGGCCGGGTGGGCGACGGCGCAAAGGCCACGTACCGTCGGATACATGAGCCATATAGACGCCGGCGCCGAACTCGATCCGGTGCACCCGGTGGCCCTGCCCACGACCCGGGCGACGGGGCTGACCGGCGCGGAGGTCGCGGAGCGCCGGGCGCGTGGCCAGGTCAACGACGTCCCCGTGCGCAGCAGCCGTTCGCTCGGGGAGATCGTCCGGGCGAATGTGTTCACCCGGTTCAACGCGATCATCGGCGTGCTCTGGGTGATCACCCTGTTCGTCGCGCCGATCCAGGACAGCCTGTTCGGGTTCGTGATCCTCGCCAACACCGGCATCGGCATCGTGCAGGAGTGGCGGGCCAAGCAGACCCTGGACTCGCTCGCGGTGATCGGGGAGGCCCGGCCGACCGTGCGCCGGGACGGCGAGGCCGTGGAGATCGGCACCGCCGAGATCGTCCTGGACGACCTGATCGAGATCGGGCCCGGCGACAAGGTCGTCGTGGACGGGGTGTGCGCGGAGGCCGACGGGCTGGAGATCGACGAGTCGCTGCTCACCGGTGAGGCCGACCCGGTGGTCAAGCGGCCGGGCGATCCGGTGATGTCCGGCAGCTTCGTGGTCGCGGGCGGCGGCGCCTTCGCCGCGACCAAGGTGGGCCGGGAGGCCTATGCCGTCAAGCTCGCCGAGGAGGCGTCGCGCTTCACGCTCGTCCACTCCGAGCTGCGCACCGGCATCTCCACGATCCTCAAGTACGTCACCTGGATGATGGTCCCGGCCGCGATCGGCCTGGTGGTCACCCAGCTCGTGGTCAAGAACGACGATCTCAAGGGCGCGGTCGCCCGCACCATCGGCGGCATCGTGCCGATGGTCCCGGAGGGCCTGGTGCTGCTCACCTCGGTGGCCTTCGCGATCGGTGTCATCCGGCTCGGCCGCAAGCAGTGCCTGGTGCAGGAGCTGCCCGCGATCGAGGGCCTCGCCCGCGTGGACACCGTCTGCCTGGACAAGACCGGCACGCTCACCGAGGGCGGCATGGACGTCACCGAGCTGCGCACACTGAACGGCGCGGAGGAGCCGTACGTGCGCAAGGTGCTCGGCGCGCTCGGCGAGTCCGATCCCCGGCCCAATGCCTCGCTTCAGGCGATCATCGACGCCTACCCCGACAACGACGACTGGCGCTGCGTCGAGTCGCTCCCCTTCTCCTCGGCCCGCAAGTACAGCGGGGCCGCGTTCAGCGAGGGCGACGGGGAGACCAGCACCTGGCTGCTGGGCGCCCCGGACGTGCTGCTCGGCGCCGACGACCCGGCGCTCGCCGAGACCGAGCGGCTCAACGAGCAGGGGCTGCGGGTGCTGCTGCTGGCGCGGGCCCGCCGGGATCTGGACGACGCGGCGCCGGCCAAGGGCGCCCGCCCCACCGCCCTGGTCGTCCTCGAACAGCGGCTGCGCCCGGACGCGGCCGACACCCTGCGCTACTTCGCCGAGCAGCGGGTGGCGGCCAAGGTCATCTCCGGGGACAACGCGGTCTCGGTCGGCGCGGTCGCGGCCAAGCTGGGCCTCGACGGGACCGCGACGGACGCGCGGCGGCTGCCCGAGGACAAGGCGGAGATGGCCCGGGTGCTGGACGCGGGCACCGTCTTCGGGCGGGTCTCCCCGCAGCAGAAGCGGGACATGGTGGGCGCGCTCCAGTCGCGCGGGCACACGGTGGCGATGACCGGCGACGGCGTGAACGACGTGCTCGCCCTCAAGGACGCCGACATCGGTGTGGCCATGGGCTCGGGCTCGGAGGCGACCCGGGCGGTGGCCCAGATCGTGCTGCTGGACAACAGCTTCTCCAGCCTGCCGTCGGTGGTCGGCGAGGGCCGCCGGGTGATCGGCAACATCACGCGGGTGGCGACGCTGTTCCTGGTGAAGACGGTCTACTCGGTGCTGCTCGCGGTGCTGGTGGTCTGCTGGCAGGTGGAGTACCCGTTCCTGCCCCGCCATCTGACCCTGCTGTCCACGCTCACCATCGGCGTCCCGGCCTTCTTCCTGGCGCTGGCGCCCAACAACGAGCGGGCCAGACCGCACTTCGTGCACCAGGTGATGCGGTACTCGATCCCGGGCGGCGTGGTGGCGGGGGTGGCGACCTTCGTGACGTACCTGATCGCCCGGCACTACTACACGGGTCCCGGCCAGCTGGCGGCGGAGACCAGTGCGGCCACGCTGACCCTGTTCCTGATCTCCATGTGGGTGCTGGCGATCATCGCCCGCCCCTACACCTGGTGGCGGGTGATCCTGGTGGCCTCGATGGCGGTGGCGTTCCTGCTGGTGCTCGTCGTCCCCGCGCTCCAGGACTTCTTCGCGGTACGACTGGTGGGGCTCGCCATGCCGTGGACGGCGGTGGCGGTCTCGGTGGTGGCGGCGGCCGCCCTGGAGTTCCTGTGGAAGTGGGTCGACCGCCGCTTCCCCGGCTAGCGGGGCTCACATCACCTGGTCACTTCTACTTCACGTCGACGTAGTCACCCGTGGCGGTGGTCGCCGGGGTGGTCGTGGTGCCCGCGAAGGCGTAGCGGAAGTAGCCGTCGACCGTGGCGGTGGTCGTGGTCTTCAGGTTGCCCGTGGAGTTCGTCTTCACGGTCTTCAGCGTGGTGTAGGTGCTGGAGCCGCTCTTGCGGAACTGGAGCTTGACCGGCTGGTTGGCGTAGCCGTGGTACTTGCCGTCCTCCCAGTCGGCGCGGGCCAGCTTGCCGGAGACCGTGACGGTCTTGCCCTTCTTCACCGGCTCCGGGGCGGCGTCGGTGTTCAGCGTCGCCCAGCGCTGGAGGTTGTAGGAGTTGGTCGGGTCCTTGACGGCCACGCCCACCTTGGTCATGTCGGCCGGCTTGGTGGGGTTCTGGCCGTTGAAGGCGACGGCGTAGGCGGCGGCCTTCCAGGCGCCCGCGTCCTCGCTGAGCAGCTCGGCCGGGTCGATGGCCACGGTGGACTTGCAGGAGGCCACCGTCTTGGAGGTGTCCGTGCAGGTCGAGACCGCGCTGTCGAAGTAGAAGATCGAGTCGTCGAAGGAGGCGCCGCGGTACAGCTCGACGGCCGCGACGAAGTCCTTGGCGTGGATGTTGACCTCGGTGCCGTGCGTCAGCGTGAAGGAGACGGGCACCTTGACGAGGTTGGTGGTACCGGCGGCGATGTTCTTGCCGTTGTTCACCTTCACCGCGGAGAAGGTGGCGTTCAGCTTGTAGGGCGTGCCCGAGGCGGCGACGGCGAAGGTCGCGCGGCCCGGGTGCTGGGCGGCGTGGGCGACCTTGCTCGCGGAGTTCCCCGCGGGCACCCGCTCCTGCCCGGCGGCGTGCGCCGCGGGCAGGGCGAGGGCGGAGAGGGCCAGGGCGCCGGAGACGGCGGCCACGGTGGCACGAATACGCATGTGCGGTTCCCCTGCGTACGAAGTGGACGGGAGCCGGACGACTCCGGAAGATCAGACGACGCCCGCAGGGGAACGGTTGTACGGAACTTGTGGGTTTCGTGAGAGATGCCTGGAGATCAGGAACGTCTGGTGGGCAGGGAGGCCAGGGGGCGCCGGGAGGTCAGTCGAACCAGCGGTCGCGGGCCAGTTCCGCCGTCCGGGACGGGTCCTCCAGCAGGGCGGCGACCTCGAAGCGGCGCGGCCACTGCCGGGCCGCCCAGGCGAGTCCGGCGGCGACGCCCTCCAGGGTGGCCGCGTGCAGCACCCCGTCGTCGGTGAGCCGCCAGTCGATCTCCACGCCGTCCACGACCAGTTCGTCGTGCTCGACGTACGTCTCGGGCGTGCGCGGACCGAGCAGCACCCGCACCGAGTCCGGTACATCGTGCTCGGCACCCTCGGAGTGCACCTCGCCGGTGACGGACTCACTGAGCCGCCGCACCTGGAGCAGTTCGGCCAACTCGGCGGCGCGGGAGGGCCGTACGGGCAGCAGGGGCACTCCGGAGGTGAAGGGCAGCAGGTCCGGGGAGTCGACGACCACGGCGTCGGCGGCGTCCACCACCGTCACCCTGCCGTCGGTCACGGCCCGCAACTCGTCCGGCAGGGTGACCTGTTCCGGGTCGATGTCGGCCAACGCGCCGTACAGGCCGTGCAGTTGGGCGCCGGTGACCGGGCGGTCCGGGTCGGCGAGCCGGTCCAGGAGCTCGGCGGCGCCGCCGGGTTCGTCCAGCAGGGCGCCGACCGAGGTCCGCACGCCGAGGGCGCGCAGCACCTGTTCGTCTTCAAAGCCGGTGGCGTCGGCCTCGTCGTACAGGCCGCGCAGCAGCGGGTCGCCGCCGGCGGCGAGGAGGCCCGCGGGGCGCCGGCCGTCCAGCACCGGGTGCCCGCGCAGCCACCAGGCGGTGTACGGCCGTACCACCTCGTGGGTGCCGTCGGGCAGCAGGACGCGCACCGGCTGGGTGAGGGCGTCGCGCAGCGGCGGGGCGGCGAGCAGGGTGAGGGCCTCGGGCCAGTGCTCGTCGTCCACCAGGTCGAGGTCGCGGACGGCGACGAGTTCGGTGGCCACCGGAGGAACCGGGCTGTCCGGGAAGCGGTCGAGGATGTCCTCGCACCACACATCCACGGCGTCCAGCAGTCCGGCGTCGTCCGGCTCGGCGAAGTCGCTCTCGCGGGGCTCCAGTTCGTCCGGGTCGAGGACGACATCGGTGGCGCGGACCAGGGCGAAGGTGGCGAGCACCCCGCAGGCGGTCAGCGGCTGTTCGCCCCACTTGTCCGCCAACTCCTGCTCGACGGCCGCCAGTTCGTCCTCGCGGATCACCCGGGCGAAGGGGCTCCCGGGGAACACCAGCTCGCCCGCGGGGGCGAGTTCGCCGTCCTCGTCGGGCAGCGCGAGGGCGCCGAGCCAGGGCTCGTCACCGGGCTCCAGACCCGCGTCCCGCACCAGGGCGAGGACGGTGTCGGCGAGTTCCTCCGCGTCGGGTGCGTCCTCCTCCCAGCCGAGGGCGCCCCCGTCGTCCAGGGAGGCGGCGACGGCGGCCCGCACCTGGGGGGTGGTGAGCACCGCGCGCGGGGTGGCGGGCAGCGCGCCCAGCTTCTCCAGCAGCGGGTGGGCGGCGTCCTCGTGGGCGACCTTCAGGCCGAGCCGGGCGAGCACGTCCGCGTCGATCCGGGCGCCGTCGGGGGTGGGCAGCAGCACCTGGCGGGGGCCGATGGTGGTACGCCTGTCCGCGAGCGGTACCGGAAGTCCGGAGAGCCGCTCGACGTCCACGCCCGCGAGGCTGTCGTAGAGCCGCCACCACCAGCCGGGGTCCTTCTCCAGACCCGCGAGCCGGTCCACGGCGTCGGCGAGCGGGAGCCGGGCGACCCCCAGGGTGCGCAGCTCGGCGCGGCGCTCCAGACCGGCGGGCAGCAGGGTGGGCAGCACCTCGGCGAGCACCCGCACGGTCTCGGCACCGGCGCCCTCCACGATCTCCGCGTCCCGGGGCCGCAGCGCCTCCGGCAGCTCGTCCTCGCCGCCGTCGCCGGGCAGCGCGGGCGGCAGGAACGCGGTGCGCGGCAGCCGCTCAAGGAGGGCCTGGCGCAGCGCGCCGTCCAGCTCGCCCTTGCCCAGCGGCCCGGGTACGAGGTCGACGGCGGCCTCGGTCACCGGGCGCCAGCCGGCGAGGAGTTCGGTGTACACGTCGGCCGCGCGCCGCACCAGGAAGTCGGTGAGCGGGCCGGGCGCGGTGTGCCGGCGGGTGGTGTCGAGCGGGAAGGAGGCGATGAGGAGGGCGGGCACGCCGAGGGGTTCGTCGCTGGGGGTGGGGGCGTGCACGACGGGGGACGTGCGGGGCCGCACCGGGCGCCCCTGCTCATCGGTCGGCACGGCCCAGGTCACCGACCAGTGGGGCCGCAGCCGCTCCTCCACCGGGCGGTCGGCGAGCAGTTCGGGGTCCAGCGGCCCGTGCGCGGAGGCGGTACGCCAGCGGGTGGTGCCCTCCCGTGAGTCCTCTACGACGGTGACGGCGCCCTCGGTCCGCCGGCGCAGGGTGCGGGGCGCGGCGTCGCCGGCCTCGATGACGACCTCGTCGAGACCCGGGAGGGTGAGGAGGAGCGCGTCGTCCACGGCGTCCAGCAGGCGCTCGGCGAGGTCGGCGGCGGCCGCGTCGCGCAGCGGCAGGATGACGGCGGTGTCGTACGGGTCGGGGGCGGTGCCCTCGGCGGCGAAGGGCAGCCGGAGCAGCGGGACATGGCCCGCGCGGCGCCGGACCTCGTCGCCGAGTCCGGGGCTGTGCCGGGCGGTGTCGGCGGCCAGCTCGCGCGCCTCGGCGAGGGACCAGCGGACGCCGCCGTGCCGGCCGACGAGGGCGGGCTCGTCGGTGACCGAGAGGACGGCGGCGAAACCGACGCCGAAGCGGCCGACGGAGCCGTGCGTGGAGTCGGCGTCGCGCTTGGCGGAGGCGCGCAGCGTGGACAGCGACTCGACGCCGGTCGCGTCCAGGGGGGCACCGGTGTTGGCCGCGATCAGCACGCCGTCGCGGAGGGTGAGGCGCAGGCGGCCCGGCACCCGGGCGCGGGCGGCGGCGTCGGCGGCGTTCTGCGCCAGCTCGATCACCAGGCGGTCCCGGTAGCCGCCCAGGACGAGGTCCTCCTCGGCGTTGGCGTCCTCGCGGAAGCGGGCGGGGCTGGTGGCCCAGGCGTCGATGACACCGCGACGCAGCCGGGCCGTCCCGAAGGGATCCGCACCCTCGGCCGCCGGCCGCACGTACTTGCTGCTCACGTTCACACTCCTCGTCGACGTGAGGAAGAAGGTACAGCGCGTCGCCGACATCCCGATTTCCCGCCCGCCCACCCGACCCGGCGGCCCACCCGACACGGCGGCACAGCGGCCCGGCGGCACCGCAGCCCAGCGGCCGGACACGGTACGAGGGACCGTCAGGCCAGCACCCGGCGGTACACCTGGCGCGAACCGCCCTCCGGCCCGGGGTCCGTCGGTTCGGCCGGGGTGAAGTCCAGTCGCTCGTAGAAGGCGCGGGCGCCGCTCGTCGCCGCGCCGGGGTGGTCCGGGCCGAAGGTGACGACCTCGATGGTGGCCGGGGGGCGGACGAAGCGAGCGAGCGCGTCGGCCAGCAGCGCGCGGCCCACGCCCCCGCCCCGGGCCCGCTCGGTGACGACCAGCCAGTGCACCTTGTGCACCGGGGGGTTGCCGCCGAAGAGGAGGGCGCCCAGAAGATCCCCGGACGCGCCCTGCGCCACCAGCGCCGTACCGCTGCCGATGCTCCGCCGCACGGCCTCGGTGAAACCGGGGTCGTCCACCATCGGGCCGAACCAGTGCTCCACCTCGGCCGCCAGGGCGAGGAACCCGGGGAGATCCGCGTCTCGCGCGAGGCGGACCGGGGTCACGAGTGGCCCAGTTCCGCCGTCTCCTCGTCCGTCGTCTCCGGGACCGAGCCGGAGTCGCGGGCGGGATGCAGCGGGAAGGGCTCGACCCGGGTCTCGTCGATGACCGGCGCGGCCGGCTGCGGGGGCTTGGGCATGACCGCCGCCTCGGAGTGGCCGCCGCAGCCGTAGGCGAGGGAGACCACCCGGCCGTCCGCCGGGGCGAACTCATTGGCGCACACACCGAACGCCTGGCCCAGCGAGCCACCGATGGGCGCGAGGAAGCCACAGGTCAGACAGGTGGCCGGGGCCGCCTGGGCCATCGGCGTCTGCGGGCCGAAGGACTCCTCCCAGCGGTCGGCCGCGCTGTGCAGGCCGTAACGGGACAGAACACGCGCCCTGCGCATGCCCAGTTCCTCGGCCACCGAGGCGATGGAGCCGCGCGTGGGCACCGTCGGCTGGACGGCCGGCGCACCCGGGCTCACGTCCGCGTCCTCGGCCTCCGCCAGCTCCGCCATCTCCTCGGACACCGCGGAGTCGGCCGGCGGCTGGTCCTCACCGGTGTAGCCCGGCTCGAGACGCAGGTCGTCCTGGTCGGTGGGGAGCAGATCGCCGGGCCCGAGGTCGCCCGGACGCAGCCGCTCGCTCCACGGCACCCACTCCGGCGCGAGCAGCGCGTCGGGGCCGGGGAGCAGCACCACCTCGTCCAGCGTGACGACCTTGGCGCGGGAGGCGCGGGCCACGGTCACGGCCCAGCGCCAGCCCCGGTAGCCCAGTTCCTTGCACTCGAAGAAGTGCGTGACAACACGGTCGCCCTCGGAGACGAGGCCGGAGTGCTCGCCGACCACACCGGGCGCGGCTGCCTCCTCGGCTGCGGCACGGGCGAGGTCGACCGCCTCGGCGCACAGGCGGTCGGGGGTGCGGCTTCGCGTTGTCGCTGCGCTCACAGGTATCGCTTCTCTCCTACGCCGTCTCGTCAAGGCGGCTGCCTTAGGCGGGTTGGCCGACGGAGCGGACCTCAGGACCGCATCGACGTCTGCATCATCCGCGCGCTCGGGCGCACCTCTGCCATCCATTCTGCGTTATGGCTGAGATACGCACGCTACACCGAACAGGATTCATTGCCGCTCGGCGGCATTCTCCCCCACTTCACCCGCTCCTCCAGCCCCCTCGGCGGGCGCGGTTCGCCGCCATACGTGCCGTATCCGCACTATCCGGCGGCATCTCGGGGCACTATGAACCTCGTGGCAACCGCGGACAGGCGTGGGGTTCGGGGTGGCGGTGCGCGCCGGGTGGGCGGTGCCGCCCGGTCCGTCGGGCGTGCCCTGCACTTCCCCGTCACCGGCGCCGCGCGCGGCATCCGCCGGGCGACACACGCGCACGGCGCGGGCGAGTCGGGCCTCGGCAAGCTGATCGAGCTGCACGCGGTGAACGGCGCCGGGGACGTCATGATCACCGTGGCCCTCGCCTCCACCGTGTTCTTCTCCGTGCCGACCGACGAGGCGCGCGGGCGGGTCGCACTGTATCTGGCGATCACCATGGCGCCGTTCACCGTCCTCGCCCCGGTCATCGGCCCGCTCCTCGACCGGCTCCCGCACGGCCGCCGGGCCGCGATGGCGGCGGCCATGCTGGCACGGGCGCTGCTCGCCCTGCTGATCTCGGGCGCGGTGGCGACCGGGAGCCTTGAGCTGTATCCCGCCGCGCTGGGCGTGCTGGTGGCGTCCAAGGCGTACGGCGTGGTGCGCAGCGCCGTCGTACCGCGGCTGCTGCCGCCGCTGTTCTCGCTGGTGAAGGCCAACTCCCGGGTGACCCTGGCCGGGCTGCTGGCCACCGGGGTGGCCGCGCCGATCGCGGCGGGGCTGCACCGGCTCGGCGATCCCTGGCCGCTCTACGGCGCCTTCGTGATCTTCGTGGGTGGCACGGCGCTGTCCTTCTCGCTGCCGCCCAAGGTGGACTCGGCCCGCGGCGAGGCGGTGGCACTGCTCGCCGCCGACGAGAGGCGGCTGCCGAGGACCAAGGTGAAGCGGCCCGGCCTGCGCACGGTCGGGCCCGCCGTGACCCACGCCCTCGGCGCCAACGCGGCCCTGCGCTGCCTGTCCGGCTTCCTGATCTTCTTCCTCGCCTTCCTGCTGCGCGAGCATCCGCTCAGCGGCCAGAGCGCGGTGGTCTCGCTGGGCCTGGTGGGCGTCACGGCCGGCACCGGCAACGCGCTGGGCACGGCGGTGGGGGCGTGGCTGAGATCACGGGCGCCGGAGATCATCATCGTGGCCGTCGTCGCGGCGGCGCTGGGCATGGCGCTCGTGGCCGCAGTGTTCTTCGGGGCCGTCCTGGTGACCTGTCTGGCGGCGGTCGCCGGGTTCGCGCAGGCGCTGGCCAAGCTGGCGCTGGACGCGCTGATCCAGCGGGACGTGCCGGAGCTGGTGCGCAGCTCGGCCTTCGCCCGCTCCGAGACGCTGCTCCAGATGGCGTGGGTGTTCGGCGGCGCGGTCGGCATCGTGATGCCGCTCAACGGCACGGTGGGGCTGCTGGCGGGCGCCGCGTTCGTGGCGGTGGGCTGGCTGAGCACCCTGCGCGGTCTGATCGCCTCCGCGCGGTACGGCGGCCGGCCCCGCGCCCGGGTGGCGTGACCGGTCGCCCCGATGTGACGGGGCGATGTCGTAAAGGGGCAGGTGGCGTGACGAAACCGGACACGCTTCGGTTGTCGCGGACACGACTGGCGTAACGAACCGGGCACGCCGCACCCCGCGTGGGCGGACGGCTCCGGGCGACCGATAATCTTTCGACCATGACCACGCTGCCCCGCGGCGAAGCCGCTGAAGTACACCGCGCCGCGCGGCGCCGCCGCGCCGTCGCCGCCGCCGGCGCCGTTGCCGCCGGACTGCTCGTCCTGTCCGCCTGCGACAAGCCGACGCCCACCGCGACGATCACCGTCGGCAAGGACTCGGTGCACTCCGAGGCGGTCTGCTACAACGACGGCAAGGCGCTCGACGCCAAGGCCCTGACCGAGTGCGCCAAGAAGACCGGCGACGCGAAGTCGATCTCGGTCGGCGAGGACTCGACGGTCCGGATCGGCGTCGACCCGAAGATCGCGGACGCTGGCTGGGCGGTGCTGGTCAACGGCCGTCCCTTCACCAGCCTGAGCAAGGAGACGTACCGCACCCTGCCGGGCAACGCGTTCTTCAACGAGCAGTACGGCACCGGCGGCAACTCCAACACGCTGGTGATCCAGATGGGCTCCAACCCGACCAAGGGCGTGTGGTCCTTCAAGCTGAAGAAGGCCTGATCACGACCTCCGCACGTGTCCTTGTGGCCACCGCGGTCCCGGCCGAACGGGACGCGGTGGCACGGGCGTTCCCCGAGCCCGGGGAAGAGGTACGGCTGCCGGGCGCGGTGCTGTTCCGTACGACGGCCGGTGCCGGCCCGTCCGGTACGACCGCGGGTGCCGGTCCCCGTCGTAGCGCCGCCGTGATCGATCTGCTGGCCGCCGGGGTCGGGCCCGCGCGGGCCGCGGCCGCCACCGGTGCCGCGCTCACCGCGGCCGCGCTCGCCGGGACCCCCTACGACCTGGTCGTCTCGGCCGGGATCGGCGGCGGCTTCGCGCCCGGGGCGCCGCTCGGCTCGCTCGTCGTCGCCGACGCGATCACCGTGGCCGACCTGGGTGCCGAGACCGCCGACGGCTTTCTCCCGGTCACCGAACTGGGGTTCGGAACCATCACCCATCGCCCGCCGGAATCACTCGTACGGGCCGTGGCCGAGGCCACCGGAGCCCGCACCGGCACGGTCCTGACCGTGTCCACCGTGACCGGCACCGCCGCCCGCGCCGCCGCGCTGCGCGCCCGGCACCCCCGCGCGCTCGCCGAGGGCATGGAGGGCTTCGGGGTCGCCGAGGCCGCCGACGCCCAGGGTGCCCCGGTGCTGGAGGTCCGCGCGATCTCCAACCCGGTCGGCCCGCGCGACCGCGCCGCCTGGCGCATCGGCGACGCCCTCGCCGCCCTCACCGCGGCCTTCGGGAAGTTCGCGCCCGCATTGGAGAGTTGGAGATCCGTATGACCAGTGAGCCCTTGCAGATCGCGTACTCGCCCTGCCCCAACGACACCTTCGTCTTCGACGCCCTCGCCCACGGCCGGATCCCCGGCGCCCCCGCGCTGGACGTGACCTTCGCCGACATCGACATCACCAACGGCATGGCCGAGCGCGGCGAGTTCGATGTGCTGAAGGTGTCGTACGCCGTGCTGCCGTACGTCCTCGACGAGTACGCGCTGCTGCCCTGCGGCGGCGCGCTGGGCCGGGGCTGCGGGCCGCTGGTGCTCACGCGGGAGGCCGGTGTCGATCTGACGGGCCGTACGGTCGCCGTGCCCAGCGAGAAGTCGACGGCGTATCTGCTGTTCCGGCTGTGGGCCGCCGACACGGTGCCCGGCGGGGTCGGCGAGATCGTGGTCATGCCGTTCCACGAGATCATGCCGGCCGTGCGGGACGGCAAGGTGGACGCGGGTCTGGTGATCCACGAGGCCCGGTTCACCTACCAGAACTACGGGCTGCACAAGCTCGCCGACATGGGCGAGCACTGGGAGCGGACGACCGGGCTGCCGATCCCGCTGGGCGCGATCCTGGCCAAGCGGTCGCTGGGCGCCGAGACGCTGAAGCAGCTCGCGGAGGCCGTGCGCGCCTCCGTGCGGGCCGCGTGGGACGCGCCCGAGGTGTCCAGGCCGTATGTCATGGCGCACGCCCAGGAGATGGACCCGGCGGTGGCCGACCAGCACATCGGGCTGTACGTCAACGAGTTCACCGCCGACCTCGGCGAGGACGGCTACGCGGCGATCCGCGGGCTGCTCACCCGGGCCGCGGCCGAGGGACTGGTGCCGCCCCTCGGCCCGGACGCGCTCGCGTTCCCCTGAGGGGGCCTGACGTCGAGGCGGCTCAGACGTCCAGCTGGTCGGCGACCGCGCGGAGCAGCCCGGCGATCTTCTTGCCGGAGGCCTTCTCGGGGTAGCGGCCCTTCTCCAGCATCGGGGTGATGTTCTCCAGGAGGGTCGTCAGGTCCTGCACGATGGAGGCCAGCTCGTCGGGCTTCTTGCGCTGGGCGGCGGCCACGGAGGGCGTCGGGTCGAGCACGACCACCGAGAGCGCCTGGTCGCCGCGCTGGCCGGCGACCACGCCGAACTCCACGCGCTGTCCCGGCTTGAGCACATCGACTCCGGCGGGGAGAACCGAGGAATGGACGAAGACGTCACCGCCGTCGTCGCGGGAGAGAAAGCCGAAGCCCTTCTCGCTGTTGAACCACTTGACCTTGCCGGTAGGCACGTCTGTCCTCGTCCTCGTACTCGTCGGGAAAACTGCTCGGAAACGGCTCTTGATAGCACTGCAGCGGGTCGCCGTGACCCGCTGTCATCAAGGCTAATGGTCTTGGACCCGGTGACAAGACGTCCCCCGGTCGTTCTCTCGCGCAGGAACTACCCTGGTCCGGTGCGTGACAAAACCCAAGCGAATTCCGCCGGGCCCGGCGACGGACTGATCCGTGCCGGCGCCATCGTGTTCTTCGTCGGAGCCCTGGCCACCCTGGTCACGATGGTCCCGTTGTTCCTCGGAACCAAACCGTTTCCGACCTACATGTACGGACTGTGCATGCTCATGGGCGTCGGCTTCCTCCTCGCCGGTGCCGGAGTGCTGCGGTCGATCGCGGCCGGCCGGCGGCAGGCGAGGAGCGCCGCGGCGTCCCGGTAGCGACCGGGTCCGCGGCCGGTCCAAAGGGCCGTCGGACCCGGCTCCGTCAGGGGCGGTAATCGGCCAGCCAGGCCGGGAAGGCGGACAGGTCGTCCAGGACGACGTCCGCCCCGGCCGCGCGCAGTTCGTCCGCGGGGCAGGGCCCGGTCGCCACCGCGACCGACAGCGCGCCCGCCGTGCGCGCCCCGCGCACATCACCGGTGTGGTCGCCGACATATACGCCCGCGCCGTACTCGCGCAGCGCCTGCGCCTTCTGCTCGGCCCACAGGTCGCCCACGACCACATCGGGCTCGATGCCCAGATGGGACAGGTGCAGCTTCGCGTTCGGCTCGTACTTGGCGGTGACCACCATGGTCCGGCCGCCGGCCGCGCGCACCGCCGCCATGGCCTCGCGGGCGCCCGCCATGGCGGGGGTCGCGGCGATGGCTATGGACGGGTACATCTCCCGGTACAGGTCGGCGATCGCGGGCACCCGCTCGGCCGGGAACCAGTTCACCAGCTCGTCCGCGAGCGGCGGGCCGAGCCGGGTGATCGCGAGGTCGGCGTCGATGTACGTCCCCGTACGCTCCGCCAGCGCCACGTAGCACGCGCGGATGCCCGGCCGGGAGTCGATGAGGGTCATGTCGAGGTCGAAGCCGACGGTGAGGGAGGCCATGGGGGACATGGTGCCAGGCGGGTACGACAGCGCACCGACCCCCGTTCGGCCTTTGTGCCACGGACGTCGGCCTCTGCGTTGCGGGGTACAGCCTCCGCGTCACGGGGGGGGGCGGCCTCCGCATCATGAGGGGCGGCCCTTGCGTCATGAGGGGCGGCCCTTTCGTCGCGGCGATCAGCGTCCGCGTCACGCAGGGGCGCCCTTGGCTGCGCGGGGTCGGCCTTTGCCGCGCCGCGGGGGGCGTCGGCCTCCGCGCCGCGGGGGAGCGGCCCTTGCGTCACGGGGGCCCTTGCGTCGCGGCGGTCGGCCTCTGCGTCACGCAGGGTCGGCCCTAGCTGCGCGGGGTCGGCCTCTGCTGTGCCGCCGCGGGCGTCAGCCTCTGCGCTGCGAGCGCCACACCACGTAGAGCGCCGAGGCGACGGCCGCGCCCCGCACCACCCAGGGCCAGGTCTGGGCGACGGCGTCGTTCATCTGCCCCTGGGCGATCGGGTCGCCCCAGCGGCCGTTCTGCCGTCCCCACAGCCACACCAGGCCCGCGGCGACCGCGGTACCGGGCAGCACCAGCACCGCCCACTTGCTCTCGGACGGGCTCAGCCGCCGGGAGGCATAGGCCATCGCCCAGCCCGCGAGCAGCGCGAACCAGTTGCCGAGCACCGCCCCGGCGATCAGCGCGGCGGCGGCCAGCAGCAGGAACGGGTTGGACCAGCCGGCCGCGGGACCGGGCAGGAGACGGCGGGTGGGGGCGGCGGCCTCGGCGTCCGGCGCGAGATCGGGAGCCTTGTCCGGGGCCCCGGCGGCCGCCGGGGTACGGCGCGGGAACAGACCGAAGCGCCGGGCGGGCGCGGGAAGCGGGGCCTGTGCCGCCTTCTCCTTCTCCTCCCGCTCCTCCCGCTCGCGCCTCTCCCGCTCGATCTCGTGCGGTGGGCGGCGCAGCAGGTCCGGGATCTCCACCCCGCCGACGAAGCCCGGCACCGGGTCGGTGTCCAGGAAGGGGCTGTTCCCTCCGCCGCCGAAGGGACCCTCCGCGGTGCGCCACCAGTCGGGGTCGGGCGCCGGCGCGGCTTCCCACAGTTCGTGCGAGGCGGCGGGCGGCGCGTCCCTGGGCACGGACGGCTCGGGCCGCGGCTCGGTGGGCCGCGGCCGCGGTACGACCCGTCGCAGACCCCGCGGCCGCTCGTCGCCCGGCGAGGCGCGCTCCGGCTCCCGCTCACGGGGCACGGGCTGTGCCGGTACGGCGGCGGACGGACGGCCCGCGCCGTCGGGGGCGCCGGTGCCGCCCGCGGCCTCGACCACCTCGTCGGGAGTGCCCAGGCGGTCCAGGATGCGGCGGACCGCGGCGGGACTGTCCACCGTCGCCCTGGCCCGGTCGCGGTCGATCTCGTTGCGCAGCTCCGAGACCAGCCGCATGCGCGCGGACGACGGCAGCTGCCGCTGCGACGCGATGTCCCCGACGCGGCTCAGGTACTCGTAGACGACCTTGTCGCTTTCGATGCCCACGGAATCCCTCCGGGGTGACGCCGACTGAAACCCCGTGAGGACGGTAGCGCAGAGCGGGGCCCCGCCCGGCACGGCTGAACCGCCCGGGGTAACCCGCTACCGTTGGCCGGATGAGCCAAGAGGCCAACCCAGCCCCTCGGTCCCTCGCGGAGGCGCTCCGCGCCAGGGACGACGCCTCCCTGGCCGCGCTGTTGCGCAGCCGCCCGGACCTCATCACGCCCGTCCCCACCGATCTGACCCAGCTGGCCACCCGGGCCGGCACCCGGGCCTCGGTGCTGCGGGCCCTGGAACGGCTGGACCGCTTCGCGCTGCAGACCGCCGAGGCGCTGGCCGTGGCCCCGGACCCGGCCGCACGCACCGCCCTGCTCGGGCTGATGGCCGGGGACGCCGGGGACGAGACGGTCGCCGCCGCGCTCCCCCGCGCCCTCGCCACCCTGCGCGAACAGGCGCTGGTGTGGGGCGACGACGAGCGGCTGCGCCTGGTGCGCACCGCCCGCGAGCTGCTCGCGCCGTCCCCGGGGCACCCCTCGCCGACCGGACTGGGACCCACCGTGCACGAGGCCACCTCGGGCATGTCCCCGGGGCGGATCCAGGAGATCGTGACCACGGCCGGGCTGGCCTCGACCCATGACTCGGTGTCGGCGGTGACCGCGCTGACCACGCTGTTCACCCACCGCAAGAAGATGGCCAAGCTGCTCGCCGGGGCGCCGGAGGGCTCCCTGGAGGTGCTGTCCCGGCTGGTGTGGGGGCCGCCGTACGGGCAGGTCACAGCGGAACCGGCCGCCCATCTGCGCTGGCTGCTGGACCGGGGCCTGCTGCTGCCGACGGCGCCCGGCACCGTCGTACTGCCCCGCGAGGTGGCCCTGCATCTGCGCGCGGGCCGCGCCCACCGGGAGCCCGAGCCGCTGCCGCCCGCGGTGGAACCGGCCGCGACCCACCGTCCACAGGGTGTGGACGCGGCGGCGGCCGGCCAGGCGCACACCGCGCTCGCCACCGTCGAGGAGCTGCTGAAGGACTGGGACGAGGGCGGGCCCGCGGTGCTGCGGGCCGGCGGGCTCAGCGTGCGCGATCTCAAGCGGACCGCCGTCGCCCTGGACGCGCCCGAGCCGGTCGCCGCGTTCTGGGTCGAACTGGCCTATGCGGCGGGCCTGTTGGCCTCCGACGGCGAGGCCGACGAGCGGTACGCGGCCACCCCCTTCTACGACGAGTGGCGGGAGCGTCCCCCGGCCGAGCGCTGGGCGCTGCTCGCCGGGGCCTGGCTGACGGCGACCCGGGCACCGGGCCTGGTCGGCGGGCGGGACGCGAAGGACCGTACCCTCTCCGCGCTCGGCCCCGGCCTGGACCGCTCGGCCGCGCCCGAGGTGCGGCACCGGGTCCTGACCCTGCTGGCCGGCCTCCCGGCGGGCGCCGCCCCCGCCCCGGAGTCGGTCCTGACCCGCCTCCACTGGGAACGCCCCCTGCGGGGCACCACGGGCACCTCCCGCCCCGGCCGGGACACCCCCGCCGAGGACCTCCGCACCCGCCTCGCCCGCTGGACCCTCATGGAGGCGGAACTCCTGGGCGTGACGGGACGCGGCGCGCTGTCCACACAGGGCAGGGCGCTGCTGGGGGTACCGGGCGAGGGGGCCGGGGGCGAACCGACTGCGGCGGCCGGGGCGGCGGGGGCAACCGGCCCGGCCGGCGTCGTCGGCGCGGGTGGCGCCCTGCCTGGTGCGGGCGGTCCGGCCGGTGCGGGCGACCCCGGCGGTCCCGGGGACAAGCTCCCCGTCCATCACCACCGCGCATCCGCCGCCCCGGCAACGGCGCCGACCGCCACCACGCCGACCATCACTCCCGCCTACCTCACCTCCACCTCCCTCACCCCCGCCTCTCTCACCCCCGCTCCCCTCTCCCCCGCCGAGCAGGCCGTCGCCACCGCCACCGCCGCGCGGCTCCTCGCGCCGCTGCTCCCCGAGCCCCTCGATCACGTCCTCCTCCAGGCCGATCTGACGGCGGTCGCGCCGGGGCCCCTGGAGCGGCCGCTCGCGGAGACGCTCGGGGTGCTCGCGGACGTGGAGTCGAAGGGCGGCGCGACGGTGTACCGGTTCACTCCGGGGTCGGTGCGCCGGGCCCTGGACGCCGGGCGGAGCGCCGCCGATCTGCACGACTTCCTCGCCCGGCACTCGCGCACCCCGATCCCGCAGCCGCTCGCCTACCTGATCGACGACGTGGCCCGTAAGCACGGCCATCTGCGGATCGGCGCCGCCTCGGCGTACGTCCGCTGCGACGACGACGCCCTGCTGACCGAGATCCTCGCCGACAGGCGCGCCGCCGCCCTGCGTCTGCGCCGCCTCGCCCCGACCGTGCTGGCCGCCCAGTCCGACCCGGCCGCCCTGCTGGAGGGTCTGCGCGCGATGGGCTTCGCGCCCGCCGCCGAGTCCGCCGAGGGCGATGTGCTGATCACCCGCGCGCACGCCCACCGCACCCCGCCCCGGACCGCGCCCGAGCCGGTGCCCGACGGTCCGCCGCCGCCCGACGGCACGCTCCTGTCCGCCGCGATCCGCGCGATCCGGGCCGGTGACCTGGCCGCCACGGCACCCCGCAAGCCCACCGGCGCCGACCCGGCGGCCGGTGAGCTGCCCCGCACCTCCGCCGCCGAGACCCTGGCGACCGTGCAGGCGGCCGTGCTCACCGGCGACTCCCTGTGGATCGGCTACGTCAACGCCGAGGGCGCCGCCAGCCAGCGCGTCATCGCCCCGATCCGCGTGGAGGGCGGCTTCGTGACGGCCTACGACCACACGGCGGACGAGGTCCGCACCTATCCGCTGCACCGCATCACCGGGGTCGCCGAGCTGGCCGAGGAGTGAGCGGGCACGGTCACGGTCGCCCACGACCCGCCGCGACCGTCCCCGGATGGGGCACACTGGACGTTTGGTCCCGGTGAAGGCCGTAGTGGAAAGGGTGTGCCGCGCGTGAACGGTCCACTGATCGTCCAGTCCGACAAGACCCTGCTCCTGGAGGTCGACCACGAGCGGGCCGACGACTGCCGGCGGGCCATCGCGCCGTTCGCCGAGCTGGAGCGGGCGCCCGAGCACATCCACACCTACCGGGTCACGCCGCTCGGGCTGTGGAACGCGCGGGCCGCGGGACACGACGCGGAGCAGGTCGTGGACGCGCTGGTGGAGTACAGCCGGTACCCGGTGCCGCACGCGCTGCTCGTGGACATCGCCGAGACGATGGACCGCTACGGCCGCCTCACCCTCTCCAAGCACCCCGCGCACGGACTGGTCCTGACGACCACCGACCGGCCGGTTCTTGAGGAGGTCCTGAAGTCCAAGCGGATCAGCCCGCTGGTCGGCGCGCGGATCGACCCGGACACCGTGGTGGTGCACCCCTCCGAGCGCGGGCAGATCAAGCAGACGCTGCTCAAGCTCGGCTGGCCGGCCGAGGACCTCGCGGGCTACGTGGACGGCGAGGCGCACCCCATCGACCTGCGCGAGGACGGCTGGACCCTGCGGCCGTACCAGAAGCAGGCCGTGGAGAACTTCTGGCACGGCGGCAGCGGTGTCGTGGTGCTGCCCTGCGGTGCGGGCAAGACGCTGGTGGGCGCCGCGTCCATGGCGGAGGCGAAGTCGACCACGCTGATCCTGGTGACCAACACCGTCTCCGCCCGGCAGTGGAAGCACGAGCTGGTGAAGCGGACCTCGCTGACCGAGGACGAGATCGGCGAGTACAGCGGGACCCGCAAGGAGATCCGCCCGGTCACCATCGCCACCTACCAGGTGCTGACGACCAGGCGGAAGGGCGTCTATCCGCACCTGGAGCTGTTCGACTCCCGGGACTGGGGACTGATCGTCTACGACGAGGTGCATCTGCTGCCGGCTCCCGTCTTCAAGTTCACCGCCGATCTCCAGGCACGGCGGCGGCTGGGGCTGACCGCCACGCTGGTGCGCGAGGACGGCCGTGAGTCGGATGTGTTCTCCCTGATCGGGCCCAAGCGGTTCGACGCGCCGTGGAAGGAGATCGAGGCGCAGGGCTATATCGCGCCCGCCGACTGCGTCGAGGTCCGGGTGAATCTGACGGAGTCCGAGCGGCTGGCGTACGCGACGGCCGAGACGGAGGAGAAGTACCGCTTCTGTGCCACCACGGACACCAAGCGGAAGGTCACGGAGGCGATCGTCCGCAGGTTCGCGGGCCAGCAGATCCTGGTGATCGGGCAGTACATCGACCAGCTCGACGAGCTGGGCGAGCACTTGAACGCCCCGGTGATCAAGGGCGAGACCTCCAACGCCCAGCGCGAGAAGCTCTTCGACGCCTTCCGTGAGGGCGAGATCAATGTGCTGGTGGTGTCCAAGGTCGCGAACTTCTCCATCGACCTGCCCGAGGCCACGGTCGCCATCCAGGTGTCCGGCACCTTCGGCTCCCGCCAGGAGGAGGCCCAGCGGCTCGGCCGGGTGCTGCGGCCCAAGGCCGACGGCCACCAGGCGCACTTCTACTCGGTCGTGGCCCGCGACACCATCGACCAGGACTTCGCCGCCCACCGCCAGCGCTTCCTGGCCGAGCAGGGCTACGCCTACCGGATCATGGACGCGGACGAGATCCTCGCGGAGGCGGAGGGCCGGTCCGAGTCGGAGGGCTGACAGGGCGGGCCGAGTCGGAGGGCTGACGGGGCGGGCCGGGGGTGGCGGGCGGTGCCGTCACACCCGGCGTATGCCCGCTTCCTCGCCGTACTCGCCGAGGACGACGACGCCGAACGCCGCCTCCGCGAACACCTTCAGCGCGCGCAGGGCGCTGCCCAGGAGGTGGCGCGGGGCGCCGTCCACGGCCGTGGCACCGGTCGGGGGGCGGGGAGTGGAGGGGGAGACGGTTGCTGCGCTCATGACTCCATGGTGGAACTCCGAGGCCCTTCGCGGTATCGGTCCACGGGTCCAATTCCGGCGGCCCCCTTCTGCACCCGTGGGTGGACCCGACCCCGGCCCGCCCCCTACACCCGGCCCGCCCTCATCCCCTAGGGGCCGTGCGGAGTACAGGCACGGGGGCCGAGCGGAGTAGAGGGTCACCCCGTTCGTATGACCTTGCCGCGATGATCGCCGCAGCCATGTGTCATCGCCGCCGCTGAGGGCCCGCCCCGGCGAACATGCCGGGCATGAGCATCCTCACCAAGCGCCTGCGGACGCTGTGTTCACGTGTGGGCGGCACCGGTGCCTCCTGGGCCGTCGTGGCCACGACCGTGCCCGCGCTCGCCCTCGGCCTCGGTGCCGTACCCGCCGCCGCGGCGACCCTGCCCGGCGGCCTCGGCCCGTGTGTCCCCGGCAGCTGCCCCGACCCGTTCCCCGGCATCAACAACGGCCCGATCGCCGGCCGGGACGCCGCGATCAACATCTTCGTCGGCCATGACTTCCTGGTGCGCGGCCGGGCCGCCGAGGCCGAGGGCCGGGTGGTCGTCCTGAACGACTTCGACCAGCAGAAACAGGCAGGTGTCAGCGGCCAGTACAACCTCGGCATCGTCGGCGTCGGCTCGCGCGTGCCCCCGCCGAACGGCTCGGACTTCCTGACCACCGGCGGCGATGTGACCATCGCGAGCGGCCAGCGCCTGGACACCACCGGCGGGATCATCGGCGAGCAGGGCACCGTGCGCTACGCGGGCACCGAGAGCGGCCAGGTCACCGGGCGGCTGGTGCACGACCCGGCGGCGGCGCAGCCGTACACCGGCCTGCGGGACGAGCTGACCGCGGCCAGCCAGTGCTACGCCCGCGTCGACGGGGCGCACCGGCAGCCCACCGGCACGGCGGTCAACCAGGGCTCGCAGACGGTGTTCACCGGCGACGGCACCTCCGCGCTCCAGGTCTTCGACGTGGACTTCGACCTGGCGGGCCCGAACGGCGCCCAGCAGGGCATCGTCTTCCGCAACGTCCCGGCCGGGGCCACCGTCCTGGTCAACGTCTACGGCGCGCACCGCACCATCAACACCTACAGCGGCGGCATCGACGACAGCACCGACCCGCTCAACGCCTACCGCGAGCGCCTGCTGTGGAACTTCCCCGACGCCACGACCGTCGGTCTCGCCGGCACCGGGCAGATGCAGGGCAGCTTCCTGATGGGCGACCAGGCGTCCATGACCACGGTCACCCTGCCCGGCATCAACGGCCGGTTCTTCACGACCGGTTCGCTCACCCACACCAGTGCCGCGAGCGGGGGCGGCGGCCAGGAGTTCCACGCGTACCCCTTCAACGGCGATCTGCCCGACTGCGCGCCGACCCCGCCGGTGACCGGTGAGGTCCGCGTCCACAAGATCGACGAGGAGACGGGCGCGGCCCTGGCGGGCGCCGTGTTCCAGCTGTGGCGGGAGACCAATGGCGTTCCCGGGCTCCAGACCGGCGGCGCCGCCCCGGACACGCATGTCACCGACTGCACCACCGGCGCCGACGGCCGGTGCGGCGCCACCACCGAGGCGGGCACCTACTACTGGCGCGAGACCGGGGCACCCGACGGTTACGAGCTGCCCGATCCGGACGTCTTCGGCCCGCTCACGCTGAGCGCGGAGAACGCGTCGGCGGGCGTCGAGGCCACCGTGCGCGACACCCGTACGCCGGTGCCGCCGGTGCCCGGAGCCATCGAGCTGACCAAGACGGACGCGGCGAACGGCGCTCCGCTGGCCGGGGCCGTCTTCGAGGCCTGGCGGGAGACCAACGGCGTCGACGGCCTCCAGACCACCGGCCCCAACCCGGACACCCGCACGGGCGCCGCCTGCACCACCGACGCCGCGGGCCACTGCGCCTTCGGCGATCTCCCCCTCGGCCTCTACTACCTGCGCGAGACGGCCGTCCCGGACGGCTACGTCCTGCCCGCCAACCAGGTCTTCGGTCCCGTCGAGGTGACCGAGGAGAGCGGCACCACCCCGGTGCCGATCGCCGTCGCCAACACCCGCCGCGAAGAGGGCGGCGAGTACGGCTACGACGACGGCCCGCAGGACAAGAAGTCCAAGCACTGACCCCGTAAGAGCCATCGCCACCGGTCCGGCCGCCCAGCTGTGGGCGGCCGGACCGCTGTGTGCCGGCCCCCCGTCGAATATCCCCCCGTCGAATATCCATTGGCGTTCCCTCCACCCCCTCACTAAAATCCTCTCTCTTGCCCGCCTCCCTCCCGGAGAGCTGCCGCCCGGACGGAAACCGGGTGGCGCCGTCGTACCGCCCGCAGCAGGCCCACCGGAGGCACCCCCTTGTCCACGTCCGCGCAGGAACAGGCCATCGACCCCGTAGGGGACCCGCTCTCCCGGGAGCGTTCGCACCTCGCCGACTCGCGGGCCGCGCTGCGTGCCATGCGGGAGGACGTGGAGGCGCTGGACATCCGGGACGTCACCGCGAACTGGGTCAACGCGGCGGTGCTCAGCCGCCAGATCGACGACCGCATCAAGGCGCTGGCCGACCTCAGCGACACCCCGCTGTTCTTCGGCCGGCTCGACTATCTGCACGCGCCCGGCGAGGACCGGGCCGAGGGCGCGTCCGGCGAGCAGTTCTACATCGGGCGCCGGCATGTGCACGATGCCGACGGCGACCCCATGGTCATCGACTGGCGCGCGCCGGTCTCCCAGCCGTTCTACCGGGCGTCCAAGAAGGACCCGATGGACATCGGGCTGCGCCGCCGCTTCGGCTACACCGGCGGGGAGCTGACCGCGTACGAGGACGAGCGGCTGTCCGACCCGGCCGAGGAGGCCACCACCAGCAAGCTGCTGCAGCAGGAGATCGAGCGGCCGCGCGTCGGCCCGATGCGGGACATCGTCGCCACCATCCAGCCGGAGCAGGACGAGATCGTCCGCAGCGGGCTGGGCGGCACCGTCTGCGTCCAGGGCGGCCCCGGCACCGGGAAGACCGCCGTCGGCCTGCACCGGGTGGCGTATCTGCTGTACGCGCACCGCGAGCGGCTGGCCCGCACCGGCACCCTGGTGATCGGCCCGAACAAGTCCTTCCTGCACTACATCGAGCAGGTGCTGCCCGCGCTGGGCGAGCTGTCCGTGCAGCAGGCCACCGTGGACGACCTGGTGGCACAGGTCGAGGTGCGCGGCACGGACGAGGCGCCCGCCGCGGTGATCAAGGGCGACGCCCGGATGGCCGAGGTGCTGCGCCGGGCCCTGTACTCGTATGTGACCCTGCCGACCGAGCCGGTCGTGGTCGTGCGCGGCTCCCGGCGCTGGCGGGTTCCGGCGTACGAACTGGAGGAGCTGGTACGGCAGTTGCTGGACCGGGAGATCCGGTACGGCGCCGCCCGCGAGGCCCTGCCGCAGCGGATCGCGCACGCGGTGCTGGTGCAGATGGAGCGGGCCGGGGAGGCGCCGGACGACCGGGTGCAGGACGCGGTCGCGCGCAACAGCGCGGTGAAGGCGGCCGTGAAGGCGATCTGGCCCGCCGTCGACCCGGCGAAACTGGTGCTGCGGCTGCTCACCGAGCCGGAGTTCCTGGACGCGCACGCGGCCGGGATCCTGGACGAGGACGAGCGCAGGACGATCCTGTGGGCCAAGCCGGTCCGCAGTGTGAAGTCGGCCAAGTGGTCCGCCGCGGACGCGGTGTTGATCGACGAGGCCGCCGATCTGATCCAGCGCACGCACTCGCTCGGCCATGTGGTCCTGGACGAGGCGCAGGACCTCTCCCCCATGCAGTACCGGGCGGTGGGCCGCCGCTGCACCACGGGCAGCGCGACCGTCCTCGGCGACCTGGCGCAGGGCACCACGCCCTGGGCGACGCGGAGTTGGGACGAGGCGCTGGGCCATCTGGGCAAACAGGAGGGTGTGATCGAGGAGTTGACGGCCGGTTTCCGGGTGCCGACCGATGTCATCACGTACGCCTCCCGGCTGCTGCCGCACATCGCGCCGGGCCTGACCCCGGTCGCCTCCGTCCGGGAGAACCCGGGCTTCTTCGAGGTCCGCGCGATCGAGGGCGCGGACCAGGTCGTCGCCGCCTGCGAGGAGTTGCTGGCCCACGAGGGCTCGACCGGTCTGATCGCCGCCGACGCCCGGATCCCCGCGCTGGCCGAGGCGCTGACCGCGGCCGGGATCGGATACCTCGCGCCGGGCGAGGAGACGACCCGCGAGACCCGGCTGACCCTGGTCCCGGCCTCGCTCGCCAAGGGCCTGGAGTACGACTACGTGGTGCTGGACGAGCCGCGGGCGGTGGTCGACGGCGAACCGGACGAGCGGACCGGCCTGCGGCGGCTGTACGTGGCCCTGACCCGTGCGGTCTCCGGCCTCGTGGTGGCCCACACGGCGCCCCTGCCGGAGCAGCTGACCCGGTCCGTGCACGTGCTGTGACCTCCTGCCCGTTGGTGGACGGCCCGCGGGGGGCTATCGTCGGAATCCTGAGGCCAGCGCGAGGAGGACGGCCGGTGATGACGCAGGACGAGGCCGTGATCGGCTGCACGGGGAAGGTCCTCATCGGAACACGTGGATCCGCGGGACCCGGCGAGGTACTGGTCCGGGTCCGGGGTGGCTCCGAGACGTTTCTCGCCTGGTCGGAGGATCCCCTGCCGCCGGGTTCGACGGTCCTCGTGATCGAATCACGGGGATGCCGCGAGGTCGGCGTCATCGAGTGGGCCGATCCATTGGACGCGCTCGGCGGCGACGCCGTCGACGCCTGCTGAGGAGTACAAGAAAATGTTCGGATACCGCGTACCCGCGCCGGACGAGGCGATGTTGATCTCGGGCGGACGACGGGGACTGGGGGGCGCGCCGTTCCGAGTGGTGACGGGCCACGGCAAGTTCGTGGTCCCGTTCTTCCGCAAGACCCGCTTCCTCTCGCTCGCGATGTGCGAGTCGGAGGTCACCGAGACCTGTGTGACCAAGCAGGGCATCGCCCTGCATGTGCGCGCCGTCATCGCCTTCAAGGTCGGCAATGACGCCGAGAGCATCATCAACGCCGGTCAGCGCTTCCTGTCCGACCAGGACCAGATGTCGGTGCTGACCGGCCGGATCTTCGCCGGTCATCTGCGCGCCATCATCGGCTCGATGACGGTCGAGGAGATCGTCACCGAGCGGCAGAAGCTGGCCGCCGAGGTGCTGGACACCTCCAAGACGGAGATGGCCAAGATCGGTCTGATCGTGGACTCGCTCCAGATCCAGTCGATCGACGACGGCGACACCGGTTACATCGACGCGATGTCCGCCCCGCACAAGGCGGCCATCCAGCGCCAGGCGCAGATCGCGCAGGCGCAGGCCACGCAGGCCGCGGTGGAGGCGGAGCAGGAGGCGGCACGCCGGCAGGCGGAGTTCGCCCGGCAGACCGCCGTCGTCAAGGCCGAGTACTCGGCCGAGGTGGACCGGGCGGAGGCCCAGGCGGCGCAGGCCGGTCCGCTGGCACAGGCGCACGCGCAGCAGGAAGTGCTGGACGCGCAGACGGAGTTGGCCCAGCGGCAGGCCCTGCTGCGGCAGAAGCAGCTGGTGTCCGAGGTCGTCAAGCCCGCGGAGGCGGAGGCCGAGCGGGTCAGGATCCTCGCGGCGGCCGAGGCCCAGCGGATGAAGATCCAGGCGGAGGCGGCGGCGTCGTACGACCGGGTCGCGCTGGACCGGATGCTGATCGACCAGCTGCCGCAGATCGTGAAGGAGGCGGCCGGTGGTCTCGCGGGCGCCAATGTCAACGTCCTGAACGGCGCGGACGGCCTCGGCGAGATCGCGGCCGGCCTGGTCTCCCAGGGTCTGACCATCCTGGACTCGGTCCGCCAGAACCTCGGCGGCCAGGACTCCGAGGGCAACCGCGACGAGCAGCAGCCCCGCGACAACGGCCTGCTCCAGCTCAGCGCCCGCCGCGAGAAGAAGTCGGACGACGGCCCGGTGGACGTCGACTAGCCACCACCCGGCACCCGCAGCACCTGCCCGCCCCGCCCCCGCACCGAGAGATCGGCCGGGGGCGGGGCGGTTCGCGTTGCCCGCGCGCCACGGCGGCTCGGGCGGTCCGTGGCGTACGACGGCTCAGGCGCCGCCCTCCGGGGCTCCGGTGTCGTCCCCCGCCGCTCCGGCGCGCGCCCGGCGCTGGGCGAGGACGGCGAGGAGGTTGTCGACCAGGCGTTCCGCGTCCGCGTCGGTGCGCAGCGGGTGGGCCAGCAGGGCGTGGGTGTAGGCGGGGGCGAGGATCAGTTCCAGCACGTCCTGGACGTCCAGTTCGCCGGTGCCGGCGGCGGTGAGCATCGCCTCGATCTGGCGGGCGCGGGGTTCGACGAACTGGTTCAGCCCGTCGGCGTCGAGCGTCCCCGAGCGGGTCGCGGCGGCGAACGCCCTGGCCAGCGCCAGGCTCTTGTCCTCGCGCAGGCCCGCGAGCAGCCGCTGGGTGTAGACCAGGGCGTCGGCCCGCAGATCCCCGGTGACGGGCAGCGGCGAGCGCCGGCTCAGCTCCTCGAAGAGGGTGTCGAGGACGAGCCCCTCGGGGGTGCGCCAGCGCCGGTAGATGGTCGCCGGGTGCACCCCGGAGCGCTCGGCCACCTCCGCCACCGTGACCGTGCCGTCCGGGGAGGCGTCGAGCAGCGCCCGGACCGCCGTGTGCACCGCGTCCCGCGTCTTGGCGGATCTGCCTCCTGGACGGATCGTCCCTGCTGCTTGCGTCATGCACCCATACTACCGCGACTCACTCGCGTTAGTGGCTGGATATCGACTACTAACGCGAGTGACTCGCATTAGTAGCCCTCTTTGCCGTACTCTCAAACGCAAGACATTCGCGTTAGGAAGGTGGGGCTCATGCCTCGGGTACTTGTGGTGGGTGCGGGGATCGCGGGCGACACCGTCGCGCTCATGCTGGGACGGGCCGGCTGGGAGGTCACCGTCGCGGAGATCGCCCCGGAGCTGCGCGGCGGCGGTCAGTCCGTCGATCTGCGCGGCGACTGCCGTGCGGTGCTCGACCGGCTCGGACTGCTCGACGAGGTCCTCGCCCGGCTGGTGGACCAGCGCGGCGCGGCCTGGGTGGACGGCGACGGACGGCGGCTCGCGGAGATGCCCGTCGAGGCGTTCGGCGGCAACGGCTACGTCTCCAAGGAGGAGCTGCTCCGCTCGGACCTCGCCCGCGTCCTGCACGACGCGGCCGGCGCACAGGTCACGCATCTCTTCGGAGAGACCGTGGAGGCGCTGGAGGACGCCCCGAACGGGGTGTCGGTACGGTTCCGCCACGCGCCGCCCGCCGAGTTCGACCTGGTGATCGGCGCGGACGGGGCGCACTCACGGGTGCGTCGGCTGCGCTTCGGGCCCGAGGAGGTGTTCCGCCGCCAACTGGGCCTCGCGCACGCCTGGTTCACCATGGACGAGACCCCGGCGACGCCCCCGGTCGACGGCTGGTTCGTCACTCACAACGCGCCGGGCAGCCGCTCCGTCGAGGCACGTCCGGGGCATCCGGGCCAGCAGGAGATCGGGTTCACCTTCGCGGCGACGACACTGCCGCCGCGGCGCGACCGGGAGGCCCAGTTCGCCCTGCTCGACCAGGTGTTCGCGGATGTGGGCTGGCGCACCCGGGAGCTTCTCGCCGCCGCGCGGCAGGCGCCCGACTTCGCCCTCGACACCCTCGACCAGATCCGGCTGCCGAAGTGGTCCGACGGCCGGGTGGTGCTGCTCGGGGACAGCGCCTGGTGCGCGAGCCCCCTCAGCGGACTCGGCACCGCCCTGGCGCTGCGCGGCGCGGCGGCGCTGGCCGACGCCGTCGAGGCGGCCGACGCCCTGCGACTGCCGCACCGCCTCTCGGACGCGCTCACCGCGTACGAGACCGCGATGCGACCGCGCGTCCAGGACGCCCAGCGGCTGTTCCCCGGGCGGGTGCGGCAGGCGGCGCCCCGCACCGAGTTCGGCATCCACACCGTGGCCTGGCTGATCCGCCAGATCCAGAAGCCCCCGCTGGCGAAGACCTTCACCCGTCTGGCGGCCGAGCGCGGACAGGGGCAGCCGGCCTGAGGGACCGGCCCGCCCCTCAGGAAACCCCTGGTCAGGCCCGTTCAGCCCTGGTCGGTCGCGCCGTCCAGCACCCGTCGCCACTCCTTGACGGCGCCCTCCGAGACCGGTCCGTGCCAGCCCTGCGGGCGTGCCGCGCCGCCGATGTGGAAGGCGTCGAGGCCCGCGGCGAGCAGCGGCGGGACATGGTCGAGGCGGAGGCCGCCGCCGACCAGGACGGTCTGGCCGTAGCCCGGCTCACCGCGGCGGCCGTACTCGGCCAGCAGGGTCGGCAGCCCCTCGTCGACGCCGGTGGCGGCGCCCGCGGTGAGATAGGTGTCGAGGCCGGGCAGGTCGGCGAGCTGCTTGCGCAGGGCGTCGCGGTCGGCGGCGCGGTCGATCGCGCGGTGGAAGGTCCACCGGCAGCCCTCCAGCGCACCGGCCACCCGCTCCACGGCGGCCAGGTCCACTCCCCCGTCCGCGTCGAGGAACCCCAGCACGAACTGGTCGGCGCCGGCCGCCCGCATCTCCTCCACCACCCGCAGCAGCCGGGCCATGTCACCGGCCGCGAACCCGTCCGCCAGGCGGAGCATCACGCGCAGGTCGATGTCGACGGCGGCACGGATGCCGGCGACGGTGGCGGCGGACGGGGTGAGCCCGTCGGCGGCCATCTCGGTGACCAGCTCCAGGCGATCCGCGCCTCCGGCCTGGGCGGCGACCGCGTCCTCGATGTCGAGGGCGATCACCTCCAGGACTGCACGCTTGCTCATGGCACCCCATTCGTCATGGCCAAAGATCCAGTAGAGGTCTAGTCCAATTTAAGAGTACGCGGCCGGGCGCGCCAGTACGCCACGGACGAGCCCCCCGGCCGTAAGAGAATGAGCCCATGGCCGACCTCGACGCCCTCCGTCTCCGTTTCGTTCGTGCCCTGGATGCCGCCCGTGGCGGCGAGGGCGGTCCGGATCCCGTGCCCTATGCGGACAATCTGCTCGCCCGCTGGCAGGAACCCCAGCGGCGCTACCACACACTGACCCACCTCACGGCGGTCCTGGACCATGTCGACGTGCTGGAGACGCACGCGGCCGACCCCGATCTCGTACGCCTGGCCGCCTGGTTCCATGACGCCGTCTATCTGCCGGACCGTTCCGAGAACGAGGAGCGTTCGGCGCACCTGGCCGAGCGCGCGCTGCCCGAGGCCGGGGTGGGGCCCGCGAAGGTCGCGGAGGTGGCCCGGCTCGTCCGGCTGACCGTCACGCACGACCCGGCCGCGGACGACCGCGACGGACAGGTGCTGTGCGACGCCGATCTGGCGATCCTGGCCGCGCCCCCGTCGGCGTACGCCGCCTACGCCGCCGAGGTCCGCGAGGAGTACCACTTCGTCCCCGACGACGCCTTCCGGCAGGGGCGTTCCGACGTACTGCGCCAACTCCTCGCGCTGCCAGCGCTGTTCCACACCCCCTACGGCCGGGAGCACTGGACGGCCACCGCCCGCTACAACCTCGCCGCCGAACTGGAAATGCTGTCGCCGTGACGCGGCCCCCCGCCTAGGGTGCCGCCCATGCGAGCGATGAGCGGGGAGCATGTGACCGAGGCCGTGGCCGGGTGCCTGGCCGTCCTGCGCGCGGCGGCCGACCGGGACTGGCGGACCGTCCGTGCCGGGCGGGTCGAGTGGGACTGCCACACCACCGCCGTGCATGTCGCGGACGATCTCATGGCGTACGCCGCCAATCTGGCCGGGCGCGCCCGGGACGCCTACATACCCTTCGAGCTGAAGCTGGAGGAGGGCACCGACAACGCGGGACTGATCCAGGTCCTGGAGGCCACCGGCGCGCTGCTCGCCGCCGCCGTGGTCACCGCGCCGCCGGACGTCCGCGCCTTCCACCCCTACCCGTTCCGCGACGCCGACCGCTCGGGCTTCGCCGCGATGGGCATCACCGAGGTCCTGCTGCACACCCATGACATGGCCGAGGGCCTCGGCCTCCCCTACGAGCCGTCCGCCGAGCTCGCCGAGTCCGTCCTCGCCACGATCTTCCCGCACATCCAGCCCGGCCCCCGGCCCTGGCCGACCCTGCTGTGGGCGACCGGCCGCGGCGAGCTGCCCGGCCGGGCCCCGGTCACCGAGTGGCGCTGGTACAACAACCTCGTCCTGAGGTCCGAGCGCCTCACCCTCACCGGCGTCCGCCCGGCCGCCGCCCGCGATCTCGCCCTCGGCGGCGACGGCGGCTTCGACTGGATCGGCGACGGGCCCGAGGAGGGCACCCGGGACGCCGCCAGGATGCTGCTGAAGGCGTACGAAGCGGGCGTCCACCGGCCCGAGTTCACCTCCTTCACCCTCGTGCGCACCGAGGACGGCCGCGCGGTCGGCGCCCTCGGCTTCCACGGCGCCCCGGACGAGGACGGCCGGGTGGAGATCGGCTACAACCTGGTCGAGGAGGTCCGCGGCCAGGGGTACGCCACGGAGGCGCTGCGGACGCTGGCCCGGTGGGCGCTGGCCCGCGAGGACGTACGGACGCTGTACGCACGGGCGCAGAAGACCAACACCGCCTCCCAGGGGGTCCTCGTCCGCGCCGGGTTCGAACCGGTGGGCGCGATCGACGACCGGCTCCTGGCCTACGAGCTGCACGCGTGAACGCGCACCGGTCAGGACGCGGCGGCTAGGAAAGCCCCCGCCGCACCAGCCCCTTGGGCCGCCGCAGCCCCGACTCCCGCAGCCGCCGCACCAGTTCACGGCTGCCGACCTCCACCGCACCGGCCGCCACCGCGTCCGCGTACCGATGCGCGGGAAGGTCGTAGTGATCGCGCTCGAAGCCCCGCCGGGGCACCCCCAACCCGTCGGCGAACCGCTGGAGTTCGCCGTACGACACATCGCTGACCAGGTGCGACCACAGGCGCCCGTGCCCCGGCCAGGTGGGCGGGTCGATGTACACCGTCACGGGTGCCTCACGCGGACGGGGCCGGGCCGAGGGCGGGGCCCAGCAGGCCGACGGCCGCGACCTTGACGCCCGCCTGGTGGCACACCCAGTGCGGGTCGGGGCCCAGCTCCGGCTCCACCTCCAGCGCGTGCGGGTCGCCCGAGACGCACACCGGGCACAGCGGCCAGCGGCCGTACCGGTCCAGCAGCGCGTCCTGCACGTCCTGGGCGATCAGCCCGGCCACGAAGTGCACGCCGTCCGGCCACTGCTCGACCCACCAGCGCCGCTGCGCGACCGAGTCCTCGACCAGCGAGACCACGTCCGCCTCCGCGACCCGGCCGGCCACGAGATCGGCGAGGACCAGGGCACGGGCGGCGTGCAAGGCCTGTTCAAGGGGACTGATGGGCTCCATGCAACCCATTGTGCGCACTCTTGACCCGGACACCGAACCGAAAATATCTTTCAGAGGTGACCCAGGACGTGAAGGAAAGTTTCGGCAGTCCGGTGGGCTCGCTCGCCGCCAAGGTGCGCACCCTCGCGCCGTCGATGACCCGGTCCATGCAGCGCGTCGCCGAGGCCGTCGCGGGCGACCCGGCAGGCTGCGCCGCCCTCACGGTCACCGGCCTCGCCGAACTGACCGGCACCAGCGAGGCCACCGTCGTCCGGACCGCGCGGCTGCTCGGCTACCCCGGCTACCGGGATCTGCGGCTCGCCCTCGCGGGGCTGGCCGCCCAGCAGCAGTCCGGGCGGGCGCCCGCCATCACCACCGACATCGCCGTGGACGACCCGATCGCCGACGTCGTCACCAAACTGGCGTACGAGGAGCAGCAGACCCTCGCCGACACCGCCGCCGGACTCGACACCGGCCAGCTCGGCGCGGCCGTCACCGCGCTCGCCGGGGCCCGCCGCACCGATGTGTACGGCATAGGGGCGTCCGGGCTCGTCGCCCAGGACCTCACCCAGAAGCTGCTGCGCATCGGGCTCATAGCCCACGCGCACAGCGATCCGCATCTCGCCGTGACCAACGCCGTCCAGCTCCGCTCGGGCGACGTGGCGATCGCGATCACCCACTCCGGCTCGACGGGGGACGTCATCGAGCCGCTGCGGGCCGCCTTCGAGCGCGGGGCGACCACCGTGGCCATCACCGGCCGCCCCGACTCACCGGTCACCCAGTACGCCGACCACGTGCTGACCACGTCCACCTCACGGGAGACCGAGCTGCGCCCGGCCGCGATGTCCTCGCGGACGAGCCAACTGCTCGTGGTGGACTGCCTGTTCGTGGGAGTGGCCCAGCGCACGTACGAGACGGCGGCACCCTCGCTCGCCGCGTCGTACGAGGCGCTGGCGCACCGGCATCGCAGCAACACCAGGTGAGCACCTGCGCCGACACCAGGTGAGCACCGGCACCGGGGGAACACCAACCGGCATTCGAGACCGAGAGAGCCGCTCCCATGACCGCCCATGACCTGCGCAGCCAGCTGGCCTCGCTGACCACCGAGGCCTTCCGACCCGAACTCGCCGACATCGACCGCCTGCCCACCCTCGACATCGCCCGGCTGATGAACGCCGAGGACGCGGGCGTGCCCGCCGCCGTCGCCGGTCAGCTCCCCCGTATCTCCGCCGCCATCGACGCGGTGGCCGCGCGGATGACCCGGGGCGGGCGCCTGATCTACGCCGGCGCGGGGACCGCGGGACGCCTCGGTGTCCTGGACGCCTCCGAGTGCCCGCCCACCTTCAACACCGATCCCGCCCAGGTCGTCGGATTGATCGCGGGCGGTCCGGAGGCGATGGTCTCCTCCGTGGAGGGCGCCGAGGACTCGGGCGAGCTGGCCCGCGCCGACCTCGACGCGCTCAAGCTCACCGCCGAGGACAGCGTGGTCGGGATCTCCGCCTCGGGCCGTACCCCGTACGCCGTCGGCGCGGTCGAGCACGCCCGCGCCCAGGGCGCCCTGACCATCGGACTGGCCTGCAACGAGCACAGCGCGCTGGCGGCCGCCGCCGAGCACGGCATCGAGATCGTCGTGGGACCCGAGCTGATCACCGGATCCACCCGGCTCAAGGCGGGCACCGCGCAGAAGCTCGTCCTGAACATGCTGTCGACCATCACGATGATCCGGCTCGGCAAGACGTACGGGAACCTGATGGTCGATGTGCGCGCCTCCAACGCCAAGCTGCGGGCGCGCTCACGCCGGATCGTCGCGCTGGCCACGGGCGCGGGGGACCCGGAGATCGAGCGGGCGCTGACCGAGTCCGGGGGTGAGGTGAAGACCGCGATCCTCGTGCTGCTGGCCGATGTCGACGGCCCGGCGGCCGCCCGCCTTCTGGAGGACTCCGGGGGCCATCTGCGCGCCGCGCTGGCCCGCGCGAGCGGCTGACCGCACGCTCAAGGGGTGCACACGGACCCCGCCTCCACCGCGACCGCCGTCCTCACCCGCCTCGGCGGCCCCGCCAACGTCACCTCCGTGACCCACTGCATGACCCGGCTGCGGCTCACCCTCGCGGACCCGGACGCGGCGGACGGCACCGGGCTGCGGGCGGTGCCGGGGGTGCTGGGAGTGGTGGCGGAGGGGGCCGCGTGGCAGATCGTGCTGGGGCCGGGCGTGGTGGAGACGGTGACCGAGCAGGTGCGGACGCGGGTGGAGGCAGGCATTCGGACAGGGCGGCCATCCATCGGGGCAGAGCTGAAGGAGGATCTGCGCCGCCGTAACGCCACCCCCTTCAAGACCGCCCTGCGCCGCGTCGCGAACGTCTTCGTGCCCCTCATCCCCGCCCTGATCGGCTGCGGCATCCTCGCCGGTCTGGGCGGCGTGCTCCAGAACACCGGTTGGCTGCCCGGCCTCACCCCCGCGCTCGCCACGGTGGCATCGGCCTTCATGGCGCTGCTCGCCGTGTTCGTCGGCTACAACACCGCCCAGGAGTTCGGCGGCACCCCCGTGCTGGGCGCGGCGGTGGCGGCGGTGGTCGTGTACCCGGGCGTGGCCAAGGTGACGGCGTTCGGGACACAGCTCGCCCCCGGCCAGGGCGGGGTCCTCGGCGCGCTGGCGGCGGCCTTCCTCGCCACCCGGGTGGAACGCTTCTGCCGGGGCCGCGTCCCCGAGACCCTGGACGTCCTGCTCACCCCGGCGGTGACCGTCCTCGTCCCCGGTCTGATCACGCTCTACGGCCTGATGTACGCGGCCGGTACGGTCGCCACCGCGATCGGCACCGCCGCGAACTGGCTCCTGGCCACCACGGGCGCCGCGGCCGGACTGCTGCTGGGCGGCCTCTTCCTCCCGCTGGTCATGCTGGGCCTGCACCAGGCCCTGATCCCCATCCACGCCACCCTCATCCAGCAGCAGGGCTACACCGTCCTGCTCCCCCTGCTGTCCATGGCGGGCGCGGGCCAGGTGGGCGCGGCCCTCGCGGTGTACGTCCGGCTGCGCCACGACCGCTCACTGCGGACGACGATCCGCTCGGCCCTGCCCGCCGGGCTGCTCGGCGTCGGCGAGCCGCTGATCTACGGCGTCTCCCTCCCCCTCGGCCGCCCCTTCCTGACCGCCTGCGCGGGCGGCGCGGCGGGCGGCGCGTTCATCGGCGCCTTCGCGATGCTCGGCACGAAGGTCGGCGCGACGGCGATCGGCCCCTCCGGCTGGGCCCTCTTCCCCCTGCTGTCCGGCAACCGGAGCCTCGCGGCCACCGCGGCGATCTACGCGGGCGGCCTCCTCACCGGCTACACGGTCGGCTTCCTGGCCACCTGGCTCACCCTCCCGAGGAGCGCGCCACACCAGGGTGTACCGCCAGAAGAACCCCCGCCGCAGCCGGACCCCGGGCAGCAGCCGACGGGCCTGTCCGGCAATCTCTGAGAAGTCCATCTCCGGCCCCTTGACCGGCGCGGTCATGCCCACGGGCCGTTCCGCGGTGGCCCGCCCCCGGTTCTTCACCCAGCCGAACAGCGCGTTGAGCGGCACGGAGAGCACCCCGCGCACATCCTCGTCCCGGGCGCACCCCACGACGACCAGCGTCCCGCCGGGCGCCAGCTCGGCCCGGAACCGGGTGAGGGTCTCGGCGAAGGGGAGGTGGTGCAGTACGGCGACACAGGTGATGACGTCGTAGGGGCCGGGCGGCAGCCCGTCGGGGGCGGCGGCCAGGGTGTACCGGACGTTCGCGGCGGCCCCGGCGTGCTCCCGCGCCCGCGCCAGGATCCCCGGGTCGGAGTCGACCGCCTCCACCCGTTCCACCCGCCCGGCCAGCAGCCGCGCGAGTTCCCCGGCACCGCACCCCACGTCCAGCGCCCGGCCGGACCGCCGGGGCAACTGCCGTAACAGCCAGGGGTGGTAGTGGGCGTTGTGGTCCCAGGGGTGAGCGTCGTTGAACCGCCGCAGCCCCTCGATCAACCGCTCCGTCGAAGTCCCCATGGCCCCACCCCACCCTCCCTTTGGGGAGCACCGGTGAAGCCGCACCGGCCACGCGGCGGCATCCTGGACACTGGGGGCGGGGAACGCGCCCGAAATTCGCCTACCGACCGGAATCCACCACCATGAATCACGCCCAGCTGACCGCCCTCGGCCGAGCGCTCCGGCTGCTCGGGGAGCACGGGGAGGCGTTGGCCGCCGACACTCCGGACGGGCGGCTCCAGGAGATCAGGACGGATCTGCGCAGGGCGCTGGACCTGCTGGAGGAGAGCGTCGGGGCGAACGCGCCGGCCACCCGGTGCGCCGAGCATCCGCACGGACCGGTGGACGAGAGCGCCCCCGACCTGTGTCTGCTGTGCGAGACCCGGCGCCGGGCAGCGCGCCGCTCGGAGTACGGGGGCCGGGCGAACCCGGCCGAGCCGGTGGCCACCGCGCCCTCGCGGTACGGCGTCCGGGCCGACCGCCCGCAGCCCCAGCAACGCTGGCTGCCGGAGCTGTGGAACGGCCAGGAGTGGCAGCTGTGCGGCACCCCCCGGCGGGACCGCCGGGAGGCCGAGGCGTACCTCGCCGCCCAGCGGCGCGGGGCCCGGCCCGCGATGGCGTACCGGCTGGTGCACGAGTTCACCGACTACGAGGTGCTCCGCGTGTGGGGCACCCCGGTACGCGTCGACATCGAGCCGCTGAACGGCAATATCGGCGGGATCTGAGCCCCGGCCGAGCGTCCTCAGCTGAGCGTCTTGATCGACGCCGCGTCGTACCGCGCCAGCTCCGACGTCCGGCCCGCGAGCACCTTCGCGGCCCACTCGGGGTCCTGGAGCAGCGCGCGACCGACCGCGATCATGTCGAACTCGTCGGCCTCCAGGCGGTCGAGCAGGTCGTCGATGCCCTGCACCGGGGAGCCCTCGCCGGTGAACGCGCCGGTGAAGTCGCCGTCCAGGCCGACCGAGCCGACGGTGATGGTCTGCTTGCCGGTGAGCTTCTTGGTCCAGCCGGCGAGGTTGAGGTCGGAGCCGTCGAACTCGGGCTGCCAGTAGCGGCGGGTGGAGGCGTGGAAGACATCGACGCCGGCCGCGGCGAGCGGGGCCAGGATCGCCTCCAGCTCCTGCGGGGTCTCGGCGAGCCGGGCGGTGTAGTCCTGCTGCTTCCACTGCGAGTAGCGGAAGATCACGGGGAAGGCGGCCGAGACCCGCTCGCGGACCGCGGCGACGATCTCCGCGGCGAACCTGGTGCGGGCCACCGGGTCGCCGCCGTAGGCGTCGGTACGGCGGTTGGTGCCCTCCCACAGGAACTGGTCGAGGAGGTAGCCGTGGGCGCCGTGCAGTTCCACACCGTCGAAGCCGATGCGCTCGGCGTCCGCGGCGGCCTGGGCGAACGCGGCGATCACGTCGTCCAGGTCCTGCTGGGTCATGGCCCTGCCGGTGGGCTCGGCGCCCGCGGTGACCAGACCGGAGGGGCCCATCGCGGGGGCGGCCGGGAAGGGGGCCTCGCCGTCCTTGCGGACCATGCCGATGTGCCACAGCTGCGGGACGATGGTGCCGCCCGCCGCGTGCACGTCCTCGGCGACCTTCGCCCAGCCCGCCAGCTGCTCCTCGCCGTGGAACCGCGGCACCCGGTCGCTCTGGCCGGCCGAGTCATGGCCGACGTAGGTGCCCTCGGTGACGATCAGGCCGACGCCCGCGGCGGCGCGGCGGGAGTAGTACGAGCGCACGTTCTCGCCGGGGACGCCGCCCGGGGAGAACATCCGGGTCATCGGCGCCATCGCGATCCGGTTGGGGACCGTGAGGCCGTTGAGCGTGATGGGGCGGGAGAGTACCTGGGCCGCGCGGGAGGCGGGCGTCGTGTCGACGGTCACGTGGGGGCTCCTCAGAAGGCTGCTAACCGAGCGGTATGTGAATGCGCATTGTTGTAGCTGCTTAAGTAAGCCGCTGTACAGAGGTCAGCATTCCCGGACCCGGAAGCGGTCGTCTGTGACGCCGGACACGCCCGGGTGGCGAAGAAGCCCGGGGAAAGCCCGGGAAAAGCCCGAGGGCGGCACCCCCTGTCCCTGACAGGAAGTACCGCCCTCGGTAAGGACGTTGATCAACCAGAGGTCGATCAGAAGTCCATGTCACCGCCCGGCATGCCGCCCGGAGCGGCCGCGGCGGCCTTCTCCGGCTTGTCGGCGATGACGGCCTCGGTGGTGAGGAACAGCGCGGCGATGGAGGCGGCGTTCTGCAGCGCGGAACGGGTCACCTTCGCCGGGTCGATGATGCCCTCGGCGACCAGGTCGACGTACTCGCCGGTCGCGGCGTTCAGGCCGTGGCCCGGGGTCAGGTTGCGCACCTTCTCCACCACGACACCGCCCTCAAGGCCGGCGTTGACGGCGATCTGCTTCAGCGGGGCCTCCAGGGCGATGCGCACGGCGTTGGCGCCGGTCGCCTCGTCACCCTCGAGCTCCAGCTTCTCGAAGACCTGGGAGGCCTGCAGCAGGGCCACGCCACCACCGGCGACGATGCCCTCCTCGACGGCCGCCTTGGCGTTGCGCACGGCGTCCTCGATGCGGTGCTTGCGCTCCTTGAGCTCCACCTCGGTGGCGGCACCGGCCTTGATGACCGCGACGCCGCCCGCGAGCTTGGCCAGGCGCTCCTGGAGCTTCTCGCGGTCGTAGTCCGAGTCGCTGTTCTCGATCTCGGCGCGGATCTGGTTCACCCGGCCGTTGACCTGCTCCGAGGAGCCGGCACCGTCGACGATGGTGGTCTCGTCCTTGGTGATGACGACCTTGCGGGCGCGGCCCAGGAGGTCCAGGGTCGCGTTCTCCAGCTTGAGGCCGACCTCCTCGGAGATGACCTCGCCGCCCGTGAGGATGGCGATGTCGCCGAGCATGGCCTTGCGGCGGTCGCCGAAGCCCGGGGCCTTGACGGCGACGGACTTGAAGGTGCCGCGGATCTTGTTGACGACCAGGGTCGACAGGGCCTCGCCCTCGACGTCCTCGGCGATGATCAGCAGCGGCTTGCCCGACTGCATGACCTTCTCCAGGAGCGGGAGCAGGTCCTTGACGGAGCCGATCTTGGAGTTCGCGATGAGGATGTACGGGTCCTCCAGCGACGCCTCCATGCGCTCCATGTCGGTGGCGAAGTAGGCGGAGATGTAGCCCTTGTCGAAGCGCATGCCCTCGGTGAGCTCAAGCTCCAGACCGAAGGTGTTGCTCTCCTCGACGGTGATGACGCCTTCCTTGCCGACCTTGTCCATCGCCTCGGCGATCAGCTCGCCGATCTGGGTGTCGGCGGCGGAGATGGACGCGGTGGAGGCGATCTGCTCCTTGGTCTCGACGTCCTTCGCCTGCTCCAGCAGGGCGGCGGAGACGGCCTCGACGGCCTTCTCGATACCGCGCTTCAGGGCCATCGGGTTGGCACCGGCGGCGACGTTGCGCAGGCCTTCCTTGACCAGGGCCTGGGCGAGCACGGTCGCGGTGGTCGTACCGTCACCGGCGACGTCGTCCGTCTTCTTGGCGACTTCCTTGACCAGCTCGGCGCCGATCTTCTCGTACGGGTCCTCGAGCTCGATCTCCTTGGCGATGGAGACACCATCGTTGGTGATCGTGGGGGCGCCCCACTTCTTCTCGAGGACGACGTTGCGACCCTTGGGGCCGAGCGTCACCTTGACGGCGTCCGCGAGCTGGTTCATGCCGCGCTCGAGGCCGCGCCGCGCCTCCTCGTCGAACGCGATGATCTTGGCCATGTGAAGTGGTCCCTCCAGGACTGGGGGTGATTCCTTCGGACCGCGCCCGCGCCCGCGACGGACGGTTCGCCGACCTGTGGTTCCTTGCCCCACATGGCCTGCGGACCTCACCGACCCGGTCCTTCGTTGTCACTCTCACCTTCAGAGTGCTAACGCCAATGATTAGCACTCGGCATGGTCGAGTGCAAGCGCCTTGGCCCCTCTCGGGCCTTCTGGACGGCCGGGTCAGCCGGAGGCGAACACGCGGGGGCGCCCGGCCCCGGGCACGCCGAAGGGCCCGCACCCTGTGCGAGGTGCGGGCCCTTCGGTGGAGAAACGTTCAGACGGCGACGCGAACCATGTCGGCCTGCGGACCCTTCTGGCCCTGCGAGATCTCGAACTCGACTCGCTGGCCCTCCTCCAGGGTGCGGTAGCCGTCCATCTGAATGGCGCTGTAATGGACGAAGACGTCCGCACCACCGTCGACCGCGATGAAGCCGTACCCCTTCTCCGCGTTGAACCACTTGACGGTGCCCTGAGCCATGCCTAACTCCCCTATTACTGGCCCTTGCACAGATCCACACTTCGCGGACCCGGGTCAGACCTCACCCCCCAATGCGTCGGGGGCGTGCGCCGGAACGCGTCGACCGCGGCTGAATGTATCTGTCCAACTGCCGTCTGCAACAGGTCAATTGGACGAGAATTCTGGACGCGAACGATCCGGAATGTGGGGAGAATTCACCCGAATTCAGGGCAAGTCGGGCCCCGTAAAAGACACAAAAGCCGCGGAAAGTCCGTGCATTTTGGCTACTTCTTATCGGGCCCGCGGAAGAGAATCGAGGGCTTACCCTCGATCACCGGAGGGCGCGTTCCCCAACTGTACCGCGCTCAATCACGCAGAATTGCCCCCTCCGCTTCTCTCACGGAGAGGGCAATCCGATGTACTTTCGGTGACCGTCATTACCTAAGGTAATGATCGATCATTCGGTCAGCAGCCGCCGGCCACCGCCGGGATGATGGAGACCCCCGCGCCGTCCGGGGTGGAGGTCGCAAGGCCCTGCTCGAAGCGGACGTCGTCGTCGTTGACGTAGACGTTCACGAACCGGCGCAGCTTGCCCTGGTCGTCCAGGACGCGGGCGGCGATGCCGGTGTGGTTCTTCTCCAGGTCCTCGATGACCTCGCCGAGGGTGGTGCCCTCGGCGGCGACCTCGGCCTGTCCGCCGGTGTAGGTGCGCAGGATGGTGGGGATGCGAACGGTCACGCTCATGCGAGGCCAGCCTCTCGGAAGGAGTCCAGGTTCGGGCGGATGGTGGCGGTCAGGCCAGTGCCGGCCACCGCGTCGAGGGTCTTGAGACCGTCGCCGGTGTTGAGGACGACGGTGCTCTTCGCCGGGTCGAGCGCCCCGCTCTCGATCAGCTTCCGGGTGACGCCGACGGTCACCCCGCCGGCCGTCTCGGCGAAGATGCCCTCGGTGCGGGCCAGCAGCTTGATCGCGTCCACCACCTGCTCGTCCGTCACGTCCTCCACCGCGCCGCCGGTGCGCCGGGCGATGTCCAGGACATAGGGGCCGTCGGCCGGGTTGCCGATGGCGAGGGACTTGGCGATGGTGTTGGGCTTCTGGGGCCGTACGACGTCGTGGCCCGCCTTGTAGGCCGTCGACACCGGCGAGCAGCCCTCGGCCTGGGCGCCGAAGATCTTGTACGGCCGGTCCTCGACCAGCCCCAGCTCGATCAGCTCCCGGAGACCCTTGTCGATCTTGGTGAGCTGGGAGCCGGAGGCGATCGGGACCACGATCTGGTCCGGCAGCCGCCAGCCGAGCTGCTCGCAGATCTCGTACGCCAGGGTCTTGGAGCCCTCGGCGTAGTACGGCCGCAGATTCACGTTGACGAAGCCCCAGCCCTCGCCGGCCGGGTCGCCGATCAGCTCGGAGCAGAAGCGGTTCACATCGTCGTAGTTGCCCTCGATGCCGACCAGCTCGCCGCCGTAGACCGCGGCCATGACGACCTTGCCCTGCTCCAGGTCGTGCGGGATGAACACGCAGGAGCGCAGCCCGGCGCGGGCGGCGGCGGCGCCGACGGCGCCGGCCAGGTTGCCGGTGGAGGAGCAGGACAGCGTGGTGAAGCCGAAGGCGCGGGCCGCCTCCAGGGCTTGGGCGACGACCCGGTCCTTGAAGGAGTGGGTCGGGTTGCCGGAGTCGTCCTTGACGTACAGACCGCCGGTGACGCCCAGCTCGCGGGCCAGGTTGTCGGCCTTGACCAGCTTGGTCCAGCCCGGGTTGATGTTCGGCTTGTCCGCGACATCGGCCGGGACCGGCAGCAGCGGGGCGTAGCGCCAGATGTTGGCGGGGCCGTCCTCGATCCGCTTGCGCAGCTCTTCGGTGTCGTAGGCGGAGAAGTCGTAGGCGATCTCCAGCGGGCCGAAGCATTCCTCGCAGGCGAAGACCGGGCCGAGCGGGACGCGGTGGCCGCATTCGCGACAGCTGAGGGCGGCGGCGGGGCCGAGATCGACGGTGGAGGTACCGGAGGTGGCAACTGTCTGCACAGCCATGAGAGGCGAGGCCCTTTCTCCTCATCTTCCTCACGACGCACTTCGCCGTGAGACGGATTTGGCACCTTCCCTAGCCGGGAGCCTCGCTGTGATGAGAACGAGAACCGACTGGAGGGTTGCCGGGGCTTCATCGGGCCGTGTCCCTCTGCCCCTCTGGATGAGCGGTATTCGATTGTGTCCGCAGTGCTGCGGTGTGTCCGCGCGCGACCCCCGACATGCGATGGTCATCGGCGTTGCTCAAGACTGTAACCGAAGGCCTGGAGAGTTGAGATAGTCGTCCGTACCGCGAGACGAGCCGCGAGACGAGCGTGAGGAGCCGGGGACCGTGCTGGAAGAAGTCGAGCGCTGGATGGGCAACCGCTCCTGGTCCGTGCGCGATCGGCCGGCGCACCAGGTCCTGGCGGCGAAGGGGCGCACCGGCCAGACCATCAGCGTGGTGCTGCCCGCGCTCGACGAGGAGGAGACCGTCGGCGAGATCGTCGCGGTGATCCGGCGCGATCTGATGGAGCGGGTGCCGCTCGTCGACGAGGTCCTGGTGATCGACTCCGGCTCCACCGACCGCACCTCCGAGGTCGCCGCCGCGGCGGGCGCGCGGGTGGTGCACCGGGACGCGATCCTGCCCCGGATACCCGCGGTGCGGGGCAAGGGCGAGGTGCTGTGGCGCTCGCTGCTGGTCGCCACCGGGGACATCATCTGCTTCATCGACGCGGACCTGCGGGAGTTCTCCTCCGACTTCGTCCTCGGCATCGTCGGCCCGCTGCTCACCGAGCCGGACGTCCAGCTGGTGAAGGCGATGTACGACCGTCCGCTCGCCGGTACGGCGGGGCAGGGCGGCCGGGTCACCGAGCTGATGGCGCGCCCGCTGCTGAACATGCACTGGCCGCAGCTGGCGGGCTTCGTGCAGCCGCTGGGCGGGGAGTACGCGGCCCGGCGCTCGCTGCTCGAACAGCTGCCGTTCCCGGTCGGGTACGGGGTGGAGCTGGGCATGCTGGTGGACGCGCTGCACCTGGTGGGCCTGGACGCGCTGGCCCAGGTGGACGTCGGGGTGCGCAAGCACCGGCACCAGGACGGGCAGGCGCTCGGCCGGATGGCGGCGGCCATCTACCGCACGGCCCAGCTGCGGCTGGCCCGCGGCCATCTGGTGCGCCCCGCGCTCACCCAGTTCGAGCGGGGGGTCTCCGGCTTCGAGCCGCGTACCTACGCGGTGGACACCGAGGAGCGGCCGCCGATGACCGAGATCGCGGAGTACGCCCGCCGCCGGGTGGCGTGAAAGCGCAGGTACGGCCCGCTGCGGCGGCGTTCCGGGCGGGTCCGTTGGTTTGAGGGTTTCCGGGCCGGGCTAGGTTCTGGACCATGGCTTCCACGCACGGTGCTGAGGTGCTGGTCGCGTCCAATCGCGGCCCGGTTTCGTACGAGACGGGCGAGGACGGTTCGCTGCGCGCCAAGCGGGGCGGCGGCGGGCTGGTCTCGGGCCTGTCGGCGATCGGCCCGGAGACGAACGCGGTCTGGGTGTGCGCCGCGCTGGGCGACGGCGACCGGGCGGCCGTGCGCCGCGCCGAGGGCGGGCTGCTGCCGGAGGCGGACACCGGCGGGCAGCGGGTGCGGATGCTGGACATCGACCCGGAGGTCTTCGCCGCCGCGTACAACGGGATCGCCAACTCGGTGCTCTGGTTCGTGCACCACATGCTCTACCAGACCCCGCTGGAGCCCGTCTTCGACGCGGAGTTCCGGCGGCAGTGGGCGGCGTACGAGGCGTACAACCGGGCGTTCGCGAACGCGCTGGCCGAGGAGGCGGGCGAGGGCGCGGCGGTGCTGATCCAGGACTACCACCTGGCGCTCGCCCCGCGGATGCTCCGCAGGCTCCGGCCCGATCTGCGCATCGGCCACTTCTCGCACACGCCGTGGGCACCGGCGGAGTACTTCCGGCTGCTGCCGGACGACATCGCGGCGGAGCTGCTCACCGGGATCCTCGGCGCGGACCGGGCGGCGTTCCTGACCCGGCGCTGGGCGGACGCGTTCACCGAGTGCTGCCACGCGGTGCTGGGGCCCGGGATCCCCGCCGGTACCCGGATCGGGGTGCACGGCCTGGGCGCGGACGCCGACTTCCTGCGCGAGCGGTCCCACCGGCCGGACGTGGCCGAGCGGATGGCGGCGCTGCGGGCGGAGATCGGCGAGGGCCGCCGGACGATCGTGCGGGTCGACCGCACCGAGCTGTCCAAGAACATCGTGCGCGGGCTGCTGGCGTACCGGCAGCTGCTGGACGAGCACCCCGAGTGGCGGGAGAAGGTCGTACACGTCGCGTTCGCGTACCCCTCCCGGCAGGACCTCGCCGTGTACCGGGAGTACACGGCGGAGGTGCAGCGGGTCGCGGAGGAGATCAACTCGGCCTACGGGACGCCGGGTTGGATCCCGGTGGTGCTGCATGTGAAGGACGACTTCGCCCGCTCCCTGGCCGCGTACCGGCTGGCCGACGTGGCGCTGGTCAACCCGATCCGGGACGGCATGAACCTGGTCGCCAAGGAGGTCCCGGTCGTCTCCGACGAGGGCTGTGTGCTGGTGCTCTCGCGGGAGGCGGGGGCGCACGAGGAGATGGGCGAGGACGCGCTCACGGTCAACCCGTACGACATCACGGGCACCGCCGAGACCCTGCACACGGCGCTGACCATGCCGGCCGAGGAGCGGGCCGAGCGCTCGAAGCGGCTGGCCGCGGCGGGCACGGCGCTGCCGCCGGCCCGGTGGTTCCTGGACCAGCTGCGCGCCCTGGACGATCAGTCCAGCTGAGCCGCCAGCGCGGTGAGGAGCCCGACGACGCCCTCGGGGCCGTCGACCACCAGGTCCGCCCGCTCGGCCAGTTCGGTGACCTCCGTGCTGCCGCTGCACACGAGGAGTCCCGGGGTGCCCTCGGAGCGGAGCTTGTCGACGGCGGCGTAGGCGGGGAGGTCGCCGAGATCGTCGCCGGCGTAGAGGACGGAGCCGGCACCGGTCTCGCGGAGGTACTCGCCGAGGGCGACGCCCTTGTCCATGCCGGGCGGGCGCAGTTCGAGGACCATCCGGCCGGGTTCGACGATCAGCCCGTGGCGGGTGGCGAGTTCGGCGAGGGGGGCGCGCAGGGCCTCGTACGCGGCCTGCGGGTCCTGCGCGCGGCGCGTGTGCACGGCGAGGGCGCGGCCCTTCTCCTCGATCCAGGTGCCCTGCCAGGCGCCGACCCGGTCCAGCAGGCCCGGCAGCTCGGCGCGGACGGCGGCGACGCCGGGGTGCGGGGCGGGGGCGGTGACGGTGCCGGTGGTGGCGTCCCAGCGTTCGGCGCCGTAGTGGCCGAGGACGGTGAGGTGGTCGAGGCCGGGGACACCGGCGAAGCCGCCGTAGCGGACCGCGACACCGGCGGGCCGGCCGGTGATCACGGCGACATGGGCGACCTTGGGGGCGAGGGCGGTGAGCGCGGCGACGGCGGCGGGGTGGGCGCGGGCCTGCTCGGGGTCGGCGACGATGGGGGCGAGGGTGCCGTCGAAGTCCAGGCCGATCACCGCGGCGGTGGGGTTGGCGAGCAGCGCGGCGAGTCCGTCCCGGCCGGCCTGGGTGGCGGGGCTCGGCAGAGGATCCATGTACCGACACTATCCAGCGGGGGCGGTTGTCACGCCTGGCGCTCCTCCTCAGCGCTCCGCGCGTCTCGTCTCCCTGATCCTGCGCAGGCGGTTCACCGTGACCGGGTCGTGGGAGAGGGCGCGTTCGTCGTCGAGGAGGGCGTTGAGGAGCTGGTAGTAGCGGACCGGCGAGAGGTGGAGGTCCTCGCGGATGGCGCGTTCCTTCGCGCCGGGTCCGGCGAAGGACCGGCGTTCCAGTGCGAGGATCTCCTTCTCGCGCTCACCCAGTTCCATGGGGAAACCGTAGCGCTCAGTTGGTGCTGGCCGCGCTGTCCGCCGCCGTGGCCGTGGCCTGGAGGCGGGTGAGGACGCCCGCGGGGTTGCCGCCGGGCGCGACGGCCTGGCCGATGTTCTGCTTCACGGCCGCGCTGACCGATGCCCAGGAGGTCTTGCCCACCGGGTACATCTCGCTCGTGGCCAGCTGGTCCAGGAAGGGGTGCAGGGCCTTGTCGGGCGCCGCGTCCGACGCGCTCATGGCGTTGGACGCGGAGGTGGTGACCGGCAGGAGCCCGTAGGTGCGGGAGAAGTCGAGGACGTTCTTCTCGCTGTACACGTAGTTCAGGAAGTCGCCGACCTGGTCGGCGTGGCCGTTCTGCTTGAACGCCATCATCCAGTCGGACACCCCCATCGAGGCCCGCGCCCGCCCGGTCCGGCTCGGCGTCGGCACCATGCCGAAGCGCACGCCCTTCGCCTCGGCCTGCTGGATCAGCGTGGGATGCCCGTCGACCATGGCGGCCTGCCCGTCGGCGAACGCCGCGAACGCCTGCGCCCGGTTCAGCTTGCCCGGCGCCACCGGACCGGTCAGCCCCTTGGCGACCAGGTCGTCCTTGAGCCAGGAGAAGGTCCGCACGTTCTGCTCGGAGTCGATGGTGTAGGTGCCGATGTCATCGGTGTAGCCGGTGCCGCCGGTACCGCCGTCGCCGCCGCTGAGCAGCCACTGCATCGTCTCGGCCTGCGCCTCCTCGGGCCCCAGCGGCAGCGCGAAGGGGTACTTCACGCCCTTCGCCTTGAGCGCCTTGGCGTCCGCGGCCAGCTCGTCCCAGCTGGTCGGCGGGGTGGTGATGCCGGCGCTCGCGAAGAGCGTCTTGTTGTAGAAGAGCACCCGGGTGGAGGCGGCGAAGGGGATGCCGTACTGCGTATGGCTCCACTGGCCGGCGTCGGACAGCTGGGAGAGGAAGTCCGCCTGGGTGCGGATGGAGAGCAGATCGGAGGCCGCGTAGAGCTTCCCGGCCGCCGCGTAGTCGGCGTACGCGCCGATCTGCGCCAGGTCCGGCGCGTGCCCGGCGTCGACCATCTCCTTGACCTTGCGGTCGACGTCGTTCCAGGAGTACACGCTGACCTGGACCTTCACGCCCGGGTGCGTCTTCTCGTACTCCTTGACCAGCGAGTCCCAGTATTTCTGCGAGCTGTTCCCCGCCGAGTCGCCGTAGTCCGCGGCCACGAGTCTGAGGGTCACATCGGAGGAGCCGGTGCTCCCGCAGCCGCCGAGGAAGGCGGTCATGCCCATGGCGGACACCGTCGCGATCATTCCTGCCGTACGCCGACGCACCGTCAAAACCCCAACCCCGCTGTCCGAACAAATAAATCAGATGAACGCCTAAGGTCTACACCACGCGAGTGGACTAGACCTCTCGTGGGTCAGCGGGCCACACTGTCCCCGTGAGACATGTCATCGCCCTGGACGTGGGCGGTACCGGGATGAAGGCCGCCCTCGTCGGGGACGACGGCGCCCTGCTGCACCGCGCCCGCCGCGCCACCGGCCGTGAACGCGGCCCCGACGCGGTGGTCGCGGGCATCCTCGACTTCGCCGCCGAGCTGTACGCGTACGGCACCGAGCGCCACGGCCCGCCGGCCGCCGCCGGCATAGCGGTGCCCGGCATCGTCGACGAGGAGCACGGCACCGCCGTCTACGCCGCCAACCTCGGCTGGAAGGACGTACCGCTGCGCGATCTGCTCGCAAAGCGGCTCGGGGTGCCCGTCGCGCTCGGCCACGACGTGCGCACCGGCGGGCTCGCCGAGGGCCGGATCGGCGCGGGCCGGGGCGCCGACCGCTTTCTGTTCGTACCGCTCGGCACCGGCATCGCGGGCGCGATCGGCATCGACGGCCGGGTGGAGTCCGGGGCGCACGGCTTCGCGGGCGAGATCGGCCATGTCGTCGTACGGCCCGGGGGCACGCTCTGCCCCTGCGGCCAGCGCGGCTGCCTGGAGCGGTACGCCTCCGCGGCCGCCGTCAGCGAGGCCTGGGCGGCGGCCGGCGGGAACCCGGACGCGGACGCGGCAGACTGCGCGCGGGCCGTCGCGGCGGGCGACCCCGGTGCCCGGCTGGTCTGGCAGGAGGCGGTGGACGCGCTCGCCGACGGTCTGGTCACCGCGCTCACCCTGCTGGACCCGCGCACGCTGATCATCGGTGGCGGTCTCGCCGAGGCGGGGGAAGTGTTGTTCCAGCCCCTGCGGGACGCCGTCCGGCGCCGGGTCACCTTCCAGAAACTGCCGTCCATCGTCCCCGCCGCCCTCGGCGACACCGCCGGCTGCCTCGGCGCGGGCCTGCTCGCGCGGGATCTGCTGACGACCACTTCTACTCCGGAGGTAGACACCTGATGGCCAGTCCACGAGGAGCCGCGACGGAGCCGCGGGTGCTCACCGGCGCGAACGTGGTGCTTCCCACCGGCACGGTGAAGAACGGCACCGTGGCCATCGACGGCACGCGCATCACCGGCGCGCCCCCGGCCGACGCCGCCGTGCTCGACGTGTCCGGCCACTGGCTGGTCCCCGGCTTCGTCGACCTCCACAACCACGGCGGCGGCGGCGCCTCCTTCTCCGGCACCGCCGAGCAGATCCTCACCGCGATCCGCACCCATCGCGCGCACGGCACCACCACCCTGGTCGCCTCCACCGTCACCGACGAGATGGACCTGCTGGTCCGCCAGGCCGGGCTGCTCAGCGAGCTGGCCGAGCAGGGCGACATCGCGGGCATCCACTTCGAGGGGCCGTTCATCTCGCCGTGCCGCAAGGGCGCCCACTCCGAGGCGCTGCTGCGCCACCCGGAGCCGGCCGAGGTGCGCAAGCTGATCGACGCGGCGCGCGGGCAGGCCCGGATGCTCACCCTCGCCGCCGAACTGCCGGGCGGCATCGACTCGGTACGGCTGCTCGCCGAGCACGGGGTGATCGCGGCGATCGGGCACACGGACGCGACGTACGAGCAGACGGTGGACGCCATCGAGGCGGGTGCCACGGTCGCCACGCACCTCTTCAACGCGATGCCCGCCCTCGGCCACCGCACCCCGGGTCCGGTCGCGGCCCTGCTGGAGGACGAGCGGGTGACGGTCGAGCTGATCAACGACGGCACGCATCTGCATCCGGCCGCCCTGGAGCTGGCGTTCCATCACGCGGGCGCGGACCGGGTGGCGTTCATCACCGACGCGATGGACGCGGCCGGGATCGGCGACGGCCGCTACATGCTGGGCCCGCTGGAGGTGGAGGTCAGCGAGGGGGTGGCCCGGCTGGTGGAGGGCGGTTCGATCGCCGGCTCCACACTGACGCTGGACCGGGCGTTCAAACGCGCGGTGACCGTGGACCGGCTGCCGGTCGAGGCCGCGGTGAAGGCCCTGTCCGCCAACCCGGCCCGGCTACTGGGCCTTTCGGACCGGGTCGGTTCCCTGGAGCCCGGCAAGGACGCGGACCTGGTGCTGCTGGACGCGGACTTCGACGTACGGGGCGTGATGCGGCACGGCGAGTGGGTGGTCGCTCCCTAACTGGGCTGATACGCCCGGCTTTTCCCTGCGATCGGGGCCGACCCGCATCTGGGTCGGCCGCCGTCTCTTTGGCATGATCAGGGCCCCGGAACGACGGCTTCGAGGGAGGCAGCCCGGGTGATCCTCACGGTCACGCTGAACACCGCTCTCGACCTCACCTATCGGGTGCGGTCACTGCGTCCGCACGCCTCGCACCGGGTCTCGGAGGTCATCGAGCGGCCGGGCGGCAAAGGGGTGAACGTGGGCCGGGTGCTCGCGGCGCTCGGGCACGAGGTGACGGTCACCGGGTTCGCGGGCGGCGGCACGGGCGCCGCGGTGCGGGAGGGGCTCGCCAAGGCCGCGGGGCTGGCGGACGCGCTGGTGCCGGTGGCGGGGGCGACGCGGCGCACGATCGCGGTCGTGGACGAACACTCCGGCGACACGACGCAGTTGAACGAGCCGGGACCGCAGATCGCGCCCGCGGAGTGGGCCGCGTTCCTGGACCGCTATGCGGAGCTGCTCTCCGGCGCATCGGCGGTGGCCCTGTGCGGCAGCCTGCCGCCGGGGGTTCCGGTGGGGGCGTACGCGGGCCTGATCCGCACGGCGCGTTCCCTGGGCGTACCGGTCCTGCTGGACACCAGCGGCGAGCCGCTGCGCCGCGGGGTGGCGGCCCGCCCCGACATCATCAAGCCCAACGCCGACGAACTGGCCGAACTCACCGGCTCCCACGACCCCTTGCGCGCCACCGAATCCGCCCGCCGCCGCGGCGCCCACACGGTCATCGCGTCCCTGGGCCCGAACGGCCTGCTGGCATCCACCCCGGAGGGCCGCTGGCGCGTAATCCCGCCCGCCCATGAGCACGGCAACCCCACCGGCGCCGGCGACTCAGCCGCCGCCGGCCTCCTGTCGGGTCTGCTGGACCAGCTCCCCTGGCCGGACCGCCTCACCCGCGCGGTCGCCCTGTCGGTGGCCACTGTGCGGTCCCCGACGGCGGGTGACTTCGACCGCGCGGTCTACGAGAGGCTCCTGGCGCGATTGTCGGTGACGACGGCGTGAGGGCTTTGTGTCACCGGCGGGTTGACCGAGAAACGCCCTTTCCTTCATCTCAGCCAGGTGGTCAAATAGCGATCTGTCCGCTATACGACCAATAGCGGGAGATGTAGGGGGAATCTCGCATGAGCATGTTCAAGAAGAGCCTGGCGATGATGGCTGTGACCGGTGCTTTGCTCGGCGGCGCCTTTGCCACACCGGCTTCGGCGGCCACTCCCAATACCTGCCCGAAGGGCAAGGTGTGCGGATGGTCGAAGACCAACAGGACCGGAACCAGGACCGTCCTCTCCGTGACGCCCGGCTGCTATCCCTTCACTGCGGCCCGGTCCGTCTCGAACCAGACGTCCTACCGCCTGGTGTTCTGGCACATCACCCCCGGCACCGGCTGTGATGTCGGTACCAAGCTGTTCACCCTGAAGCCGGGCACCTACTCGGACAACACCCGTTCCACCGTCACGGGCATCGAGGTCTGGGCGAAGTAGCAGCAGGAGCCTGACGACGGTCCCCGGTACGCCGGGGACCGTTCCGCTGTCCGAGAGCTACTGGACCCACAACTGGTCGATGAGGGCGTTGCACTGGTTGCCCTGTCCGCAGGCGATCGTCACCGTGTTGGAGCCCTGGTTCAACGTGACGGGAGCCCAGGTGGTCTGCCAGCCCTTTTCGAAGTCGCCCTTCGGCGAGCCGATGAAGTTCTTCATACCCAGCGGCTGCTGGTTGGACTTGCCGTTGACCGTCACCGTCGCATTGGCGTCCTCACCGGGAATCGCATAGCGCACGTACAGGCGGTACGAGCCGGCCTTCTGAACATCGGCGACGGTCCAGGTGACGGAGGCGCCCACCTGGTTGAGGCCGGCCACGTACTTGCCTCCAGCCCCCTTCGCACCCTTGACGTCCGTAGCCACCGAGGTGCCGCCCGCCAGCTGCACGGAACCGTCCGCCGCGTCGACCTTCGGCAGTGCCCCGTCCGCCGAGCTGCTGCTCGTCGGGGTCGGGTCCGTGCTCTGGGACTGGGTCGGGGTGGTGCCGGCCTGGTTGTCGGACTTGTCGTCGGAGTTGCCGTTGAGCATGGCCACGCTGATGCCGATGACCACCGCGGCAACCACCGCGATCGCGCCGATCAGCAGGCCCTTGGTGTTGGGGCCGCGGCGGCCGGGGCCGGGCGCCGGGGCGTGGCCCGCGGGCGGGGCGCCGCCGGGGAGCGTCTCCGGGGCCTGGTAGTGCGCGTTCGGCTGGCCGTAGGCACCCTGCTGCGGGACATGGGGCGGCTGCTGCTGGCCGTACTGACGCTCGCCGACCGCGCGCACCCTGCTGACCGAGTTCGGGTAGCCGTAACCACCGGACGGCGGCTGGGCTCCTCTGGCCTGGCCGTCTGCGTACAGATAGCCGAACGGGTCGTCTTCCTCGGGCGTGCTCGCGCCGTTGTCGCCGGGCGTCATCCCTTGGTACTCCTCAACAGGTGCGAACGGATACGGTCATGGCTGGAAAGGCGAGCCTACCCGTTCCGCTTAGCCCAAACAGGTGACGCAGACCGCATCAACTCGCTGACCTGGGGCTCATCCCGCGCGGCGATGTTGTTTGGGACGAGATCGTTTCTCTACGTACATCCGCTCGTCGGCGGACTTCAACACTTCGTCGGCGGTCATCCCGCAGTGTGCCCACCCGATGCCGAAGCTCGCCCCCACCCGGACCGCCCGGCCCTCGGCGCGGATCGGCTGGATGATCTCGTTGCGCAGCCGTACCGCCAGGTCCTCGGCGTCCGCGCGGCCGAGCCCGTCGGCGAGGATCACGAACTCGTCGCCGCCGAGCCGGGCCACCGTGTCGCCGTCGCGCACCCCCTGGGACAGCCGCCGCGCGACCTCGATCAGGACGGCGTCGCCCGCGTTGTGCCCGAACCGGTCGTTGATCGACTTGAAGCCGTCCAGATCGCAGAAGAGCACCGCGAGCCCCTTGGTGCCGTCGTCCTGCTCGCCCTCGGGCGCGACCGTGTGCACATGGTGGTCGTAGCCGTCGTACGACTCCGCGCCCGGCGCGAAGTCGAAGCCGTGCCCGCTGGGGCCGTCGAAGGCGGGGTGGTGGCCGTAGGCCGCGTCCAGGGACTCCAGGGCGTGCGCCGGGCGGCGGCACAGCCGGGCGGCGAGCCGCGAACGCAGCTCGGCGGAGTTCGGCAGGCCGGTCAGCGAGTCGTGCGAGGCGCGGTGGGCGAGCTGCAGCTCGCGGCGCTTGCGCTCCTCTATGTCCTCGACGTGGGTGAGCAGGAAGCGGGGCCCGTCGGCGGCGTCCGCGACCACGCTGTTGCGCAGCGACACCCACACATAGCTGCCGTCACGGCGGCCGAGCCGCAGCTCGGCGCGCCCGCCCTCCGCCGAGGTGCGCAGCAGGGTGCCGATGTCCTCGGGGTGCACCAGGTCGGAGAAGGAGTAGCGGCGCATCGCGGAGGCCGGGCGGCCGAGCAGCCGGCACAGGGCGTCGTTGGTGCGCAGGATGCGGCCGTGCTGTTCGCCGCCCATCTCGGCGATCGCCATACCGGACGGCGCGTACTCGAACGCCTGTCGGAAACTCTCCTCGCTCGCCCGCAGCGCCTGCTGCTCGCGCTCCAGGCGGACCAGGGCGCGCTGCATATTGGAGCGCAGCCGGGCGTTGCTGATCGCGATGGCGGCCTGGAAGGCGTACATCTGGAGGGCCTCGCGGCCCCAGGCGCCGGGCAGCCGGCCGTTGCGCGGGCGATCCACGGATATGACGCCGAGCAGTTCACCGCAGGCGCCGCCCTGGGCGCCCGGCGTGTACATGGGGGCGAAGAGACGGTCGGAGGGGTGCCACTCGCCCTCGAAGCGGGGCGCGGGCCCGTCCGTGAACCACTGGGGCACATCGTCGTCGTCCAGCACCCAGCCCTCGGTGTGCGGTATGAAGACGAGATCGCCCCAGCGCTCACCCATGCCCAGGCGCCGGTCCCAGGCATCGCGGGAACCGACCCGGCCGGTGATCAGGGCCTCGGCGGCGGAGTTGCCGGAGAACGCGGCGACGACGAGATCACCGTCGGGTCGTACGAGGTTCACGCCCGCCATCTCGTACCCGAGGGCGTTGACCACGCCGTCGGCAACGGTCTGCAACGTGTCCGCCAGGCTGCGCGCCGTGTTCATGTCCGCCATGACCTGGTGCAGCTGCCGCAGGGACGCAAGACGGACATACGGCTCCGACTCGGTCTCCATGCTCGCCCTCCCCCCGAGACCTCGCAGCGAATCAAGGGTCGTCGTCTTCGGCGCCTCGTGGTTGCTCCAGCAGTTTCACCGCCACTGAATCACAGCGCGCTGCTCACCCGGTACACAGGGTCAACAATTCCTGCCCCTTGTGACTCAAGTCACAGCAAAACATGAACAATTGGGCGGAGTTTCGGCGTTTTCCATGCGTTCACCGAATGCCTGCTTTCCGGTTCCACTCCGCCGCTGGTCCTAGGTCCCGGCTCGGCCGGAGGCCCGATGCGACGGGCGTAGAGCGCAGACTAGCGTTTCCGGCGTGCTGAAGACGCCTTCTCCCACCGCCCTCGCCGCTTCCGGGCATGCTGAGGGGGTGAGCAACGACGAGTTCCGGGCCGCGATGTCCCGGCTGGCCGCGGGCGTGGTCCTGGTCACCGCGCAGGAACCGCCGCTCGACCCCGACGACCCGGACGCCCCGGGCGTGGAGGACGTCGGCATGACCGCCACGGCCTTCCTCTCGGTCTCCCTGGATCCGCCGCTGGTGCTGGTCAGCCTGCGGGAGGGCTCGCGCATGGACGACCTGCTCGCCGAACAGCCGCTGTGGGCGGTGTCGGTGCTCACCGAGAGCCAGCGGCACATCGCGGGCCGCTTCGCCATGAAGGGCCGGATCAGCGACCGGCTCCTGTTCGAGGACATCGCGTACACCCGCGGCGAGGTCACGCACGCCCCGCTGGTCGGCGGCGCGCTGGCGACGCTGGAGTGCCGCACCGAGCAGCGGGTGGCGGCCGGCGATCACACCCTGGTCGTCGGCCGGGTGCTGACCGCCCGGGTGCCGAGCGCGGAGGGCGGCCCGCTGACGTATTTCCGGGGCCGTTACCGCCAGTTGGGCTGAGCCTTCCCTTTATTTCCGTGGTGGCGCGGTGAATTCGCCGCCTAGGGTGCGCGGATGGCACCGCATCTGGAAGAGATCACGCCCCGCAATTTCGAGACGGCGATCGGCATTCGCGTCCGGCCCGGCCAGGAACACGCGGTCGAGCCGGTGGAACGCTCCCTCGCCGAGGCCTGCGTCCACCCTCCGGGGGTGGCCTGGCCGCGGCTGATCCTCGACGGCACCCGGCCGGTCGGGTTCCTGATGGCCTTCCTCGACATCGACTGGTACGGCGACGGAAGCGTCCGCAGGTCGGGGCTGTGGCGGCTGAACATCGCGGCGGGCGAGCAGGGGCGGGGGTACGGCCGCTTCGCGGTCGCCTCGGTGGGCGCGGAGATCCGGCGCCGGGGCGGCTCCGAGCTGTACGTCACCTGGCATCCCGGGGCGGACGGCCCCGAGGAGTTCTATCTCCGGCTGGGCTTCGGGAAGAACGGGGAGACGAGCGGGGGGCAGACGGTGGGGGTGCTGGGTCTGGGGGACGCGTAGCCGGAGACCGGAGAGAGGGCGGCGCGGGGGCCCGCTCACCCCCAGTCGCGCCCCGAACGCCCGCGCTTGGTGTCGGCGCGCTGCTTCTTCTCCCGCAGCCGGCGCTCGTTGATGCCCCGGGGTATCCGGGTGGGCCTGCGGGGCTTGGGCGGGGGCGCGGTGGCCTCCGCGAGAAGGGCCGCGAGGCGTACGGCGGCGCTCTCGCGGTTGCGCCACTGGGAGCGGTGCTCGGACGCGCGCACGGTCACCACCCCGTCGACGAGACGGGTGGCCAGCCGCTCCAGGGCCCGCTCCTTCCACACCGGCGGCAGCGACTCGGTGGCCGCGAGGTCGAAGCGCAGCTCCACCTGGGAGTCGCTGGTGTTGACATGCTGCCCGCCCGGACCGGACGACCTGGAGAAACGCCACATCAGCTCGGCCTCGGGGAGCGAGACGGAGCCGCGGATGAGGTGAGGACCGGACATGCCCTCCATGTTCCCGGGCCGGGCCCCGCCACGTCACCTGGATTTCCGGATCCGTGGAGAAGTGCGGGTAAAAAAGGTAAAGGGGTGCGGAACCATGGGCACCCCCCTCGACGTTCTCCCGGGTGACGGTAGCTTCGTCGGCACGTACAGGGATATCTAGGAAGGGACTCCCAACATGGCTGTAAGCCTGTCCAAGGGTGGCAACGTCTCGCTCTCCAAGGAGGCTCCGGGCCTGACGGCCGTCACCGTGGGCCTCGGCTGGGACGTCCGCACCACCACGGGCACGGACTTCGACCTGGACGCCTCCGCCATCGCGGTCAACACGCAGGGCAAGGTCTACTCGGACGCCCACTTCGTCTTCTTCAACAACAAGCAGACCCCGGACAGCACCATCGTGCACACCGGTGACAACCGCACGGGCGAGGGCGCGGGCGACGACGAGGCGATCAACGTCAACCTGGCCGGTCTCCCGGCCGACATCGACAAGATCGTCTTCCCGGTCTCCATCTACGACGCGGAGAACCGCGGCCAGAACTTCGGCCAGGTGCGCAACGCGTACATCCGCATCGTCAACCAGGCCGGCGGCGCGGAGATCGCCCGCTACGACCTGTCCGAGGACGCCGCCACCGAGACCGCCATGGTCTTCGGCGAGCTGTACCGCAACGGCGCGGAGTGGAAGTTCCGCGCGGTGGGCCAGGGTTACGCCTCCGGCCTGGTCGGCATCGCCCAGGACTTCGGTGTGAACGTCTGACGGACCGCCGTCTCCGCCCTTCCCCGGCCGAGGGTCCGGGGAGGGGCGGAAACCCCGGCGCGCGCCCCGGTCACGGATGCGCCGGTTTGCCCTCCCCGTACAGCCAGTCCTTCCAGATCTCGCCGAAGTCCTGGTCCGGGAAGCGGTGTTCGACGTACGCCGTGAAGTCGGCGGTGCTCGCGTTGCCGTACCGGTGCGCGGCCGGCCAGGCGCGCAGGAAGGCGAAGAAGGCCTTGTCGCCGACCTTCTGGCGGATCTTGTGGAGCACCATCGCGCCGCGCTCGTAGACCGGCGACGCGGAGATGTGCGCCGCGCCGGAGGGGATCGCGGGCGGGAAGGCCCACAGGGCGCTGTCGTGCTCGTCGTAGTAGTAGCGGAAGGTCTTCTCGGCCGAGTCACCGCCGTGGTCCTCGTCCCACAGCCACTGCGCGTACGTGGCGAACCCCTCGTTGAGCCACATGTCCCGCCAGGACTTGGGGGTGACGCAGTCGCCGTACCACTGGTGGGCGAGTTCATGGACGAGGGTGCCCAGCTCGGGGGCGCCGGGGAAGACCGGCCGGTTCTGCGTCTCCAGCGCATATCCCGCGTCGTCCGGCCGGTCGACGATGGCGCCGACGGAGGAGAAGGGGTACGGCCCGAATGTGTCCTCCTCCCACTTGACGACCTCGGGCAGCCTCGCGAGGACCGCCGCGCTCGCCTTGGCCTGCGTGGGGTCGACCGCGGTGAGCACGGGCAGCCCGCCGGGCCCCTTGGACCGGGTGATGTCGAAGTGCCCGATCGCGACGGTCGCGAGATAGCTGGCCATGGGCTGGGCGGTGTGCCAGTGATAGGTCGTACGGCCGGCCCGGCTGGACTGGTCCGCCAACTCGCCGTTGGACACCGCCTGGAGGCCCTCCGGCACGGTGACGGTGATGTCGTACGTGGCCTTGTCGGAGGGGTGGTCGTTGCCGGGGAACCACGCCATGGACCCGACCGGCTCGCCGAGCCCGAGCGCGCCGTCGGCCGTGGGCAGCCAGCCCTCCGCGGAGCCGTCGGGATCGGTGAGGGTGCCGGGGACGCCGGAGTAGCGGACGGTCGTACGGAAGGTGCCGCCCTTGCGCAGATCGTCGTGCGGCCGGACGGTGAGTTCCTGTCCGGCCCGGTTGTAGCGGGCGTCCCGGCCGTCGACGCCGACCGAGTCCACATGCAGCCCGGCGAGATCCAGGTCGAACGCGGACAGGTCCTTGGTGGCGCGCGCCGTGATGACCGCCGTACCGGTGAGGCGGTGGGTGGCCGGGGTGTAGTCCAGGGTGAGGGCGTAGTGGTCGACGTCGTACCCGCCGTTGCCCGCCTTCGGGAAATACGGGTCCCGCAGCCCCGGACCCCCCGGTGTACCGCGCACCCCGCCCGCGCACCCGGTGCCGGCGAGAACGAGCGCCAACGCGACCGCGGCGGCCGGTACCAGGCGTACGGATCTGGACATGTCAGCGATCTTAGGCGGAAGCGGATCACCGGCGGGAGACATCTCCGGGGGTGGATCGATCACCGGCCCAAAAGCTCTCCGCCTGCGGAAACAGCGTCCGGACACAGCCGGCTCACAGGGAGGGCGGGGCCGGGGACCGGCACCGCCCCCGGGGTTCCCGGGCCGCCGTGACACCATCGAGCCGTGCTCGATATCGGCTACGCCCTCTCCAACCGGTTTCCGGATCCTCCGCAGACCGACTACCGCCGCGCGGATGTGCGCGCGCTGCGGCACGATCTGTTCTGCGGGGATGTGTATCTCGCGGACACCACGTCGGACCGGGAGCTGTCCACAGCCTGGGGATGGGTGCCGGTGCTGGACTTCGCGTGGGCGCTGTGCGACATCGTGGAGCGGCTGGACCGGGATCCGATGGGCTCCCGGGCCGCCCGGCCGCAGCGGGCGGAGCTGGACTTCACCGAGTCCAGTGACCGGCTGCTGTTCGAACGCCGCTTCGGCTGGGTCGACATCATGGCCGACTGGCAGCCGCTGGACGAGGCCCCGCTCTCCTTCGCGCACGCCGAACTGCGCCGCGAGGCACGGGACTTCCTCCAGGACCTGGTCGCCGACCTCGTCGACCTGCATGAGGACCTGGGTGAGAACCCGGCGATCTGGACCCTCCAGGCCCGCTTCCCCCGCGTCGCGTAACGGGATCGCTCACTCCACGCGTATCCCGAGCGCCGCCGCCAGCACCGGGGCCAGGTCGAGCAGCTGGCCGGTGCCGATCACCGCGCCGGACAGCCGGTCGAGGCCCCGGGCGATCTCCAGCGGGGCGGCGCCGCGCAGATCGACGTCCTTCAGCGTGGCCCCGGTGAAGTCCGCGCCCTTCAGCGCGCAGTCCACGAACTCCACCCGCTCCAGGCGCGCGCCGCCGAAGTCCGGTTCGACCAGGACGCAGGACTCGAAGACCACGTCCCGCAGCCGGGCCATGCGCAGATTCAGATAGTCGATCTTGCCGCCGCGCACCACGACCCGCTCCAGCACCGCGCCGTGCAGCTGGGTGCCGCCGAGGCGCGGATCGGTCAGTTCGACATCGCGCAGGGTGGCCTCGGACAGATCCGTGCCGACCCCGCGGGGACCGGTGAGCGCGGTGTCCAGCACCCGGGCGTGCCGCAGCTTCGTCCCGTCGATCGCGCAGCCGCGCAGCGCGCAGTCCATGAACCGGGCGCCCGCCGCGTCCTGGCCCGTGAGGTCCGCGTCCGCGAACTCAAGGCCGTCGTAGTCCCCGTCGGGCTCAAGGCCGTCGCCGGCCCATGGCTCCAGCGGCGGCAGTCGCAGCTCCGGCCGTCGTGCGCCCCGTCCCACCCGGCTCCCGCCGGTCGTTCCCCTCGCCATGGGTCCATGCTGCACCCCACCACTGACAATCGCCGCCACCCGCCCCCCACCTGCGCCGACGCCCCTTGACCTCAAGCGCGCTCCAGGTCGCGGTTACGGCACCGTCGGAAAGGTCGTACCGGAACCCTGAGAGAACCCCTGAGAAAAGCCTGAGAATCAGGGCGAAGTCACCCAGATGCGGCACCCACCGATCCATGGTGTTCTGGCCAGATGAGCATCGGCCGAACGGGTGAGTCCCGGGCCGCCGCGGAGGGTACGGATCCGCACCGCTGGTGGGGGCTGGTCGTCATCGCCCTGGCCCAGCTGATGGTGGTCCTGGACGCCACGATCGTGAACATCGCGCTCCCCTCCGCGCAGCGCGCCCTGCACATGTCCGACGGCAACCGGCAATGGGTGATCACCGCGTACACCCTTGCCTTCGGCGGGCTGCTCCTGCTGGGCGGCCGGATCGCCGATCTCGTGGGGCGAAAACGCACCTTCGTGATCGGTCTGGCCGGCTTCGCGCTGGCCTCGGCGCTCGGCGGGGCCGCGACCGGCTCCGGGATGCTCTACGGCGCCCGCGCGCTGCAAGGGGTCTTCGCCGCCGTGCTCGCGCCCTCCGCGCTGTCCCTGCTGACCACGATGTTCACCGACCCCCGCGAGCGCGGCAAGGCGTTCGGGGTCTACAGCGCGCTGGCGGGCAGCGGTTCGGCGATCGGGCTGATCGTCGGCGGGGTGCTCACCGAGTACCTGACCTGGCGCTGGTGCCTGTACGTCAATGTGCCCATCGCGGCGCTCGCGGTCTTCGGCGCGTGCACGCTGCTGCACGACCGTCCCGGGCACCGGGAGGTCCGGCTCGATGTGCCCGGAGTGCTGCTGGGCTGCGGGGGCCTGGTCGCGATCGTCTACGGCTTCGGCGAGGCCCAGCCGCGCGGCTGGTCGGACCCGCTGGTGCTCGCGCTGCTGGCGGCCGGGGTGCTGCTGCTCGTGGCGTTCGTGTGGTGGCAGGCGCGGGCGCCGAGCCCGCTGCTGCCGCTGCGCATCCTGCGCAGCCGGGACCGGGCGGGCTGCCTGCTGACGATGACGTTCGCGGTGATCGGCATGTTCGGGCTGTTCCTGTTCATGACCTACTACCTCCAGGTCGTCCTCGGCTACTCGCCGGTCCGCACGGGCCTGGCGTTCCTGCCGATGACCGCCGCGATCGTCGCCGGGTCCACCCAGATCTCGGCGCGGCTGCTGCCCCATGTGCCGCCGCGGCGGCTGCTGGTGCCGGGGATGCTGCTGGCGACGGCCGGGCTGCTGCTGCTCACCCGGCTGACCCCGCACTCCTCCTACGCCGGGGAGATCCTGCCCTCCCTGGTGCTGCTGGGGCTCGGCCTGGGGCTGACCTTCATGCCGGTGTTCGCCACGGCGACGGCGGGGGTCGCACCGAGGGACGCCGGGGTCACCTCCGCGACCGTCAACACGGCCCAGCAGGTCGGCGGTTCGATCGGTACGGCGCTGCTGAACACGATCGCCACCACCAGCGCGGCGGCCTATGTCGCCGCCCGTCCGCACCGGCCCGCCGCGGTCCCGGCCGGCGTGGTGCACGGCTATACCGTGGCCATCGCCTGGGCCGCCGTGATCATGCTCGGCGCCGCCCTGACCGCGGGCCTGATGGTGACCGCGCCGGCCCCGAAGCACGCCACCGCGGCCGGCAGTGCGGTGCGGGAGCCGGTGGGCTGAGGCAGGGACGCGCCCCGCCGACGACGGCCGGGGCCTCGCCGACGGGGCGCATCCCGTTCCGCAGGTGTCAGTCGAGCGGGACGTCGAAGTTCTTCGCGGTGATGTTCGTGCCGTCGGAGGCCTTGGCCGCCAGGCGCTTGTAGCGCAGGACGAGCTTGTCCGCGTCCTTGGTGGGCGTGAAGACGACCCAGCCGGTCGAGGTCTTGCCGGTCTCGGCGTCCTTCAGCGGCGGGTAGCCGGCGGCCTTGATCTCGTCGTCCAGGATGGTGGTGCTCGCCTGGTCGATGCCGTTGGGCATGCCGGTGAGGTAGAAGGACGTGGCGCCGAAGCTGTCGTAGTACTTCGAGCTCGCGGTGACCGTGACGTCGACCAGGACGACCTTCTCGTCCGCCAGCGCCGAGAATTTGGCCTTCGACGCCGCCGACGGCTGGAAGTCCTTGATGTACTTGATGACGGTGGCCTTCTCGCCCATCACGTCGTCGTTGATCGTCTTGTTCACCGGCACGGCGGTACCGGCGGCCGCGCCCCCGTTGCCGGCGGCCGACTGCGAGGGCGACGCCGCCGGGGAGGAGCTGTCGGCCGCGGCGGACGCGGTCGGCGCGGGCGAGGACGCGGAGTCGGCGCCCGAGCCGGAATCGTCGTTGCACCCGGTGAGCAGCAGGGCGCACGCGGCCATCGCGGCGACGGCAGGAACGCTGGTGGCGACCCGTATACGCATGAAAAGAGAACCTCTCCCCGTAGAAGAAATGCGGGCCCACCGCACGGTTGCCGTGGCAAAGCGGACTCGATCATTCATCTGGCTTGTTTGCAGCGGGGATCATACTTGCCGCCCCAGGTCGCGTTTTTGTCATGGTCCCGTTCCGCTTTGGTCAGGGGACCAACGCCCGGCGCCTCAGTGGCGTCCCGCGATCCGGTCCGCCGCCTTGGCCAGCCGGGAGGACTCCGTCGCCGGGTGGAGGCGTTCGCGCTGGTCGGCCGTGTGGTAGGTGGCGTACATGCCGTGGACGCCGAGCCAGCGGAGGGGCTCGGGCTCCCACTTGCGCACCTTGTGGCCGACCCAGGGCAGTTCGGTCAGCTCGGTGCGGCCCGCCTGTCCGGAGTCCTGCTGGACGAGGTCGCGCAGGGTGCGGGCGGCGAGGTTGGTGGTGGCGACGCCGGAGCCGACGTAACCGCCCGCCCAGCCGAGCCCGGTGGCGCGGTCGAGGGTGACGGTGGCGCACCAGTCGCGCGGCACCCCGAGGACGCCGGACCAGGCGTGGGTGACGGCGACCTGGGCCAGGGACGGGAAGAAGCGCACCAGGATGTCCCGCAGCGCCTCGACGGTCGCACGCTGGGTGCGGCCGTCGTTGTCCGTGCGGGAGCCGAAGCGGTACGGCACCCCGCGCCCGCCCAGCGCGATCCGGCCGTCGGCGGTGCGCTGCGCGTACATATAGGCGTGCGCCATGTCGCCCAGCGTCTCCCGGCCCGCCCAGCCGATCGCCGCCCACTGCGCCTCGGTCAGCGGCTCGGTGGCGATCATCGAGGAGTTCATCGGCAGCCAGGTCCGCTTCTGGCCCTTGAGGGAGGCGGTGAAGCCCTCGGTGCAGCGCAGCACATAGGGGGCGCGGACGGTGCCGTAGGGGGTGACGGCGTGCTTGGGACGGATCTCGGTCACCGGGGTCAGCTCATGGATCACCACGCCCAGCGCCTCGACCGTCGCCGCCAGGCCCTTCACCAGCTTCACCGGGTTCAGCCGGGCGCCGTGCGGGGTCCAGGCGGAGCCGACGGCGTCCGCGACCCGGATCCGCTCGGCCGTCTCCCGGGCGCCGTACAGCTCCCGGTCCTTCTCGCCGTACGACAGCTCGTGCTCGTGGAAGGCCCGCAGCCGGGCCAGCTGCGCGGGGGTCGTGGCCACCTCCAGGACGCCGCCCTTGTGCAGGTCGGCGTCGATGCCCTCCGCCCCGGCGACCGCGATCACCTCGTCCACGGTGTCGTTCATCGCCTGCTGGAGGCGTACCGCAGCCTCCTTGCCGTGCAGCTTCGCGTAGCGGTCGCGGCCCGCGATGCCGTTGTACAGCCAGCCGCCGTTGCGGCCGGAGGCGCCGTATCCGCAGAACTTCTGCTCCAGGACGGTGATCCGCAGGAAGGGCGCGGCCTTCTTCAGGTAGTACGCGGTCCACAGGCCGGTGTACCCGCCGCCGACGATCACCACGTCCGCCGTGGCGTCCCCGGGCAGCGGTTCCCGTACCGCCGGGAGGCCGTCGTCCACGTACCAGAAGGAGATGCCACCGTTCACGACACTGCTCGCCGAGCTGCTCATGGCCGGGAACCTAACCCTTGAACGCGGTCAGTGTCTCCTTCGGATTCCATGCTTTTCCGCGGCCTCTGGTCAGCGGACAGCAGGCCAGACCGATCAGCAGCGCGAGGAAATGTCCGACGTCGGTGAAGGTGGGCGCCTCGGTCAGGGGCAGCGCGAAGACGAGGGTGGCGACGGCGAGGTAGGCGTAGCGCCAGGGAGCCGCGATGCGGTAGGTGAGCACGCCGACGACCCCGGCCAGGGCGTAACTGACGCCGATGTCCAGGGTGTTGGCCGCCGAGTGCGGTGCGATGCCGTCCCGGATCGCCTTCAGCAGCAGGCCCTCGCTGACCAGGGACGCGAGCACATGGGCCGCCACGCACACCAGCAGCCAGCGGGCGGTGCCGAGCCAGCGTTCGGCCGGGGCGTGGAAGACGGTGTACAGGAACGCGTACGGCAGCCAGCGCCCGCCGTCGATCCACATCGCGCTGGTGACCAGCACCCGCAGCGGGGTGCGGGACAGCTCGTGGATGTTGGTGGACCTGCGGCGCAGGAAGTGCTGCTCGAACCCGGGCGACATGTGGTGCACCGCGACGGTGGTGACGAACAGGACCGCCAGCCAGACGTAGGTGCCCGGGGCGCTGCGGACGTAGCCCGCGACCGCCCCGAGTCCACGGCGGAGGGGGTTGACCCGGGTCACGTCGCCAGTATGCGTCCCCGCGCGCGGACACGCCGCCGATTGGCCTATCCACACATCTACGGATTATTCGGTCATAACGTACCCAGTATGAAGAGATGTCACCTCGCTTATGCCGCGAGCGCCGTCGCGGCACTCGTCGGTTCGGGAATCGGTCTGGGCGCCTCCCCCGCGGCCGCCCTCCATCAGACCCTCGTGGTCCACCAGGGTGAATCGATCCAGAAGGCCGTGAACAGCGCGCGGCCGGGCGACACCGTGCTCGTGCTCCCCGGCGTCTACAAGGAGAGCGTCACCATCGGCACGCCCCGCATCACCCTGCGCGGGACCGGCGCGAACACGGTGATCGAGCCCGCCACGAAGACGACAGGTGCGGCCCCCAGCAAGAACACCAAGGCCACCAAGAGCTGCGCCGAGGGCGGCAACGGCATCTGTGTGATCGGCACCAAGACGACGAACGTCGAGGGCGTCACCGTCGCCGATCTGAAGGTGACCGGCTTCAGCCGCGCCGGGGTGTTCGGCATGGCGACCGACACGATGACCGTACGGGGTGTCCAGGCCGTGAAGAACGCCGTGTGGGGCATCGCCCAGGAGCGTTCCGTGCACGGGCACATCATGGACAACTACGCGCAGGGCAACGGCGACGCGGGCGTCTTCCTCGCCAACACCATCACCGAGGAGGCCGGCGCCCTCGACACCCGGCGGACGGTGATCGACCACAACCGGCTGGAGGGCAACCGCATCGGCGTCACCGTGCGGCGGCTGCGCAACCTCTCGGTGGCCGAGAACTACATCGCGGGCAACTGCGCCGGTGTGTTCGTCGTCGGCGACGAGAACAAGCCCAAGGCCGGTGACCTGGAGGTCGCCTTCAACGACGTCACCGAGAACAACAAGTCCTGCCCCAAGACCGACCGGCTGCCCGCCATCCAGGGCTCCGGCATCGTGCTGACCGGCGCCGAGAAGACCGTGGTGGACGGCAACCGGGTCACCAACAACTCGGGCGACTCCCCGCTGTCCGGCGGCATCGTGCTGTTCAAGAGCTTCGTGGGCGTCACCAACGACCAGAACCGCATCAGCGGCAACGCGCTGGCCGGCAACGGGCCCGCGGACCTGGTGAACACCGAGACCAAGGGCATCGGCAACACCTTCGACCACAACGCCTGCCGGGTCTCCAAGCCCGCCGGCCTGTGCTGAGCGCCCGACCGCCGATCCGCCCCACCACCGATCCGCTGGACCGACGCACGCCGAGAACGAAGGAAGGCGGCAGATGACCACCGCTGAGACGGCACCGCCGAACCGGGCCACCGACCAGGCCCCGACCGCCCCGCCCCCGCCGATGCGGCTGCGCGAACTCGTCTTCGGGGCGGCCCTGTCCGCCGCCGTACGGGCCGCCGCCCGCCTCGGCGTGCCGGACGCCCTCGGGGACACCCCGCAGAGCGCCGAGGCCCTCGCGGCGAAGGTGCACACCGAACCGAAGCCGCTGCGCCGCATGCTGCGGGCCCTGGCCTGCTACGGCGTCTTCACCGAGCGGCCCGACGGCACCTTCGCGCACACCGACATGTCCCGGCTGCTGCGCGAGGACGACCCGAACAGCCTGCGCGCCATCGCGCTGTGGTGCACCGAGCCCTGGACCTGGGCCGCCTGGCCCAAGCTGGACGAGGCGGTGCGCAGCGGCCGCAACGTGGTGGAGGGCCTGTTCGGCAAGGAGTTCTTCACCTATCTGAACGAGGACGCGCCGGAGTCCGCGGACGTCTTCAACCGGGCGATGACCCGCTCCAGCGAGCAGTCGGCGCGGGAGGTCGCGGCCCTGCTCGACCTGTCGGGCTCCGCCTCCGTCGCCGACCTCGGCGGCGGCCAGGGCCATGTGGTGGCCTGCCTGCTGGACAAGTACCCGCAGATGCACGGCAGTCTGCTGGACCTGCCCCGGGTGGTGGAGAACGCGCTGCCGAGGCTGCGCGAGGGCGGCGACCTGGCCGGCCGCGCGCAGATCGTGCCGGGCGACGTCCGCGAGGCGATCCCGGTCAAGGCCGACGTCTACGTCATCAAGAACATCCTGGAGTGGGACGACGAGAGCACGGCCCGGCTGCTGCACAACGTCGTCCAGGCGGGCGGGCCCGGCACCCGGGTGATCGTCATCGAGAACCTGGTCGACGACACCCCGTCGATGCGCTTCAGCACCGCGATGGACCTGCTGCTGCTCCTCAACGTCGGCGGCGCCAAGCACACCACCGACAGCATGGTGAGCCGGCTCACCGCGGCGGGGCTCGCCGTGGACACCGTCCGGCCGGTGAACCCGTACCTGCACGCGTTCGAGTGCCGGGTGGGCGCCTGACCGGCGACGCCGTACCGGAACGCCGGTCGCCGGGCCCGCTGCACCGCGGGCCCGGCGACCGGCTTTCCTGTGCCGCGAACGCGCGTATCAGGAGCGCTCCCAGAGGTAGAAGCGACGCGCCATCGCGTCCTTGGGGGAGCGCCAGGTCTCCGGGTCGTACGCGCTGACGTATGCCGTCAGCCGTTCGCTGACGCCCCGGAACTCGGGGTGTTCGGTGACCTTGGCGATGGCCGGGCCCGGTTCGCGCTCGGACTCGATGAGGTGCATGTACACATCGCCGAACTGGAAGAGGCTGCGCCGGGTGACGCCCACGAGGTGGGGCAGCTCCCCCCGGTCGGACTCCTCGAAGATCTTCGCGATGTCGGGGGCCGAGCCCGGGGCCATCCGGGCGACGATCAGGGCCTGGTGCACGGTGGTGCCTCCCTTCCGGTGCGGTGGCGCTCAGTCGGCGAGCGCCGGGGCGGGCCGGTGGCCGGCGGCGGCCTTCTCGATCTTGTCGCGGATCAGGGCCATCTGGACCTTGGAGTTCTTGTTGATGTTGTCGGTCATCCAGTCGTCGTCGACCGGGGCCTCCGGCTTCATCGCGAAGTCCTGCGTCCACACCATGCGGGTGCCGGCCGGGACCTCCTCGTAGGCCCAGTGGATGTCCATGTGGGCGAACGGACCGGTCTCCACCCGGCGCGCCCTGACGGTGCGGGTGGCGCGGTCGGGCTCGCGCTCGGAGACCCAGCTCCAGACGGTGCCGTTCTCGTCCGGGTGCATGGTGAGCCGGAAGGTGGTCTTCTCGCCCTCGCGCTTGAGCACCTCGACGGCCGCGTACTCGCTGAAGAGCTGGGGCCAGCGCTCCAGGTCGTTGGTCATGTCCCAGACCAGGTCGAGCGGGGCCGCGACGGTGATCTCGTTCTGGGTGTGTCCTGCCATGTCAGGCTCCTGCCATCAGCGTGTTGTTGACGAGGTTGAGGAACTGCTGCGGGGTCTTGCAGCGCTCGGCGTCCACCGGCATCGGGGTGCCGTGCTCGTTCTCCAGCTCGCCGACGATGCCGAGCAGGCCGAGCGAGTCGACGCCGAGGACGTCGAAGCCGGTGTCCGGCTTGTCGTTGAGCTGCTGGGGGCTGACGGTGACCCCGGCCGCCTTCTTCATGAGGGCTGCGAGTTCTTCGACGGTGATCTTGGACATTGCTCTCCTCCTTTGCTGTTCACCGCGCGCTGGGGTGCCGCAGCACCAGCGCCGAGTTCGACCCCATGAGGCCCCGGCTGAGGACCAGCGCGGTGCGCGGTTCGGCGACCCGGGCGCGGCCGGTGACGAGGTCGAGGTCGTGGCAGACGTCGTGGACGTTGGGGGTCGGCGGGATCAGTCCGTGCTCCATCGCGAGCACGGCCGCCGCGGTGTCCAGCACGGGGGCCGCGCAGTAGCCGCGGCCCGTGCCGGTCTTGGGCGCGGTGACCGGCACCCGGGTGCCATGGGCACCGAGGGCGTCGGCGATGGCCAGCGCCTCGGCCCGGTCGGCCGCCGGCACCCCGAGGGCGTCGGCGAAGACGACGTCGACCTCCTCGGGCGCGCACTCGGCCTCGGCCAGCGCCTGCCGGATGGCCTGGGCGAGGCCCGCGCGGGACTCCGCCCAGCGGGAGGCGCCGGTGAAGGTGGCCGCGTGCCCGGCGACGAAGGCCCGGATGTCGGCGCCGCGCGCACGGGCGGCGCCGGCGGCCTCCACCACGAGCATCGCGCCGCCCTCGGCGGGCACGAACCCGCACGCGTCCTTCGTGAACGGCCGGTAGGCGCGCCCCGGTTCGCTCTCCCGGCTCAGCTCCTCGTAGCCGAGCTGGCAGACCACCGAGTACGGCGCGAGCGGCGCCTCGGTGGAGCCGGCCACGATCGCGTCGGTGCCGCGCCGCACCGCGCGGGCCGCGTGCGCGAGGGCGTCCAGACCGCCGGCCTCGTCGGAGGCGACGACCGAGCAGGGACCCTTGAAGCCGCGCCGGATGGAGACCTGGCCGGTGCTCGCGGCGTAGAACCAGGCGATGGACTGGTACGGCCCCACGAACCGGCTGCCCTTGCCCCACAGCCGCTGGAGCTCGCGCTGGCCGAACTCGCCGCCGCCGGAGCCCGCGGCGGTGACCACGCCGATGGAGTACGGCGACTGGTCGGTGTCGGCCTGGCCGAGCCGGGCGTCGGTGAGGGCGAAGTCGGCCGCGGCCATGGCGTAGTGGGTGAAGCGGTCGGTCTGGACGAGGAAGCGCTCCTCGATGGTGTCCGCCGCGTCGAAGGCGCGGACCTCGCCGGCCACCTTCAGCGGCAGGCGCTCACACCCCTCGCGGGTCACCCGGTCCAGGACGCTGAGTCCCTCGTGGGTGGCCTTCCAGTAGGTGTCGGTGCTGATGCCGTTGGGCGCGACCACGCCGATGCCGGTGACGGCCGCGCGCCGGTCCTGGGGTTCGCTCATCTCGTCCTCACTCCCTCGGCCGGGTCAGGATCACCGCGGACTGGAAGCCGCCGAACCCGCTGCCCACGGAGAGCACGCTGGTCAGCTTCCGCTCGCGGGCGGTACGCGGCACGTAGTCCAGGTCGCACTCGGGGTCGGGGGTCTCGTAGTTCGCGGTCGGCGGTACGGCCTGCTCGGCCAGGGCCAGCACGCAGGCGACCAGTTCGATGGCGCCGATCGCCCCGAGGGAGTGGCCCACCATGGATTTGATGGAGCTCATCGGGGTGTCGTAGGCGTGCTGCCCGAGCGCCCGCTTGACGGCCGCCGTCTCATGGCGGTCGTTCTGCCGGGTGCCTGAGCCGTGCGCGTTGACGTAGTCGATCGCCGTGGGGTCGAGCCTGGCCTGGTCGAGGGCGGTCGAGATGGCCCGCGCCATCTCCAGGCCCTCCTTGGTCAGACCGGTCATGTGGTAGGCGTTGCCGAAGGTCGCGTAGCCGCCGAACTCGCAGTAGACGTGCGCGCCGCGGGCCCGTGCGTGCTCCAGCTCCTCCAGGACGAGCACCGCGCCGCCCTCGCCCATGACGAAGCCGTCACGGTTGTTGTCGAAGGGCTTGGAGGCGTGCGCGGGGTCGTCGTTGTTCGGTGACGTGGCCTTGATCGCGTCGAAGCACGCCATGGTGATGGGGGATATGGGCGAGTCCGACGCACCGGCTATGCAGATGTCGGCCCGGCCCTCCTGGACGGTGTGGAAGGCGTATCCGACGGCGTCCAGGCCCGAGGTGCAGCCGGTGGAGACGGTCTGCACCGGACCCTGGGCGCCGAATCGTTCCGCCACGGCGGAGGCGGCGGTGCTCGGGGAGAACGCCCGGTGCAGCTGGGGCCGCGCCCGCTCGTGGTCCACGTCCCAGCGCTCGCCGCCATGGCTGACCAGCACGTAGTCGTTCTCCAGGCGGGTGGTGCCGCCGACCGCGGTGCCCACCGACACCGCGATCCGCCAGGGGTCCTCCCGCGCCAGGTCGAGGCCGGAGTCGCGGACCGCCTCGTCGCCCGCGACCAGCGCGAACTGGATGTAGCGGTCCGCCCGTTCCACCTGCTCGGCGTCCAGGCCGTGCGCCGCCGGGTCGAAGTCGCACTCGGCGGCGATCCGCGAGCGCAGCTGGGAGGGGTCGAAGAAGGTGATGCCCCGCGTCGCGGTCCGGCCGTGCGCGAGCAGATCCCAGAACGCGGGGGTGCCGATGCCGCCCGGGGCGACGATGCCTATGCCGGTGACCGCCACGCGCCGGGTCATGACCTGACCCCTCCGCCGTCGGCGCCCGCCCCGGCCGGCTCGGTCAGCACCGCGGCCGCGCCGATCACCGACGTCTCCTCGGTGTCGACGTGCCCGAGCTGCGGGCGGGGCGCCAGCGGGCCGAGGTGGAAGACCATCCGGGCCTCCACCTTGCCGACGTTGCGGAACCGGTGGCGCATGTCGATGGGGATCATCAGGCCCTGCTCCGGGCGCAGCACATGCGGCTCGCCGTCCAGGTCGACCTCCAGCTCACCGCAGACGACGTAGACGAACTCCTCGGAGTAGGGGTGGTAGTGCTCACCGATGCGGTCGCCGGGCTGCACGATGGCCACACCCATGAAGCCGCTGGTGGAACCGACCGTGGCCGGGGTGAGCATGGCGCGCAGATCGCCGCCGCGCCGCGTGTTGGGCTCGGTCTCGCTGAGATCCACGATTCTCGGACGGGGTTTGATCACGACGTTCCTCCGGTGGATGTGATCGGGCTTCTGGGTGTGGCTCCCGGGAGCGGACGGGCCGCTCAGACCTCCGGCGAGCGGCGGTCGGTGACCAGCTCCATGCGGGCGGTCTCACCGGCCAGCAGCTCACGCAGCTCGGCGGCCTGCGCGGGGTCCCGGGGCAGCGGGTCCACGTCCGCGCCCTCGGCGGCGAGGTCCACCAGCCGCACCACGACGTCCTCGCGCTCGAAGACCGTGCTGCGCAGCACCTGGCTCGACGGGTCGTCGGTGGCCGCCGAGTCCGCCTTGGCGAGCAGCTCCGCGAGCTTCATCCCGCGGCCCGCCTTGGCCGGGTAGTACAGGGCCCGCCGGGTGCCCTCGGGCCGGTCGTCCGCCATCACGTGGTGCACGGCGGGCAGCGCCGCCCGGGTGAAGAACAGCCGGGCCGACTCCTGGTCCTCCAGGTCCCGGTCCTGCTCCAGGTAGGGGTTGATGGCCTCCTCCACGGCCCGCACCTCGGGCGAGCGCGAGACATGGCGCAGGGCGGCCAGCAGATCGCCGCGCACCTCGATGGCGCGCACCACCCGGTTGCCGTGCATGAACAGCGAGGTGCGCAGAAGCCGCGTGGAGTCGTCCACCCGCGGCTCGGGCGCCGCGTAGTCGGCGAGCAGCTTGGCGACCTTGTCCTCGGTGCCCGGCTTCACGGTGAAGGTCAGCGCGTGCCGGAGCACTCCGTCACCGATGCGCACCTCCGTCTGGAGCCGGCCCCGGGCGGGCGCGTCGGTCTCATAGGCGCGGCCCGTCTCGCGGACGATGTGGAAGCGCAGCGAACGGGTGTTGCGCACGCAGGAGTGCAGCGGCTCCACCATCCGCACGTGCTCCTCGCTGTTCACCCAGGTGAGGAACGGCGGGGCGCTCTCCCACTCGCTGGTGATGAGCCATTGGGATGGATTCTCGATGGACTGGCAGAGTTGGTCGCTGACATGGCCGGGAACCGACGCAACCTGGTTGCAGAGCTGCTCGTACGCCTCCAGGAACTGCTGCTGCGCGCCGTCGAAGACGTCGACCAGCAGAACGACCCGGAGCCGCGAGCCGTCGAACACGGACTGGGAGACACGCTTCGACGCGTCGCGCGCCGGTGCTTCTGACAGACGTTCAGAGGTGGTGGTCATGGTGCGGACATCTCCTTGGCGGGGGATCTCGGGTGCGCCGGTCACCGCCGTGACGCGACGTCAGCGCTTCTTGATCCTGTGCCGCTGGCCGTAAGCCCGCGACTCGTAGGAACCACGTGGGTGATCCCGCGCGCAAATGGCCCCAACAACGGTGATACCGGGCATGAGACTCACAGGCGCCTTGTACGCACCCCTGCATCTGGAGGCTCGATGCATCACACAGCCGACCACCGGGTTCCCGTCCTCATCGTGGGCGGCTCACTGGTGGGCCTGTCCACGTCCCTGTTCCTCGGCCGCCTCGGCGTGCGCCACATGCTGGTGGAGCGGCACTCCGGGACCTCGCACCACCCGCGCGGACGCGGCAACAACGTCCGCACGATGGAACTCTTCCGGGTGGCCGGCATCGAGCCGGACATCAAGGCGGCGGCCTCCCTGCTCGCCGACAACCACGGCATCCTGCAGACCCCGACCCTGGTCGGCGAGGCCGGCGAGTGGCTGTTCAAGGAGATCGACCCCGGCGGCGGCCTGCGGAAGTTCAGCCCCACCGCCTGGAATCTGTGCAGCCAGAACGACCTCGAACCCGTCCTCGTGGACGGCGCCCGCGAACTCGGCGGCGATCTGCGCTACCACCATGAGATGGAGTCCTTCGAACAGGACGCCGACGGGGTGACCGCGATCGTCCGCGACCGCTCCACCGACGAGCGCTACACCGTCCGGGCCGACTACCTCGTCGCCGCCGACGGCCCCCGCAGCCCCGTCCGCCACGCCCTCGGCATCGGCCAGAGCGGCCCCGGCGAGCTGTTCGCCAACGTCAGCGTCACCTTCCGCTCCACCCGCCTGGCCGACGTCGTCGGCGACCGCCGCTTCATCTGCTGCTACCTCACCCACCCCGACGCCGACGGCGCCCTGCTCCCCGTCGACAACAAGGAGCGCTGGGTCTTCCACGCCCCCTGGCACCCCGAACTCGGCGAATCCCTCGACGAGTTCACCGAGGAGCGGCTCCAGCGGCACATCGCCGCCGCGGTCGGCGTGCCCGGCCTCGATGTGAAGATCACCGGAATGGCGTCCTGGCGCGCCGCCGAACGGGTCGCCGACTCCTACGCGCAGGGCCGGGTCTTCCTCGCCGGCGACTCCGCCCACGAGATGTCCCCCACCGGCGCGTTCGGCTCCAACACCGGCATCCAGGACGCCCACAACCTCGCCTGGAAGCTCGCCGCCGTCCTCGACGGCTGGGCCGGTCCCGCGCTCCTCGACAGCTACGGCGCCGAGCGCCGCCCGGTCGCCGTCGCCACCAGCGCCCGCGCCTCCGCCCGCTCCGTCGAGCACAGCCACCCCGGCTTCGCCCCGGCCCCCGGCGTCGGCGGCGCCAAGCGCGGCGGCATCCTCAACGTCGTCCTCGGCTACCACTACCCCGAGGGCGCCGCCGTCGGCACCGACCCCGAGGCGCCGATCATCCCCGACGCGCTCTCCCTCACCGGCCGCCCCGGCACCCGCGCCCCGCACCTGTGGCTGCGCCAGGCCGCCCGCCGGCTGTCCACCCTCGACCTCTACGAGCGCTCCATGGTGCTGCTCACCGACGCCCCGGACGACGCGGGCTGGTACGACGCCGCCCGGCGCGTCGCCGCCCTGGACGGGGTACGGCTCGACGCCTACCGGATCGGCCCCGGCGGCGACGCCGACCTGATGTACGACACCGAGGGCGACGACTGGGCCGAGCTGCACGGCGTCGGCGCCGACGGCGCGGTCCTGGTCCGCCCCGACGGCTTCGTCGCCTGGCGCGCCCAGGGCGCCTCCCCCGACCCCCGGTCCGCCCTGCGGGACGCGCTGAAGGCCGTACTGCGCAAGGACTGACCCGCACGGACAACGGCACAGGGCCGCCCGCCGGGCGGCCCTGTGCCGTGCGCCCCGGCCTGCCGCCGGATCCCGCATGTCCGCCCCTCACGGGATCGGCGACGGGGTCTTCTCGTCGTCGGGGAAGGTGATGCCCATGCAGATGCGCTCCTTGCCGCCGGCGGCCAGACCGCTCATGACGCGTCGGAGCAGGGGCAGGTTGGAGAGCCTGATCTGCTGCATCTGCAGCCAGAAGCGGGGGCGGGTGACGTAGAGGTTCCCGCCGCGGCGCGCGCGTTCCTGGCAGTCCGCGACGAAGGGCCGCAGCCGCCGGTCGTAGCGCGCGAACGCGAGATGGTGATCGCCGTGGGCGGCGGCCAGTTCACCGGCCAGGACGTAGGCGCCGACGATGGCCAGGGTCGTTCCCAGACCGGAGGCGGGTGAGGCGCAGTACCCGGCGTCTCCGACGAGCGCGACCCGTCCGAGGTGCCACGAGTCCATGTGGACCTGGCGCAGATCGTCGAAGTAGAAATCGGGGGTGCCCGTGACCTCGTCGAGCAGACGGCCGGTCTGCCAGCCGTCATCGGCGAAGTGAGAGCGCAGCAGCGCCCGTAAGCCCTCGTCGTCGTACTGCTCGACATCGAGGTCCGGATCGGTCTTGGTGAACATCACGCGAGTGGCACCCGCGCCGGCGAAGTAGCAGACCCGACGATCGGATCCCGCGGCGTAGAAGGTCTCCCAGCGGTCGTAGCCCAGGAAGTTCGGGACTTCCCCGATGGCGATGTAGCGCCCGAGCCGGTGCAGGCGGTAGCTGTCCGCCGGGAACGCGATCGACCGGGTGGCGGAGCGGATGCCGTCGGCACCCACCACCAGGTCGAACTCCCGGACCGAGCCGCTCGCGAACCCGACGGTGACCGCTGTGCCGGTCTGTTCGATCTCCACCGGATGATCGCCGTAGACGTACTCGGTGGTGGCACGGGTGCTGTCCAGTAACAACGCTGCCAGGTCGGTGCGCATCAACTCGATGCCGGAGCCGCCCGCGACCCCGCCTGTGAGGCTGAACGCGGTGGTCCGGGCCAGGGTCCGGCCGCGCGCGTTGACGAAGTCCATGCCCCGGACACCGGTCCGGGCGGCGCGCGCGGCGTCGACCAGCCCCATTTTCGTCAGCACGTCGACGGCCCTGCCGTGCACGTCGATCGCCTGACCGCCCCCGCGTACCTGCCGCGACCGCTCGACCACCGTCGGGGTGAAGCCGTGGCGGGCGAGCCAGAACGCCAGGGTCGGTCCCGCGATCCCGGCGCCGACGATCAGGACCCGGCTGTTGCGCACGCGGACTTTCGGTTCGATTTCTCCCATGCCACCGAGCCTCATCCGCCGAGCCGTTCGCGTCCAACGATGAATGACGCTGATTACAATCAACGATCGTGATCGGTCTGGAGCTTCGGCAGCTGGAGTACTTCGTCGCTGTGGTGGAGGAACGGAACTTCACCCGGGCAGCGGCACGGTTGCACGTGGTGCAATCCGCGGTCTCGGCCGGACTCAAGACCTTGGAGCGGCAGCTGCAGGCCGAACTCGTCCACCGCACCTCCCGCGAGGTGTCCCTGACCGAGGCCGGTCGCGCCCTGCTTCCGCGGGCCCGCGACACACTCGCGGCGGCCCGGGCCGCCGTCGATGCCGTCGACGAGGTCCGGGGCGGGATCCAGGGCGAGGTCCGTGTCGGGGTGATGGCCTCGCTGCCCGACATCGATCTTCCCGCCGCCCTGGGCCGGATGCACGCGACTCACCCACGGGTGCGCGTGCGGCTCAGCCACCGGCCGGGCGGTTCCCGCGAGCTCGCCGACGACCTGGCCGCCGGCCGTCTCGATCTGGCCCTGCTGTCCGAACCCGGTCCCGCCGGTCACCGCCTGCGGCTGACCCCCCTCGTGTCCGTCGGCATGCACCTCGTCATGGCCCCGACACATCCCCTGGCGGGCCGCGGAGCGGCGACCCTGGCCGAGCTGGCCGACGACGTCTTCGTCGACTTCCCGATCGGCTACGGCATCCGGTCGATCGTCGACCGCGCGTTCACCGCGGCCGGGCGGTCCCGGTACGTCTCCATCGAGGTGACCAACGCCGAGACGGCCATGGCGTATGTGCGCCATGGGTTGGGGGTGGCGATCCTGCCCGACGCCTACGTCCACCCGGGCCCCACGCTGCGCATCACCGGCCCGGGAAGTGACGACCTGACCTGGTCGCTGTCGCTCGCGACCGCCAAGAACCGGCATCCCGGCGCTGCGACGGACGCGCTGGTGGCGATGATCGAGGAAACCGCACGGCAGCGCGCCCGGCGCGCCGGGCGCAAAGGGGCGATGGAGTGATCCGTCCACCGGTTGTCCACCGGTGGCGATCATGGAGCCCCCTGTCGGATTCGAACCGACGACCTTCGCTTTACAAGAGCGGCGCTCTGACCAGCTGAGCTAAGGAGGCCTGCCGCGCGTGTCGCGCGGACGTGCCTGTGCAGTGTACCCATGTCACCTTGCGGGCCCGGTGAGAATTTCCGCGAAGTTCACCGTCGTCCATGTACTGACAGATCGCGTGAACGCCGGGTACCGTCTCGAAACGGTTCACTCGCGTGGACTACACCAACCACCTTCCTACAACGGATCGTCCGGCACGTTCCTGCCGGTAGAAGGGGGCCCATTCACCATGGCCACTGTCACGTTCGACAAGGCGACCCGGATCTACCCGGGTTCCACCAAGCCCGCCGTCGACGCGCTCGACATCGCGATCGAGGACGGCGAGTTCCTCGTCCTGGTCGGTCCGTCGGGCTGCGGCAAGTCCACCTCGCTGCGGATGCTCGCGGGTCTGGAGGACGTCAACGGCGGCGCCATCCGGATCGGCGACCGCGACGTCACCCACCTGCCGCCCAAGGACCGGGACATCGCCATGGTGTTCCAGAACTACGCGCTCTACCCGCACATGTCGGTCGCCGACAACATGGGCTTCGCGCTCAAGATCGCCGGCGTCAACAAGGCGGAGATCCGGCAGAAGGTCGAGGAGGCCGCGAAGATCCTCGACCTCACCGAGTACCTCGACCGCAAGCCGAAGGCCCTGTCCGGCGGTCAGCGCCAGCGTGTCGCGATGGGCCGCGCGATCGTGCGCGAGCCCCAGGTCTTCCTCATGGACGAGCCGCTGTCCAACCTGGACGCCAAGCTCCGCGTCTCCACCCGCACCCAGATCGCCTCGCTCCAGCGCCGGCTCGGCATCACCACCGTCTACGTCACCCACGACCAGGTCGAGGCCATGACGATGGGCGACCGGGTGGCGGTCCTCAAGGACGGTCTGCTCCAGCAGATCGACACCCCGCGCAACATGTACGACAAGCCCGCCAACCTCTTCGTCGCCGGCTTCATCGGCTCCCCGGCCATGAACCTGGTCGAGGTCCCGATCACCGACGGCGGCGTGAAGTTCGGCAACAGCGTGGTGCCCGTCAACCGCGAGGCCCTCAAGGCCGCCACCGACAAGGGTGACCGCACGGTGACCGTGGGCGTGCGCCCCGAGCACTTCGATGTCGTGGAGCACGGCGGCGCCGCCGCGGCCTCCCTCACCAAGGACGCCGCGGACGCCCCGGCCGGCCTCGCCGTCTCGGTGAACGTCGTCGAGGAGCTGGGCGCCGACGGCTATGTCTACGGCAGCGCCGACATCGACGGCGACCTGAAGGACCTGGTCGTGCGCGTGAACGGCCGCCAGGTGCCGGAGAAGGGCGCCACCCTGCACGTCGTGCCGCGTCCCGGCGAGACCCATGTGTTCTCCACGTCCACCGGCGAGCGCCTGTCCGACTGAGCACCGCCCGGACACCGTCCCGGCAGAGGGCCCCGCGATACACCGCGGGGCCCTCTTCGCATGATCGTTCCGGGGTGAGCGTCAACCCCCTACCCCGAAAACCGCACTTTCTCATCCCCCGTAAGAGTGACGGAATGTCCTCGCGCCATTACCGGCCGCTACCCTCACACGCGTGAAGCACTCCATCACCACTCAGACGCGACGCAGCCACCGGGGCCCTGCCCGCCGGGTCGGCCGCTCCCTCGCCCTCGTCCTGCCCGTCGTCCTGGTGCTCTCGGGAACCCTCGCGGTCACCCGGGTCAACTGGACCGGAAGCCCCGCCGGCTCGGTGCTCACCGCCTCCGACATCACCGCGGTGCAGTCCGCGCCCAAGACGGTCGCCCACGCCCCCGAGGACGTGCTGCGCGACCGCCTGATGAGCGAACTGCGCGAGAAGAACCCGGGCGTGGTCCTCACCCACCTCCAGGAGGCCGTCAACGGCCACCCCTCGCTCGCCCGGCACTGCACCTCCATCGCCCGCTCCCTCGGCCGGGCCGCCGTACGCATCTACGGCGCCTCGCGCGCCCAGTCGTACGCGCGCCCGGTGTGCGACACCTCCTTCGCTACCGGAGTGCTGGCCGCACGCGGCTGAACCCGGCCCGGGGCGCCACGTACAGTGCGGGTCATGACCCATCCGAACGCCGCGTCGCGCCCCACTCAAGCCGTGATCCTGGCCGGCGGCCAGGGCTCCCGGCTGCGTCCGTACACCGACGACCGGCCCAAGCCGATGGTCGAGATCCCCGGCACGGGCACTCCGATCATCGGCCACCAGCTCGCCTGGCTCGCCGAGGAGGGTGTGACGGACGTGGTGGTCTCCTGCGGCCACCTCGCCGAGGTCCTCCAGGACTGGCTGGACTCGGCCCAACTGCCGGTCTCCGTGCGCACCGTCGTGGAGACCGAGCCCCTCGGCCGCGGCGGCGGCCTCAAGTTCGCCGCCGCGCATCTCCCCCACCCGGAGCGGCCCTGGTACGCCACCAACGGCGACATCTGGACCCGCTTCTCGCTGCGGGACATGGCCGACTTCCACACCGAGCGGGACGCCGTGGCGACGCTGGCGCTGGCCCGGCCGCGGATCCCCTGGGGCGCGGTGCAGACCGACGGGTTCGGGCACATCACCGACTTCATCGAGGCGCCGCCGTCCACGTTCGAGATCAACGCCGGTGTGTACGTCTTCTCGCCGGAGTTCACCACCCTGCTGCCCGAGCGCGGCGACCATGAGCGCACCACGTTCCCCGGGCTCGCCCGCGAACGCAAGCTCGCGGGCTTCCCGCTGCCGCAGGGCGCGTACTGGCGGGCCATCGACACGGCGAAGGATCTGACGGAAGCTGCGAAGGAGCTGGCGGCCCTGGGCCGGTAGGAGAGCGTGAAAGAGGGGCCCGGTACCTTTCGCGGTACCGGGCCCCTTCACTGTCGCCCCGCTCAGCCCAACAGGCCGCCCAGCACGCCCGGTTGGCCCGTGGAGGCGCCGCCGCTCGATGTGGAGGTGCCGCCGCCCGGGGAGGAGCCGCCAGAGGTGGTGGAGGTACCGCCGGTGCCGGTCGGGCCCGCCGTGGTGCTGGGGGCGCCGCCCGTGGGGGCGGACTGCCGGGACGGGAGCCGACCCGTGGTGCCCTGGGTCGCGCTCGGGGCGGTGGTCGTACCGCCCGCCGTGCGGCTCGCGCCCGGGGTGGTGGCCGAGCCGGAGGGGCTCGCGCCGGCCGTGGCGCCGCCCGAGGGGGAGGTGGGCGCGGACGGGGTGCTCTTGTGCCGGGTGCCGGGCTCGCCGGGGAGCGGGGAACCGGGGACGTTGTTGCGGGGGGCCTCGCCGGGGCCGGGGACGACCACCCGGCTGGAGTCGCGGACCGCGCCGCCGAGCAGCGAGCCCACCAGCAGGGTGACGCCGACGGTCAGCGCGGTGATCAGGGCGCCGCGGCGCAGTACGTAGCGGCGCAGCTCCCAGATGTCGGAGCGGGGGCCGAGCCGCCGCCAGGCGCTGCCCGCGAGACGGCCGTCCACCGAGTAGACGGGGGCGCCGGCGATGATCAGCGGGGACCAGGCGGCCAGGTAGATGATGTCCGGGGCGTCGTACGCCGGGACCGTCTTCCAGCTGACCGTGACGATCAGCGCGGCCGACAGCAGCACGCCGACCACCGCGGCCACCCGCTGCCAGCAGCCGAGGACCGTCAGCACGCCCACCACGACCTGGAGGAAGGCGATCACCAGGCCCGAGCCGACCGGGTGGTGCAGCGCGAACTGGCGCAGCGGCTCGGCGACCTCCCACGGGTGCAGAGTGTTGAGCCACGTGACCATGGAGCCGCGCTTGCCGCCGTCGAAGTAGACGGGGTCGCACAGCTTGCCCATGCCTGCGTAGATCGAGATGAAGCCCAGGAAGATGCGCAGCGGGAGCAGCACCACGCCGAGGTTCATCCGGCGGCCGGGGTAGTAGGCGTGCCGGCCCAGGTCGTCGGTGCCGCGCCGGGCGGGGCGCGGGGCGTCGAGGTCGTCCTCGTCGTCGGCGGCGTACGGCGGGAACGACTCGGTGGGCTCGTCGCCGTACTCGTCGTACCCGTCCTGCCCGTCCTGGCGGCCGAAGTCAGGTCGTGGGTACGGCGGTTGGTCGTACGAGCCGCTGCGCATGTGCGGCAGGAGGCGGGTGCCGCCGTCGTCGGCCGAGGTGCGCTGATGGCCGACGACGGGGGTCTCGACGGTCTGGTCCAGCGCGTCGTACGTCTCGTCGTAGCCGGTGGTGCCGACGCGCGGGATGACGCGGGTGGCGCCGGTGTCGGGCTCCTCGGCATGGCGGACGATGCTGCCCCGCACGGCCTGGAGGAGCCGGTGGGCGCCGGTGTCGTCGGGCGCGGAGCGGCCGCTCCACACGACGGGCCGGCGGCGGCCGGCGCCGGCCCGGGCCGCCTGGCCCGCGACGGGCATCCGGGCGGCGTCCTGGGCGGCGCTGAGATGGCGGGCGATCCGGGCGGACCGGGTGCGCCCGGCCGTCCCGCCCAGCTGCACGCGGAAGCTGGCGTGGTTGACGATGATCTGCGCCGGGTCGCTCGGCACCTTCACCATGCTCAGCGCGGGAGCGTCGTCGAATCCCGACGAGCGGTCCCCCGTGGGTGTGCGGGGTGTTCTGGTGTCCACACTCATCTAACCGAGTGACGTGGGGATAGGACACTGCTTTGACCGGCCGGATGTGTCCGGGCCCCGTCAAAGCAGTGTCGAACGCCATATGGACGCCGGAATTCCCGCGTAAGGGTGAAGTTCCGGACGGGTGTTCAGCCCCGTCGGCGCGTCGTCGCGACGGCTCAGCTCCGCCTGCGGGCGGCCTCGTAGAGCACGATGCCCGCGGCCACACCGGCGTTGAGGGACTCGGTGCCGCCCGGCATCGGGATGCGGACGCGGTAGTCGCAGGTCTCGCCGACGAGCCGGGACAGGCCCTTGCCCTCGCTGCCGACCACGATCACGACCGGGCCCGACAGGGCCGCCAGCTCGCCGATCTCGGCCTCGCCGTCCGCGGCCAGGCCGACGACCGCGACGCCCGCCTTCTTGTACTGCTCCAGGACGCGGGTGAGGTTGGTGGCGCGGGCCACCGGGGTGCGGGCGGCCGCACCGGCGGAGGTCTTCCAGGCACCGGCGGTCATACCGGCCGAGCGGCGCTCGGGCACGACCACGCCATGGCCGCCGAACGCGGAGACCGAGCGGACGACCGCGCCGAGGTTGCGCGGGTCGGTGACCCCGTCGAGCGCCACGACCAGCGGGTCCGCGCCCTCGTCGGCGGCGGCGTCGAGCAGGTCCTCGGGGTGCGCGTACTCGTACGGCGGGACCTGGAGGACCAGACCCTGGTGGTTCAGGCCGTTGGTCATGCGGTCCAGCTCGGGGCGCGGCGCCTCCATGAGGTTGATGCCGCCGCGCTCGGCGGCGAGCTGGAGGGCCTCGCGGACGCGCTCGTCGTTGTCGATGAACTGCTGCACGTAGAGGGTCGACGCGGGGACGCCCTCACGCAGCGCCTCGACCACCGGGTTACGGCCGACGACCAGCTCGGACGTCGACTTGCCGCCGCCCCGGCGCGGCTGCGGGCGGCCGCCCTGCGCGCGGCGGACCTTCGCGGCGGCGGCGCGCTGCTTGACGTGCCCCTTGCGCATCTCGGCGGGCGGGGTCGGGCCCTTGCCCTCCAGGCCCCGGCGCCGCTGGCCGCCACTGCCGACCTGCGCGCCCTTCTTGCCGGACATGCGGCGGTTGTTCGCGGCCATGAGTCACCTGTTCCGTGAGCTTTGTTCGTACGTACGTCTTATGCAGTGTGCCGCCCGGGGGGCCGGGCGGCACAATCGATCAAGGGGCGCCCGCGGTGGGCTACCGCGCGCCCAGGGTCCAGCGCGGGCCCTGCGAGCTGTCCTCGATGGCCAGGCCGGCCTGGGCGAGCTGGTCGCGGATGGCGTCGGCGGTGGCCCAGTCCTTGCGGGCCCGGGCGGACTCGCGCTGGTCGAGGACGAGCCGTACGAGACTGTCGACGACCCCGTGCAGGTCCTCGCTCTCCTCGGACGCGCCGGCCCACTGCTCGTCCAGCGGGTCCAGGCCCAGGACGCCGAGCATGGCGCGGACCTCGGCGGAGCGGGCGACCGCGGCGTCCTTGTCGTCGGCGGCGAGCGCGCTGTTGCCCTGGCGGACGGTGGTGTGCACCACGGCGAGGGCGCCGGGGACGCCCAGGTCGTCGTCCATCGCCTCGGCGAAGGCGGGCGGGACCTCGGCGGCGGGCTCGACGGTCTTGCCGGCCAGCTCGGTCACGCGCTGCAGGAAGCCCTCGATCCGGCCGAAGGCGGCCTCGGCCTCGCGCAGGGCCTCCTCGCTGTACTCGATGGTCGAGCGGTAGTGCGGGGTGCCCAGGTAGTAGCGGAGCACGATGGGGCGCCAGTTCTTGACCATCTCGGAGACCAGCACGCTGTTGCCGAGCGACTTGGACATCTTCTCGCCGCTCATGGTGACCCAGGCGTTGTGCACCCAGTACCGGGCGAACTCGTCGCCGAAGGCCTTGGCCTGCGCGATCTCGTTCTCGTGGTGCGGGAAGATCAGGTCCAGGCCGCCGCCGTGCACGTCGAAGGCGGAGCCCAGGTACTTGTGGGCCATCGCCGAGCACTCCAGGTGCCAGCCGGGGCGGCCGCGGCCCCAGGGGGTCTCCCAGTCGGGCTCGCCCGGCTTGGTGGCCTTCCACATGGCGAAGTCGCGGGGGTCGCGCTTGCCGGTGATGCCCTCCTCGGCGGGCTGGCGCATCTCGTCCAGGTCCTGCTTGGACAGCTCCAGGTAGTCGGGCCAGGAGCGGACGTCGAAGTAGACGCTGCCGTCGGCCTCGTAGGCGTGTCCGCGCTCGATGAGGGTGCGCATCATCTCGACCATCTCGGTGACATGGCCGGTGGCGCGGGGCTCGTAGGTCGGGGGGAGGCAGCCGAGGGCGGTGTAGCCGTCGTTGAACGCCCGCTCGTTCTCGTAGCCGATGGACCACCACGGGCGGCCCTGTTCCCGGGCCTTGGTGATGATCTTGTCGTCGATGTCTGTGACATTCCGGACGAACGTCACCTCGTAGCCGCGGTACTCGAACCAGCGGCGCATGATGTCGAAGTTGAGGCCCGAGCGGATGTGCCCGATGTGCGGGGCCGCCTGCACGGTGGCACCACACAGGTAGATCGAGACACAGCCCGGCTTGACCGGGTCGAAGTCACGGATCTGCCGGGCGCTGGTGTCGTACAGGCGAATAGTCACCACTCCAGAGTAGTGGGCGCGGCCCAGTGCCTCACGCCCCTTCCCCTGTTTGTCACGCCCTCCCCCGGCGGCATACCCGGGTTCGCCCCCTCCGCCCCCGTTTCACCGCTCCTCAGAGCCGCCCGACCACCTTGCGCGGAGTGATCCGGACGACGACCCGTTCCGCGTCCCCCGAGGACTCCGGGTTGAACTCGGCGTACTTCTTGCCCGTGTACTTCAGGCTCAGTTCGTCGATGAGGGACTGGCCGCCGGTGGTGGTCAGTTCGGCGGTGCCGCGGATCTCGGCGTACTCGTAGGGCTGGTCCGGGTTCATGACGACGACGGTGACGCGGGGGTCGCGGTCGAGGTTCAGCTTCTTGCGGCGGTCGACCGTGGTGGAGAAGAGGAGGTGCTCGCCGTCGCGCTTCACCCAGACCGGGGACATCTGCGGGCTGCCGTCGGGCTGGACGGTGCCGACGACGATGAACACCTTGCCGTCGAGCAGGGACTTGAGCCGGTCGGACAGGGCGGCGGACATGGGTACCTCCGAAAGGCCGCGGACGGTGACTCTCCGGGTACCCTCGCACGCCCTCGGCTCACCCGCACCAGGAGGCCGCGGGGTTCAGGCCGCCCGCGCCACCAGCGCCGTCGCCACCGCCATCAGCCCCTCGTCGCGCCCCGGGAAGCCGAGGCCGTCCGTCGTCGCGCCGGAGACCGACACCGGCGCGCCGGCCGCCTCGGAGAGGATCTTCTGGGCCTCGTCGCGCCGCTTGCCGATCTTCGGGCGGGGGCCGATCACCTGCACGGCGACATTGCCGATCACAAAGCCCGCCGCGCGCACGATCCGCGCGGCCTCGGTGAGCAGCGTGACCCCCGACGCCCCGGACCACTCGGGCCGCCCGGTGCCGAAGTGCTGCCCGAGGTCACCGAGCCCGGCCGCGGAGAACAGCGCGTTGCAGGCGGCGTGCGCGACCACGTCCGCGTCGGAGTGCCCGGCCAGGCCCGGCCCCTCACCCTCCCACTTCAGGCCGGCGCACCACAGCTCGCGGCCCTCCTCGAACGCGTGGATGTCGGTGCCGATGCCGACCTGGGGCAGCATCGGCACAGCAGCCTCAGTAGCCATCGTTGAGCCTCCTGCGGGCCAGGACCGCCTCGGCGAGGACCAGGTCCAGCGGGCGGGTCACCTTGAACGCCTCCTCGTGGCCGGGAACCGTCACCACGGGCAGGCCGAGCTGCTCCACCATGCTCGCGTCGTCCGTGACGTCCTCGGTCACGGTCTCGTGCGCGCGCACCAGCGTCGCCCGGTCGAACCCCTGCGGTGTCTGCACGGCCCGCAGCCGGGCCCGCTCCGGCGTGGCCACGACCGGCTCGGGCGCGCCGGGCTCGGTGGCCGGCTCGACCTCCTTGACGGTGTCGGCCAGCGGCAGCGCGGGCACGACCGCAGGGGCGCCGTCGCGCACGGCCTCGATCACCGCGTCGACGGTGTCGACCGGGACCAGCGGGCGGGCCGCGTCATGGACGAGGACGACGCCGTACTCGGGCGGTACGGCCGCGAGGCCGAGCGCCACCGACTCCTGGCGGCTCTCGCCGCCGGGCACCACCACGAAGTCGGTGCGCTCGGGCAGTGCATGCGCGTCGAGCAGCGACTTCACCTCGGCGGGGCCGTCCGCCGGGGCGACCACGACGACGAGGGAGACATGGCGGGACGCGGCCAGCGAGTGGACCGCGTGGATGAGCATCGGGGTGCCGCTGAGCGCCCGCAGCGCCTTGGGCGCGCCCGGTCCGAGCCGTACGCCGCGGCCGGCGGCGGGAATGACGGCGGCGACGGGGGCCTGCGCGGGCGCGGAGGGCGGCCCGGCGGGCGAGGGACGCGATTCGTCAGACATCGGTTCCTGTCAGGTTTGTGTGCTCGACCTAGTTGGGTATGGCCTTCAGGAGTGCCGGGCGCGACGCCCTGACCGGGACCCTTTCCGTGACCCTGGTCGAGCCGTCCACCCCGGCCCGGCACATCGAGTATCGGGGGCCCGCTTCCGTTTTCAGGGGCTTTCCGGGGGGTACGCCACAGACGGCGCCGCGGGGACGAACATGCCGCAGCGCCCGGCGACAGAATCGAGTGTCATCGGGCACCGCGGCATTTTCGCTGTGCTGAGAATGCTGTGCTGAGAATGTGGCTGAGATTGTGCGAGAGCACTGTGTGAGCGTGCGGGGAGTGGGGGCGAGGGGCAGGACCGATCAGAACATCAGCCGTTGACCGGGGTTCGCCGCCCACGGCACGGGCACGTCAGGAGGCGAGCACCTCGTCGAGCAGGGCCTCGGCCTTGTCCTCGTTCGTGTTCTCCGCGAGAGCCAGCTCGCTCACCAGGATCTGGCGGGCCTTGGCGAGCATGCGCTTCTCACCGGCGGACAGTCCGCGCTCACGCTCGCGACGCCACAGGTCGCGCACGACTTCCGCGACCTTGATGACATCGCCGGAGGCGAGCTTCTCCAGGTTTGCCTTGTAGCGACGGGACCAGTTCGTGGGCTCCTCGGCGTACGGCGCGCGCAGCACCTCGAAGACCCGGTCCAGTCCGTCCTGACCGACCACGTCACGCACACCGACGAACTCCGCATTGTCCGCTGGCACACGCACCGTGAGGTCACCCTGGGCGACCTTCAACACCAAGTAGGTCTTGTCCACGCCTTTGATCTGGCGAGTTTCGATGGCCTCGATCAGCGCGGCCCCGTGATGGGGATAGACCACGGTGTCGCCAACCTTGAACGTCATGTGACAGGTACCCCTTCCGTGGCTATCCAGGGTAACACGGATACGGCGTCTTCTGAATGGCGTTTTCGCAGGTCAGAGCATATCTCGGGGCTTGACAACAACAACCGGAACGTGCTGCGAGGGCCCTCCGGAAGCGGGTATTCGCAGGTGGGAGGGGCTGTCCGGACGGGGCGAAACATGTACGTCACATACCTCGCGCGCGCACTCCAAGTGGATGAACGTCCCGATTTGTCCGGTTCCTAGCGTACGACTTCCGCTACTCCGTTCGGAGGCCGCGGGCCCATGTGGGCCGTTTCCAAAATTGATCAGTGACGGCCGGACGGGTGATCCGTTGATCAATTTCGGGGCGGCCGTACATTCCTTCACGGAAATTTTGCGCGCGGTTATGCGAATGGCGTACCGCGACCTCGGCAAAGTGGCCGAAGAGACCGTTGTGACTGCTGAGACGCGTGAGGCGTTGTCATGGGCCGCGTACCCCCACTGGCGGGAAGCCCGGCGCCAGGGGGAGGGTCGGGTGCGATCACGCCGGAACGGCTCGGTAACCTGAAGCCGCTGACAGACACTTAGGGTGGCTTTACAAGGAAGCCGCCCCTGCGTTAGGAGTTGCCGCCGCCGTGAGCAGCAGCCTTCGACGCGGCGCCCTCGCCGCTTCTGCCATTGCCTTCTCGATCGCCTCGCTCGCCGCCTGCGGCGCCGGCAACGACTCCCAGACCCTTGAGGTCAAGCCGGACAACGCGGCGACCAGCGTCGGCGACATCAAGGTCCAGAACGCCCTGGTCATCACCCAGCCGGACCCGAAGGCGACCGGCCCGGCCGTGGTCTCCGCGACGCTGTTCAACGCGGGCAACGGCGACGAGACCCTGCAGTCGATCAGCATCCCGGGCACCAGCGACACCGTGAAGCTGACCCCGGCCAAGGGCGGCAGCCTGACCGTCCCGGCGCACGGCTCCCTGATCCTCGGCGGTCCGAACAACGCCTCCGCGGAGATCCCCGGCGGCCACCAGAGCGTGCAGGACGGCAACGCCCAGCCGGTGACCTTCACCTTCAGCAAGGCCGGTGCGGTGAGCCTGCGCGCCTTCGTGGTCCCGGCCACCAGCTACTTCGACAAGTGGGGCCCCTCCAAGGTCCCGGCCGCCCCCACCGGCTCCCCGGCCGCCGGCGCCACCGCCTCCGGCAGCGCCAAGCCGGGCAAGCACGACGGGGCGAACCCCTCGTCGAGCGCGAGCGCGGACACCACCACCGGCGCGGGCACCACGGGTACCACCGGCACCACGGGCACCGACGCGACCCCGAGCGACTCGGCCTCGCAGTCGGCCGGCGCGGGTCACTGAGCGATCGTACGACCGGCCGCTGAGCCGTCGTAGAGCGCACGGACGACAGCGCGAAGGGCGGCACCCTCTCGGGGGTGCCGCCCTTCGCGCTGTCGTCCGTGGCCCTCGGTCCACGACGGCCTTCGGTCTACGGCTCGAACTTGTAGCCCAGGCCGCGCACCGTCACCAGGTAGCGCGGGGCGCCCGGGTCCGGCTCGATCTTGGCGCGCAGCCGCTTGACGTGGACGTCCAGGGTCTTGGTGTCGCCCACGTAGTCGGCGCCCCAGACCCGGTCGATCAGCTGCATCCGGGTCAGCACCCGGCCGGCGTTGCGCAGCAGCATCTCCAGCAGGTCGAACTCCTTGAGCGGGAGGTCGACCTTGGCGCCGCCGACCGTCACCACGTGCCGGTCGACGTCCATACGGACCGGACCGGCCTCCAGCGCGGCCGGGGTGACCTCCTCCGGCTCGCCGCGGCGGCGCAGCACCGCGCGGATGCGGGCGACCAGCTCGCGGGAGGAGAAGGGCTTGGTGACGTAGTCGTCGGCTCCTATCTCCAGCCCGACGACCTTGTCGATCTCGCTGTCCTTCGCGGTCACCATGATCACGGGGACGTTCGAGCGGCCGCGCAGCTGGCGGCACACCTCGGTGCCGGGCAGGCCCGGCAGCATCAGGTCGAGCAGCACGAGGTCGGCGCCGTTGCGCTCGAACTCGTCGAGGCCGTCGGGGCCGGTGGCCGCCACGGCGACCTCGAAGCCCTCCTTGCGCAGCATGTAGGACAGAGCGTCGGAGAAGGACTCCTCGTCCTCGACGACGAGCACTCGGGTCACGGAAGGACCTCCGGGGAGGGAAGCGGTTCGTACGGGGATGGCTCGGTGTGACCGACCTCGTCGTCGAGGCCGGGGTCCGGGTGCTGGAGAGCGCGGTCGCGGGCGGCGGCCGCCTCCGGCAGCCTGAGGGTGAAAGTGGAGCCCTGGCCTTCGGCACTCCAGACCGTGACCTCCCCGCCGTGCGAGGCGACCACGTGCTTGACGATGGCGAGACCCAGGCCGGTGCCGCCGGTGGCCCGGGAGCGGGCCGGGTCGACGCGGTAGAAGCGCTCGAAGATGCGCTCCTTGTCCTTGTCCGAGATGCCGATGCCCTGGTCGGTCACGGCCAGCTCGATCATGTCACCCCCGGGGGCGCTCACCCGACGGGCGGCGATGCCCACCCGGGTGCGGGCCGGGGAGTAGTTCACCGCGTTCTCGACCAGGTTGCCGAGGGCGGCGGCCAGCTGGCCCCGGTTTCCCCAGACATGCAGATCAGCGGTACCGCCGGCGGCCATGGTGATCTGCTTGGTGCCCGCCTGGTGGCGGCAGCGGTCCACGGCCTCGGCGACCAGCTCGTCCACCTGGACGGACTCGGCGTCCTCCAGGGGGTCGTCGTTCTGCACCCGGGACAGGTCGATGAGCTCCTGCACCAGGTTGGTCAGCCGGGTCGCCTCGATCTGCATACGGCCCGCGAAGCGCTCCACGGCCTCGGGGTCGTCGGAGGCGTCCATGACGGCCTCGGACAGCAGGGAGAGGGCGCCGACCGGAGTCTTCAGCTCATGGCTCACATTCGCCACGAAGTCGCGTCGTACGGCCTCGATCCTGCGGGCCTCGGTCAGATCCTCGACCAGCAGCAGGACCAGGCGGGAGCCGAGCGGCGCGACCCGCGCGGAGACGGCGAGGGCCTCGCCGCGTCCGCTGCCGCGCCGGGGCAGATCCAGCTCGACCTGGCGTATCTCACCGTCACGCCGGGTGTCGCGGGCCATCTGCAGCATGGGCTCGATGGAGAGTTTGCCTCCGCGGACCAGCCCGAGGGCGTAGGCGGCGGAGCTGGCCTTGACGACGGCGTCGGCCTCGTCGAGGACCACTGCGGAGGAGCGGAGCACCGAGAGAACGGTGTCCACGCCGGGCGGGAGTACGGGATCGGTGTGCAAGGAAGTCCTGGTCGGTCGCTTCTGGTCGCGTTCGCTCCAGCGGAACGCCAGCATGGCGATGACACCGGTGAGCACCCCGGCGATCGCTGCCGCTGCGGCGACCGCCGCGTTCACGTCCATGCCTCCAGGTTAGGCATGGTGGCCGACCTGCCCACAGCCGATCGGGTGCGACCTCGAACACTCGTCGCCCAGAGTTCACCTAGGGGCCAGTACCGGTTCATTTGGGAAGCCGGAAACGGACGCGTACGGGGCACAACGTGGGAGCGTGGGGTTCGCACCGCCGGTTCTGCCGCCGGGCCCCCGGACAACGACCCCCGGAAGCACGTATACGAGAGGGAACCCTGATGCGGGACGCGTACCACGAGGAACTGGACTCGATCGGCGACGGTCTGGTGGAGATGGCCCGGCTGGTCGGCTCGGCGATCGGACGCGCCACGACCGCCATGCTGGACGCCGATCTCAAGCTCGCCGAGAGCGTGATCGAGGCGGACCAGAAGGTCGACGAGCTCCAGCACGACCTGGAGGCCCGGGCGATAGCCCTGCTGGCGCGGCAGCAGCCGGTGGCGACCGACCTGCGCATCGTCGTCACGTCGCTGCGCATGTCGGCCGACCTGGAGCGCTCCGGCGACCTCGCCCAGCATGTGGCGAAGCTGACCCGGCTGCGCTTCCCGCAGCGTGCCGTACCGCAGGACCTGCACGCGACCATCCTGGAGATGGGCCAGCTCGCGCAGCGCCTGATGGCGAAGGCCGCCGAGGTCATCGTGACCAAGGACGTCGACCTCGCGCTCCAGCTGGAGCAGGACGACGACGAGATGGACCTGCTGCACCGCACCCTCTTCCAGCACCTCATCGACGACCGCTGGAAGCACGGCATCGAGACGGCCGTCGACGTCACCCTGCTCGGCCGCTACTACGAGCGCTACGCCGACCACGCGGTCGCCGTCGCCAAGCGGGTGGTGTACCTGGTGACCGGTGAGCACGCGGACGAGATCCAGTCGGACATCCAGCCGGTGACGGGGGTGGAGGGCGCGTAGCCCTGGCCGGGCGGGCTCGGGGACCGGGCGGGCTCGGGGACCGGGTGGGCTGGGGCGGGGGGCCTGCTCCACCTTGGTACCGGGTGGGGGCCTGCTCCGTCTTGGTACCGGGTGGGGGCCGGTTGCCGGGCGGGCCCGCGGGCTCGTAGGCCGGACCCCGACGACCGGACCCCGACGGCCGAGCGCCAAGTACGGCGCCTCCGTGCGCCGTTGATGCGCCCGGTCGGTTGGGCATGAAATGGGTGAGGGCATGCCTGCCCCGGCAACCAGGCCCCGGCGTCCAGGCCTCGGCGTCCAGGAGGGACCCATGACCGACTCCCCCAGCACCACCCCCGACCCCACACAGGAGCGCGAGTCCGAGCAGCCCGCGGAGATCAGGGGGCTGCCGCTGATCGCCGCGTGCGGCTGTGGTTCCGGCTGCGGCTGCGGCTGCCAGTCGGGCGCGCCCTGCCAGTGCGGCTGACGGCAGAGCCGTCGTAGGGCCGGTGCGAACTCCCTTCGCACCGGCCCTTTCCGCGTGCCGTCACGGTCGTACGACCGGATTCAGCCGCAGCAGGTCGAGGGCGAGACGGGTGCGGTGGTCCGCGTGGCGCAGCAGCCGTCGGCCTCGGGGTCGGGGTCGGGGTCGGCCTGGGGGTGGGCCTCGGGGTCGGCGCTCCTGCCGAGGGTGTCGGCGTCGGCCTTCACGACGTACACCTCCCACGGCTCCTTGCCGGGGCCGTGCACCCACACCTTGTCCTGGAGGGCGTAGCAGCAGGAGGTGTCGTTCTCCTCGAAGGTGGCCAGGCCGGCGTCCTTGAGGCGGGTGGTGGCGGCGCTCACCTGACCGGTGGACTCGACCTCGATGCCCAGGTGGTCCAGCCGGGTCTCCTCGCTGGGGCCGCCCTCGATCAGGACGAGCTTGAGCGGGGGCTCGGTGATGGCGAAGTTGGCGTATCCCTCCCGCCGCTTGGCCGGTTCGGTGCCGAACAGCTTCGAGTAGAAGGCGATCGACGCCTCCAGGTCGGGGACGCGCAGGGCGAGTTGAGCACGAGACATGGCGGGGCTCCCATCCGGTTTCGTTCGACGCCTACGACATCCACGAGACATCCACGACGACATCCATGACGACATCCACGACGCCTGAATCGATAACTGTCGATGCAAGATTGTGCGCTGTATCGAAACCTGTCAACATAGACGCATGTCGAATCAAGACCTGGTGCTGCTCGACCAGACCGACGGAACCGCCGGTACCGCGGGAACCTCCGGAACCGCCGACTGCTGCCCCGGACTGCTCACCGCTCCCCTGGACGAGGACCAGGCCGCGGAGCTGGCGAAGGTGTTCAAGGCGCTCGGCGACCCCGTCCGGCTGCGCCTGCTGTCGATGATCGCCTCGCGGGCGGGCGGCGAGGTCTGCGTTTGCGACCTGACCCCGGCCTTCGACCTCTCCCAGCCGACGATCTCGCACCATCTGAAGCTGCTGCGCCAGGCCGGTCTGATTGACTGCGAGCGGCGCGGCACCTGGGTCTACTACTGGCTGGTCCCGGAGATGACCGACCGCCTCGCGGGCATCCTGACGCGTCCCGCCGGTGCGCCTTTCCTCGACGGCACCACCTCGTGACCGCGCCCGTGACCGCCCTCCCGACCGAGGGGAACGTGGCGGGGCGGCTCTCCTTCGTCGACCGCTACCTGGCGCTGTGGATCCTCGCCGCGATGGCCGCCGGACTGGGCCTCGGCCGTCTGGTCCCGGGCCTGGGCGACGCGCTGGCCGAGGTGACCGTGACCGGGGTGTCCCTGCCGATCGCCCTGGGCCTGCTCGTGATGATGTACCCGGTCCTGGCCAAGGTCCGCTACGACCGCCTCGGCACCGTCACCCGCGACCGCCGCCTGCTGCTGCCGTCCCTGCTGCTCAACTGGGTCGTCGGCCCGGCGCTGATGTTCGCCCTCGCGTGGCTGTTCCTGCCGGACCTGCCCGCCTACCGCACCGGTCTGATCATCGTGGGCCTGGCGCGCTGCATCGCCATGGTGATCATCTGGAACGACCTGGCCTGCGGCCACCGCGAGGCCGCCGCCGTCCTGGTCGCCCTGAACTCCGTCTTCCAGGTCATCGCGTTCGCGGCGCTCGGCTGGTTCTACCTGTCCGTGCTCCCCGGCTGGCTGGGCCTGCCCCGGACCGGCCTCGACGTGTCGACATGGCAGATCGCCCGCAGCGTCCTCATCTTCCTCGGCATCCCCCTGGCCGCCGGCTACCTCACCCGCCGGATCGGAGAGCGGACCAAGGGCCGTACCTGGTACGAGTCCCGACTCATCCCCCGCATCGGCCCGTTCGGCCTCTACGGCCTCCTCTTCACGATCGTCCTCCTCTTCGCCCTGCAGGGCGACGCCATCACCGCACGCCCCCTGGACGCCGCCCGCATCGCGTTGCCGCTGCTGGTCTACTTCGCCGTCATGTGGGCGGGCTCGATGTCCTTGGCCCGCGCCATCGGCCTGGACTACCCCCGCGCCACGACGCTGGCCTTCACCGCCGCGGGCAACAACTTCGAGCTGGCCATCGCCGTCGCGATCGCCACCTTCGGCGCCTCCTCCGGACAGGCCCTCGCCGGTGTCGTCGGCCCGCTGATCGAGGTACCGGCCCTGATCGCCCTCGTCCACGTCGCGCTACGCACCCGCCGCTACTTCACCGCCCCCCAGGAAGCCCCCACCCATGCCTGACCTGCCCTTCACCCCCTCCGCCCCTTCCGTCCTGTTCGTCTGCGTGCACAACGCCGGCCGCTCCCAGATGGCCGCCGCCTTCCTCACCCACCTCGCGGGCGACCGCGTCCAGGTCCGCTCGGCCGGCTCCGCCCCCGCCGCCACGGTCAACCCGGCCGTCGTAGCGGCGATGGCGGAGTCGGGCATCGACATCTCGGCCGAGATCCCCAAGGTGCTCACGGTCGACGCCGTCCGCTCCTCCGACGTCGTCATCACCATGGGCTGCGGCGACACGTGCCCGGTCTTCCCGGGCAAGCGCTACCTCGACTGGCAACTCCCGGACCCGGCGGGCCGGGGCGTCGAGGCGGTGCGCCCGATCCGCGACGAGATCGAGCGCCGGGTACGGGACCTGCTCGCCGAGATCACGCAGACGTCGTAACGGCGCTTCCGGGACCTACGCCCGCCCGCTTGAACCCGTGACTCCGCTCCACCTTCGCCACATGCAGCGTGTAGCTCCGGTACCACTCGGCTCGCCCACGCTCCTGCGCCGCACGGTGCTCGGCATTGCTCCGCCACTGGCTGAGGGCGTCCGCGTCCCGGAAGTACCCGACGGTGATGGACAACCCACCAGGAGTCTGCGCGTGGTCCGCCCCCAGATACCCGGGGACCTCCTTCACCAGGTCCTCCATGCGTGCGTTGGTCTCGCCGTAGCCGCTGCGGTCCTCGGTCGGGATCGCGGTGAACACGGCTACGTAGTACGGCGGTTCGAATGCCTCGACAGGCGCGACAGCCGCCTCTGATTGATCACTCATGACGTCACTGTGCGTCAGCCCTGGCCCAACGATCCAGGGTCTTTCCCGAACGGGATCCATAGGGGATCCGACTCTTGACCAAAGAGACGGGCATCCTCTCGGAAGCTGAGCGATGCAGCCCGCGTAGATCGCCATAGCCCACTGTCGAGCCGCCCTCGAACGACCCAGCCACGGCTCACGTGAACGACGTCAGCTACCGGATGCGGCCCGCCACCGCTCGGTGATGCACCCTTCTTCCATTTGCCACCACTCCTTGGCCACGCCGTGCCTGAGCAGCCTTTGAACCTTGGCGAGATCGGCGACAGGCGGGACGTCCAGGGCGACCATGCCGAACCTCTCGATGCCCTCTCCATCGACACCGAGCTCCTTGAACGCGTTGACCACGCTCTGTCGCGCGGCTCCCGAGCCGCCGTCCCGGAGCACGATGAGGCGGATGGTGCAGTTATCGGACCGCCGCACCACCTCGCCGGCCCATCGCACGCCCTCCTCATCGGGCTCGGTGACCACCACGTCCCCACAGGCAATGCCACGTACAAACCATGGGATGTTGTCGAGCCGTGCGGTGCCGTCACCTTGATCGACCGCCCACAGACTCTCCACGGACGCCGGGGGCCAGTCGTCCTCGATCTCAAGCCGGAAGTGCACCTTCACGTACGGGCCCTCGGGGTTCGTCATGGCGCCCACGATGCACGGTCCTGCCGCACCGACCTCAGGGGGCCTCTATTCGGGGGCTTGGCGGGACGCGAGAGGGAGGAAGAGCACCGGGTGGATCGTCCACGTGATGCGGGTCTGAGCGTGGGTGATGGTCACCGTGCAGGGTTCGCGGCGCAGTAGTGATCGGCGGGTTTCCAGGCGGCCGGCGTGCAGCCATGTCCATGCCTCGTCGGAAGCGGCCGCGTCGAGGGCCGGAGAGATCGTCCGCAGGGCGACCGCGACCCACCGGTCGGCCTGCGATGCCGAGTACGCGTCGATCGCGGCGAGGAGTGCTGGTCCTCCTCGCGGCCAGCGAAGAGAATCGGTCGAGCACACGCACCAGTAACCGCGGCGCAGCGTGCTGGTCACGGCAAAAGGCCCTGAGCACGCGCGGGTTGGGGCGTCGGCTCCTGGCAGTGGAGAGGCGCGTCGAGTTCGGCGGTGACGGTGCGGCCGGGATCGCCGCCTTGGATCCTGATCCGGTCGGCGAGCGCGGCGACCATGCCGAGACCTCGGCCGTGGGTCGATTCGAGGGTCGGACGCTGGACCCGGGGGCTGGTCTCTGATGTGCCGGAGTCGGTCACCTCGATGACGACGGCCAGCGGAGAGACGGTGAGCGCCACATGGAACGTGCCGCCGGAGTTGCCGCTGGCGGTGTGCACGACGGCGTTGGTGCCGAGTTCGGTCACGACCAGCACGGCGTCCTCGGATCGAGGGTGGCCGTCCAACATCGCGCGCGTCCACCTACGGGCGGCATAAAGCTCCTTGGGGTCCCCGGGGAAGCTGCGTCGATGAGTAGGCATGGCGTCCTCCATGGGCGATGACCTGCTGTTCTCCCGGGCAGAGCGGCCCGTCGGCAAGAGTGGAGCAGGTGAGCCGTAGAATCAGTACCGGCACCGTACTAAAAGTACGGGTGACAGGAGTGTGAATCCGCACTTTTCGTACGGGTGCCGAGATGCATAACGTCGCCCTGAAGCTGGTGGCCGGCGTGGACGCCGACGGAGGAAGGACCTCGTATGTTCGGACTGATGGTGCGCTTCACCTGCAAGGACGATGCGGCCGCGGCCGCGTTCGACGAGCTGGTGGAGCGGACGGGGGAGCACATTCGTGCGCACGAGCCCGGAACGGTGATCTACGCCGTGCACCGTGTTGACGGCCGCCCCTTGGAGCGCGTGTTCTACGAGCTCTACCGGGACGAGGACGCCTTCCAGGAGCACGAGTCGAAGGACTACGTCCGTCTCTTCCTCGCCGAGCGGGAGCAATACCTCTCCGACACGGAGGTCGACCGCCTGGACTTCGTCTCCGGCAAGGGCGTGCGCGTTGAGTAGTGACTACGAGCAGGCTCTCGGCCGCAGGATCGCCGCCGGGCGCAAGCGGCGCGGGCTCTCGCAGAAGGAGTTCGCCGCGCTGTTGGGGCGTTCCGAGGCCTGGCTGTCGCAGGTGGAGCGTGGCGTGCGGCGCATCGACCGGATGACCGTACTGGGGAAGGTCGCCGACGTCCTGGGCGTGCCGGTGGCGGAACTGGCGGCCGAGGCGCCCCTCATGGCCACGGTGGCCGAAGGCGCATCGAGCGGGGCGGACCGCCTGCGGCTGTTGCTCAGTGCCCCGCATGCCCTCAAGGCGCTCGTCGGCCTGGAGCAGGATGGTGATGGTGCGAGCGCGGATGTGACAGCACTTCGTACGCAGGTCGAGCAGGCCTGGGCGCTTGCCCACCAAGGTGCCTATGCCGACCTGACCGAACTACTGGAGGCACTGGTGCCCCGGCTGGAGTCCGCCGCCCGAGTCACCACCGGGGCGGAGCAGGCTGACATCTTCCGACTGCTCGCCGGCACTTACCAGGCGTTCGGTGCCGCGCTCGCGAACATGGCGGAGCCGGAGGCCGCCTGGGTCGCGATCGACCGTGCCGTGGCCGCCGCCGAGCGAGCCGGTGATCCCCTGCTGATGGCCGCCGGTGCGTTCCGCCTGTCGATCGTCTTCCTCGGTGCGCGTCACTTCGAGCAGGCGGCCAGGGTCTCCGGGAGCGCTGCCGAGGCACTGGTGCCCCTGGAGGAAGCCGAGCAGATCGAGGCGGTGGCGCTGCGCGGTGCCCTGACACTGCAACGGGCCCTCGCCGCCGCCAGGTTGAACCTGGCCGAGGATGCCTACGCGTACCTCCGCACCGCCCATGACCTGGCCGAACAGGTCGGCGAGGGACGCAACGACTACAACACCGAGTTCGGTCCGGCCAACGTGTCGGTGCACGAGGTGTCCGTCGCGGTCGGCCTCGGAGACGCCGGAATGGCTCTTCGCGCCGCGCGGAAGGCCGATGTGTCGGTGCTGTCCGAGGAACGGCAGGCGCGATTCCACATCGACGTCGCCCGAGCCCACGCCCAGCGTCGGCAAGTGGACGACGCCGTATCAGCTCTGTCGGAAGCCAAGCACTTGTCACCCCAGTTGGTGAACACCCTGCCGTCCGTGAAGCAACTCGTGGCCGATCTGCTGCTCATGAGCCAACCGCCCTCCGAAGGGCTGCGGCGGCTGGCTGCGGAGTTCGGCGTAGATGCTGCCGGAAGCGGGGCCTGAGCGGGGCGCTTGCAAAGTCGACCGAGACGTGGAAAACGCCCCTCACATGCGTGAACGCACAGGTGAGGGGCGTCATCGGGAGAGCTACTTCTTCTTGCCCTGGTTCTTGACCGCCTCGATCGCGGCCGCGGCCGCCTCCGGGTCGAGGTACTTGCCGCCCGGGGTGAGGGGCTTGAAGTCGGAGTCGAGGTCGTAGGCGAGGGGGATGCCCGTGGGGATGTTCAGGCCCGCGATGTCGGCGTCGGAGATGCCGTCCAGGTGCTTGACCAGGGCGCGCAGGGAGTTGCCGTGGGCGGCGACGAGGACCGTGCGGCCGGTCAGGAGGTCGGGGACGATCGCGTCGTACCAGTAGGGGAGCATCCGCAGGACGACGTCCTTCAGGCACTCGGTCCGCGGGCGCAGCTCCGGCGGGAGGGTCGCGTAGCGCGCGTCGTCGAACTGGGAGAACTCCGAGTCGTCCGGCAGCGGCGGCGGCGGGGTGTCGTACGAGCGGCGCCAGAGCATGAACTGCTCCTCGCCGAACTCGGCCAGCGTGGCGGCCTTGTCCTTGCCCTGGAGGGCGCCGTAGTGGCGCTCGTTCAGGCGCCAGCTGCGGTGGACCGGGACCCAGTGGCGGTCCGCGGCCTCCAGGGCCAGCTGGGCGGTGCGGATCGCGCGCTTCTGGAGGGACGTGTGGACCACGTCGGGCAGCAGGTCGGCGTCCTTCAGGAGTTCGCCACCGCGGACTGCCTCCTTCTCGCCCTTCTCGTTCAGGTTGACGTCCACCCAGCCGGTGAACAGGTTCTTCGCGTTCCACTCGCTCTCGCCGTGGCGGAGGAGGATCAGCTTGTACGGTGCGTCGGCCATGCCTCAGAGCGTAATCGACGGCCCCCGGGCGCCGACGCGGGCGACCGGTGGGCGGGACGGGGAGGGGGGCGCCCCATCAGTCGTCGGTTAATCCGTTGGGCGATGTCAGACCCCGTGAGTAAGTTGTGCGAGCAGCAACAGGCACTTACCGATCCGGCATCGGTCACTTACCGCTCCAGGGGGTCCCCTCATGCCCGCCGCCCGTCTCGGACGCGCCGCCCGGGAAGCCGTGTCCGGGCTCCCCCGTGAGTTCTGGTGGCTGTGGACCAGCACCCTCGTCAACCGGCTCGGCGCCTTCGTGGCCACCTTCATGGCCCTCTACCTCACCCTCGACCGCGGCTACTCCGCCTCGTACGCCGGGCTCGTCGCCTCCCTGCACGGGCTGGGCGGGGTCGTGGCCTCGCTCGGGGGCGGGGTGATGGCCGACCGCATCGGGCGGCGGCCCACCCTGCTCGTCGCCCAGTCGGCCACCGCCGTCTTCGTCGCGCTGCTCGGGTTCATGACCGGCCCGGTCGCCATCGCCGGCGTCGCCTTCCTCGTCGGCGTGGCATCCAACGCCTCCCGGCCGGCCGTGCAGGCGATGATGGCCGACATCGTGCGGCCCGAGGACCGGGTGCGGGCCTTCTCGCTCAACTACTGGGCCATCAACCTCGGCTTCGCCGTCTCCGCCGCGGGCGCCGGATTCATCGCCGAGTTCAGCTATCTCGCCGGTTTTCTGATCGAGGCGGGGATGACGGCCGCCTGCGCCCTCGTCGTCTTCCTGAAGGTGCCCGAATCGCGGCCCGCCGCCCCGGTCCACAAGGACGAGCCCCAGGTCAGCCTGGGTACCGTGCTGCGCGACGGGCGCTACATGGCCGTCGTCGGACTGTCCTTCCTCGTCGCCCTGATCTTCATGCAGGGCGATGTCGCCCTGCCGGTGGCCATGGGCCGTGCCGGGTTCACGCCCGCCGACTACGGCCTCGCCATCGCCGTCAACGGCGTCATGATCGTCGCCCTCCAGATCCCCGTCACCCGGTTCATCGAGCACCGCGACCCGCGCACCCTGCTCGTCGTCTCCTCGCTCCTCGCCGGGTACGGCTTCGGGCTCACCGCCTTCGCCGGGTCCGTCGGTGTCTTCATGGCCACCGTCTGTGTGTGGACCCTCGCCGAGATCGTCAACGCGCCGACCCAGACCGGTCTCGTCGTCCGCCTCTCCCCCGTCCACGGCCGCGGCCGCTACCAGGGCGTGTACTCCCTGTCCTGGTCCGTCGCCGCCCTGGTCGCGCCGCTGATGTCCGGGCAGGTCATCGACCGGTTCGGGGCGAAGTGGCTGTGGGGCACCTGCGCCGTCCTCGGGATGGTCGCCGGGCTCGGGTACGCGCTGCTGATGCGCGGGCTCAGCGATCGGGGTCGTGAGACGGAAGGCCGTACGGCGGACGGGCCGGTGGTCGCCTCCGCCGCCGGTGACACCGCCCCAGAGCCCACCCCGGCCGTGTGACGGGGGTCACAATCAACCTTGTCACATTCCCCGCGTCCGTTCCGTCCATGAGGTGTAGCTAGCAACGAGCAGTACGACCCACACAGGAGCGCATCACCATGGACGCCCGTCTGAATCTGATGACCAACCCTGTCGCCGGCAAGTTCCTCAAGTACGTCAACTCGGCCGGGAAGGTGCTGTCGGACTCCACCCTCCCGGCCGCGACGCAGGAGCTGGTCAAGCTCCGGGCCAGCCAGATCAACGGCTGCGGGTTCTGCACCGACATGCACAGCAAGGACGCCGAGGCCGCCGGGGAGAGCACGCAGCGGCTGCACCTGGTCGCGGCCTGGCGCGAGGCCACGGTGTTCACGGAGGCCGAGCGCGCCGCGCTGGAGCTCACCGAGCAGGGCACCCGGATCGCGGACGCGGCCGGCGGGGTCACCGACGAGGCCTGGGCGGAGGCCGCCCGGCACTACGACGAGGAGCAGCTCACCGCGCTCGTGGGCCTGATCGCCGTCATCAACCTGTACAACCGCGTGAACGTCATCGTCCGGCAGCCCGCGGGCGACTATCAGCCCGGCATGTTCGACTGACCGCGGCGGACCGGGGCGGAGGGGGGCGCGGCCGGTACGGGGGTCCGGCCGCGCCTCCCCTGGCCGCACCCGCTGAAGGGGCGGGCGTCAGGGATGCATGCGCGCCCCCTTCAGCACCTTGTCCACCCCGCCCCGCGGGCCGTACACCGCGAGTCCGACCAGATCCAGATCGGCCGTCGGTACGGCGCGCACCGCCGCGCGGTTGTCGCGGTCGTTGCCGGTGGCGAACAGGTCCGCGGTGAACACCGCGCAGGGCAGGGCCCGGCCGAGCGCCCGCCCGTGGGCCGCGCGCAGGGTCTCCTTCTCGCCCTCGAAGACCAGCACCGGCTGCCGGAACATGGGCAGATACCGGGTGCCGTCCGCGTCCTCGTACGGCTCGCCGACCACCTCGGACAGCGTCGCGCCCAGGCCGCTGACCAGGAACGCGGTGACGTTCAGCCGCTGCCAGGGGGCCAGGTCCGCGCGCAGCAGTACGGCGATCTTGGTGTCGAACCGGATGGGCTCGGCGGGCTCGGCGGGCTCGAAGGGGACCGGGGCGGGGGTCGAGGTGCTCATGGGACGAGACTGCCGGTGCCCGTCCGGCGGCGTCTTGTACGTTGTTTGCATGGCCACGAGCAGGGCCGTGAGCAGTGCCGAGAACGGGGCCGGGAACAGGGCCGCGCGCGGCGCCCCGGGCGAGGAAGTGAGCGCGTGGCGTCCCCGGGTGCCGGGCGTCACCGAGGTCTTCCACGCCCATTTCACCGAGTACGCCTACCCCATGCATGTCCATGACGCCTGGACGCTGCTCATCGTGGACGACGGCGCGGTCCGCTACGACCTCGACCGGCACGAGCACGGCACCCCGCTCGACACGGTCAGCCTGCTGCCCCCGCATGTGCCGCACAACGGCTCCCCCGCGACCCCCGGCGGCTTCCGCAAGCGGGTCGTCTATCTCGACAGCAGCCGGCTCGGCGAGGAGCTGATCGGGGCGGCCGTCGACGGGCCCGATCTGCGCGACCCCGTGCTGCGGCTGCGGGTCGGACAGCTGCACGCGGCCCTCGCCCGGCCCGGCGACGAGCTGGAGGCGGAGAGCAGGCTGACCCTCGTCGGGGAGCGGCTGCGGGGGCATCTGCGGCGGTGCGTCGAGTCGTCGAGTCCGCGCCGGGATCCGCGACTCGCCCGCCAGCTGCGGGAGTTGCTGGACTCGCGGCTCGGCGACGGCGTCTCGCTCGCGGAGGCGTCCGGGCTGCTGCATGCCCATCCCGCCCATCTCGTACGGGCGTTCAGCGGTGCGTACGGCATCGCCCCGCACCAGTATCTGATGTCACGCCGGGTCGGGCGGGCCCGCCGGCTGCTGCTGGACGGGCTGCCGCCGGGCGAGGTGGCGGCCCTGACCGGGTTCTACGACCAGGCCCATCTCACCCGTCACTTCAGGAAGTTGGTCGGGGTGCCGCCGGGCCGCTATCGGAGCGGGGTGCGCCGAACCTCGTAGCCCCTGGACTTCATTCGGCCGGGCGCTCGATCAGATGCTTGAAGGCGTCCAGGTTGCGGGTGGACTCGCCGCGGGAGACGCGCCAGGCGTGCTCCTTGCGGATGGAGGTCGCGAAGCCCAGCTCCAGCAGGGAGTTGAAGGCGCCGTCGGCGGCCTCCAGGACCTGGCCGAGGAGGCGGTCGATCTCGTCGGGGGTGACGGAGGCGAGCGGGAGGCGCGCGGTGACGTAGACGTCGCCGAGGCGGTCGACGGCGTAACTCACGCCGTACAGCTTGAGGTTGCGCTCCAGGAGCCAGCGGTGGACGCCCGGCTCGTTCTCGTCGGGGTGGCGCACGACGAAGGCGTTGAGGGAGAGGGAGTGCCGGCCGACCAGGAAGGAGACGGTCGTGGACAGCTTGTGGGTGCCGGGCAGCTTGACCACGTAGGTCCCCCTCTCGGGGTTCTCCCACTCCAGTTCGGCGTCCTGGAAGACGGCCGCCAGGACCTGCCCTGCCTTCTCGACATCACCCATGGTGGGAGCGTACGCGACGGCGGTACGACTGGGTCGCGGCCGTGTAGACGTCGGCGGTCGCCGCGGCCGCGGCGTCCCAGCCGAAGGACCGGGCGTGCCGGGCGGCGGCGTCGCCCATGCGCGCGGTGAGGGCCTGCTCGTCGGCGAACCGGGCGAGGACCCGCGCGTAGTCGGCCGGTTCGTGCCCCTCGACCAGGAAGCCGGTCTCGCCGTCGCGCACCGCCACCGGGAGCCCGCCGACCGAGGCGGCGAGCACCGGGGTGCCGGCCGCCTGCGCCTCGATGGCGACCAGCCCGAAGGACTCGCTGTAGGACGGCATGACCAGCACGGACGCGGCCCGGAACCAGTCCGCGAGCTGCTCCTGGCCGACGGGCGGGCGGAACCGTACGACATCCGCGATGCCGAGCCGGGCGGCCAGCTTCTGCAGGCCCTCGGGCTTGGCGAGGCCGCTGCCGCTGGGGCCGCCGACGACGGGCACGAGGATCTTGGAGCGCAGCTCGGGGCGTTCGTCGAGAAGGACGGCCACCGCGCGCAGCAGCACGTCCGGGGCCTTCAGGGGCTGTATGCGGCCCGCGAAGAGGGGGATCAGGGCGTCCTTGGGCAGGCCGAGGCGGGCGCGGGCGGCGGCCCGGCCGTCGGCGGGGCGGAAGCGCTCCAGATTGACGCCGGGGTGGACGACGGCGACCGAGCCGGGGTCGGCGTCGTAGTGCCGGACCAGTTCGCCGGCCTCGTCGTCGGTGTTGGCGATCAGCCGGTCCGCGGCGGCGACGATCTGGGTCTCGCCGATGACCCGGGCGGCGGGCTCGGGGCGGTCGCCCGCGGCCAGATTGGCGTTCTTGACCTTGGCCATGGTGTGCATGGCGTGCACCAGGGGGACGCCCCAGCGCTGGGCGGCGAGCCAGCCGACATGGCCGGAGAGCCAGTAGTGGGAGTGGACCAGGTCGTAGTAGCCGGGGCGGTGGCCGGCCCAGGCCTGCATCACGCCGTGTGTGAAGGCGCACAGCTGGGCGGGCAGCTCCTCCTTGGCGAGGCCCTCGTAGGGGCCCGCGTCGACGTGCCGGACCAGGACGCCGGGGGCGAGCTGGACGGTGGGCGGCAGATCGCCCGCGGTGGCCCGGGTGAAGACCTCCACCTCGATGCCTTGCGCGGCGAGCCGCTGGGCCAGCTCCACGATGTAGACGTTCATGCCGCCCGCGTCGCCGGTGCCGGGCTGGTGCAGGGGAGAGGTGTGCACGGAGAGCATCGCGACCCTGCGGGGCCTGCGGAGCAGCCGTAGCCGGGGCGCGGCGGACGGGGAGCGGCGCCCGAGCCTGCTGGCGTACTGGCTCACGTGGCGGTCCTCCTTGCTGCGGGCATGCCGGACGGAGGACTCGCCTGCGCCCTCCAAGGGGGTGCAACAGCGGGCGGGGTGCCGGCCATTTCCGGAACAAGCCGCTTTACCGAATCATTACCTTTGTTGGCTCAACCTGGCCACCGGCCTGTCCCCTTCCTGGCTCCCGGGCCTCCCGGGCCTCCGGCCGGTCTCCTTCCCGGCCCCCTTTACCCTCGTACTCATGGCAAGCCGCGCATCCGCCCTCCGTCCCGTCGGGACCGTGACACGCGGCACCACCAACCCCAACCGGCTGCGCCGCATGGACCGCTGGATCGCGGCCGTCCACGGCGCCGAGCTGCGCCGCGCCGCCGAGCCGGTCGCCGTGGACCTCGGGTACGGCGCCGCCCCCTGGACCGCCGTGGAACTGCTCGGCAGGCTGCGCACCGCCGCCCCCCGCACCCGGGTCGTCGGCATCGAGATCGAGCCGGAGCGGGTCGCGGCGGCGCGGCCGTACGAGCGCGCGGGGCTGGTCTTCCGGCACGGCGGCTTCGAGGTCCCGGTGCCCGGTCGGCCGCTGCTGATCCGCGCGGCGAATGTGCTGCGCCAGTACGACGAGGACCAGGTCGCCGCCGTCTGGGAGCGGCTGTGCGCACGGCTGGCCCCGGCGGGCGACGGCTCGCGCGGGGGGCTGCTGGTCGAGGGGACGTGCGACGAGATCGGGCGGCGGCACGTCTGGGTGGCGCTCGGGCCCGAGGGGCCGCGGACCGTCACCTTCGCCACCCGGCTCGGCTCCCTTGACCGCCCCTCCGACCTCGCCGAACGGCTGCCGAAGGCGCTGATCCACCGCAATGTCCCGGGCGAGCCGGTGCACGCCTTCCTGCGCGACTTCGACCGCGCCTGGGCGGCGGCCGCGCCGTACGCCGCGTACGGGGCCCGGCAGCGCTGGCTGCGCACGGTGCGCGCCCTCACCGCGGACTGGCCGGTGACGGACGCGCCGGGGCGCTGGCGGCAGGGCGAAGTGACGGTGGCGTGGGGGGCGTTGGCGCCGCAGGGCTGATTGCGGGCCGGAACCGTTGAAACCACCCCTTCGGGTGGGCGGGCAACGGAACGAACCCGGCGCGTCGTTCGTCAGACGGGCGAGGTGATCGTCGTCCTGGCCGGTCACGGGGGAAATCCGACTTTCCTCATGGCCTCTGTCGCTTTGCGCGCGGTCGTGGCACGATCCCTCAGGCGTTCGTAAGTTACTGACGGTAAATCAGCTGGGGGGTAGGTATGGGTACGGGCAAGCGCGGTCTGCTCGCGGCCGCCCTGACCGTGGTCTGCGCGGTGGCCGTACTCGCGGCCCCCGGGACGGCGCTCGCCGCGCCGGCACCCCCGCAGGACACCGGTCCGGCGGCCGGCACAAGCCCGAAACCCGTGCCGGACAAGGACCTTGAGCAGGTCCGCGAGAAGCTGGACAAGCTCTACCACGACGCGGCCGTGGCCACCGACGCGTACAACGCGGCGGAGGAGAAGACGAAGAAGCAGTCCGCCGAGATCGTCTCGCTGGCCAAGAAGATCGTGGCCGGGCAGCAGAAGCTCGCCCAGCTCAAGGACCAGGCGGGCGCGGCGGCCCGGGAGCAGTACCGCACCGGAGGGGTGCCGCCCACCGCCCAGTTCCTGCTCAGCGACGACCCGGACCAGTTCCTGGACGGCGCGGGGCTGGTCCTGCAGAGCCAGCAGGCGGCCAACCATCTGATCGGCGAACGCACCGACACCCAGCAGCAGTTGCAGGACTACGCCTCCGACGCGGCCGCCCAGTGGAAGAAGCTGGACGCCGACCGCAAGGCCAAGGCGAGCGCCAAGAAGAAGATCCAGCAGCAGATCGACGCCGCGAAGAAGCTGGAGTCGTCGCTGGAGGAGAAGCAGCGGGAGCGGCTCGCGCAGCTGGAGCAGAAGGCCGCGCTGAAGTCGCAGACCGCCTGGCTGGACACCGGCATCCTCGACCGGATCCACGGCAAGGCGTCCGCGGCGGGCGAGAAGGCCGTGGCGTTCGCCACCGCCCAGCTCGGCAAGCCGTATGTATGGGGCGCCGCGGGCCCGGACTCCTTCGACTGCTCGGGGCTGACCTCCCAGGCGTGGGCCGCGGCCGGCCGCCCCATCCCGCGCACCTCCCAGGAGCAGTGGAAGCAGCTCAAGCACATCGACGTCAAGGACATGCGGCCCGGCGACCTCGTCATCTACTTCGACGACGCCAGCCATGTCGCCCTGTACATAGGGGACGGCGCGATCATCCAGGCGCCGCGTCCGGGGCGTTCGGTGACGGTCGCGGGCGCGGGCTCGATGCCGATCCTGGGGGTCGTACGACCCGACGCGTGAGGCCGTCGGCCCGCTCGGGGTGACGCTGTCGGACCTCCCGGGGTGACGCTGTCGGCCCGCCTGGGGATGGGGTGTCGGCCCGCCCGGGACGGGGACGTGGGCGCGCTCGGGACGGGGACGTCGGACCGTCCGCGGCGGAGGCGTCGGACCGTCCGCGGCGGAGGCGTCGGACCGTCCGCGGCGGAGGCGTCGGACCGTCCGCGGCGGGGGTGTCGGCCTGTCCGCGGCGAGCGTGAGGCGCGTCGCGTGACCCGCGTTATACGGCTTTTGCCCCGGTGACGCGGGTCATGTGACCCACTCCACCGCCAACCCCCGTGCAAACCGGGGCAGGACGTGAGCTTCGTCATCCCCCGGGGCCCGGTGCGCTGTCCAACTGCGGTACGGAAAGCGGCATATGACAGTGGCCTGCGCCAGAGCGACGCGGCTCACACCATTCCATCGGGGTGGCCCCACCCGCTAGGGTCACCCGTCGGTGGGTCGAGACCCCTCGACACCGCCGTGCCCTCGGGGGGAGGGAAGGAACCCAGACGATGCCCGTACCCGTACCGCGGCAGAGAGCGATCCCGGCCGTGGAGAGTGGTCAGGCGCAGGCCGCCGGCGCCGTCGGCGGCCCCCTCAAGGAAGAGGCCCACCGCGACGCCGCGCCCACGAGCGGCGCCACTCTCACCCTGCTGCTGATCGAGGACGACCCGGTCCGCTCGCCGATCGTGCCCGAACTGCTGGACTCGGCCGGCAAGCCGGTCCGGGTGCGCACCGCCCGCAACCTCACCGAGGCCGAGCGGCTGCTCACCGACGACGTCCACTGCATCCTGCTGGACCTGGCGCTGCCCGCGCCGGGCGGCAGCGACACCGACGACGAGCTGGCCGTGCTGCACCACGTCCTCCAGCTCGCGCCCCGGCATGCCGTGCTGGCCCTGACCGGCTCCGGCGACGCCGAGCGCGGCGCGGAGGCGGTGCGCGTCGGCGCGCAGGACTATCTCGTCCGGGACGAGCTGGACAGCCGGCTGCTCAGCCGCGCCGTCCGGTACGCGGTGGAGCGGAAACGATCCGACACCGCGGAGCGCCGGCTCACCGAGAGCCGGCTGCGGGCGCAGGAGAACCGGCGCCTGGAGCGGGGGCTGCTGCCCACGCCGCTGCTCGACGGCTCCTCGCTGCGGTTCGCGGCGCGGTACCGTCCGGGCCGCTCGCGCGCGCTGCTCGGCGGCGACTTCTACGACGCCGTGCGCACCCCCGACGGCACGGTGCACGCCATGATCGGCGACGTCTGCGGGCACGGCCCGGACGAGGCGGCGCTCGGCGTGGAGCTGCGGATCGCCTGGCGGGCGCTCACCCTCGCGGGGCTGTGCGGTGACGAGCTGCTGGGCACCCTCCAGGAGGTGCTGGAGCACGAGCGCCCGGACGAGGAGATCTTCGCGACGCTGTGCACGGTGGACATCGCGCCCGACGGCCGCCACGCGGGCCTGTGCCTGGCCGGCCATCCGGCCCCGCTGCTGGTGCGCCCCGGCGTACCGGCGCGGCTGCTGCCGTACGACAACAACGGTCCCGCCCTCGGCATGCTGCCCGGGTCGCGCTGGTCGCGGATGCAGGTGGAGCTGGGCGCCGAGTGGAGCCTGATGCTCTACACCGACGGGCTGATCGAGGGGCGCGTCGGGGCCGGCGGGGAGCGGCTCGGCCAGGACGGCATGGTGGAGATGATCCGCCGCCAGCTCGCCGAGGGGCTGCGGGGCGAGGAGCTGCTGCGGGCCGCGGTGCAGGAGGTGCGCCGGCTCAACGAGGGCGAGCTGGCGGACGACGTGGCGGTCGTACTGCTGGACCGGACGGCGTAGGCCGGCCCCGAGGGGACCGGCCCGCCGACCGCGGTGGTGCTAGCGGCCGCCGTTGTACGGCCCGTACGGACCGTCGCTGCTGCTGCCGCCGCGGCGGCCGTAGCCTCCGCCGCCCGTGACGTGCCTGAGCGCGGGGCGTACGTCCACGATGTAGACGATGCTGGCCACGGCGCCGGCGATCGGCAGGATGGCCAGGACCGAGAAGATCACGCTGGCGACCAGGGCGAGGCCCAGGATGATCAGCCAGAAGACCTTGTTCTGCTTGTCGGCCGCGCGGAAGGCGTCCTCGCGCCGCACCGCGGCGTCGACGAGCGCGAACGCGGCCAGGGCCATGAGGACGATCTTCAGGATCCCCATGAATCCCGCGAAGCCCAACATCAGCATGCTTGCCACCGCCCCTGTTCCGCAGCTCGGTCCCTACGCCGCAACCGTACCCATAGAACGGGCGGAACGGGCCGGACACCCCAAAGATGCCCGGCCCGCCGCCCGCGCGGTCACTTGGCCGGCGGGGTGGGCTTCTTCGTGGTGGCCGTCCTGCGCGCGGTCGCGGCCTTCCGGGCGGCGGCGGCCTTCTTCTCCGCGGCGGCCTCGGGCGTGGCGACCTTGGGCCGGCCGGCCTCGTCCTTGACCTCGACGGGCTCCGGCTTGCCCTCGACGGCGATGGCCAGGTCCTCGATGTCCTCGGCGGCCTCGCCGCGCCAGGTCTTCACGGCCGCCTCGCCGTGCTCGGCGACCTTCTCGTAGGTCTCGCGGGCCTTGACGGCGTACTCGGCGGCGACGCCCACGCCGCGCAGGGCGAGGTCCTGGGCCTGCTCGCCGAGCTTCTTCAGGTCGACGTCGAAGCCGCCGATCAGCTCGGTGACCTTGGTCTGGAAGGTCTCCTGGGCCTCCTTGGCCCGGGCGGTGGCCTTCTCCTGGACGGCCTTGGGGTCGGTGCCGCGCACCTTCTCGATCCGGGCCGGAGCCTCGGCGCGCAGCTGCTCGACCAGTGCGGGCACCTTCTTGGCCTGCTGGAGGGCGAGGTCGGCGGTGCCGGCGGCGAAGTAGAGCGGAGTCGGGTCGCTGAGGGTCTTGCGCAGGTCGTCGGTGATGGCCATGGTGATCAGGTCCTCCCGGATCTCGCGTTCGGCTGAGGTGGTGTGGTTCGCGGTGGGCGCCCGGTGCCCTGGTCCGGCGTCAGCCGGCCGTCCGCCGCGAGCCGGCATCGTCGTCGTCCGTTCCCTGCTCCGTGCCGTCCGCACCCGCGGGTTCGCCGGTCCCGAATCCGTTCTCCTTGCGGAAGGACTCGTAGATCTGGAGCAGCACCTGCTTCTGCCGCTCGTTGAGCGAGGGATCGGCGAGGATGACGGCGCGCGTCTCCACCTCGTCCCGGTCCCGCTCGGCGTCGAGGATGCCGGCGCGGACGTACAGCGTCTCGGCGGAGATCCGCAGGGCCTTGGCGACCTGCTGCAACACCTCCGCGCTCGGCTTGCGCAGCCCGCGCTCGATCTGGCTCAGATACGGATTGGACACCCCGGCCGCCTCGGCGAGCTGCCGCAGCGACAGCTGGGCGTTCCGCCGCTGTTCACGCAGGTACTCACCGAGATTGCCGACGTTCAGCGATGCCATGCCTCCACCATGCCCCACCCCCGCTAACAATTGCAAGCAGACGCTTGCAATAGTGTGCCGGGAGCCGCCGAGGGGCGGCTGAGCCTGAGCACGACTGGTGTCGCATTTGCACGACAACTTCGTCACCCGGGCCCGGCCTCCTGGTGCAGGTGTTCTCAGGACGACCTCCACGGGTCACCAGGAAGCCGCGTTGTCAGGGGGCTACGCCAGGGTGCTCGTCGTGGACGAACTGATGGAGCCTGTCGACGATCAAGATCGCGAGCTGGGGATGGCGGTCAGCTGCACCCGCCCCCACTGGCTCGACGTGCACGAAGCCGTGGTCCCGGATGCTCATCCGTTCTTCCACCTGGCTCATCCTTAGACACCCAAGCCTCGCAGCACAGTCCGGCCCAGAGAGGACGCATTTGAAGGAATAGGCCGAAGGTGATGCACATCACCTCAAGGTCACCTATCATCGTCTCTCATCGCGTAAAGAGACAGACAGGTTCTGGGGGATACATGAGTTCAAGCGCCACTCGACTCACTTGCTTTGCACTCCTCTCTGCCATGGAAGAGGATCTGCGAAATGCAATTCTGGGGGCACACGAAGAAGGCGAGGATCCCCGAGTCGCCCTGGGCGCAGATAAGTACGATCGAGCGGCGATCCGCATTACACGAGAAATGGGAGCCAAAGCACAACTCTCAATAGCCAGCCTGGTTCCCTATCTGGATTTTGCTGAATCGTATGAAGTTCTTTCCAAGAAAAAGAAAGAGCTCCCTGAGCAGGCTCAAGAGTCTCTGCGTATTTTTGCACCCCATCTAGGGCAGTTGACGCAGGTTCGAAATAGGGTTGCACACACGCGGCCTATGGAAATCGACGACCTAGCAGTCGTGCATGACGTAGCCAGAAATGCCTTTTCCGTGGCGTCGAGCTTCTGGGTTCACCTTAGCGGTACGCTTTCCAAGCTCCAGACGGACCCTGCATACGTCCTGGGTCTGACCATTAGCCTAGTAACAGATCCAGACACTGCCCCTCAACACAACCTTCCGGCGCCGGATTTTGATGAAACTGGATTCTTCGGTCGCCGAGCGGAACTCGATCGAATCAAAAAAGCAATTAAGGGCGCCTACCCGGTGGTTTCCATCCTAGGGGATGGCGGAATTGGCAAAACATCGATCGCATTGAAGGCTGCATACGAGCTGCTGGATGATCCCAAGAATCCGTTCGAAGCTCTCGTTTGGGTAACCGCGAAAGCAACCATGCTTACGGTGAACGAGATCCAGCGAATCAGTGGAGCCATCGAAAATTCTTTGGGCCTCTTCGCCTCTGCGGCCGAACAGCTAGGAGGGACTGAAGCCAAGCGGGCAGTCGACCCAGCTGCCGAGGTTCTGTCGTACCTGGAGCATTTTAAGGTGCTCCTAATCCTGGACAACATGGAGACCGTTCTAGATCAGAGACTCCGTGATTTCTTGCTCGATCTCCCCATGGGGAGCAAGGTAATTATTACCAGTCGGATCGGATTGGGCATCGAGAACCCGGTCTCCTTGAAACCGCTGTCGAATGATGATTCGACTCGACTTCTGATGAAACTTGCCCGCGTTCGTAATGTTGATGCTCTGCAGGGGCTCCGCCCTCACTCCTTGAACGGCATGGTGCAAGCCATGAAGGGACACCCGGCTTACATTAGATGGTTCGTGGCCGGCGTGCAGTCGGGTCTGCGCCCTGAAGATCTACTGCGCGACAATGATCTTCTACTCGACTTCTGCATGTCGAACGTATATGGACATTTGAGCGAGAGCGCTCGTTCCGTCCTGCGGTCGATGCAAGTGCTCCCCGGGAGACGAAGCCAAGCTGAGCTTGCGTTCCTCAACGAATACTCTGCGGGTGAAATCCAAACAAGCTTGCTGGAGTTGATGTCCACAAACTTTATTCAAATGCAAGGCACGTCAACGGATCAAGCCACAGAATCAACTTATCAACTTGCAGATTTTGGTAAACAGTACCTAGATAAAAGGCACTCGGTCGGATCGCTACAGCGAGTTATGTACGAGGGGCGGAGCCGAGAGCTTTCGGACCTCGGCATGAGACTTCAGGCGGAAAGTACGGCATCCCCTTACGATCCTCGAACTCTTGATATTCAAGGCCCGGGCCATTTCAGCACTGCCCGGCTCCTCCGTGACGCCTTGAGGAGTTACGATCGAGGTGAGGCGGATGAGGCGTTGCTAATCTGCCACGAAGCTCAGATGCTATCACCGGGGTACCATGAGTCATGGCGCATTGAAGCCTACATTCAGACTGGCCTACGCGACGTAAGCTCAGCTCGTGCTGCATACGAGCGGGCGAATGAGATCGCCCCTGAATCAGCCACATTGTGCTATCTATATGGGTCCTTCCTTGTAAACGAGGGAGTGGATCCTGGCTTGGGGCTTAAACTTCTGCAGAGCGCCGCTAAACTTGCGCAAGTCCCACCAACGGTGGCGAATGAGATTGCATGGGCCCATATTCAGTTGGGCGATTTCGACGCGGCACTCACCAGTGCATCACACGCCATTACGTTGAAGCCGGACTCATATGAAGGTTCAGTCGCGATGGCTATTGGTATGCGGGCTGGCGTCTATGAAGCAGAAAAAAGAGTCGCTAATGCTCAATATGAATCTGCAGTGGAGATGATTGAGGCAGCTGCGAATCTCGCAGATTCGGGCCGGAGCGAGATGCTAGTCGGCGAACCAGCTGACCGAGCGGTGCAGTTGATCGATTTGAGTGAGCGTTTGCTTCGGAGGATGGATGATGACTTTCTAATTGAGAGTCTCGAGAACTTTTCAGCTCGGCTCAAAGATCGGCTGCGAGCAACTGATCCGGCGCTCGTAGAGCGGCGCGTGGGGACGGTTACGCGAGTCCTCCAAGAGAAGATGTACGGGTTCACGCGGTCGTGGGGGAGAGACTACTTCTTTCATGTGAAGGAGTTGCTAGACGAGGGGGAGTGGTCCTATCTCGATTCCGGCTCATCCATTGCCTTCTATCCCGACGAAGGGCAGAAGGGACTTCGAGCTACAGCCGTGCGCTGGCTAGGCTGAATCGAGGTCGCGGATGTGTCCTGGCCAACGGCCGGCTCGCCAACTCTCATTTGATGAAATTGGGGTCAGCTGAACGGCCAGGGAAGAATCACTGGAGTCACATGGGCGGGCCACCTGGCCAAATAGAACAGCGCACTGGCTGGCGCAAGTCGCAAAGCCGGAGTTTGCCCAGGCAGGGAGTTCTTTCCTCCCGAAACGATCGAACCGGAGTCGCCTCTGGCACCTGCTCCCATTGAGAGGACGGCTCCGCCGAGCGGCTGCAGTTCTAGAGTGCTGCAGCCGTCTATGCCCGGACAGTTCGGACAGCGGCCAATCGAGCTGTCCGGACTTTTAGTTAAAGACCTCTAGCTATCCGATTGACTTTCGATGCGAGTGACCTGACCAGGGCCGGGATGATCCACGCCGGGCACCATGGGGTTCTCGTAGTCGAACTCCACCTTGCCGAAGGAGTCGCTGGTGATGGGCGGGGGGTCATTGTCGGCGATGATCAGTTGCAAGCGTTTGCCATATGCGTCAGCCAGCGTCCTGAAGCGACTGTAGATCTCGGCCGCGCGTTGCCGGTCGGAGGCGTTGTTGCCAAATTCCTTGCGCGGTGAATCAATCACGAGGAGCGATGGAACGAGGACGTCGGAGTGGTCGAGTCCGAAGGCAAGGAGCGTGAGGCTGTAAGCAAGGTTGACGGAGGTGGCGATGCCCCCGCCGAAAGCCTGCAGGGTCTCGAATTGCCGTCCGTTGACCATCGGCAGATAGGTGTCGCGGTCGATGACGGCCGTGTCGACCCAGGGCAGGTTCCAGCTGGTGAGCAGTCGGCTGAACTCAATGCTGAGATCACCGAGCAGAGTCTGGTTGGCCTTGAGCTGCTCGGACTTCTCTTTGATATCTTTGTTCACCTGCCGGCGGTCGGCCTTGAGTGAGCGGATGTCCGCGTCGATGGTGCGCACCCGTGCCCAAGATTCGCGCAGTTGGGTGATGGCATCAATGCTGGCCTTGAGCGAGGCGACGCGGGAGCTGGCCTCGGCGATGGCGTCGAAGCGCGGGGCGACCGCATCACGGGTCTGGGCGGCGCGATCCACCGATCCATCCAGCCATCGGACAGGTCCAGGTCGTCCCGCCCCGCGTCCAGCGAGACAGGAACGAGCAGATCTGTCCACGTACAGCTGTGGGACCACAAGGAGCCCCGGATATCGCTCATAGTCCCAGGTAAGCCGTACGCATCCCACCGGAGGGGAGACCTTCGAAGTTGGCGACAACTTGCCTGCAAAGAGGACGGAACACGTCAACAACGATGCGAATTCGGCGACAACTATCGTGCTCAGGCTCAGCGGCGTTGTCAGTGAGCTCTGCCAGGGTGTGCGGCGTGGATGAACTGCTGGAGCGGGTCGACGGCCGGGATCGTGTGCTGGGGGTGGTCAGCCGTCGGGAGGCCGTCCGGGAGGGGTGGCTGCATCGGGTCGCCGTGACGGTGTGCCGTGATGATCGCGGCCGGATCCTCGTCCACCGGCGGTCGGAGCGGGTATCGCGCTTCCCCGGGCGCTATGAGGTCGTGGTCGGGGGCGCGGTGCATGTCGGCGAGTCCTACGAGCAGGCCGCCGCCCGGGAGCTGGCCGAAGAGCTGGGCGTTCGCGCGCTGCCGCGCCCGCTGTTCACGTTCGTCAACCGCAGCGGCCTGAGCCCGCACTGGCTCGGCGTGCACGAAGCCGTGGTGCCGGACGCCGTGGTCCCCGATCCGGACGAGGTCGCCTGGCACGGCCGGCTGACCGAGCCGGAGCTGCGATCGGCCCTGCTGGAGTGGCACTTCACCCCCGACAGCCACGAAGCCTTCGGCCGGTATCTCGCGTTCCGCACCGCGCGGCTCTCGCCGCCGAGCGCGAGGCACCCCCTGGCGCCCGGGACTCAGACCGGCGAGACGAGTCAGTGATGCCGGGCGGAACCAGGGGAGGCCGAATGGCGGAGCGACTTTCGGGCGGGGAGCAGGAGCGGTTGCGGGAGGTGTACGACCTGCCGGCGCACCCCCGCCGCCGCTGGTGCTCCCCCGCCCGCTGCGGCAACCGGGCCCGGGTCGCCCGCTACTACCAGCGGCACAGCGCGGCGCGGGAGCCCCGGCCCTGAGGTGGGTCAACTTCCCTGCGGGCTCCGCATGTTCCGCACCTGCGGGGAGAGCAGCGTCGCCGCCGTCGCCAGCGTGATCAGCGCCGCGCAGCCCGCCAGCGCCCGTCCCGTGCCCACCGCCGTCGCCGTGGGGCCCGCCACCAGGAGGCCCAGCGGGGCGAAGGAGAGGGAGCCGAACCAGTCGTAGGAGCTGACCCGGGACAGGGCGTGCTCGGGGACCTCGCGGTGGATGGTGGTGGCCCACAGGACGCCGAAGACGTCGCTCGCGAGGCCCGAGGCGAACATCGCGAGGACGATCGCCCAGAGCGGGGCCGCCAGCGCGAGCAGGGTGATCGGAACGGCGGCCGGGAAGGTGCACAGGACGGCCACGAGGAGGGGGCGGGAGACCCGGACCCGGGCGGCCAGGCCCGCGCCCGCGACGGTGCCGATCGCCTGGGCGGCCACGATCACCGACCAGGACCGCGCGCCGCCCAGGTGCTGCGTGGCCATCAGCGGCCCCAGGACGCCCGCGTTGGCGTTGAGCGCGGCGACCACGAGGGCGTACTGCGCGACCACCACCCACAGCCACTGCCGGGAGGTGAACTCCCGCCAGCCCTCCTTCAGTTCGGTCCAGCCGGAGGAGCTGCCGCGCGGGCGCCTCGGCACCCGCAGCCGGGCCGTCAGAGCCGCGCTGACCACGAAGGAGACGGCGTTCAGCGCGAGCGCCCAGCCCGCGCCCACCGCCGCCACCGTCACCCCGGACAGGGACAGGCCCAGCAGCAGGGAGGTGTTGGTGCCCATCCGCAGCAGGCCGTTGGCGCGCTGGAGGCGGTCCTTGGGGACGAGGAGCGGGACGAGGCCCTCGGAGGCGGGCGCGAACAGGGCCGTCGCGGTGCCGGCCAGGACGGCGAGGACGCACAGCGCGGGCAGCGGGGCCACGCCCGTCAGCACCATCGCGGCCAGCGCACCGTACGCCCCCGCCCCGAGCACATCCGCCAGGGCCATCAGCGCCGAGCGGGACATCCGGTCCGCGATCACCCCGCCCACCAGCACGAACAACAGCTGCGGCAGCGCCTGACAGGCCAGGACCAGCGACAGCCTGGCGGGGCTCGCGCCGGGCAGCGCGAGCACGGCGAAGGCGAGGGCCACCCGGGCGAAGCCGTTGCCCAGCACGGAGACGACCCGGGCGCCGAGGAGGAGGGTGAAGCGGGGGTCCCGCCGCAGCGGCAGGGCGGTCTCGTCCGGAAGGGGTTTGCTCGAAGACCTCGAAGACAGCGTCACGGGCGCGCAGCCTAGGCCGTGTCTCTTTGGTGGGCTCATCAGTTGATCGGATGTGTCTGTCCGATTAGTGATCACTGATGTGATGTGGGACCGGATCGCGCCGCT
>NZ_JBFBFF010000015.1:0-192475 GCF_040684035.1 Streptomyces sp. NPDC093018
GACAGCACCAGGCCCGCACCAGTCACTACAAACGACGCGGACACATCCCCTGACCTTCGCCACCAGTCACAGCAAACACCGTTGCAGTACTAGGGCCTCTCGTCCGGACCCCAGGCACCTACTTCAGGGCGTCGGGGCACGGCGTGCCCCGGGGCAGCTGGTACGGGGCGGCAAGCCGGTACGTGCCCGCCCGCGGCGCGATCAGCATCGTCCACTTGTCGCCGTTCGCGTCCTCGGGCGTCTCCATGAGGCACCCGTTGACATTGCGGTACTTCTTCTCCGTGCCCGGCGGCGAGGGGATCACCTGCGGGCCCTTCAGGCTCTTGCCATGGGCGTCGACCACGCTGAGCCAGGGGGAGTAGGGGATCCGGATCAGGATCCGGCCGGCCTTGCGCACGTCCAGGGTCATCTCGCCCTGCTCGGCACGGTCCACCCGCGCGTTCGGCTCGGCCAGCGGGGTCGGGTCGGTCACCTGGAACAGCTGCCAGTTGGCATCGCCCCAGATCTGCGTCAGGTACGGCATCCCGCGCCGCAGCAGCTGCCGCTCGCGCTCGCCGCCGTCCCCGTCCGGGTTGTCCTTGGGCAGCACCACGAAGTGCACGGCCCACCGCTGGAGCCACTCGTGGTAGTTCGCCGAGTTGAGCGTGTCGTCGTAGAAGAGCGGGTTGCGCTCCATGTCGGCCTGCCGGTTCCAGCCCCGCGCCAGGTTGACGTACGGCGCGAGCGCGGACGCCTCGCGGTGCGAACGCGCCGGTACGACCTCCACCCGCCCCCGCTCCGCGCCGACCTTCTGCAACTGGTTGACCAGCGGCGCCAGCTCGTGCGCCCAGGACGCGGTCGGGGTCGTGTGCACGATGTCGTCGACCGACTTGTAGCCGATCCACCCGACGAACCCCAGGAACGCCACCACCGTCGCGTACCACTTGCGCGACTTCGGCACGGTGAACGGCAGCGCCGCGATCAGCGTCGCGCCCGCGAACAGCATCGGCAGCCGCGAGATGTTCGAACCGATCTGCGAGCTGACCACCCACACCGCCACCACCATGGCGCTGTAGACGGCCGCCGTCAGCCGGACCGTGATCCACTCCTTCGGCACCAGGAACAGGCAGAGCAGCCCGTATATCAGCGGCAGGCTGACCGAGCCGATCGTCATCGGCTGGGTGCCGGAGAAGGGGAAGAGGAAGTACGACGCGGCCACCACCGCCGCCGGTGCCAGCCCGAGCGCCCACGCGCCCGGCCGTCGCTTCTGCAGAAACAGTGCGACCGCGACCAGGCCGACGAACAGTCCGGAGACCGGCGAGGCCATGGTGGAGAGCCCGGCCAGCGGGGCCGCCACCGCCGCCTTCGCCCAGCGTTTGTGCCGCCAGCGGTACGGCCAGCAGAACACCGCCGCCACCGCGCCGAGCGCGATCATCGTGCCGAGCCCGAAGGTCACCCGGCCCGACATCGCGTTGCACAGCAGCGCGAAGACCCCGGCCATCGAGACCCACAGGGGGTTCCGCACGGCCCGGCTGCGGATGAGGATCAGCGTCAGCAGGCCCGCCGAGACGGTGCCGGCGATCATCATCGTCGTACGGACGCCGAGGACCGCCATCAGATACGGCGACACCACGCTGTACGACACCGGGTGCATGCCCCCGTACCAGGCGAGGTTGTACGCCGAGTCCGGGTGCCGGCCGACGAACTCCGCCCAGGCGTCCTGCGCCGCGAGATCGCCGCCGCTGTTCGCGAACGTGAAGAACCAGATGATGTGCAGCACGCCCGCGAGCACGGTGACCCACAGCACGGGGTGGCGCAGCATACGGGCGCGAAGGGGTTCGAGGGGCGCGAGGAGGCGGGTGAGGCGGCGGCCGCCGGGTACGTCCGTACGACCGCTCGCGGGGACGCTCGTACGACCCTTCGCGGCGGTGCCCGCGTCCGCGCCGGTGTCCGCGTCAGGCGTGGACAGGCGTATTCGTGGGCCGTTTTCCGGGCCCGGTCCGGCGTCGTCGGCGCGTGTCGGCTCCGCAGTGGCCACCTGAAGGCACTCCCCGTGTCCCGTCTTCTGTTCTCGGCCGTTTTCTTCGGTGTTCCCGGCCGCTTCTCGTCCAGTTCGCGGCCGTGTCCCGGGAACCGGCGACCTGCCCCGATTCGTGACGCTAGCACGCACCCCGCCACGGGGCGCCCGGGTGGGGCGCCGTGACGGGGTGCGCGGGGGTGTGCGGGGCGTGCGGTCAGCCGATGCGGGTGAGCTTCGCGCCGAAGCCGGGCTCGGCCAGATCCCGCTGGAGGGCCACCGGGACCTTGATGCCGGCCGTGCTGCCGTCGCCCACCGTGAGGGTGCCGACCTTGGTGCCGGCCTTCGCGGTGTGCGGGACGGTGTCGGAGGCGAAGGACAGCTTCACCTTCAGGCCCGACCAGCCGACCGCGGTGACGTCCTGGGTGACCACGATCGGGGTCTGCCCGCCGAGCCGGTCGTCCACATAGCCGACGACATCGCCCTTCTTCAGGATCTTCGCCGAGGTCAGCGCGTTCTCGGCGCCGAGCAGGGCGGTCTTGCTGACCGCGTTGACCGTGTCCAGGATCGACGGCTTGTGCTGGCCGAGGATCGCGCCGACGACGGTCACCGTCTGGCCGCCGACCTTCTTGCGGGCGGCGAACAGCAGGTTGCCGCCGGCCGCGGTGGTGCTGCCGGTCTTGATGCCGATGGCGCCGACCAGGATGGGGAGATCGTTGTAGTTCCGCCAGTTGTGGCCGGAGGGGTCGGTCCAGCTGGCGGCGCTGGTGATGGCGACCAGGGCGGGGATCTTGACGACCGCGCGGCCGATCTTCACCTGGTCCTGGGCGGTGGAGACGGTGGTCTCCTTCAGACCCGAGGGGTCGGTGTACGTCGTACCGGTCATCCCCAGCTCCTTGGCGGTGGCGTTCATCTTCTTCACGAACGCCGCCTCCGAGCCCGCGTCCCAGCGGGCCAGCAGCCGGGCGATGTTGTTGGCGGAGGGGATCATGACGGCCGACAGGGCCTGCTTCTCCGTGAGGGTGTCGCCGGCGTGGACGGTGTCGAGGGTCGACTCACCGTCCTTGCTGTAGCCGGCCTCCTTCTCCGCCGTGGCGTCCACCTTGATCTTCGGGCCCTCCTGGCCCGGCTTCAGCGGGTGGTCGCGCAGGATGATGTACGCGGTCATCGTCTTGGCGACCGAGCCGATGGCGACGGGGGTCTGCTTGCCGAAGTTCCCCATCGTGCCGATGCCGTCGCCGTCCATCCAGCCCTGGCCCTCGCTCGGCCACGGCAGGTTCACCCGGCCGCCGTCGAAGGTGTAGCTGTCCTTCGCGGTCAGCGCGAGGGTGGGGGACGGGAGGGGGCGCAGGGTCTGTACGACCGCGAAGATGATCACCAGCAGGAGGACCAGCGGGGTCCAGATCTTGACCCGCCGCAGGGCCGTGCGGACCGGGGTCTCCGGGGGCGGCGGGGTATTGGTCAGCTCCGCGAGGAGGTCGAGCGGGGGCTTGGGGGGCAGGGGCTGCTGGGTGGTGCGCTCGGGGCCGATCTGGGGGACGGCGGTGGTCTCGTCGGCCGGCGCGGACGCGGGCTTGTGCCGGACGTCGTCCTTGAGCGCGACGAACTTGCTGGTGCGCTCGGACTCGGGCTCGTCCTGCTTGGCCCCCTTGCCGACCTTGAGCATCGTCGTGGGCTGGTCGACCTGGTCCTTGGGGCGTACGGCCTTGAAGATGGCGGTCGGCTGGTCGACGGCGTCCGCTCCGCCGGTCTTGGCCTTGGCCTCGACTCCGCCTCCGGCCGTCTTCCCACCCGCACCACCCGTGCGGCTCTCGCCGTCGGCCGCGGGCGGCCCCTGCGGGTCCTCCGCGCCGTCGGCGTCCTTCGCCTCGGCACCGCGCTCGGCCTTGCCGCCGCTCTTCGCCTCGGCGTCCGCCTTCGCGTCGGCGCCGGTGTCGCCCTTCGCGTCGGCGCCACTTTCCGCGTCGGCGTCCGCCTTCGCACCCGCGACGCCGGCACCTGCCGGAGCCTTCGGCTGAGCGGCGGCCTTCGTACCGGCGTCGGCCTTCGCGCCCGCGGCGCCCTTGGTGTCGGCGCCCGCCGGGGTCTTCGACCGAGCGTCGGCCTTCGTACCGGAAGCGGCCTTCGCACCGGTGCCGGACTCCGCACCGTCGCTCGCCTTCGCGGCCGCGCCGTCCGCCAGGGCCTCCGCCTCGGCGTCGGCCTTCGCGCTGCCGTCGTCGGCGCCCGGCTTCGAACCCTCGCCCGCGTCGGTCGCCGCCTCGGCGCCTGCCGGGGCCTTCTCGCCCTCGCCCTCGCCCTTGCCGTCGTCGTCGGCACCCGCCTTCACGCTCCCGGCGCCGGCGGTCTTCTGCCCGGCACCGGCCTTCGCTCCGGCGTCCGTGTCGCCCGCCGGAACCTCGGCCCCGGCGTCCGCGCCGTCGGCCTTCGCGCCGGAACCGGCGGCCGCCTCCGCGCCGTTGCCCTCGGCGGCCGCCTTCGCGTCCGCACCGGAGTCGCCGTGAGCCGTCCCCGTGTCTGCGTCGGAGTCGCCGTGAGCCGTCCCCGTGTCCGCACCGGAGTCGGCGTCAGCCGTCCCCGCGTCCGCGCCGCTCCCCGCGGCGCCGCCGTTTATCGCGCCCGTCGTTCCCCGCGCGTCCGCGTCGCCCTCGGCGTCCGTGTCGGCCGCCGTGGCCTCGGGGCCCTCGGCGTCCTTCGTGGCAGCGTCCGTTGACGCCTCCGGCTCGTCCGCGTCCCGGACCCATGACGAGACCGCGTTGCGCAGGGCGGTGTCCTCCTCGATCGCGGGGGTGCGGAACACCTTCGTCGCGGTGTCCGTGCCGCCGTTCGAGGAATCCTTTTGCCCGCCACCGGCACCCGCACCGGCCCCGGTGCTCGCACCGGACCCGCCCCGGGCCACCGCGAGGCGGGGATCGCGGGCCTCGGGAACCGAATCCGCGTGCCCCGACGTCGCTCCTGCCGACGACTCGCGCTGCTTCGACCTGTCGGGGGACTCGCCCGCCACCGATGCCTCCTCATGCGCCGCACGCCTACGCGCGCGCCCTGTCCGAACCATGTACCAGTGTCCTGTGTGAGGGCTTGGCCCCTGTGGTAGACGAGAACGACATACCTACCGGTTCCCTCACGAACCGGTCACGCACCCTCGACAGACCAATGTGAGAGGGGTCACCCTGTCATTCATCCACGCGGGGAGGCATGGATGGGCAGGAGCCGCAGAACACTTCCGGAGGAGCTTCTGCTGCTGGCACTGGACCCGACCACGGGTACCACTGCACAGCCGCAGTCGCTCGACCTCGGTCTGGCCGGTGCACAGCTAGTGGAGCTGGCGCTGGCCGGACGGATAGCCCCAGACGGGGATCGTATCGCCGTGGTGGTGCCACGGCCGACAGGAGATCCAACTCTGGACTGCGCGTTGGAGTTGCTGCGAAGGCGCGGCGCTCCGGTGCGAGCCGTCCACTGGATCGGCGGGCCCCGGCTGGGGCTGCGCCAGACGTACCTTTCGCATCTGGAGCGGTGCGGCATGGTCGCCGCGGTGCCGGGCCAGATGTGCGGAGTGCTGCCGACGACGCGCTACCAGGCGACGGAGACGGCCATCAGCCGGGAGATCCGCGGCCGGCTGGACTCCGCGATCCGCACCGGCGTACCGCCGGACCCGCGGACCGCGGCGCTCGCCGCCCTGGCGCACGCCGTCGGGCTGGGCAAGCATCTGTATCCGGGCAACGAGGGCCGATCGTCCCGTTCCCGGCTGCGGGATCTGATCCGGCACGACCCCATGGGCGGGCTCGTCGCGCACGCCGTGATGGACGTGCAGAACGGCGCGGCCGCACAGCCGCGCCGCGCTCCGGCCGTCACGGGCCGGCCGCCTGGGCCGGGACCCCGGCCCGCGGCCGAACCCGCGCACGGGGTGCCGATGCAGCCGCGCCACGGGTCCATGGCCCGTGCCGTGGCCCACTGATCCGCCGCGCCGCAACGATCGTCCCCACAGGCCCGGTTCGGGAGCCGCAGGCCGAGCGGGGTGGTGGGACCTCCGGGTCCCGCCACCCCGCTCGGCCGTATCCGGAACCGCGCCCGTCCCGGGCGGTCCGCGTGAAGCCGGCGCCCGAACAGACACGCATGCGTGCCGCATATCGAGCATTTCCCAGCGCCGGTGAGCGCCTTGGTGGCAATCTGCTCAGCAGCAGATACGGAAAGTGTCAGTACAGGCAGCAGCCGGAGGTGCGCGTCCCGTGGCGTCCAATGTCAATCCCACCGTTAGGCGGCGCCGGCTGGGCCAGGAGCTTCGAAAACTCCGCGAGCAGAAGAACATGACGGCCGAAGAGGTCGCCGAGCGTCTGCTCGTGTCCCAGTCGAAGATCAGCCGTCTGGAGAACGGCCGCCGCAGCATCAGCCAGCGCGATGTGCGCGATCTGTGCGGCGTCTACGAGGTCGAGGACCAGCGGGTCGTGGACTCGCTGATGGAGATGGCCCGGGACTCCAGACAGCAGGGCTGGTGGCACACCTTCGGGGACATCCCGTACAGCGTGTACATCGGTCTGGAGACCGACGCCGAGTCGCTGCGGGTCTACGAACCCCAGATCGTCACCGGTCTGCTCCAGACCCCGGCGTACGCCGAGGCGCTGGTGCGGGGCGCGCTGCCGGAGACCTCGGCCGCGGAGATCGAGAAGCGCGTGGGCGTGCGCATGCGCCGCCAGGAGCGGATCACCACCGAGAAGGAACCGCTGCGGCTCTGGATCGTCCTGGACGAGGCCGCGCTGCACCGGGTCGTCGGCGGCAAGCGCGTGATGCGCGAGCAGCTGGAGCATCTCCTGAAGCTGTCCGAGCTGCCCCATGTCACCGTGCAGGTGATGCCGTTCGAGGTGGGCGCGCATCCTGGGCTCAACGGCCAGTACGCGATCCTGGAGTTCGCCGACGCGGCCGACTCCAGCGTGGTCTACCTGGAGGGCGTCACCAGCGACCTGTATCTGGAGAAGGCCCAGGACGTGCAGAAGTACGCCGTGATGTACGAGCATCTGCGGGCCCAGTCCCTCAGCGTGGAGGCGTCCCGGCAGCTGATCGACGAGACGGCGCAGCGGTACACGGAATAGGGCCCGGCCACGGGCGGCGCGTGATCCTACAGGGTGGGCGCGCTCCCGTGGAAGGTACGTTGGAATATGCCATCCGGTCGAGTGAACGTCCGCTCCGGCCACGGCAGTTGCCCGGTAGCGTCGATCACGCCAATCGGACATCGGGTTGGCGTGAACCCGCACTATCGCAACTCGCACACAGGAGTGGACATGGCACTGATTCAGGGCGCTTCGGAGACGTGGCTGAAGTCCTCCTACTCCGCGGGCAACGGCGCCTGCGTGGAGGTCAAGTCGCCCGTCACCGCCGAACTGGCCGTCCGTGACTCCAAGGTCGCCGAGGGCGCGATCCTGGCCTTCCCCGCCGACGCGTGGAACGCTTTCGTGGCCTCGGTCAAGGCGTAAGGGGCTCGCGGGCCTCGTCCCTGATCCTCGTTCCGGCGATCACAACTGCACACGCACCACCCAAGAGCCCTCTCGACCAGACGCCGTCCTTGCCGAGAGGGCTCGGTCGTGCCCGGCCCCCGGCGGGGCCGGACCGCCTCGGTGAGCGTGCACCGCCTCAGCGGGCTCGCACCGGGAACGCCACGTCGCACACCGGGTCCTCGGGTCCCGCCGCCGCCCAGTCGGCGAAGTAGATCTCCCGGCAGGGCCCGGCCGGCTCCAGCCCCTCCCGGCCCAGCCACTCCTCCACCGCCTCGAACGCGGCGAGGATCTGCGGATGCGCCACCTGCGCCTTGGTGATCCGGACATACGCCAGCCGGGCCGCCGGCTCCACCCGCACCCCGGTCTCCCGGCCCCGCCCCTGCCGCCCGGCCCAGGCCCGCGCCGCCGCCTCGTCGGCCACCGGCACACAGGCCTGCGCGGGCCCGTCGCTCTCCATCGACACCTCGGCGTGGTAGACGACGAACGGCGCCGCCGCCACACCCCCGCACTCCTGGGCGGCCGCCTCCAGCCGTCCCAGCGCGGCGCCGATCCAGGCGGGCAGCTCGTCCGCCAGCGTGTGCCGCGACTCGGTGATCACCACCCGCGCCGGCACGTCCACCGTCTCGACCGCGAACTTCCCGTACATCTCGTCACTCCTCCCGGACAGCCGTCCACGGAGGTACTCGGCGAGGGTCCGCTGCCCGGCCACCCGGGCCTCCACGTCCGCCCAGTAGGCGTCCAGCAGCCGGGCCGCCTCGGCGCCCTCGGCCCCGGCCACCTCGGCGATCCGGGCCAGCGGCATGTCCAGCTGCCGCAGCAGGGCGACCAGCCGGGCGCGCTCCACCTGGGCGGCGCGGTAGTAGCGGTAGCCGCTCGACTCGTCGACGTACGCCGGGGCGAGCAGGCCGAGGCGGTCGTACAGCCGCAGGGCCTTGGCGGACAGCCGGGCCCGCGCGGCGAACGCCCCGATGGTGAGCAGATCCTCGTGCACCGATGTCATCCTCCGTCGCCGGGCGGTTCCTTCCCGCCCGGCGACAGCGACGCTCCGCCCTGCCCCAGGGGCAAGGTCAAGCGTGGTCAGCCGAGCTGGGCCTCGATCGCCGCGACGACCTCCGCCGACTCCGGCTCGGCCTGCGGCGAGAACCGGGCGACGACGGTGCCGTCCCGGCCGATCAGGAACTTCTCGAAGTTCCAGCGGATGTCGCCGCTGTGGCCCGCCTCGTCCGCGAAGCCCACCAGGCGCTCATAGAGGGGGTGCCGGTCCTCGCCGTTCACCTCCACCTTCTCGGTCAGCGGGAAGGTCACGCCGTAGGTCGCCGAGCAGAACTCGGCGATCTCCTCGGCGCTGCCCGGCTCCTGCCCGAGGAACTGGTTGCACGGCACGCCCAGCACGGTGAAGCCGCGCCCGGCGTAGCGCTCCTGGAGCTTCTCCAGGCCCGCGTACTGCGGGGTCAGGCCGCACTTGGAGGCCACGTTCACGATGAGGACGGCCTTGCCCGCGTACTGCGGCAGGTTCGCGGCGCCGCCGGTGAGGGCGCCGATCTCGGTGTTCAGCACAGTGGTCATGGGCGCGATGGTATGCGGCCGAGATGTCCTGCGGGCGGCGCCGGTCACCCCGGCTCGGCGGGTGCGGCCGCCGCCACCACCGTGTCCCCGGCCGCCGTCCTGCCGTACAGCACCGACCGCCCGGTCCTGCGCCCCACCACCAGCCCCGCCTCCCGCAGCACCTTCAGATGCCGCCCGACCGAACCGAGCCCCTGGCCAGTCACCGCCGTCAACTGGCTGGTGGTCATGGGGGAGTCGAGGAGGGCCAGGACGCCCGCGCGGGCCGGGCCGAGCAGGGCCCCGAGGGCGGCCGGGACCGCGCGGGCCCCGGCATCGGCGAGGACGCCCGCGCAGGGGTAGACCAGCGCGTACCGCTCCCCGTCGTCCCAGGACACCCAGCCGTGCCGCTGCGGGGTGACCGGCACGAAGAGCATCTCGGCGCCGGAGATCTCGCGCGGCGGGTACTCGTGCAGATTGATCTGGAGCCGGTTCTGCCCCAGCCACCGGGTACGGCCCGGCCGCAGCGAGTCCAGCACGCTCACCCAGCCGCCCCGCCCGGCCTGCGCCGTCCGCGCGACCACATCCGCCTCCAGCACCCGGCGCTGCCGCTCCCAGTACGGCCGTACGGCCGCCCGCCACACCCACTCCAGGAGCGCGGCCGCCCGCTCGGGCAGGTCCTCCCGGTCCAGCACGGCGGGCAGCGGTCCGGCGAGGGCGGTGCGCAGATGCCCCCGGGCGAGGTCCGGCGCGACCGAGCGCACCCGGGCGACCTCCGCGGCGAACTCCTCCCCGTCGCGGGGCGTGGGTGTGAGGAAGTCGGCGATCCACTCCCGCCCGAGGCCCGCCCGCACCAGCCGGTCCGTCACCGGATCGGCGGCCAACAGGGCGTGGTACGAGGGCAGATGGGCCCGCAGCCAGTCCCGCTCACCGGGATGCGCCGCCTCGCCCGCGTGCAGCAGCTTCAGCCGCGCGAACGTCTCCGCGAGCGGCGAGATCACGAACCGGCTGCGCGCGAGCGTGTCCGCGTTGACCTCCCACCAGCCCACCGTTCACCACCCCCGAACCACTGCACGCGGTACGACCTTTCGCACTGCCGCGAAACAATAACGGCCCGGCCCGCCCCGGCCGAGACTCCCCGGTGTGACCAGCTACAGATCCCTGTTCCGCACCCCCGAGTTCACCCCGCTCTTCCTCGGCTCGGCCGCCCAGACGGCGGCCGGCACCGTCGGCGGCCTCGCCCTCGCCACCCTCGTCTACCGGGCCACCGGCTCCCCGCTGCTGTCGGCGGTGAGCATGTTCGGCCCCTCCCTCGCCCAAGTCCTCGGCGCCACCGTCCTGTTGTCCGGCGCCGACCGGCTGCCACCCCGCAGGGCTCTGACGGCGATCGCGCTCGTCTTCGCGGCCGGCACCGCGCTCCAGGCGCTGCCCGCACTGCCGGTCGGCGCGGTCTTCGCCGTGCTGCTCGCGATGGGACTGGTGGCCTCGCTCGGCGGCGGGGTCCGCTGGGGCCTGCTCAACGAGATCCTCGCCAAGGACGGCTATCTGCCCGGGCGTTCGGTGTTCAACATGATGAGCGGCCTGACCCAGATCGCCGGATTCGCCACCGGCGGCGCCCTGCTGGCCGCGCTGTCGCCCCGCGTCTGCCTGCTGCTGTCGGCGGCCCTGTACCTGGCGGCCGCCCTCGCGCTGCGCCTCGGCCTGTCCGCCCGCCCGCCGCGCAGCGCGGGCCGCCCCTCCGCCTCGGCCACCTGGCGCGCCAACTCCGCGCTGTGGTCGGACCGTTCACGCCGCCTCACCTATCTGGGCCTGTGGCTCCCGAACGGCATGGTCGTCGGCTGCGAGTCCCTGTACGTGTCGTACGCCCCGCACGCGGCCGGCACCCTGTTCGCCTGCGGGGCGCTCGGGATGTTCGCCGGGGACGTCACGGTGGGCCGGCTGCTGCCGCCCGGGGTGCGCCGGCGGCTGGCGACACCGCTGCTGCTCCTGCTCGCCGCGCCCTATCTGGCGTTCGCCGTCCACCCGCCGCTGCCGCTCGCCGCGCTCTGCGTCACCCTCGCCTCCGTCGGCTTCGGCGCGAGCCTCGTGCAGCAGGAGCGGCTGATGGACCTCACCCCCGGCGAACTCGCGGGCCAGGCCCTCGGGTTGCACTCGTCCGGCATGCTGACCATGCAGGGCGTGAGCGCGGCCGCCGCGGGCGCGGTGGCCCAACTGACCACCCCGGCCGCGGGAATGGCCCTGATGGCGGCGGGCTCGGTCGCCGTGACCCTCGTCCTGGCCGCGGCGGGCCGCCGTACCCCTCGCCCGCTGATCACCCCTGCACCGGCGGCGGTGGAAGGGTCTGCTCCGTCCAGATGACCTTGCCGGTCGGGGTGTAGCGGGTGCCCCAGCGCTGGGTCATCTGGGCGATGATGAACAGCCCCCGGCCGCCCTCGTCATCGCTCGCCGCGTGCCGCAGATTCGGGGTGGTGTGCCCGGTGTCGGAGACCTCGCAGGTCAGGGTGCGGTCCCGGATCAGGCGCACCTGGATCGGGCCGCCGACATAGCGGATGGCGTTGGTGACGAGCTCGCTGACGATGACCTCGGTGGTGAACGCCAGCTCGTCAAGACCCCAGTCGTCCAGCTGCTTGCCGACGCTGCTGCGCAGGGCGGCGACCGCGGCCGGATCGGCGGCCGGCTCCCACTGGGCGAGCCGGGTCCGGTCGAGCAGCCGGGTGCGGGCCAGCAGCAGTGTCGCGTCCTCGTCCACCGCGCCGGTCAGCATCGCGCTCACCGTCTGCTCGCACAGCTCGGTCAGGGACCCCCGAGGGCCGGTCAGGGATCCCCGAGGGCCGGTGAGGGACCCCCGATGGCCGGTGAGGGAGTCGGCGAGCCGGCGCAGCCCCGCGTCCTGCCGATCGGCCGCCTGGAGCAGCCCGGCGGTGAACAGCGCGAGGACACTGCCGGGCGCGAGCCGCAGCTCGGTGTTCTGGTACGGCGGCCCGCCGACCCCCAGCGGCGGCCCCGGCGGCACGTCGAGGCACCGGGCGACCCCCGTGTCCCCGGCCACCAGCACCGGCGGCGGCCCGCCCGCGCGCGCCATGCTGCACCATCCGGAGACCGGGTCGTACACCGCGTACAGGCAGGTCACCAGCGCCTCGTCGGCGGGCGGCGGGGCATGGCCGGGCACGGGGGCGGGGCCGCTCGGGGCGGGCGCGCGCTCCTGGGCGGTCTGCTCGGCGAGGTCGTCGAGCCGGGTGAGGACCTCGTCAGGGGACAGATCGAGACGGGCGAGGACCCGCAGTCCGGTGCGCAGCCGGCCCATGGTCGCGGCGGCGGGCAGCCCGTGCCCGAGCACGTCCCCGACGACCAGGCCCACCCGGGTGCCGGACAGCGGGATCACGTCGTACCAGTCGCCGCCCACCCCGGACCCGTTGTCGGCGGGCAGATAGCGGCTCGCCGTCTCGCACGCGGTCTGCGGGGGCAGCCGGCCCGGCAGCAGGCTGCGCTGGAGCTTGAGCGCCGTGCTGTGCCCCCGGGTGACGACCGGCAGCAGCAGGAAGCCGATCGCGAGGGTGCCGAGCCCGAGGACGGTCACCCCGCCGACCCGCCCGACCACGGGCAGGTCGACGGTGCTCGCGCCGTACCCCGGTTTGGCGTACACGACGAAGGCGGCGTACCCGAACAGCAGCACCATGAGCAGCCCCCCGAGCCCCGGCATCAGGCCCTTGCAGATCAGGTCGTGGGGGCTGCGGGTGAGGACCTTGCGGTGGTACCAGAGGCAGGCGAAGCCGGTCAGGCCGTACTGGAAGGCGATCGCGAGGCCGACGGAGTCGACCGAGTCGGCGAGGACGTTGCGGCTGAACGACGACAGCAGGACGAGCAGCGCGATGGAGGCCACGCCCATGCCGAGCGTGGCCCAGGTCGGGGTGAGGAACCTGCGGTGCACCCGGGCGAACCGGGCGGGCACCGCCTTGTGCACGGCCATCGAGAAGACGGTCCTGGCCAGCGGCAGGATGGTGGTCTGCGCGGAGGCCAGCGCCGAGGTCAGCACCATCAGGACCAGCAGCCGGGACAGGAACAGCCCGGTGCCGTCACTGCCGAAGACCGCTTCCCCCAGCCCCGAGAACACATCGTCGTGGTGATCGGCGTTGCCGAGCCCGATACCGGTGGTGCCGACGCCCGCGAAGGACTGCGCGGCGGTCGCGACCAGCCCGTACATGACCAGCAGCAGCACGGGGGAGAGCACGGCGGCCCGGCCGGGGATCCGGGTGCTGTCGACGGTCTCCTCGTTGACGGACACCGCGGTGTCCCAGCCCCAGTAGATGAAGACGCCCGCGAGGATGCCCGAGGTCAGGGCCCGTACGGAGGACACCTCGAAGGGATTGAACCAGGACGCGGAGACATGGATCGCGGTCGCGGGCGGATCGGTGTAGACGCGGATCAGCGCGGCGACGGCGAACAGCAGCAGGACGGCGACCTCCAGACACAGCAGCCAGCGCTGTACGGCCGCCGAGACCGTGATGCCGACGTAGCAGATCGCGGTGAGCAGCCCGATCCAGACGACCCCCGCGACCGTGACCCACAGCCGGCTCTGGCTCAGCGAGTCCAGACCCACCAGCCGGAACCCGTAGGCACCGGCGACGGTGGCGAGGTTCGCCATGACGATGATGTTGGCGACGATCAGCCCCCAGCCGCCCATCCACCCGGTCCGCGGCCCGAACGCCCGGGTCGCCCAGGTGAAGGTCGTCCCGCAGTCCGCGTCGCTCGCGTTCAGCTCCCGGAAGGCGTACGCGATCAGCAGCATCGGCACGAACGCCAGCATGGTCACGATCGGCGCCTGCAGCCCGACCCCCGCCACGATGATCCCCAGCGTGGCGGCCAGGCTGTACGCCGGTCCGGTCGACGCCAGCGCCATGACGACCGAGGAGAACATCCCCAGCGCGTCCCCGCGAAGCCCCTTCCGCCCCACCCCGGAGCCCGGAGCGGGCCGCCCCCCGGACACACCCCTGCTCCCGAAAAGCCTCACATTCGATTCCAACGCGGGCGCGGGCGGCGTGCAAATACAGGGACGGCCGACGGGTGGCCCGCCCTCACCCCCTCTCCCCTCTTCTCCTCGTCTCTTCCGTCCCCCGCCCTCCACGCCCCGGTCGCGTGCGTGTTCCCCGTGGGGCAGCATGAGGCCGTAACCGGGTGATCACGGATCAACCGGACATCGACGGGTCGGCCGGAAGGGAACGGATGCCATGGGTAGCGGCGTGTCGAGGGGCGGACGGCGGCTGCGGGTCCGGAGCTTTTGGCGGCTCCGGTGCTTCCGGTGCTTCCGGAGTGCGAGCGTGGCCGTCGCGGTACTGGCCACCGCGGGCACCCTGACCCTCACGGCCTGCGGCGGCGGCAACAGCAACGGCGGCGGTACGACCGTCAGGCCCAGCCCCACGCCCCCCGCCACGGAGTCCTTCACGGGCACCCCGCCCTCCCCGCTCTCCTCGGCCGCCTCCTCCGCCGTCGCCTCGGCCCGCGCGTCCGCCTCCGCCGCGGCCTCCTCCGCCTCCGCTCGGGCCGACGAGTTCGAGGCCTCGGTCGCCGCGGCGGCCGAACGGGCGAACCAGGAGGCCCACAAGCGGCTGGCGAACGTCCAGGGCCGGGGCAACGCCGTCTCCGACGTCTCGCTGAGCGGCATCCCCCGCGCCCAGGTGAACGACCTCCAGGCCGCCCATGTCAACATCCACAACTCCACGGACAAGACGGCGAACTTCGCCGTCCAGGTCGACTTCCGCGACCCGGACGGCAAGGTGGTGGAGACCCGCTACGTCGGCGCGGAGAACGTCCGCCCCGGCCAGACGGTCCGCCCCTACGCCATCAGCCATCAGCCGCCGCAGCCGATCCTGAAGCCGGAGGTGGCGAAGGCGGAGCGGTACTGAGGGAACTTTCCGCAAGTTCCGGAAAGAGTTTGCACGACACCTTGACGGGCGGTCGGCCCGGCGCGATCGTCGTCGCCCGGGGCAACCGTGCCACCGGTCAGGGCACGGCGCCTCCGGCAGGGCCATGTCCGCCCTGCCGTGTCCACCGTGCGCGAGGCGCCGGTGCCGGGGCCGCGCGCGGCCGGCCGCGCCGGTGCCGTGACCTGCCCTGGAGGCAGTCGTCCCATGAGCCGCAGACTCTCCCGGCGAATACCGTCCTCTTCTCAAGGCACCAACTCCCTCCGTACCGCCGCCCGCCGAGCGGCCACCCTCGCCGCCTCCATCGCCCTCCTGGGCGGCGGCAGCGTCGGCCTGTCCACCGCCCCTGCCCTCGCCGCCACCGCACCGACCTCGGTCGTCCTGGCGGGCACCTTCGACACCGAGCTGGGCTGCGCCGCCGACTGGCAACCCGACTGCGCCCAGGCGAAGATGACGCTCCAGGCCGACGGCCGCTGGAAGGCCTCGCTGGACCTGCCCGCGGGCAGCTACACCTACAAGGCCGCCGTCGACAACGGCTGGACCGAGAACTACGGCTTGGGCGGCGTCCCGGACGGCACGAACATCTCCCTGACCGTGCCCTCCGGCGGCGAGAAGGTCAGCTTCGTCTACGACCCCGACACCCACGTCGTCACCGACAACTCGGCGATGCCGGTCGTCACCGCCGCCGGCGACTACCAGTCCGGCCTCGGCTGCGCCGCGAACTGGTCCGCCACCTGTACGACGACCACCATGACGGACCCCGACGGAACCGGCGTCTACACCTACACCACCACCGCCATCCCGGCCGGCGACTGGAACACCAAGGTCACCCTCGGCCGCTCCTGGGACACCAACTACGGCGCGGCGGGCGCCGCCGGCGGCGCGAACATCCCCTTCACCGTCCCGGCCGACGGGGCCCGTACGACCTTCTCCTTCAACTCCGCGACCCACCTGATGACCGTGGTGAGCAACCAGGGAGCCACCGCCCCGCTCAACACCCTGGGCGCGCTGTACACCTCGGCCGCCACCACGTTCCGCATCTGGTCACCGGACAGCTCGAACGTCTCCGTGACCGTCGGCGGCGCGAGCCACGCCATGACGGCGACCACCCTCAGCGGCTACACGGACGTCTACCAGGCCGTCGTACCAGGGGACTTGAAGGACCAGCCCTACCAGTTCTCGGTGGGCGGCGTCGCCGTACCCGACCCGTACGCGCAGATGGTCAAGCCCGGCACCACCCAGGGCGTCGTCGTGGACACCGCCGCCGTGACTCCCTCCTCCGGCGGCTGGGGACCCCGCCCGGCGCTGGTCAACCGTGAGGACGCGGTCGTCTACGAGCTGAGCGCGCACGACTTCACCGTCGACCCCAGCTCCGGCGTCGACGCGGCCAAGCGCGGCAAGTTCCTCGGCCTGGTGCAGACGGGGACGACGTACGACGGGGTGAAGACCGGCATCGACCACCTCAAGCAACTCGGGGTGACCGCCGTCCAGTTGATGCCGTCGTTCGACTTCGGCAGCACGGTGCCGAACTGGGGCTACGACCCGGTGGACTACAACACCCCGGAGGAGCAGTACTCGCAGTTCACCGCTCCCGAGGACCGGATCCGCGAATACAAGGACATGGTCGACCAGTTCCATCGCAACGGGATCCGCGTGATCATGGACGTGGTCTACAACCACACGTACACGAAGAGCGTGTTCGGCGGCATCACCGGCAAGTACTACACCGGGACCGATCTGTCCGGCACCGGCAACTCGATCGACGACGGCGACCCGATGGTCAGCCGGATGATCCAGGACTCGCTGGAACACTGGGTCCGCGACTACGACGTCGACGGCTTCCGCTTCGACCTCGCGGGCGTCCACTACTACAAGGACGCGTACAACTGGGCGAATTACCTGGAGACCACCTACCCCGACCGCGACCTGATGTTCTACGGCGAACCGTGGAACGGCGGCGCCGGCGACCCGAACGAGGCGCAGAAGGTCCGCTACGGCACCCTGCCCGCGCTCGCCCCCGTCCACTTCGGCGCCTTCAACGGCGTCTACCGGGACGCCATCCGGGGCGGCACCAACGACAACGTCCTGGGATTCATGGGCGGTTCGGGCAACCCGTCGGCCATCGCCTTCGGCCTGACCGGCTCACCCACCGACGCCGACAGCACCGCGCCCCTCTCCGACCTGTGGACACCGGCCTTCGCCGACCGCCCGGACCAGACGATGAACTACGTCTCGATCCACGACAACCTCAACCTCTACGACAAGATCACCTACTCCGGCGCGACCGGCGGCGCCACCGGCACGGCCGGCCGCATCGACCGCCTCGCCGTCGGGACCGTCCTGACCTCACAGGGTGTCCCCGTCATCGCCGAGGGCGACGAGTTCCTCCGCTCCAAGGTGGTGAACGGCGACTACGACACCGCCAAGAACTCCTACAACGCCCCCGACAGCGTCAACGCGATCCACTGGGGCGACAAGATCACCAACGCGAGCGTCTTCACCTACTACCGCGACGCCATCGCCCTGCGCAAAGCCACCGCGGCCCTGCGGCTGACGACCTGGTCCGCGATCCACAACCAGCTGACCACCCAGGTCGACGGCGCCACGGTGATCGCCCGGATCAGCTCCGACCCCGGCGCCCCGGCCACCCCCGACACGATCGTCGTCGCCAACCCGACGACCACGGCCTACTCCGCCACCCTTCCCTCCGGCACCTGGACCAAGGTCCTGGACTCCTCCGGCGCCACCTCCGCCACGGACACCTCCTGCGACCCTCGGTCGGTGACCGTCTTCACCCGAACCTGACCACCTCGCATTCGTGCGTCCTGGCCGCCGTCGACCCGGCCTCCGACATCCACGAGACCGGCACCGACCTCTGCTTCCCGGGCCGGCTGCCAGATCCCGCGCTTCTGACAGCGACTCTGGGCGGGGCGCTTCTCCTCACGACCTCAGGGCTCACGGGGGAGCGCCCCGCCCGTGCCCGTCACCCGCAGTCGATGTCCGTCAATCCCCCTTGCACGACGGGATCGGTACTCGTACCTCTGACCTGCAGAATCCCTCCGTCCGGCCCCCACCCCAACGTGTATCTCCCGTCGGCGACGGGCCGATACCCGTCATCGACCGTCCAGGACCCCGCCGCACCGAACGCCAGCCCCGTACGCCCCACGGCGTACGCCTCGCCGTTCCCGATCACAAGGAACGACGTCTCCCGCACCACAGCCGTACACCCTCCCGGCCCCACGGGTCCCAGCACGAAGTACCTCGCATCCGAGACCAGATCATCCACCGCACCCCACACCGTGCCGAACACGGCGACGCCGATCAGCACCCGACTCCCGACCCGCACCCACCTGCTCCGCGCGGAGCCCCCCACCCGATGGAGCCCCCACCGAAGAACGATCACCACCCCGGTCAGAACCGCACTGACCCCCCACCCGGGAATCACCTGTCCCCGCACCACCAGCAATGTGCTGCTCCAACTCGCCACCGCGGCAAGGCAGATCCCCCCGACCCCTACCGCCGTGCGGACGGCCGGCGCCCATCTCTCCCTGCGCATCGCGCGTGGTTCGTCCATGGCGGGTACGACTCCCGTCAGGCGCCGACGGTTGCGATCGGGGCCCGCTCGTCGCACCGGCCGGAAGCCCACGGCCCCTGGAGGGTCTGCCACCCGAGGGCAGAGCCATGATCCTGCCCGTGCACCCGGCAGGATCAGCGTCCAGGATCAACGTCATGGACTACCGACATGCCGTCGCGACCGATGCCCCGGCCATGGCAGAACTCTTCGCGGCCAACCACTACGACGCGCTCACGGAACGGCAACGCGCGGAACAGGGCTTCGTCCAAGGCGCTTTCGACACGGATTCACTGCGCTCGATGGCTGAACACGGAACCCTGCTCGTCGCCGACGACGACGGCCACCTGGCCGGCCTCCTGGGCCTGGCCTCCCCGGCCGACCTCCCCACCCCACCCCCACCGATCCAGGCACTACTGGCCGCCCAGGACTCCCTGCACTGGCAAGGCCACTCCCTCCGCTCCACCCCCTTCCTCCTCTACGGCCCCGTGGTGGTCGCCGCCGCCTACCGCGGCAGGGGAGTGGCCCGAGGCCTGTTCACCACAGCCCTCCGGTCCGCCGCGGGCCGAGCGGACCTGCTGATCGCCTTCATCGAACTCTCCAACCAGACCTCCTGGCGAGTCCACGTGAACGGCTTCGGCATGACCCCCCTGGGCGAGTTCACCATCGGCTCCCGCACCTACGGCGTCGTCGGCGCATCCACCCGTCCGGACGCAAGGCCCGGCACCTGAGCCGACCGGTCATCCATGCCGGCAGGAGCGCTGGCCGACTACTCGCCCTCACCACCGCGGGCCGGTGCCGTGAACATGTGGCCGACGCTGCTCCACATGAAACCCTCTCGCCAACCGGGCTCGCCGAGCATCCAGCCGAGCAGCGCTCGCAGCACCTTCTCCTGCGACACCGTCAACGTCTGGTAGTGCTCGGCGGGGACACCGTCGCAGTACTCCAACTGGTACGTGTTGTTGTCCCGCAACCAGACCTGCACGTACCAGTCCCCCTCACGCCCCTCCTCCTGCCGCTCCAGAACCACGTACTCATTCCCACGCCCCAGGCTGGCGAGCATGATCCCCACCGCCCGCTCCGTGGCCCGCTTCAGCACATGACCACGGCCATCGGTCGCTATCAGCATGGATGGATTGTGACGACTGGGTACGACAACCACGCACCGGTCATCGGTGACCGACTCAGCAATCTCAGAAGCAGACGCCAAAGGCCCCGGACCAAGATCGGTCCGAGGCCTCTGAACTGGTGCCCCCGGCAGGATTCGAACCTGCGACACCCGCTTTAGGAGAGCGGTGCTCTATCCCCTGAGCTACGAAGGCGGGGCTGACCCACAGGGTACCGGATCGGGGATCGGGCGGAGGCCGGGTTCGGGTGGTCGGGGTGGGAGGGGGCAGGGGGGCGCCGCTGGGGAGGGGAGGTGGCCGGTGGCGTGGAGGTCAGGGGCGGGTCACGATGCCGTTCAGCAGGAGCTCTGACGCCTGCAGCAGTTCTTGTTCCAGGCGGCCCTCGGGCTCGTTCTCCGCCTCGCGGAACCAGCGGTACAGAGTGCCCAGGTAGATGTCCCGGAGGACGTTGCCCACCTGCTGCGGGACGACGTCCTCGCGCAGTTCGCCGGTTCTGCGGCCGTCCTCGACGATCTCGGCGAAGAGTTCGGCGACGTAGGGCTCTTCCCGCAGGGGGCGGCCGGCCTTGACCCAGGCGACCAGCATCGCGGCCGTGCGGTCGTGTTCTTCCTCGTTGATGTGGCCCAGGACGGTCATGCAGCGGCGCAGCCGGTCCGCGGCGCCCGTCCGGTCGGGGAAGGCGTCCTCCATGATGCTGACCAGGCGTTCCCGGCGGCGTTCGCCCCAGGTGCCGATCAGGTCTTCCTTGCGTGGGAAGTGGTTGAAGAAGGTGCCGCGGGCCACGTCGGCGCGTTCGGCGATCTCGTCGACGGAGGTCTGGTCGTAGCCCTGCTCGGCGAAGAGTTCCAGCGCCGCCGTGTACAGGCGCTCTTTTATCTTGATCTTGTTTCGCCCGCGGCGCCCCAGGGGCTGGGCCTCGCTCTCGGCCGGGGACGTGTTCATCTCTTCCTCCTGTACGCGCGATGCCGGTACCAGGACAGAGACATGCGCCGCAACTGAGTGCGCCGCCCGCTCGGGCGTCCCGCCCCCACTCGTTCTTATACCACAGTACATGGATAGTTCACAGTCGAAGTATGGGGGGCAGGTTCATGAGTTGTTCGTAGATGAACTGCCGATCAGAGATGTATCGTGGTTCAAAGTTGACTCAAGGTCGTCAAGGTCGTCCTCGTGCCGAGTCGGATGGCAGGCAGCACGCCCTGCGAGAGCCGGGCCGGAAGGAGACTGCAAGGTGGATGTTCAGAGGCTTCAGACATTCGTGGCCGTAGCGCAGAGCAACACCCTCGCCGAGGCCGCGGAACGGCTCGGCTACGCGCGTTCGACGGTCACCAGTCACCTCCAGGCGCTCGAACGCGCCCTGGGGGCTTCGCTGTTGGAGCGCGGAGCGTCGGTGAACCGGCTCACGAGGGCCGGTACCCGATTCCTGGAGTACGCGACGGATATCCTGGACAAGCTGGCCCAGGCGCAGGCAGCGGTGGCCGCCGCCGCGGAGGACCGGCCGAGCACCCTGAGCATCGGCGCGACGGCGTCCCTGTGCACCTACCGGCTGCCGGGCTTCCTGCGCACGCTCCGCCGGCTCATGCCGAACCTGGAGACCCAGATCTTCGTCGGCTCGGTCGCCCAGCTGCGCGACCAGGTCGGCCGGGGCGAACTCGCCGCAGCCCTCATCAACTCGGCGCCCCTGTCGACGCCGGTGCGCGCAGCTGAGGGCGACGACCGCCGGCATCTGTGGACCGACCGGGCCGTCCTGGTGGGCACGCCCGAGTCGGCGGCGCGTCCCGAGCGGCTCCTGGTCACCGCGCCGGGCTGTGTCTACCGGGACATCGCCGAGAAGGAGGTGCTGCCCCGGCTCGGGCGCGTCCGGGTCCAGCAGGTGGGCAGCGTGGACGGCGTGAAGTCCTCCGTGCTGGGCGGCATGGGCGTGGGCGTGGTGCCGGCCATCGCGGTCGGACCCCAGCTGGAATCGGGGCAGTTGACGGAGATGCCGCCCTCCGCGCTGTCCCCGGTGATGTCCGAACTCATCTGGAACGCCGACGTCACCCCCGCCCATGTGATCCCGCACTTCCAGCTGCTCCGCCCGCCGGGCAGTCTCCAGTCGGCCCAGCCCGCCCGGCCCGGCACCTCATGCGTCACGAGCGGCATAGCGAGTTGAGCCTGAGAGAAGGGGAACGCGGGGGTGCCGGGCCCGTGGAGGAGGGGCGCGTCAGGGGGGCGGGTGCGAAAGGGGCGTCCGGCTGCCTCTTGGTCGTCGGCGCCTGCGCGCTGTTCGGGCTGAGCGGTACGGCCTCGCGCGTGCTCATCGACCATGGGGTCAGTGCGCTGACGGTTACTCAGTTCCGCATGTCGGCGGGGTTCTTGAGTCTGTTCGGTGCTCTGGCGCTCACCCGGCGTGAGCTGCTGCGCCTGCCGTGGCGGTGGTTGCCGCGGGTGGTTGTCTTCGGGCTGGCGCTGGCCGCGCTCATCTACTGCTACTCGATGGCGATAGCCCGGCTGCCCCTGGCCGTCGCGCTGGTGCTCCAGTACAGCGCCGCCGCCTGGCTGACCGCAGCGGATGCCGTACGACAGCGCCGGCGCCCGGCCCTGAGCGTGCTGGTGGCGCTGCCGCTCACGCTCGGCGGGGTCGTCCTGATGGTCGGCGTCGGGGGTGCCTCGCTGGGGCATCTCGATCCCGTGGGGCTCGTCTTCGGGCTGGCCACCGCCGCCGCGTACATCCTGTACCTGGTGTGCGGGCGCGGCATCGGCGACGCCGTGCCCACCGCCACCTCCACGATGTACGGATCGCTGGTCGCGGCCGTCGCGTGGAGCTGCGTCCAGCCGCCGTGGCGCATCGAGAGCGGGGCGTGGGAGCCGCGGGCGCTGGTGCCGCTGGTGCTGATCGGGGTCCTCGGGATGGCCGTGCCGTTCGCGCTGGTGCTCACCGCCGTACGTTCTCTCGGCCCGACGCGTGTGAGCATGCTGGGCACCTTCGAGATCGTCGCCACCAGTGTCATCGCCTATGTGTGGCTCGGTCAGGCGCTGACCCTCCTCCAGTGCGTCGGCGGGCTCCTGGTGGTCACCGGGGTCGTCGTCTGCGGGCGCCGGGTCCCGGACGGAGCGCCGGTCCCCGAACTGAACGTAGAGCAAGCGTAGTTGCTTCTCCCCGCGGAACCGTGGGCCGTACGGCATCCGTGAACAGCGGTTCAGGACCTCCGAATCGGTCTGGGACATGGAGCCGGAAGGCGGGATCTTCGATGTGTCGCGGCAGGCCGCGACACATCGACAGGAGGTCTCTCCCGTGTCACCCATCCAGTCCAGAGCCACCCGTGTACTGCTCTCGACGGTCTCCTCCGACTCCCACACCTGGAACCTGGTCTTCCTCCAGCTGCTGCTCGAAGAGCGCGGGTACGAGGTGTCCAACCTCGGCCCGTGCGTGCCCGACGCCGAGATCATCGAGGCGATCCGCGCACAGCGGCCCGACGCCGTGGTCATCTCCTCGGTGAACGGCCACGGCCACATCGACGGCCGCCGGCTGATCAGGAAGCTGCGAGAAGACAGTGACGCGACCCTGTCCGCCGTTCCCGTGATGATCGGCGGAAAGCTCGGCATCCAGGGAGCCGACCAGCCGCACCTCGCCGACGAACTGGTCGCCGCGGGCTTCGACGCGGTGTTCACGGACGGCGCCGACCCGGCCGAGTTCGGCAGCGAGCTCCAGCGGATGACCGGGCACCGCCCCGAGATCGCGGGGGCGGCCGCATGAGCGCGAACCGCCGCCAGAGCCGCCCAGACGTATACGGCCAGGGCAGCCCCGACATGCAGACCTACGTCGAACGCGCCGCGCAGGCCGGGCAGTTGGTCGTACAGCCCCGGATGGGCATGTCGGACCCGAAGAGCATGGCCGAGGGCCTCGCGGCCGTCACGGCGGCCCGTGCGCGGACGCTCGGCACGCTCACCATCGACTCCTACACCCGGGTCGAGGACATGGCCGGCGCGCAGGCCGCCCTCGCCGAGGGCCGCGCGCTGAACGGCTTCCCCCTCGTCAACCACGGACCGCGGGTCACCGCCGAGGTCGCCCGGGCCGCCGACGGCATCCCCGTCCAGGTCCGGCACGGCTCCGCGCGGCCCGCCCATATCTTCGAGGCGATGATCGAGGCGGGCCTCTCCGCCTCCGAGGGCGGCCCGGTCTCGTACTGCCTGCCCTACTCCCGGCTCCCGCTGGCCGAGGCGGTCCCCGCCTGGACCGACGCGACCCAGCAGCTCGCCGAGCAGGCGGACGACCACGGGATGCGCGCCCATCTGGAGACCTTCGGCGGCTGCCTGCTCGGGCAGATGTGCCCGCCGTCGCTGCTGGTGGCGATCAGCGTCCTGGAGGCGATGTTCTTCGCCCGCAACGGGGTGACCTCCGTATCGCTGTCGTACGCCCAGCAGACCAACGCGGTGCAGGACATCGAGGCGCTGGCGGCCCTGCACCACCTCGCGGAACTCTTCCTGCCCTCCAGCGTCGCGCGACACGTCGTGCTCTACACCTACATGGGCGTCTACCCCGCCACCGAGGCCGGGGCCGAGCTGCTCCTGGACTCGTCGGCGCAGATCGCCGTCCGCGGCGGCGCCCAGCGGCTGATCGTCAAGACCGTCGCCGAGGCGCACCGGATCCCCACCGTCCCCGAGAACATCGCGGCCCTGGAACGGGCGGCACGCGTGTCCCGGCAGGCGCTCCAGGACGACTGCCCGCTGCCGTGGGCCCGCCAGGTCGACTACGAGAGGATCTACAGCGAGGCGCTACGGCTCATCACCTCGGTCCTCGACCACGGCACCGACATCGGCGCGGGCCTGCGCGCGGCCTTCGCGTCCGGCGCCCTCGACGTGCCGTTCTGCCTGCACCGGGACAACGCGGGGGTGGCCCGCGGTGCGATCGGCGACGACGGCCGGCTGGTCTGGTCCGGTACGGGCGCCATGCCGCTGCCGGTCGCCGGGGGCACCCGGCACGCCGTCACCTCGGGCCGGCTCCTGGGCATGCTGCGCTACACCGCCGACGCCCACGACCGGGCGGCGGCCGCCCTGGCCCGCAAGCGCGCCGAGGCCCTCGCCATCCGCCGCGAGGAAGCCGCCGAGGCCCTCGCCACCCGCGGCGACGAAGCCATCGACAGCAGCGCCGGTAGCAACGACGGCAGCGCTGCCGAGGGCGTCGCCGAAAGCGCCGTCGCCCACCGCATCGCGGTCGTCGGCTCGGGCCCGCGCGGGCTCGCCGTCGTGGAGCGCCTGGTGGCCCGGCTGCGCGAGGAGACGCCGGAGCGGGCCGTGGAGATCACGCTGATCGACAAGGACCAGGTCGGCGCGGGCCGTATCTGGCGCACCGACCAGAACCCGGCCTTCCTGATGAACACCGCCTGCGGCGAGGTGACCATGTTCTCCGGTCCCTCCGACGGCGGCCCCGCCCGAGCGGGCGCGGGACCCTCGCTCGGCCAGTGGTGGGCCGGAGCCGAAGACCTGGTCTACCCCGGCCCCAATGCCTACGCCCCCCGGGCGCTGTACGGCCGCTACCTCCAGTTCTTCCTCCGGGCGGTCCAGGACTCCCTGCCGGAGCGCGCGACCCTGCGGCGGTACGAGGGTCATGTCGTCGCCCTGCAACGGGCGTCCGGCGCCTGGCAGTTACGCTGCGCGGACGGTGAACTGCTGCACGCCGACCGGGTCGTCCTGGCCACCGGCCACCCCCTGACCGAACTCACCGCCGACCAGAGCCGGTTCGCCGACTTCGCCGCCGACCGCCCGGAACTGACGTACATCCGCGGCGACAGCGCGGCCGACATGCCGCTGGAGCACATCGCACCGGGAGCCCGTGTCGCGGTCCTCGGGATGGGCCTCACGTTCTACGACATCGTCGCGGCGCTGACCACCAGCCGCGGCGGCCAGTTCAGCGAGGGTCCGGGCAAGGTGCTGCGGTATCTGCCCTCCGGCCTCGAACCGGTCCTGGTGGCGGGCTCACGGTCCGGAGTGCCACTGCCCGCCCGCGGCCTCAACCAGAAGGGCCCGCTGTGGCGTTACACGGCCAAGCTGTTCACCCCCGAGCGGATCGCCGCCCTGCGCGCCGACGGCGCCCCCCTCGACTTCCGGCTCCAGATCTGGCCCTGGCTGCACGCCGAGATGCAGCTCGTCCACTACGCCACCGCCGTGCGCGCCAGACTCGGCGCCGACCGGGAACGGGAGTTCCTGATACGCACGGCCGCCCTTGTCGAGAACGCGGGAGCCGACGGCGCGGAGAAGATCGTCCGCACCGCCGCCGCCGAACTCGGCATCGACGGCCCGGCCCCCCTGGACATCGACGCGCTGGCCCGCCCCTTCGCCGGCCGCACCTTCGAGAGCCCCGCCGAATTCACCGCAGCCATCGGCGAGTTGATCGACGAGGACCTCGCGCACGCCGGACAGGGCAACCTCGACGGCCCCCGCAAGGCGGCCCTGGACGTGCTGCGCGACGTACGCGGAACCATCCGGGCCGCGGTCGACTTCGACGGCCTCACCGCCGCCTCGCACCGCGACGACTTCCTGGGCCGGCTCGCCCCGCTCAGCTCCTTCCTGGCCGCGGGCCCCCCGGCGCAGCGGCTGCGGCAGACCCGGGCGCTGCTCGAAGCGGGCGTCCTGCGGGTGGCCGGACCCTCGGTCGAGTTCGCCCCGGACGAGGCGAGCGGCCGCTTCACCGTCCGCTCCCCGCAGGTCGAGGGATCCCTGGAGCACTGCGAGGTGCTCGTCGACGCCCGGATCCCGGCCCCGGACCTCGGCCGCGACACCGCACCGCTGACCCGGCAGCTGCTCGACACCGGCCTGTGGACGCCCTGGGCCAACGAGCAGGGCGAGGGCGGCCGGGTCGCCGGGGGAGTCACGACGACGGCGAGCCCGTACCGGCCCGTGACCGCGACCGGCGCGGCGGCGGAGGGCGTGTACGTCCTCGGCATCCCCTCCGAGGGGCAGCGCTGGTTCATGCAGGTCGGCTCCGCCCGGCCCGGCCCCTGGACCGACTTCACCCGGGACGCCGACGCCATCGCCCAGGACGCCCTCATCGCGCTCCCGCGGCCGGCCGCCCACCGCACGCTGGAAGGAACCCGACGATGACCGCCCGAGACGACCGCGCCGCGGCCCACGCCACGCTGCGCCGCACCCCCGCCCACGCCGCCTTCCGGCGCGGCCGCGATCTGCTCCTGGAACTGCGCGCCGACCACGAGGCCGCCCACCGGGCCTTCCGCTGGCCCCGCCTCACGCACTTCAACTGGGCGCTGGAGTGGTTCGACGTCATCGCCCGGGACAACCCGCGCACCGCCCTCGAACTGATCGGCCCCGACGGCCGGGACCAGCGGATCTCCTACCAGGACCTCGCCACCCGCTCCGACCAGCTCGCCAACTGGCTGACCCACATTGGTATTTCGCGCGGCGACCGGGTGCTCATCGTGCTCGGTACGCAGGTGGAGCTGTGGGAGACCCTGCTGGCCTGTCTGAAGACCGGGGCGGTGGCCATCCCCACCTACACCTCGCTGACCCGCAGCGAGGCCGCCGACCGGATCGGCCGGGGCCGGGTCCGCCATGTGATCTGCCGCAGCGAACTCGCCCCGCTCTTCGACCGCCTCGACCTCGACCTCGATCTCGATCTCGACCCGGACGCGTCCATGACCCGGATCGCGGTCGGCGCGCCGGTCGAGGGCTGGCAGCCGTACGACGACTCGTACCAGTCCGCGACGTCCTATCTGCCGACCGGGCCGACCCCCGCCTCGGACACGGCCTTCGCCTACTTCACCTCCGGCACCACCTCGGCGCCCAAACTCGTCGTCCACACCCACGCCTCCTACCCGGTGGGGCATCTGTCCTCCCTGTACTTCAACGGACTGCTGCCCGGCGACCGGCATGTGAACATCTCCGAGCCCGGCTGGGCCAAGCACTCCTGGTCCAGCTTCTTCGTCCCCTTCACCGCCGAGGCGACCCTCGTCGTCCCGCCCGTCGAGATCGTCGAGTCCGGCCGGCTGCCGCGGCTGCTGGGGGAGCGCGGCATCACCAGCGTCTGCGCCCCGCCCGCCCAGTGGACCCGGCTCGCCGCGCACGCGGCGACCGCCCGGCCGCGGCTGCGCGAGGCCACCACCGCGGGTGAGCCGCTCGCCCTGCACGTGGCGGAGGCCATCGAGGCCGAATGGGGCGTGACCGTCCGCGAGGGCTACGGCCAGACCGAGACGACCGCCCTGGTCGGCACCACGCCCGGACTGCCTCGCAAGCCCGGCTGGCTGGGCAAGCCGCTGCCCGGCTGGGACCTGACCGTCCGCGACGAGCAGCTGTACGTGGAACTCGCCGACCGGCCCGTCGGCATGATGACCGGCTACGACGGCGACCCCGGGCGCACCGGCCAGGTCCTCACCGCCGACCGGTACGCCACCGGGGACTCCGCGGTCCTCGCGTCCGACGGATACGTACGGCTGCTGGGCCGCCGCGACGACGTCTTCAAATCGGGCGGGCACCGCGTCTCGCCGTACGAACTGGAGGCGATCCTGCGCACCCACCCCGCCGTCCGCGCGGCCGCCGTGGTGCCGGTGCCGCACCCCACGCTGAACCTCGCCGCGCACGCCGTGCTCGAACTCGAAGCCGGCACCCGGGCCACGGAGACGGAACTCCTCGCCCATGTCGACCTGCATGTCACCCGCGCCCTGCGCGTCCACAGCGCCTCCTTCACCGACGCGCTGCCCCGTACGACGTCCGGCAAGATCCGCCGCTCCGAGGTGAGCGCACGACTGCGCGCCACCGCGACCGACCCCGCGCCCGGCCCCGGCCCCGCCGACCCGAAAGGCACCCCCATGTCCGTGACCAGCCCCGCGCACCGGGACGTCCTCGTCATACGCGAACTCCTCGACACCGCGAACCTGGACCGGCTGACCTGGCAGGCGTACGTCCAGCCCGGACGCCAGGCGGTCGACGTGCACTGGCTGTACACCGCCGAGGAGACCGGCCCCGACGGCGCGGAGTCCTACCTGGCCCGCTTCGGCGCCGGTGCGCACGGCGACCTCCACCGCCACCTCGGCTACGAGCTGATCGTGGTCGTGGACGGCGAACTGCACAACGACAACGGCGATGTGTACGGCCCCGGCTGCCTGGTGCTGGAGAAGCCCGGCAGCGTGCACCGGGTCAGCAGCCCCCGCGGCTGCACCCTCCTGGTGATCCGGGAGAAGCGCACCGAGGCCCTGCTGCCCGGTGAACTCCCGGACACCGGCCTCGCCCTGGAGGGCGCCCCGGTCCCCGCCTCCTGACCGACCCCGGTCCCCGCACCCGCAGCCGGCGCCACCCCCCGAGCAGAAAGCCCTTCAGGACCATGTCTCAGCAGCTCACCACGTCACCCGTCGCCCCCGCGGCGACCCCCCTGCCCGTCGGCAGGTCGGGCAGGACCCATTCGCCCCGCTACAAGTGGGGGATCCTCGGCATCGGAATCGTCGCGCAGGCGGCCTTCAGCGCGGCCTTCCAGGGCATCCCCATGGCCAGCGCGGTCCTGCAGAGCGACTACCACTACTCCACCGGCCAACTCGGCCTCGTCCTTGCCGCGTTGACCTGCGGAGCGGCCGTCACCGAGATCATCTGGGGGCTGCTCACCGACCGCTTCGGCGAGCGGATGGTGCTGATCACCGGGCTGGCCGGGACCACCGCGTGCCTCGCGGCGGCCACCGCCTTCCTCGTGCCCACCGGCGGCCACACCCCGCCCTCCTGGCTGCTGTCCGCCGTCCTGCTGCTGGCCGGCGCCCTCGGCGGCTGCGTCAACAGCGCCTCAGGCCGGGCGGTCCTCGGCTGGTTCCCGCCCGGCAACCACGGCTTCGCCATCAGCCTGCGGGTGGCGGCCGTCCCCCTCGGCGGCGCCATCGGCGCGCTCGCGCTGCCCGCCCTCGCCATGAGCGTCGGCTTCCGGGGTGTCTACGGCTTCCTGACCGCCTTCGCGCTGGTCGCCACCGTCATCATCGTCCGCTGGCTGGACGAGCCGCCGCTGCCCGCCGCCGGACATCGGAACACCACCGTCAGCCCGCTGCGCCGCTGGAAGATCTGGCGGATCTCGCTCAGCGCCTTCCTGCTGGACTTCCCGCAGTTCACCGTCCTGTCGTTCGCCGCGATCTATCTGCACAAGGTGCACGGGGTCGGCATCACCGCCATCTCCGGTCTGCTCTTCGTCGTCCAGGCCCTGGGCGCGGTCTCCCGGGTGTGGAGCGGCCGCTGGACGGACAGCAGGGGCGGCCGGCACCGCCGTACCCTCGTCATCGCCTACAGCTGGATCATCGCCGCCTGCTTCGTCGGCCTCGCGCTCTGCCAGTCCGGGCCCGCCTGGATCGCGGCGGCGCTGATGGTGGTGGCCGGTCTGCTGTCCTGCGGCTGGCACGGGGTGCACTACGCCGAGATCGCCATCATGGCGGGCAAGGAGCGCTCCGGTACCGCCCTCGGGCTGGAGAACACCATGGTGTTCGCGGGCGCCTTCCTCACCCCGCTGATCATCCCCGGGATCCTCTCGGCCACCGACTGGCCCGCGGTCATGCTGCTCATCGGGGCCGTGCCCGCCGTGCTGTCGGCGGTGATCATGCCCCGCGAAGGGAAGTAGCCGTCCGCCCGGTTCGCCGGACGTCCGCCCCGCCGCGCACCTCGTGCGGCGGGGCGGCGGCGCGTACGGCCAGTGCGTACGGCCTGATGGCAGGGGTTCAGCGGAGCCGGCGCAGGGCGTCGGGGGTGAGGTCGGCCAGGGTGGGGTAGCCGTCGACGGCCATCAGCAGGTCGGCCTCGGCGAGCAGGGTGCGCAGGACGTGCACGATGCCGTCGGCGCCGTCCAGGGCGAGGCCGTAGGCGTAGGGGCGGCCGATGCCGACGGCCCGGGCGCCCAGGGCGAGCGCCTTGACGACGTCGGAGCCGGAGCGGACCCCGGAGTCGAAGAGGACGGGCAGCTCACCGGCGGCCTCGACCACACCGGGCAGGCAGTGCAGGGCGGGCAGCCCGCCGTTGGCCTGGCGGCCGCCGTGGTTGGAGCAGTAGATGCCGTCGACGCCCGCGTCCCCGGCGCGGCGGGCGTCGTCCGGGTGGCAGATGCCCTTGAGGATCAGCGGCAGATCGGTGAGCGAGCGCAGCCAGGGCAGGTCGTCCCAGGTGAGCGGGTTGCCGAAGGTCAGCGCCCAGTGCAGGACGGCGGCCGAGGGGTCGTCCTCGGGGGACTTGGCGAGACGGGAGCGGAACACGGGGTCGCCGGTGTAGTTGGCCAGGCAGTGCCCGCGCAGCTGGGGGAAGTTGCTCGCGGCCAGATCGCGCGGGCGCCAGCCGGTGATCCAGGTGTCCAGGGTGACCACGATGCCCTTGAACCCGGCCGCCTCGGCCCGGTGCACCAGGCTCTCCGCCAACTCCCGGTCGGTGGGCGTGTAGAGCTGGAAGAAGCCCGGGGTGTCGCCGAACTCCGCGGCCACCTCCTCCATCGGATCCACCGTCAGGGTGGAGGCGATCATCGGCACACCGGTACGGGCGGCGGCGCGGGCGGTGGCCAGATCGCCGTGCCCGTCCTGCGCGCACAGGCCGATCACCCCGACCGGGGCCATGAACAGCGGGGAGGGCAGCCGCATCCCGAACAGGTCGACGGACAGATCGCGGTCCTTCGCCCCCACCAGCATGCGCGGGATGAGCCCCCACTCCTCGAACGCGGTGACGTTGGCCCGCTGGGTGTGCTCGTCCCCGGCGCCGCCCGCGACGTACGACCGCACCGAGGGCGGCAGCGCGGCCAGCGCGGGCGGCTCCAGCTCGGCGAAGGTCATCGGCAGCCGCGGTGTCACCCCGCGCAGGCCGTCGAGGTAGATCTCGTTCTGGTAGTCGGCGAACGCCATGGGGTCCTCCTGCTCCGGCCCGCCGCGTGCGAGCCGCTGGACCCTACAGCGCGGGCACGGGCCCGGGGAACAGGGTCACGTCCGCGTCACCCGCACCCGGTACGTCCCGTCGTCCTCCCCCGCCACCCGCACCACGATCCCGTGCCGGGGGTCCTTGAAGGTCTGGCCCGGGGTGAAGGGGGCGTCGGAGAGTTCGGCCTGGACATTGGGGCTGCGGGTGCAGCCGCCGCTGTCGCGGTGGGCGTCGTAGACGGTGATGGGGCCCCGGCCGGTGTCGACGGTGGCGTCCACCTTGTAGATGAGGACGCCGGGGCAGCAGATCGCCTCGTCGTTGCCGCCCTGCGCGCGGACCTCCAGGGCGTACGCCGAGTGGCCGTTCACCGGGATGATCACCAGCTTGCCGCCGCCCGACCTGTACAGCGGGGTCAGGGAGTACTCGACGCTGCCGCCCTTCGCCGCGCAGCCCACCTGGGAGCCGTCCAGCCAGCCCAGTTTCCATTTGTCCCAGGCGAGCATGTCGTTGTTGGCGCCCCAGTCCTCGCTCATGATGTCCCAGTGCCCGACCGTGCCCCCGCCGTCCTGGGTGTACAGGTCGGGCAGGCCGAAGGTGTGGCCGTTCTCGTGCGGCAGCACCCGGTAGCCGGTGTGCGGGAAGGAGCCGGAGCCGTCGTCCTGGCGGGAGTAGATGAAGGAGGCGTTGGCGACCGGCACCCCGTCGGCCACCGGCGCGTCCGCGTTCCCCGCGAAGGTCACCGACAGCACCGTGTCCAGCGCGGACGGACCCGCGTTCGGAGTGACCAATATGTTCAGCAGGTCGTACGAGCGGAAGTCGACCTTGGGGTCGGCCGCGGTCACGATGTCCTGGACCAGCTGCCGGTACCCGGGGTCGAAGGGCGCGCCGCGCTCTATGCCGTACGCCTTGAACGGCTTCGGCATCCGCAGCCAGTCGGTCACCGGTGTCTCGGGCCGGTAGTCGAGGCGGCCGTACGACGAGGTGCGGAACCAGTCCTGGGTGCGCGGGAAGAACTCGTGGAAGCGGTCCATCGCGCTGCCCTCGCCGGGCGCGTCGGAGAAGTCGACCATCAGGGTCAGGGCGTGCACGGTGCCGGTGGAGCGGGCGTAGCCGTGCGGGGTGGGCACGCCCTCGGTCATCTGCACGTCGGGGCCGCCGTGGATCATGCAGGGGGAGAGGGCGGCGGTGCGGGCGAGTCCGGTCGGCCCGGCGGTGGAGGGCGCCGAGAGGCGGGCGGTCCCGGCGGAGGTGGTGATCGCGAGGGTCAGCGCGGTCACCGCGGCGAGCGCCATCCGGCGCGAGGGTATGCGGCGCGCGGATATACCGCTGGGGTCCTGGTCGGGGGATATGCGGCGGGGCGACTGCGGCTGCGGCTGCATGCACGGACCCTTCGCTCCACGGCAGCCGCCGGACTCCTGGCTGCGCCCTTGCGATCACCCTGTGCCGGGGCCGTGGCGGGCGCGCGCTGGGCGAGACCGATCGTGGGAAGGGCGGGTCCGAACGTGGGAACTGCGGGGGCGGGAGGGTGAATTCGGGTCCCCGGCGCATGTGGCCCAGTTCACAGGCTCTTCTTCCGCGGACGGGAAATAAGTGGGGACCCTCTCCCCGTTTGGAACTGTGTCCGCCCGAAACGGGGACCCGGTCCCCGGATCATCAGGGCCCACCGGTATCGCACCGACACCGCAATGACATCGCATCGACCGAACCGACCGAGGAGCACGCAGTGACGACCGCCACCCACCCCGCGCCGCGCAAGGTGACCCGGCCCCGCGCCGACGCCCTGCGCAACCGGGAGCGGATCGTCACCGCCGCCCGGGAGATGTTCACCGAGCACGGCCCGGACGTGCCGCTGGACGAGATCGCCCGCCGGGCCGGCGTCGGCAATGCCACGCTGTACCGCAACTTCCCCGACCGCGACGCCCTCGTCCGCGAGGTCGTCTGCTCCGTGATGGACCGTACGGCCGAGGCGGCCGAAGGGGCCCTCGCGGAGACCGGGGACGCCTTCGCCGCGCTGGAGCACTTCGTGCACGCCTGCGCCGACGAGCGGATCAGCGCGCTGTGCCCGATGGTCTCCAGCACCTTCGACCGGCACCACCCCGACCTGGAGGCCTCCCGCGAGCGCGTCGAGAGCCTCGTGGGGGAGGTCATGGGCCGGGCCGTGACGGCCGGTCAGCTGCGGTCCGACGTCGGGGTGGGCGACCTGATGATCGCGGTGGCCCAGCTGAGCCGGCCCCCGGCCGGCACCGGCTGCCCGCAGGGCGACCGGTTCGTCCACCGCCACCTCCAGCTTCTCCTCGACGGCCTGCGGGCCCCCGCGCGCTCCGTGCTGCCGGGCACCGCCGTCACCGTCGGGGAACTCCGCCAGTGCGGTACGGCCGCATAGTCCGTATCCCTCACTCCAGCCGTTGTCGTCCGTTTTCCTGACGCATTCCGTTCACTGTCGTTTTCTCGTCATTTTTCCGTCACCTGGTCACGAAGCTCCGCACTCGTGAACTCCCGAAGTCCCGAAGTGGGTACCCCCATGTCCGAAGCCCTCAAGGCTCCCCGCATCGCCGCGCCATCCGGCGATGCCAACCGCTGGAAAGCGCTCGTCTTCATCGCGCTCGCCCAGCTGATGGTCGTCCTCGACTCGACCATCGTGAACATCGCCCTGCCCTCGGCCCAGAAGGACCTCGGCATATCCGACGGCAACCGGCAGTGGGTCGTCACGGCCTACGCCCTCGCCTTCGGCGGTCTGCTGCTGTTCGGCGGCCGGATCGCCGACAAGTGGGGCCGCCGGCGCGCCTTCCTCACCGGTCTGATCGGCTTCGCGCTGGCCTCCGCGCTCGGCGGTCTCGCCGTCTCGGGCCCGATGATGTTCGGCGCCCGCGCCCTCCAGGGCGTCTTCGGCGCGCTGCTCGCGCCCGCCGCGCTGTCCCTGCTGGCCGTGATGTTCACGGACGCCAAGGAGCGCGCCAAGGCGTTCGGCATCTACGGCGCCATCGCGGGGGGTGGCGGCGCGGTCGGCCTGATCCTCGGCGGCTTCCTCACCGAGTACCTGGACTGGCGCTGGACGTTCTTCGTGAACGTGCCGTTCGCCGTCGTCGCCGCGCTCGGCGCCACCCTGGTCATCCGCGAGCCGGAGGGCGGCCGCAACCGCGCCCCGCTCGACATCCCCGGCGTCCTGCTGTCCACCCTCGGCCTGGTCGCGCTGGTGTACGGCTTCACGCGCGCCGAGTCCAACGGCTGGAGCGACGCCCTGACCATCTCGATGTTCGTGGCGTCCGCGGTGCTGCTGCTGTCGTTCGTGCTGGTCGAGTCCCGGGTCAAGGCCCCGCTGCTGCCGCTGCGCGTGGTCCGCGACCGCAACCGCGGTGGCATCTACCTCTCGCTCGGCCTCGCCATCATCGGCATGTTCGGCCTGTTCCTCTTCCTGACGTACTACCTCCAGATCGTGCAGGGCTACTCCCCGGTCAAGACCGGCTTCGCCTTCCTGCCGATGGTGGCCGGCATGATCACCGGCTCCACCCAGATCGGCGCCCGGCTGATGACCCGGGTGCGGGCCCGGTTCCTGATGGGTCCCGGCTTCCTGGTCGCGGGTCTCGGCATGCTGCTGCTGACCCAGCTGGAGATCGGTTCGTCGTACACCACCCTGCTGCTGCCCGCGATGGTGCTGCTGGGCCTCGGCATGGGTACCGCGTTCATGCCGGCCATGTCCCTGGCCACCACGGGCGTCGAGCCCCGGGACGCCGGTGTGGCCTCCGCGATGGTCAACACCTCGCAGCAGGTGGGCGGCGCGATCGGCACGGCGCTGCTGAACACCATCGCCGCGTCCGCGAAGACCTCGTACCTCAAGGACCACATCGCCGGTGCCACCACCAAGCCGCAGCAGCAGCTGGTGGGCCTGCAGAGCATGGTGCACGGCTACAGCACGGCGATCGCCTTCGCCGTCGGCATCCTGGCCGTCGCCGCGCTGATCGCCTTCACCTTCGTCAACGCCGGCCGTCCGGGCACCACCCAGGTGGCCTCCGGCGCGGCCGCCGAGGACGAGGTGCCGGTGCCGGTGGTGGCCCACTGACCTTCGGGTACCCGATGAGCCAGGTGAGTTAGCGGAGCCAGGGGAGGTCCGCACCCTCCTCGTCCGGCTGCAGGCCCTCGGCGACGATCTCCATGATCTCGCCGAGGGCCTTCTGCTGTTCCGGGCTGAGCCGGTCGAACAGGGCCTGGCGTACGGCGGTCACATGGCCCGGGGCGGTACGGCCGAGCACGGCCGCGCCCTCCTCGGTGAGCACCGCGAACTGACCGCGCTTGTCGGAGGGGCAGTTCTCGCGGCGCACCCAGCCGTTCTTCTCCAGCCGGGCGATCGCGTGCGAGAGCCGGGAGCGGGTGATCTTCGCCTTCATCGCCAGTTCGGTCATCCGCAGCCGGCGCTTGGGTGCCTCGGCGAGCGTGACGAGCAGGCCGTAGTAGATGTGCGGCATGCCCGCGTCGCGTTGCAGCTGCCGGTCGAGGTGGTCCTCCAGCAGGGTGGTGGCGTGCAGGTACGCGCGCCAGACGCGCTGTTCCTCGGGGGTGAGCCAGCGGTGCGGTGCGGCGGTTTCCGGTGCCGTGTTCATGGGTCCACTTTACGAAAGGTCTTTTTGAAACTTGAACTAGTTGAGCGTACGGTGTTTCGGTAGAGCTTGAGAGTTAAAGCATCTGGCCGGATGCGTCCGGCCGCACCGGGACGAGAGGGAGTCGCCGTCATGTCCGTCGCCGCCACGGAGCGCACCGCCGGGAAGCGCATGCCCGCCCTCTACCTCAGCCACGGCGCCCCGCCGCTCGCCGACGACCCGGTGTGGCCCGGCCAGCTCGCCGCCTGGGCCGCGACGCTGCCCCGCCCCAAGGCCGTCCTCATGCTCTCCGCCCACTGGGAGGAGGCCCCGCTCGCCCTCGGCGCGACCGAGACCGTCCCGCTGGTCTACGACTTCTGGGGCTTCCCCGAGCACTACTACCGGGTCCGGTACGACGCCCCCGGCGCGCCGGAGCTGGCCGAGTCGGTCCGCAAGCTGCTGCGCGCCCCCGGCACGCCCGTCCAGGACATCCCCGACCGCGGCCTGGACCACGGCGCCTACGTCCCGCTCGTCGAGATGTACCCGGACGCCGACATCCCGGTCCTCCAGGTCTCCATGCCCACCCTCGACCCGGTGCGGCTCATGGAGATCGGCCGCAGGCTCGCCCCGCTGCGCGACGAGGGCGTGCTGATCATCGGCTCCGGCTTCTTCACCCACAACCTCGCCGCGCTGCGCCACCCGGGCGGAGGCGTGCCGAGCTGGTCCGCCGAGTTCGACGACTGGGGCCGGCGGGCCCTCGCGGACCGCGATTGGGACGCCCTGCTCGACTTCCTGGGCAAGGCACCGGCCGGCCGCTACGCCCATCCGCGCACCGAGCACTTCGCCCCGCTCTTCGTCACCATGGGCGCGGCCGAGGCGGCCGGCGAGCTGGACGCGCAGAAGTCGGTGATCGACGGGTTCTGGATGGGGCTGGCGAAGCGGTCGGTGCAGTTCGGGTAGCGGCCAAGGGCTCCGGGAGGGTCCGCGTGGCAACCATCGGGCGACGCGGGCCGTCTTCCGGGTGGGAGAGCGGCCGGGTGAGGGCAGCGTGATCCCCCTCGACTCATGGTCTGACCTGCGCCTCTGTGGGCTTGGACGGCATCTCGCCGCCCAAGCGGCGGAACAGGGTACTGCATGATCAGAAAAATTGAGGGGCGGGTTGGGAATTCTGTCCTGATTCCAGTCGTTGTTTCCATCGGATGCAGGGCACTCAGAGGAGAGTCCGCGAGGACACCCCGGAGAGCCGAGCGTTCAGCAGGACCACCCGCCAGCCCACCATCGCAAGGGAGCACGCATGGCAACCCGTGCCGTCGCCCGTCGTAAGTCCGCCGCCTCCGGCGAGACGGCCGACTCGGCAAGCAGTGTTCGCGCTCATGGCGGCGAGATCGCGGACCGCGACCTGGTCGGCATGTACCTCGACGAGATAGCGCGCACACCGCTGCTCGACGCCGCCAAGGAGGTCGAGCTGTCCCAGACCATCGAGGCGGGTGTGTTCGCGCGACAGGTTCTCGACGGGTTCGAGGACACCACCTCGGACGCCACTCGTGAGGAGCTGGAGTCCCTGGTCGCCGCGGGTGAGCGGGCCAAGGACGTCTTCATCCGCTCCAACCTCCGCCTGGTCGTCGCGGTCGCCCGGCGCTACCCGCGCAGTGGTCTGCCCCTGCTCGACCTCGTCCAGGAGGGCAACGCGGGCCTGGTGCGCGCCGTCGAGAAGTTCGACTACCGCAAGGGCTTCAAGTTCTCCACGTACGCCACCTGGTGGATCCGCCAGGCCATCACCCGCTCCATCGCCGACCAGTCGCGCACCATCCGCCTCCCCGTCCACCTGGTGGAGGAGCTGGGCCGCATCCGCCGGGTGCAGCGCGAGTTCAACCGCGAGCACGGCCGGGAGCCGGAGCCCACGGAGATCGCGGCGGAGCTGGGCTCCACGCCGGAGCGCGTCACCGACGTCCTCGACTGGGCCCGCGACCCGGTCTCGCTGAACATGTCGGTGGACGACCAGGGCGAGACCCAGTTCGGCGACCTGCTGGAGGACACCTCCGCGGTCAGCCCCGAGCAGTCCGTGATGACCCTGCTGCGCAGCGAGGAACTGGACGACCTGATCGGCCGCCTGGACCAGCGCACGGCCTCCATCATCAAGATGCGGTACGGCATCGAGGACGGCCGCGAGCGCACCCTGACCGAGGTCGGCAAGGAGCACGGTCTGACCCGCGAGCGCATCCGGCAGATCGAGAAGCACGCCCTGCTGGAGCTGAAGAAGCTGGCGCGGGACACCGGGTTCGACGCGGCGGCGTAAGGAATCCGGGGAGACCGGGGAGCTGGGGGGCCGCGTACGCCGGGTGGCGAAAGACGGCGCAAACATGGCGCTCCGGAGCCGCTTCAACCGCCGGGCCCGAGGGAACAACCTCTCCGGGCCCGCCAGCGGGGCCCGGCGAACGCCGCACTCCCCACATCGCGTCACCCGCAGACCAGCCGAACCAGCTCGTCACAGCCGACACACCGACCCGCACCCGGCCGACCCCACGCTTCAGCGGCCGACCCCACGCGAGCCATGTCCCTGCGCACATCCCCCCCGGCGCCGGGACTTCCCAGAGCCGGGCTTCGGCGCCCACCCCCCCCGGGCGCCGGAGCCCGGCTTCTTTCTGCCCCGGACGGGACGGTGGCCCAGACGTCCCCCGGTACGAGGACGGGCCGCCTGCGCCGTGGCGCCCCCGTGCGCGCGGACGGTCGTCAAGGGGAATCCCCGGCGGGCCCGCGGGTACCACGCCCACGGGTTCGAAACGGCGTTTCCGCGCCACCCGGCCCGAACCCCCTCGCCCTTTCGGATCCTTGAGGGCGGAATGGCCCACCGTCCGTTCCCTGCACGGCGGTTGGCGGCTCGGTGCGGACCTGCGCGCGGACTTTACCTGCGGGAGCGGCCGGGCCGTGCGACGCTGGGAATCGGCGCGGCGGCCAGGCCGCAACGGGATCGCGGCGCAGCCGGAACGGGACCACGGCGAAGATGGAACGCGGGATCGCGGCGAAGACGGCAAAGGGCGGCCCACCCCGTACCTGAACCCCGGGGTGAACCGCCGGATGGCAGATTCTGCCACACGGGCATAGCCTGCCGAGATGAGCACCACCCCCAGTCCTACCCCCCGCTCCACCCCCGGCACCACCCCGCAGTCACCCTCCGGCGCCGCGCCGACCCCCTCGCTCACCGAGCGCCGCAAGGCCGAGACCCGGATGGAGATCGCCCGGGCCGCGGCCGCCCTGTTCGTCCGCCAGGGGCTGCGGGCCACCCGCGCCGAGGACATCGCCCAGCGGGCGGGCATCGCACCGCGCACCTTCTACCGCTACTTCGCCACCAAGGAGGAGGCGGTCGCGCCCCTCTACGCCGCGGGCGCCCAGCGCTGGGCCGAGGCGGTCAGCACCGCCCCGGCCCGCCTCACCGTCCCGCAGGCCCTGGAACACGCCGTCGAGCGCACCCTCACCCCCGGCGCCGGGGTCTCGGCGGCCTCCTGGGAATGGGTCCGCACCCTGATCCGCCTGACCGACACCAGCCCCGCCCTGCGCAAGGTCTGGGCCGAGGTGGGCCAGACATCGGAGGAGGCGCTGGCGGAGATCCTGGCGCGGCGGCTGGCGACACCGGGATGGGGAGTGGCGTGCGCGGAGGGAGCGGGCGCGGGTGGGGAAGGGGCGGCTGCGGGGGAGACGCCTGTGGGGGAGCCGTACGAGGGTGATCCGTTGACGGGGGAGCCGTATGCGGGTGGGTTGACCGGGGGTGGGCCCTACGCGAGTTCGCCGTCGGCGCACGAGCCGTTCGCGGGTGAACCGTTCGGGGGTGGGCCGCTCGGGGGTGAGCCGGGGGCCGCGGGCACCGGCGAGGCGGGGGCGGCCGGGACGCCGTGGGCCGGGGAGCCGGGAGCCGGCCGCGGCGGTCCGGGTGCCGGGCGGCCGGGAGCCGGCCCCGAGCCGCTCGCCGCGCCCGCCTGGCCGGAACCGACTCCCGGTGCGGAACCGGTCCCCGGCGTGGAATTGGCCCCCGGCGCGGAACCGGCCCCCGGCGTGGAACCGGCCCCCGGCGTGGAACCGGCCCCCGGCGTGGAACCGGCCTCCTGCGTGGAACCGGCCCCCGGCGCGGAATCGGCCGAGCCCCCGCTCACCGTCCCCGTGATCACCCCCGACCTGCGCTTCGCCGCCGCCGTCGCCGGGAGTGCCGTACGCGTCGCCGTGCAGTCCTGGGCCGCCACCGCCGCCCCGCCCGCCGGCCCGGACGGCCCCGCGGCGCTGGCCCTGCGCAACCTCAAGGCCCTGGGCGGCTTCGACTGGGACGGCGCCTGCTAGGGATTGCCGAGAGGGCCCTGAGCATCCCCGGCCCGGCTCAGCCGTCCCCCCAACTCCCTTGCGCACACCAGCAGTTCATCGGGCCCCCGGACGGCGAACTCGTACCCCGTCAGCGCCAGCCGCACCGTCAGCCACTCCACGGGATCACCGGTGCTGCCCGCCAGGACGCAGCCGCCCTCGCCGTCGTCCGCGAGCGTCCCGAGCGCCGCCGGGAGCCGCTCGGCGACCTCCGCCGCCGACGCGGCGAACCGTACCTCGAAGGCGTACGCCTCCTGCCATTGATGGATCGACCGCCGCAGATACTCCGCCGCGCTGCCCGTCGGCAACTCCCGCTGTCCGAACCGGACTCCGGTGGCGAACGGCTCGCTCACCCGGTCCACCCGGAACGTGCGCCAGTCCGCGCGATCGAGGTCGTACGCGACCAGGTACCAGCGCCGCCCCGTCGACACCAGCCGATGCGGCTCGGTCAGCCGGCGGGACGCGCCGCCCTCCTTGTCGCGATAGGCGAACCGCAGCCGCTCTTGGCCCGCCACGGCCCCGGCCAGCAGGGTCAGCGTCTCCGCGGGGATGCTCGCGCCGTCCCCGACGGCCAGCGGGGTGGTCGCCGCCTGCAAGGTGGACACCCGGTGCCGCAGCCGGGCCGGCAGGACCTGCTCCAGCTTGGCGAGCGCCCGTACCGACGCCTCGTCCACCCCCGCCACCGCATGCCCCGCACCGGCCCGCAGCCCGACCGCGATGGCGACGGCCTCCTCGTCGTCCAGCACCAGCGGCGGCATCGCCTTGCCCGCGACCAGCCGGTACCCGCCGTCCGAACCCTTCGTCGCCTCCACCGGATAACCCAGCTCGCGCAGCCGGTCGATGTCCCGCCGCACGGTACGACGCGACACCGCGAGCCGCTCGGCCAGCTCGCCGCCGGGCCACTCACGGGGCGTCTGGAGGAGGGAGAGCAACTGGAGCAGCCGTGCCGGGGTGGCGGTCGTCATGCGTACGAGGATGCCGCAGCGACAGGACGGCACCTGACCCAGTCACGGCGGACGTTCGCTCACCGTCCCGACACTTGCCCCTTTTGGTCCGTTTGATTCGGTGTGTGTTGTTCACGGCACCTGCGAGATACGTCACGGTCCGGGTCCGAAGCGCCCCGCCGTGGTGTGTACTGGTGGGTATGCCCGAGCATCTGTCGACTCTCCAGCTGGTCGCCGCGGTCTTCCTCACCCTGGCCGGCGTGGTCTGGGCGATCGGCGTGCTGCGTCTGCTGCGCCGGTTCCGAGCACAGGCGCTTCGCGAACTCGCGGCCGCCCGACTGCCGTTCCTCCCTGCCCAGCGGACCGGACCGCTGCGGGAGTCGGTGGAGCTGACCCCGGCCGAACAGGACGCCTTCGCCGGGCTGATACGACAGCTCGGCCACCGCTGACCGACCAGACCCGACCCGACCGGCCGGGCCGCCTGCCCCGCAGTGCGATCCGCCGTGGGTCCGCCTGTCGGTCCGCCCGTCAGCCCTGTCGCGCCGCGCGCCGCTCCATCGCGGAACGGGCCGCGTCCTCCGACAGGTACACCTCGCACATATGGCGGCCGTCCGGCGTCGCCGTGTGCTCGACCTCCCACAGGGAGATCTCGCTGTCGTCCGGCAGCAGGAACGCGTGTTCGTACAGCACGTAGCTCAGCCCCGAGCGGCCCGCCCGGCCCGGACGGCCGAAGGCCTGGGTGATCTCGTGCGCCGTCGCCGTGGCCAGCAGGCCGGCCGTGCGGTCATCGGGACGGTCCGCGTTCTCCGCGCGGCGCAGCAGCCGGCGGGCGTGGTCGGCGGAGTCGCCGCAGGCGAACATGTGCCGGGGAGCGGGGACCGCCCACAGCCAGGTCGGCGCGGGCAGCTCCAGTTCGGGCGCGTCCGGGGGTAATCCGAGCCGCGAGGTGGCCGTCTGGAGCTCCTCCTCGTCGGTGTACACCTCATGATCCGGGGCGCCGCCCGGGGTGGCGTTGTGCGCCAGCTCCCACAGCGTGAGGGCCGAGCCGTCGGCGAGCAGCCAGGTGTGCCGGTAGGTCTCCCGGTGCAGCCCGGCGCTGTGGTGCGCGGAGTGCAGCGAACTGTCGTGCGCCAGCGCGCAGTCGAGCCGTCGGATCACCTCGTCGGGCAGTTCGAAGGAGTTCAGGGCGCGGCCGAGGAGCCGCGCGAGGTGCTCCTCGGGCGACTCGGGCGACTCGGCTGGTTCGGGCGCTGCCGTCTCGTACGGAACGCTCAAGGCATCTCCCGGCGTTGCTGCATGTCACCTTGTGGGTGCATACCGTAGCCCCTCGATCGGACATCATGTCCGGGAATGGGGAAAACGAACACCGGAAAAACGCGCGAGCCGCGCGAGAAGTTCCCGCGCGGCCCCAAAACCCGTCAAAACCCGTCGGTCAGGCGGCACTTCCGGCGGTCCAGGCGCTCCAGGACATGTTCCAGCCATTGAGGCCGTTGTCCGGGGACACGGTGGTGTCGGGGGAGTTCTTCACGATCACCACGTCGCCGATGAGCGTGTTGTCGAAGAACCACTTCGCCGAGGTGTCGCCCTGCGCGCCCTGCACGTCCGCGAGGCCGACGCAGCCGTGGCTGGTGCCCTGCCGGCCGAAGGGCGGATTGCCCTTGTTGTACCAGTAGTTGCCGTGGATGAAGGTGCCCGAGGACGTCAGGCGCATCGCGTGCGGCACGTCCGGGATGTCGTACTCCCCGCCGAAGCCGACCGTCGAGCCGTTCATCCGGGTCTGGGTGAACTTCTCGGAGACCACCATCTGCCCGTTGTACGTGGTGTGCTCCGGGCTGCCCGCGGAGATCGGCACCGACTTGAGCGTCTGGCCGTCGCGCACCACGGTCATCGTCTGCGTGTTGACGTCGACCGTGGAGACCTGCGAGCGCCCGACGGTGAAGGAGACGGTCTTCTTCTGCACGCCGTAGAGGCCCTGGGCGCCCTGCACATGGTCCAGGTCGATCTTCATCGTGACCTTGGAGCCGGCCTTCCAGTACTCCTGCGGCCGGAAGTCCAGGCGCCGGTCGCCGAACCAGTGCCCGACCACCTGCTGGCCGCTGCTGGAGTTGACCGTGATGTGCGACTGCACGGCCTTCTTGTCGCTGATCGACTTGTTGAAGGTGAACGACACCGGCATGCCCACACCGACCGTGCTGCCGTTGTCCGGCGTGTAGGTGCCGATGAAGCTGCTGGCCGAACTGACGGTGCTGAAGATGGCGTTGGCCGCCGCCGGGCGACCCTCGGCGTCCTTCGCCCGCGCGGCTATCTGGTACTTCGTGCCGAGTTCGAGGCGCTGCTTCGGCTTCCAGCTGTGGCCGTCCGCCGATATCGCCCCCGGCACGGCCTGCTGCGACCCCGACACGGTCATCTTCACATCGGTCAGCGTGCCGTCGCTGACCTTCACCCCGGTCGCGTTGACGGACGCGTCCGTCGCGCCGTCCTTCGCCGAGATCGCTATCTTCGCCGTCGAGGTCTTCGGGGAGTCCTTGCCGCCGCCCTTGTTCGAGGCGTTGGCGTCGCCGCCACAGGCGGTCAGGGTGAGGGCGCCGACCATCAGGGCGGCACAGGCCCCGAGTGTGCGCCGCGCTGCAATGTCCGGCCTTGTCACGGGCTGCTCCAGGTTCGTGTGATGTGCGTGGTCCGTTCCCATGCGCCAAGAAAGAGTGCGCAAACAGTCCCTGAGGTTCCCCCCAAGACCTCGTAAGGCCACGACGTGACAGAACCGCGACAATCCGCGCCCGACGGCGACACGCTCCCCCTACGACCGCCCGTACAACTCCCCGTACGACGGCCACACTCCACCCGGTCCTTCGACCGGCTCGGCCGCGCGCACCGCCCTGACGATCGCCCGGGTCACCAGGTCCGCGCCCGCGGCGAGCAGCTCGTTGAGGGCGAGGGGCTGAGCGGCGAGCGGACGGGCGCCGGTGGCCAGGGTGAAGACCGTGTCGCCGTCGTGCAGCAGATGGACCGGGCGGACGGCGCGGGCGATGCCGTCGTGCGCGGTACCGGCCAGCTTCTGGGCCTGGGCCTTGGTCAGTTCGGCGTCGGTGGCGACGACCGCCAGCGTCGTGTTCAGCGGCGGCGGCGTACGGCCCGCGCCGGACTCCTCCAGCCGCCGCAGCGCGGCCTCGTGCACCTTCTTCTCCGGGTACGTGACCCGGCCGTCGTACAACTCTCCGTACAGCACCCCCGTCTCCGGATCCAGCACCGATCCCGCCGCGTTCGCGACCACCAGGGCGGCGACCGTGATCCCCGATTCGAGGACCGTGCTCGCCGTGCCGATGCCGCCCTTGAGCCGGCCGGTCGCGGCGCCCGTGCCGGCCCCCACACAGCCCTGCGGCACCAGGGCGCCCGGCGCGCTCGCGGCCGCCGCCTCCACCGCCGCGCGGCCCGTCGCGGCGTCCGGACGGGCCCGGAAGTCGCCGCCGCGCCCCAGATCGAAGACACAGGCCGCGGGCACCACCGGCACGACATGCGACGGGTCGGGTCCCACCCGCACACCCCGCCCCCGCTCCTCCAGCCAGGCCATCACCCCGGACGCCGCGTCGAGCCCGTAGGCGCTGCCCCCGGTGAGCACGATCGCGTCGACCCGCTGGACCACATTGCGCGGATCGAGCGCGTCGGTCTCCTTGGTGCCGGGCCCGCCCCCGCGCACATCCACAGCGGCCACGGCCCCGCCCTCCGGCGCCAGTACGACGGTGGTTCCGGTGAGCCGGCCGCCCCCGGTCCGGGTGGCGTGTCCGACCCGCACCCCGGCGACATCTGTCAGTGCGTCAACTGTCATGGCCGCCAGTCTGCCCGAGCCCCGCCCGCCACCAGAAGGGCTCGCCCTGCCGCGGGGAGGGCCCAGCCGGCGTCCGCGAGGTTCAGCCGGCCTCCGCAGGGCTCAGTCGGCCGGTGTCCCGGCGCTCGCCGTGTGCTCCCTTCGGACCATGCGGGCCGTCAGGGTCACCCCGGTCGCCACCGCCGCCGCGCAGACCAGGCCCGCCGCGAGCACCGACCAGCCGCCCAGGAAGGTGCAGCAGAGCACCAGCAGCGCGGTGACCGGCAGCACCAGCTGCTGGGCGATGCCCACCTTGAAGTGCCGTGCGTGCAGGGCCCAGACGGTCAGCAGATACAGCGCCGTCGGCAGGGTCACCGCCGCCGACGCGGCCGCCGTGGAGAGGTGCGCCGAGCCGACCGTCTCCTCCACGGCCACCTCAAGACCGGCGCCGATCGCCGCCGCCGAGGAGAAGATCAGATAGTGGCCGTACCCCCACAGGAACGCCCGTCCGCCGGAGCGCAGATGGCCGTGGATGGGCACCACGAAGTAGATCCACCAGGCGGAGAAGACGATCAGAAGCCCGCCCGCCGCGATCGGCAGCAGCTCGCCCAGCGCCGAGTGCTCGTCCACGGCCGACTTCACGGCGACCGTGGCGGACGCGATCGTCTCGCCGAGCACGATGATCGTGAACAGTCCGTAACGCTCGGCGATGTGGTGCGGATGCCATGAGGTCTCGTAGTCCCGCTCGGCGAACAGCGGCACGCACATCTCCGCGATCGCCATCACCAGGAACACCCAGGGCCGCGCCGGCTGCGGCAGCACCACCAGACCGGCCCAGCCGACCTGGCACAGCAGCACCCCGCCCGCGTAGCGCAGCGCGGCTCTGCGTTCGCTGCCCTCGGCCGTCCGCGCGGCTCTCAGCCACTGGGTGGCCATCGCGAGGCGCATGATCACATAGCCGAGCCAGACCGTCAGGTAGTCGTGCTGCTCGAAGGCCCGCGAGACACCGGCGGCCAGCACCAGGACACCGGCGATCTGCACCAGGGTGACGACCCGGTAGAGCACGTCGTCGTTGTCGTACGCCGAGGCGAACCAGGAGAAGTTCATCCAGGCCCACCAGATGGCGAAGAACACCATCGCGTAGTTGAGGACCCCGGTGCCGGGGTGGCCCGCGGAGACGGCGTGCACCAGTTGTACGCCCGCCTGGGAGACCGCCACGACGAAACACAGGTCGAAGAGCAGCTCCAGCGGGGAGGAGACCCGATGGGCCTCATGCCGCCCGCGCGCGGTGAGCCGTCGCACGGGGCCGGAGGGAGGGGATGCGGGGTGGGATGCGCCCGGAGCAGCGGGCGCCGGGGTGGAACTCGGTGTCATGCCTCTCAGCACAGCAGAAAACCGGGCCGGAGGCGTGCGCGGGCGCTCACCGGCGGCCCACGGCCCACCGGTGCGGGGGCCGTACCCTGGACGCATGAGCGATGCCCCCGCACCCGGACCGCGTGACCCGAAGCCCGCGCTGGTCTTCGACGATCCGCTGGACCAGCAGTCCGCGGACGACACCGACCGCGGCTGGGGCGAGCGGCCGGCCGGCGACAGCGCCGCCGACCTCAAGCGCTTCCTCGACGAGAAGCCGCCCCACCACATCTGAACCGCTAGCGCTCGTCGTGGCCGGTGCCGCGCTGGGCGACCAGGGCGTCGCGGATCTCCTTGAGCACCTCCAGCTCGGACACCTCGATGACCTCCTTGGTGCCCTCCCGCGCCTCCCTGCGGGCCGTCTGCCGGGCCAGGTACTTCGACATCGGCAGGACCATCAGGAAGTACACCACCGTGGCGGTGATCAGGAAGGACAGCGCGGCGCCGAGGACGGAGCCCCACATCAGCTGGATGCCGTGGGTGCCGTGGCACGAGTCGCTCAGACACGTGCTGTAGTTGTCCAGGTTCTGGGTGCCGATCGCGCCGACCAGCGGGTTGATGATCCCCTTCACCAGCGCGTTGACGATGTTGGTGAAGGCGGCGCCGATGACGACCGCCACTGCCAGGTCGATGACATTGCCGCGCATCAGGAAGGCCTTGAAGCCTTGCAGGACGCTCGGTTCCTTCTTCGCGCTCACCTCGGGGACGCTCCTCGCATGCACTGGTTGTGGAACAAAACGCTCCGCAACCTACGGCACGGTACGGCCATACTGTCCAATCCCGTCCCCCGAAGGAGCGACTTGACAGCGCGCCGCCGGGAAAAAGTCCGACCCGGTTCAGCACAGCGTCACCGCCAGCCGCGCCGTGGCACTCGCACCGACGAGCCCGGCCGCCAGGGCGCGCGGCACCGCCAGCACGACCAGCGCGCCGGTCTCGGCCGCGCCGTCGAGCGGCTCCGGCACCCGGGTCACCCGCACTCCGCGCGCGAGCACCCGGGCGCCGCCCCCGGCCGCCGGATCCTGCGCGGCGACCACATCGACCCGGTCGCCGGGGCGCAGCAGCCGGACCGTGGCCGCGTCGGCGATCCGCACCGGCGCCGCGACCAGGCCCTCCGGGTGCGGCGGGCGCAGGGGAGTCGCGGGCGGGTGGCCGCGCGCGGACCGGGCGGGCCGCGCTGCCGGGTCGGCGCGGTGCGCCTGCGCGGAGGTCCCCGGGCCCGCGGCCACCAGCGCGGCCGCGGTCACCGCGAGGCCGGCCGCCACCGCGCGCCCCCGGTGCCGTACCAGCCGCTGCACCCGGTACCGCCCGCCGCGCACCCGCACCGGTGGGAACGGCGGCACCTCGCAGATCGCGGGCGCGTCCGCGCCGAGGGGGCGGGGCAGGCGGAGGGGAGGAGGGAACACGGAGCGCGGGGTGGGCGCGGGAGGGGGGAGAGAGGGGAGAGGCATCGGGGTCACCGCCTGGGACGAGGGACGTCGGCTTGCGATGTCCACGATGACGCCTCGCGCCGGATCCCGCCGGAGCCGGTGGACCACCGCCCGATTGTGGAAAACTCGCCCACCCGAACGTGTGGTTCCGCTCCCGCTACGGCGACTTGTCCACAGCTCCGGTCACCCCGTCCGCCCCGCTACGGCAGCTCGAACCCCGGGTCCATCCCGCCGAGCGCGTGCATGCACAGGCAGTCCCGCTCCCCGGTCACCGGCAGCGCGGCGACCGCGTCGAAGAGCACCCCGCGCAGCCGCTCCACATTGGCCGCGAACACCTGGAGGACCTCCTCGTGGGAGACGCCCTCGCCGGTCTCGGCGCCCGCGTCGAGGTCGGTGACCAGGGTCATGGACGTGTAGCACAGCTCCAGTTCACGGGCGAGCGCCGCCTCGGGGTGGCCGGTCATGCCCACCACCGACCAGCCCTGCGCCTGGTGCCACAGCGACTCGGCGCGGGTGGAGAAGCGCGGCCCCTCGACCACGACCAGCGTGCCGCCGTCCACCGGCTCCCAGTCGCGGCCCCGGGCGGCCTTCAGCGCGACGGCCCGTCCGGTGGGGCAGTAGGGGTCGGCCAGGGACACATGCACCACGTTCGGCACCGTGCCGTCGGGCAGCGGCAGCCCGTCGAAGTAGGACTGGGCCCGGGACTTCGTACGGTCCACGAACTGGTCGGGGACCAGCAGCGTGCCGGGGCCGTACTCGGTGCGCAGACCGCCCACCGCGGAGGGGCCGAGGACCTGCCGGACGCCGACGGAACGCAGCGCCCACAGATTGGCGCGGTAGTTGATGCGGTGCGGCGGCAGATGGTGGCCGCGGCCGTGCCGGGGCAGGAAGGCGACCCGCCGGCCGGCGATCTCGCCGAGGAACAGGGAGTCGCTGGGCGGTCCGTAGGGGGTGTCCACTTGTACCTCGGTGACGTCGTCGAGGAACGAGTAGAAGCCCGAGCCGCCGATTACGCCGATCTCTGCGTTCGCCATGGCCAAGACATTAGCTGGCCGTGACGCCACGCAGGAGACCTTGCCGGAGAACGCCGGATGCCCCGCCGTCGGGGGACGGCGGGGCGGGCGTCAAAAGGAACGGGGCGTACGGCCTCAGGCGGCGGAGGTGCCGGCCGAGCTCGACGTGGACGTCGAGGACGTCGACGACGGCTTCGAGTCGGACGACGCCGAGGTCGAGGACGAGCCGGACGACGAGGAGCCGGACGACTTCGTCGCCGGGCTGCTGCTCGACGTGGAGCCGCGCGAATCGTTGCGGTAGAAGCCGGAGCCCTTGAAGACAATGCCGACCGCGGAGAACACCTTCTTCAGGCGCCCGTTGCAGTTGGGGCACTCGGTCAGGGCATCGTCGGTGAACTTCTGCACCGCCTCGAGGCCCTCGCCGCACTCGGTGCACTGGTACTGGTAGGTCGGCACTGTCTTCCTCCTGGCACTCTCACTCATTGAGTGCTAACGACGCTCCATAGTGACGTATTCCCGGGGATCAGTCCACCGTCACCGGCGAGCGGTGACCGACGCCACGTGCCACGGTCTGCGTCTCCTGGCGGGCGGTCAGCGCGGAACGCAGCGCCACCAGGGTCAGCAGAGCGAGCACCGTACCGCCCATCGGGACCAGGAATCCCGAGCCGTCCCACAGCCGGTCCTCCAGCTGTCCGGCGACGGTGACCGCGGCCGCCTGGCCGAGCGCGACCGCGCCGGTCAGCCAGGTGAACGCCTCGGTGCGGGCCCGGGCCGGGACCAGGGCCTCGACCAGCGTGTAGCCGGTGATCAGCGACGGCGCGATGCACATGCCGACCAGCAGGCCGAGCGCGGCGAGCAGCAGCACCGAGTGCGCCGTCCACAGCGCGGACGCGGTCAGCGCGAGCGCGGCATAGCCGACGACCAGGCGCCGCTGGGGCGCCGTCTTCCAGACGATCGCGCCGCAGACGATGCCGGACAGCATGTTTCCGGCGGCGAAGACGCCGTACAGGACGCCGTTCAGGCCGGGCTCGCCGATCGACTCGGTGAAGGCGGCCAGGGAGACCTGCATGCCGCCGAAGACCGAGCCGATGCCGAGGAAGGTCACGATCAGCACGCGCACACCGGGGATCCGGAGCGCGGAGCCGTGCTCCACGTGCGCCGGCCCGCCCGTGGCCGTCACCGCGGGCTGCGTGCTCTTCTGCGCGGCGAACAGCAAACCACCCACGAGGGTGAGCGCCGCTTCCGTGAGCAGACCGGCCGCGGGGGTGACGGCGGTGCACAGGGCGGTCGCCAGCAGCGGCCCGAAGACGAAGGTCAGCTCGTCCGTGACCGACTCGAACGCGGTCGCGGTGCCCATCAGGGGCGAGCCCTGGAGCTTCACGCCCCAGCGCGCCCGCACCATGGGCCCGACCTGCGGCACCGAGGCGCCGGTCGGCACGGCCGCCAGGAACAGCGCCCACAGCGGGGCGTGCGCGAGGGCGAGCGCCGTCAGGGACAGACCCGACAGGGTGTGCACCAGGACGCCGGGGAGCAGCACGGCGCGCTGGCCGTAGCGGTCGGCCAGGCGCCCGCTGTAGGGCGCGAACAGCGCCATGGAGACGCCGGTGACGGCCGCGGCGGCGCCGGCCGCGCCGTACGAGCCGGTGGTGTGCTGCACCAGCAGCACGATGGAGAGGGTGAGCATCGCGAACGGCTGGCGTGCCGCGAAGCCGGGGAGCAGGAAGGTCCAGGCGCCGCGGGTGCGCAGCAGTGCTCCGTATCCGGGGCGGGAGGAGGCCGTCGAGGTCTTCGCCGAGTCGTCGGTGACCGTGGATCCCACGGCCCGTGCCTTTCTGCCGCCTGGTAGCGCGCGTCCCGTGTGGGGTCCGGGCGCCGAGAGCTGTCCTCTTGCGCGGACTGCGGTAGATACCGGCGCCCACGGCAAGGTGGGGGGCGTCACGGCCGCCATACGGTCGCGCCAGCTCTGCGTCAGGCAGAGTTGGTTCGATCAGGGTGCCCCTTCATCGTACAGGGGCCACCCCCGCATGGGCTGTGAAAGCGAGCACCATCGGATCGGTCGCCTGGGATTCCGCGGCGCGTACGCCAGGTGTGAACCGTATGAAACCCGCTCTTAACGCGACCCCCCGGAGCGCGAGCCTCCGGAGCGCGACCCCCCGGACCGCGCGCTCCCCGGCTTCGGGCCCCCGGCCTGTGCGCCCCCGGCGTCCGCCCCGTCCGTGCCCAGCCAGCTCGCCAGCTTGCCGCCGTGGGCGACCGCGCGCAGCCGCGCCTCCGCCGAGTCGCGGACCGGGTCGGTGGCGACCACCAGGAGTTCGTCGCCGCGCCGCAGCACCGTGCTGGGCAGCGGTACGAAGGACTTCCCCTCGCGTACGACGAGCGTCACGGCGGACCCGGACGGCAGCCGCAGCTCGGCGATCTCGACGCCGTGCATCCGCGACTCCTCGGGGATGGTCACGGACAGCAGATGCCCGCGCAGCCGCTCCAGGGGCGCCGACTCGATGCCGAGGTCGGCCGCCTCGCCCTTCTCGCCCAGGCGCAGCTTGCGTGCCAGCCAGGGCAGCGTCGGCCCCTGGACGAGGGTGTAGACGACGACCAGGACGAAGACGATGTTGAAGATCCGCCGGCTGCCGTCCACGCCGTTCACCATGGGGATCGTCGCCAGGATGATGGGCACGGCGCCGCGCAGTCCCGCCCAGGACATCAGGGTCTGCTCCTGCCAGGGCACCCGGAACGGGGTCAGGCTGAGCACCACGCTGAGCGGGCGGGCCACCATGGTCAGGATCAGGCCGATGACCAGGGCGGGCACGATGTCGTCGCCCAGTTCGTGCGGGGTGACCAGAAGGCCGAGCAGGACGAACATGCCGATCTGGGCGATCCAGCCGAGCCCCTCGGCGAAGCCGCGGGTGGCCGGCCAGTGCGGCAGCTTGGCGTTGCCGAGCACCATGGAGGCCAGATAGACCGCGAGGAACCCGCTGCCGTGCCCCAGGGCGCCGGCCGCGTACGCCGAGATGGCGATCGCGAGGACGGCGATCGGGTAGAGGCCGGAGGCGGGCAGCGCCACGTGCTTGAGTCCCCAGGAGCCGACCAGGCCCACCGCGAGTCCCACGGCGGCGCCGATGGCCAGCTCCAGGGCTATCTCGCCCAGCAGCATGTACCAGTGCTCGACCGGTCCCGCCGTGGAGAAGGCGACGACCAGGATGACGACCGGGGCGTCATTGAACCCCGATTCCGCCTCCAGGGTGCCCGTCACCCGTGCGGGCAGGGGGATTCTGCGCAGTACGGAGAAGACCGCCGCCGCGTCCGTCGAGGACACCACCGCGCCGATGATGAGCGACTGCCGCCAGTCCAGCCCGACCAGATAGTGCGCGCCCGCTGCGGTGATCCCGACGCTGACCGCGACGCCCGCGGTCGCGAGGACGGCGGCGGAGGACAGGACCGGCCGGACCTCCTTCCACTTGGTGCCGAGGCCGCCCTCGGCGAGGATCACGACCAGGGCCGCATAGCCCATGACCTGGGTCACGGCGGCGCTGTCGAAGCGGATGTGCCCCAGGCCGTCCTGGCCCATGACGATGCCGATCCCCAGGTACACGAGCAGGCTGGGGAGCCCGCTGCGTGAGGAGATCCGCACGGCCGCGACGGCGACCAGCAGGACCAGGGAGCAGACGAGCAGAAGCTGGTTGAGGTGGTGAACAGTCAGCGGCGGTTCCCTTCCTTGGCCCGAGCGCGGGGCGCGCGGACGCGCGAACACAAGATCCGAGGCTGCGGCGCACCGCATCCAGGTACTTCGTTACCTTACCTAATTCTTGACGCTTTCTTGACGTTAGGGGGAGAAGATCGAACGCTCGTGCGCGCTGGTTCCCGACTCCGCGTCAAGGCGCACAGGGTCCTGCGCCTATGGTTGCTCCAGCGCTCATTCAAAGTCATGGCCCGACCTGCCGCTCGCGTTAGGACAGCAAGGACAGCGATGCCCCCGAACACCACCGCCACAACGGGTGACACCGCCACCACCGGTGCCGCGCCCGCCAAGTCAGGCAGGAAGAAGGGGCGCAAAGCCCGACTGCTCGTCCTGCTGCTGGTCCTGGCCGTCATCGCGGGCATCGCCTACGGGGGCTACTGGTCGGTCAGCACCGTGCGCGCCTCCCTCCCGCAGACCACGGGCACGATCACGCTCGACGGGCTGTCCGGCCCGGTCGACGTCAAGCGGGACGGCAACGGCATCCCGCAGATCTACGCGTCCTCCGACGCGGACCTGTTCATGGCGCAGGGCTACGTCCAGGCGCAGGACCGGTTCTACGAGATGGACGTGCGCCGGCACATGACGGCGGGGCGTCTGTCGGAGATGTTCGGCAAGAGCCAGGTCAAGAACGACGAGTTCCTGCGCACCCTCGGCTGGGAGCGGGTCGCCAAGCAGGAGTACGACACCAAGCTGTCGGCCTCCGCCAAGAGCTATCTGGACGCCTACTCCAAGGGCGTCAACGCGTATCTGAAGGGCAAGAGCGGCAAGGACATCTCCCTGGAGTACGCCGCCCTCAACCTGACCAACGACTACAAGCCGCAGCAGTGGACCCCGGTCGACTCGATCTCCTGGCTGAAGGCGATGGCCTGGGACCTGCGCGGCAATATGCAGGACGAGATCGACCGCGCCCTGATGACGAGCCGGCTCGGCCCGCAGCAGATCCAGGACCTGTACCCGGAGTACCCGTACAGCCGGAACAAGCCGATCGTGCAGGAGGGCCAGTACGACGCGCTGACCAAGAGCTTCGAGCAGAGCGCCGCCGCGGGCACGCCCGTGGGCACGGGCACGACGAGCGGCACGGGCACGAGCACCGGCACGACGGGGAACCCGGGCGCGACGGGCACCACCGGCGCCACGGGCTCGTCTGCGGGCACGACGGGCGCCACCGGCTCCGGAACCTCGGACACCTCCGGTTCGGGCCTCACGAGCCAACTGGGGGGCCTCTACAGCTCCCTGGACGACCTCCCGACCGCCGTCGGCGTGAACGGCCAGGGCATCGGCTCCAACTCCTGGGTCGTCGGCGGCCAGCACACCATCACCGGCAAGCCGCTGCTCGCCAACGACCCGCACCTGGAGGCGTCCCTGCCGGGCGTCTGGTACCAGATGGGCCTGCACTGCCGGACCGTCTCGGCCAAGTGCCAGTACGACGTCACGGGTTACACGTTTGCCGGGATGCCCGGTGTGATCATCGGCCACAACGCCGACATCGCCTGGGGCATGACGAACTCCGGGGTCGACGTCAGCGACCTCTACCTGGAGAAGGTCACCGCCGGCGGCTACCTGTACGACGGCAAGGTGCGGCCCTTCAAGACCCGCCAGGAGACCATCAAGGTCGCCGGCGGCGCCTCCAAGACGATCGTCGTGCGCGAGACCCAGGACGGGATGCCGCTCCTGTCGGACCGCGACGACGAGCTGGTCCAGGTCGGCAAGAAGGCCACCGTCACCACCGCCGCCCCCGACCGCGGCGACGGCTACGGCATCGCCCTGAAGTGGACCGCGCTCGACGCGGGCACCTCCATGGACGCCATTTTCGCGCTCGACAAGGCCGGCGACTGGAAGGACTTCCGCGCGGCGGCCGCCAAGTTCGACGTGCCCTCGCAGAATCTGATCTACGCCGACACCCGCAACAACATCGGCTACACCCTGCCGGGCAAGATCCCGACGCGCTCCGCCGCGGACGACGGCTCCGTACCGGCGCCCGGCTGGGACTCCAAGTACCGCTGGACCGGCTACATCCAGCAGGACGAGCTGCCGTACGAGTACAACCCCAAGCGCGGCTACATCGTCACCGCCAACCAGGCCGTGGTCGACAAGGACAAGTACCCGTACACCCTGACCACGGACTGGGGCTACGGCACCCGCAGCCAGCGGATCACCGACCTGATCGAGTCCAAGATCAAGGGCGGCGGCAAGATCTCCACCGACGACATGCGGCAGATGCAGCTGGACGACAGCAGCGAGATCGCCAAGCTCATGGTGCCGAAGCTGCTGAAGATCAACCTGTCCGACAAGAACGTGCGGGACGCGCAGAAGCTGCTGGAGGGCTGGGACTACACCCAGGACTCCGACTCCGCGGCCGCCGCGTACTTCAACGCCGTCTGGCGCAACGTCCTCAAGCTCGCCTTCGGCAACAAGCTCCCCAAGGAGCTGCGCGTCAAGGGCCAGTGCCTGTGGGTCGACAAGATCGACAGCACCGGCCCGGTGGACGACGACAACACCAAGGTGCGCGAGTGCGGCATGCGTGCCGCGGACCAGGCGCAGCCGGACGGCGGCGACCGCTGGTTCGAGGTCGTGCGCAATCTGATGAACAAGCCGGACAGCGACTGGTGGACGACGCCCAAGCAGGGCACCCGCCCGGCGGCGAAGAACATGGACCAGCTCTTCGCGCGCGCCATGATCGACGCCCGCTGGGAGCTGACCGCCAAGCTCGGCAAGGACATCGACACCTGGAACTGGGGCCGGCTGCACCGCCTGTTCCTGAAGAACCAGACGCTCGGCACCGACGGCCCCAAGGTGCTCCAGTACCTGCTCAACCGCGGCCCCTGGAAGCTCAACGGCGGTGAGGCGGCCGTGGACGCGACCGGCTGGAACGCCGCGGGTGGCTACAACGTGGTCTGGGTGCCCTCGATGCGGATGGTCGTCAACCTCGCCGACCTCGACAAGTCCAAGTGGATCAACCTGACCGGCGCCTCCGGGCACGCGTTCAGCGCGCACTACACGGACCAGACGGACAAGTGGGCCAAGGGCGAGCTGCTGCCCTGGTCGTACTCCTCGAAGGCGGTCGACAAGAGCACGAGCGACACCCTCGTCCTCAAGCCCTGACCCGCCGCACCCGGTACCCGGAACGGCCCTCCACACGCGCGTGGAGGGCCGTTCCGCGTATCCGGCGTCCTCAGGTGAAGCGGCGCGCCCCGGAGGGCGTCACCACCGCGTGCACCGGCCGGTCGTGCTCCTCCACGGGGACCCGCGCCACGACCTCCGTGTCGTAGAGCAGCACCACGAGCCGGGGACGCGCGCCCGCGCGCTCCAGCCGGGCCAGGACACGGTCGTACGAGCCGCCGCCGCGCCCCAGCCGCATCCCGCGCGTGTCCACCGCGAGTCCGGGCAGCAGGACCACGTCCGCGCCCGTCACGGCGTCCGGGCCGAGCCGGGTGCCCGAGGGTTCGAGGAGGGCCATCTTCGAGCCGTGCCGCACCTCCGTCAGCGAGCCGGGCCCGGTGTACTCCCCCCAGTCCAGGTCGTTGTCCGCCAGCAGCGCGGGGAGCAGGACACGGACGCCCCGCGCGCGCAACGCGTCGAGGAGCGCGCCGGTGCCGGGTTCCGTGCCGACGGAGACGTACGCGGCGACCGTGCGCGCCCCCGCCAGTTCGGGCAGCTCCAGGGCGCGCGCGGCCAGCGCACGGGCCGACTCCCGTACGTCATCGTCCGGCAGCCCGTTCCTCATCGCGAGGAGGCCCCGCCGCAACGTCCTCTTGTCAGGCTCGTCCACGCGTCCGTCGTGTTCCACGGGTCGTTCCCGCACCCTTTCCGTCCGCCGTTCACGGCGTTCATGTCGTCCCGGTCGTCGTCAAAGGGTGGGCCAAGCGCAGCCCCAGGTCACGCCAAGGGTCGCCGGTTAAGGTGGCGGGCATGACTCAGTCGCACCCCAGGATCAGCAAGGCTGTCATTCCGGCGGCGGGTCTTGGTACCCGGTTCCTGCCGGCGACCAAGGCCACTCCCAAGGAGATGCTGCCGGTCGTCGACAAGCCCGCGATCCAGTACGTGGTCGAGGAGGCCGTGTCCGCGGGGCTCGACGACGTTCTCATGATCACCGGTCGCAACAAGCGTCCCCTGGAGGACCACTTCGACCGCAACTACGAGCTGGAATCCGCCCTGCAGAAGAAGGGCGACGCCGAACGGCTCGCGAAGGTGCAGGAGTCCAGCGATCTGGCGACCATGCACTACGTCCGCCAGGGCGACCCGAAGGGGCTCGGCCACGCCGTGCTGTGCGCCGCCCCGCACGTCGGCCACGAGCCCTTCGCGGTGCTCCTCGGCGACGACCTGATCGACCCGCGCGACCCCCTGCTCCAGCGCATGATCGAGGTCCAGGAGCAGCACGGCGGCAGCGTGATCGCCCTCATGGAGGTCGCGCCCGAGCAGATCCACCTCTACGGCTGCGCCGCCGTCGAGGCCACCGCCGAGGGCGACGTCGTCAGGATCAGCGGACTGGTCGAGAAGCCCGACCCGGCCGACGCCCCCTCCAACTACGCGATCATCGGCCGCTATGTCCTCGACCCGCACGTCTTCGACATACTGCGCACGACGGAGCCGGGCCGCGGCGGCGAGATCCAGCTGACCGACGCGCTCCAGCAGCTCGCCGACGACGAGAAGGCGGGCGGCCCGGTGCACGGCGTCGTCTTCCGCGGCCGCCGCTACGACACCGGCGACCGCGGCGACTATCTGCGTGCCATTGTCAGACTCGCATGCGAACGTGAAGACCTGGGCCCGGACTTCCGGACCTGGCTCCGCAGTTACGTAGCCGAGGAGATGCAGCAGAGTTGAGCAGCGCCGCGACCCGCCCGACCGGCGAAGACGACCTGTGGTCGGTGGACCAGCACCTGGCGGACATCCTCGCCACGGTCCAGCCCCTGGAGCCCATCGAACTCCAACTGCTCGACGCCCAGGGCTGTGTCCTGGTCGAGGACGTCACGGTGCCGGTGTCGCTGCCGCCGTTCGACAACAGCTCGATGGACGGGTACGCGGTACGGGTCGCCGATGTCGCGGGCGCCAGCGAGGAGTTCCCGGCCGCCCTGGAGGTCGTCGGGGACGTCGCGGCCGGCGCGGACGACCCGGTGCGCGTCGGACCGGGCCAGGCCGCCCGCATCATGACCGGCGCCCCGCTGCCGCCCGGCGCCGAGGCCGTCGTCCCCGTCGAATGGACCGACGGGGGGCTCGGCGAGGGCCCGGCCGGCGGCATGCGGGCCCGCAGCCTGGCCCCCGAGGACGCCGAGGGCCAGGTGCGGGTGCACCGGCCCGTCGAGGCACGCGCGCATGTACGGGCCGAGGGCAGCGATGTGAAGGCGGGCGACCGCGCCCTCCAGGCCGGTGCGATCCTCGGGCCGCCGCAGATCGCGCTGCTCGCCGCGATCGGCCGGGGCACGGTGAAGGTGCGCCCGCGCCCGCGCGTGGTCGTCGTCTCCACCGGCAGCGAACTCGTCCAGCCCGGCGAGCAGCTGGGCCACGGCCGGATCTACGACTCCAACAGCTTCGCCCTCACCGCCGCCGCGCGGGACGCGGGCGCCATCGCCTACCGGGTGGGCGCCGTCGCCGACGACGCCGACACCCTGCGCTCGACCATCGAGGACCAGCTGATTCGCGCCGACCTGCTGGTCACCACGGGCGGGGTGAGCGTCGGGGCGTACGACGTGGTCAAGGAGGCGCTGGCGGACATCGGCGACGAGGACGTGCCGGGCAGCGGCATCGAGTTCCGCAAGCTGGCCATGCAGCCCGGCAAGCCCCAGGGCTTCGGCTCCATCGGCCCCGACCACACGCCGCTGCTCGCGCTGCCGGGCAACCCCGTGTCGTCGTACGTCTCCTTCGAGCTGTTCGTGCGCCCCGCGATCCGCGCTCTCATGGGCCTCACCGATCTGCACCGGCCGGTGGTGCGGGCCACGCTCACCGCCGACAAGGCGCTGCGCTCCCCGAAGGGCCGCCGGCAGTTCCTGCGGGGCCGGTACGCCGACGGGGAGGTCACCCCGGTCGGCGGCGCGGGCTCGCACCTGGTGGCGGCGCTGGCGCACGCGGACGCGCTGATCGTCGTACCCGAGGACATGGAGTCCGTCGAGCCCGGCACTGAGGTGGAGGTCGTACCGCTCGGCTGAGGCACGTCCGGGGCGGCTGCGCGAGGCTACTTGGCGGTACCGTGTCGCGCACAGCAGGCCCGCGCACCGCACGGCGCGGGCCCGGACCGGGAGCGCCGCACAGCATGACCGAACCGTCCCGGGGGCAGACCCCCGGATCCCCCGCCCAGGACCACCTCACGCACCTCGACGCGGCCGGCGCGGCCCGCATGGTCGACGTCTCCGGCAAGGACGTCACCGCGCGCACCGCACGCGCCGGCGGCCGCGTCCTGGTCTCGCCCCGCGTGATCGAACTGCTGCGCGGCGAGGGGGTGCCCAAGGGAGACGCGCTGGCCACCGCGCGGATCGCGGGCATCATGGGCGCCAAGCGCACCCCGGATCTGATCCCGCTCTGCCACCCGTTGTCGGTGTCGGGTGTGAAACTGGATCTGTCGGTCGCGGACGACGCCGTCGAGATCCTGGCCACCGTGAAGACCACGGACCGCACGGGCGTCGAGATGGAGGCCCTCACCGCGGTGACGGTCGCCGCGCTCACCGTGATCGACATGGTCAAGGCGGTCGACAAGGGAGCGGTCATCACGGACGTACGCGTGCTGGAGAAGACGGGCGGCAAGTCGGGCGACTGGAGCCGGGCATGAGCTACCGCGCCCTGGTGATCACCGCCTCCAACCGGGCCGCCGCAGGGGTCTACGAGGACCGGGGCGGCCCGCTGATCGCCGACGGCCTCACGCGTCTCGGCTTCGCCGTGGACGGCCCCCGGGTGGTGCCCGACGGGGAGCCGGTGGAGGCCGCCCTGCGCGAGGGCGTCGCCGCCGGGTACGACGCGATCGTCACCACCGGCGGCACCGGCCTCACCCCGACCGACCGCACCCCCGAGGCGACCCGCGCCGTCATCGACCACGAGGTGCCGGGCATCGCCGAGGCCGTCCGGGCGTTCGGGATGGCGAAGGTGCCGACCGCCGCGCTGTCCCGGGGGGTGGCCGGGGTCGCCGGCCGGACCCTGATCGTCAACCTGCCGGGGTCCACGGGCGGGGTGAAGGACGGACTGGCCGTCCTCGCGCCCCTGCTGGCCCACGCCGTCGACCAGCTCCGCGGCGGCGACCACGCCAGACCCAGCTCGGGGGGTGCGAACTGAACGGGTCGACCTGGCCGGTCGTGCTGGTGGACGGCGATGTCGTCCTGCGGCCGATAAAGCTGCGCGACCAGCGCGAGTGGCGCGAGGTGAACCGCCGCAACCGGGACTGGCTGCGCCCGTGGGAGGCCACGATCCCGCCGCCCACCCCGAGCGGCCCGGTCGCGCACCGGCCGACGTACCGGCAGATGGTCCGGCATCTGCGCCGCGAGGCGCACGCGGGCCGGATGCTGCCGTTCGTCATCGAGTACCAGGGGCGCCTGGTCGGGCAGTTGACGGTCGCCGGGATCACCTGGGGATCGATGTGCTCCGGGCACATCGGCTACTGGGTGGACGAGTCGGTGGCCGGGCGCGGGGTGATGCCGACGGCCGTCGCGCTGGTGGTGGACCACTGCTTCCGTACCGTCGGACTGCACCGCATCGAGGTGTGCATCCGCCCGGAGAACCGGCCCAGCCGCCGGGTGGTGGAGAAGCTCGGATTCCGTGAGGAGGGGCCCCGGCCGCGGTATCTGCACATCGACGGCGCCTGGCGCGACCATCTGGTCTTCGCGCTGACCGCCGAGGAGGTGCCGGACGGGCTGCTCGGACGGTGGCGGCGGGCGCGGTCGGCGGCGCAAGGACCGAGAAATTGAATATACGTTCGAAATTCTGATCCTAAGGGTCGCAAAAAATGCTGGAAATATCAGCCAGATCGTGCGACACACCGGCTCAATTGGCGGATCCCTTCGGTCAAACCCCTCTACCGTGTGAGGCGTGAGCAGCAGCGGCCTCATCTACGCAGTCATCGTCGGGGCCTGGGCCGCCTACTTGGTGCCGATGTGGCTCCGTAGGCAGGACGAGCTGAATGAAGCCCGTCCGACGGAACGCTTCAGCACCGCCATCCGGCTGCTTTCCGGACGGGCGGGGATGGAGCGCCGATACGCCAAGGACCTGCGGGCGCGCTCCACCGACGAGGGGGAGCAGGGCGCCGTCGATCCGGACGCCGTCACCGATTCGGTGGACGTCCGGGCCTTCGCCGTGCCCCCGACCCGCCGTCAGGTCCCGGTGGAGGGCGAGCCCGAGGCGTCCCGGAGCCCGGAACCCGACCGGGGCCACGCCCCCGCGGTCCCGGCACAGCAGCACGCACCGGCACCCCGACGCGCCCCCTCGGCACCTTCGGCACAGGCGGCCGCAGCGCGCGCCCGGCGCACGAAGGTGCTCGCGCGCCGTCGGCGCACCACCGTGCTGCTCTTCCTCGCCTTCACCGTCGGCGCGATCGTCGCCGCCGTCGGCGGCCTCGCCTTCCTGTGGGCGCCCGCCGCGCCCGCCGTGCTCCTCAGCGCGTACATCGGCTATCTGCGCACCCAGGAACGCCGCCGCTTCGCCTACCAGATGGACCGCCGCCGCGCCGAGGCCGCCGCCCAGCGACTGCGTGAGCGCCAGCCGCGCCGGCGCGCGACCCCGGAGGCCGCCCGCGCCGCCGACGAACCGGAGGAGGCCACAGGGACCGACACGGACCCCGGCCTCTCCACGCTCGCCGCCGACCGGCGCGCCCTGGTCGAGCAGACCGACCACGCCGAGTGGGTCGACCAGCAGCGCGAACGGCAGCGGCGGCCCGGACACGGCGACAGCTGGGACCCGGTGCCGGTGCCCCTGCCCACGTACGTGACCGCGCCGGTCGCGCCGCGCGCCACCTCCGGCGTCGACCTGGGCGCCCCGGACACCTGGAGCTCGGCACGGTCCAGCTCGGTCGCCCCGGAGGAGACGGGCCAGGCGCCCGCGGCCGAGGAGAGCGAGCAGTCGTCCGCCGCGGCGGACCGGCCGGCCGACGGCCGCGGCGACGCGCGCCGTGCCGCCTCCGCCCGCCGCTCCCGTGAGCGCGGCCGCACGCCGCTCTTCGACCAGTACGAGGACGGCGACCGTCCGCGCGCCGCCAACGAGTGACGGCCGTCCCCTCCGGAAGCCGCCCCTGACCAGTTCGGGAACGGATTTCCAAGCACCCCGATCAGGGTGCTAGAGTTTCACTCGTTGCAAGGGCCTGTGGCGCAGTCCGGTAGCGCACCTCGTTCGCATCGAGGGGGCCAGGGGTTCGAATCCCCTCAGGTCCACGCAGCTCAAAGCCCCGGTCGGGAAACCGACCGGGGCTTTGACATTTGTATTGCCGTTGCGCCGACCGCGCTGCCCCGGCGGGGCCTGCCCGGTGGCCGTGGCGGGGGCCTTCGCGTCCGTCGCTCCGGCCCCGCCGCGTCCAGGGCCCCGGCTACAGGTCCTTCGCGAAGCAGCGGCTCTCCTCGTGGAAGCGGTAGTAACCGAACTTCGGGCAGGGCGCGTAGCCGCTGGAGGTGTACAGGGCGATGGCCTCCGGCTGCTTGGTGCCCGTCTCCAGGACCATCCGCAGGCGTCCGGCTGCGCGGGCGTCCTCCTCCAGGGCGGTCAGGATCCGGCGGGCCAGACCCCGGCCGCGCACCTCCTCGATCACATACATGCGCTTCAGCTCGGCGTCACCGTCCGAGTAGCCCTCGTCGTTGCGCTCCTGGCTGCGCCAGCCGCCGGTGGCCACCGGGCGGTCGGACTCGTCGTACGCGATCAGGTACACGCCCCGGGGCGGGAGGAAGTCCTGCGGGGTGAGGAAGGTTTCATCGCCGTCGTCGCCGTAACGGAGGGCGTATTCGGCCTGCACCGCGTCGTTGAGCTTCATGGCGTCGGGGTGGTCGAAACCTACGCGGCGAATGTTCATCTGGGCATCGCGCTTCCGTGCGGGAGGGACCCCTCGCTCGTGAGGGCTTCGTCCAGTGTGCCGGTATCGTGCTGTGGTGCTGACTGTGACCTCGGTGAACGTGAATGGGCTGCGGGCCGCCGCCAAGAAGGGCTTCGTGCCGTGGCTGGCCGGGACGGAGGCGGACGTCGTCTGCCTCCAGGAGGTGCGCGCCGAACCGCACCAGCTGCCCGCGGAGGTGCGCGAACCCGAGGGCTGGCATGTGGTGCACGCCCCGGCGGCCGCCAAGGGGCGCGCGGGCGTCTCCCTGTACACCCGGCGCGAGCCCGACCGGGTGCGGATCGGCTTCGGGTCCGACGAGTTCGACGGCAGCGGGCGCTATGTCGAGGCCGAGCTGCCCGGTGTGACCGTCGCCTCCCTCTACCTCCCCTCCGGCGAGGTCGGCACCGAGCGGCAGGACGAGAAGATCCGCTTCATGGCGGAGTTTCTCGACCATCTCGCGGAACTGCGTGAACGCGCCGCCGCCGAGGGGCGCGAGGTGGTCGTCTGCGGCGACTGGAACATCGCCCACCGCGAGACCGACCTCAAGAACTGGCGCGGCAACACCAAGAACTCCGGCTTCCTCCCCGAGGAGCGTTCCTGGCTCGGCCGGGTCCTCGCCCCCGAGGAGGGCGGCTACGTCGATGTCGTACGGGCCCTGCATCCGGACGTCGACGGCCCGTACACCTGGTGGTCGTACCGGGGGCGGGCGTTCGACAACGACTCCGGATGGCGCATCGACTACCAGATGGCCACGCCGGGCCTCGCCGCGCGGGCCCTCAAGGCGCGGGTCGAGCGGGCGGCCTCGCACGCCGAGCGCTGGTCCGACCACGCGCCGGTGACCGTGACCTACGGCGCTTAGTCCCCTTCACCCGATTACTCCCCTTACTCCCCCTGCTCCTCTTACTGCCCCTACTCCTCTTTTACTCCCCCTACTCCTCTTTTTTGTTCAGCTGCCGGTCCATGGCCAGGGACAGCTCCGCCTCCACCACGCTGCGCGCCAGGGGGCGCAGCCGGTGCAGGTCCTCTTCCGGGGCGTGGCGCAGGATCAGGTCGGAGAAGAGGGTGGCCAGGGCCTCGGCGTGTTCGCGGACGCGGGCGCCGGCCGTCAGGACCTCCCCGAGCGGGATGCCCTCGCGGACCAGGGCCGAGGAGACGTCCAGCAGGCGCCGGCTGATGTGCACGATCTTGTCGCCGTCGGTGCCCAGATAGCCCAGCTCCATGGCCGCGGCCAGGTTCTCCGGGGTGACCTCGCCCTCGAAGCGGGCGGCCAGCTCCTCCGGGGTGAGGCGGATCGGCTCCTCCTCGGTGGGGGTGCCGACGCCGAGCAGGTCGGCGACGTCCCGGCCCTGGTCCAGGGCCTCGGCCAGCTCCGCGATGCCGGTCAGGGTGTGGCCGCGCTCCAGCAGGGCGCCGATGGTGCGCAGCCGGGCCAGGTGGTGGTCGTCGTACCAGGCGATACGGCCCTCGCGGCGGGGCGGCGGCAGCAGCTTGCGTTCGCGGTAGAAGCGCAGGGTGCGCACGGTGATGCCGGCCCGTCGCGCCAGCTCCTCCGTGCGGTACTCGCGCGGGCCCCGACGGGCTGCCTCCGGGTGTTCGGTGTCTGCTGCCACGCCCGAAGCCTATGGTGTACCGCCGGTAACTTTCCTTCCCGCGCCCCCTACCGCTCGGTACGGAGCTGCTCTACAGTCCCATCGTGCCAGTGTTCACTGGCAGCATTGACGGGCGGCATTTCAAGGCGAGGCGTGGAGGCTCCTGGATGGCCGAGCACGAGCATGTGAGGGTGGCGGTGATCGGGTCCGGCTTCGGCGGGCTGGGCGCCGCCGTGCGGCTGCGCCGCGAGGGGATCACCGACTTCGTCGTACTGGAACGGGCCGAGGACGTCGGCGGCACCTGGCGGGACAACAGCTACCCCGGGTGCGCCTGCGACGTGCCCTCCCATCTGTACTCCTTCTCCTTCGCGCCCAACCCCGAGTGGCCGCGCACCTTCTCCGGGCAGCGCCACATCCGCGCCTACCTGGAGCACGTCACCGATGTCTTCGGACTGCGCCCGCAGATCCGCTTCGGCGCCGAGGTCAAGCTGCTCAGCTGGGACCGGGAGAATCTGCGCTGGCACATCGAGACCACGCGCGGAGCGCTGACCGCCGATGTCGTCGTCTCCGCCACCGGACCGCTGTCCGACCCCAAGGTGCCCGACATCCCGGGCCTGGACTCCTTCCCCGGCAAGGTGTTCCACTCCGCCCGCTGGGACCACGACTACGATCTGCGCGGCAAGCGCGTGGCCATGGTCGGCACCGGCGCCTCCGCCATCCAGATCGTGCCCGCCATCCAGTCGCAGGTCGGCCGGCTCACCCTCTTCCAGCGCACCCCGCCCTGGGTGATGCCCCGGGTGGACCGCGCGATCAGCCCCGCCGAGCGCTGGCTGCACCGCGCCCTGCCGCTGACCACCCAGCTGCGCCGCGGCCTGCTGTGGGGCATCCGGGAGCTCCAGGTGCAGGCGTTCACCAAGCGCCCCGACGAACTCGGCCTGGTCGAGCAGCTCGCCAAGCGCAATATCGCCCGCGCGGTCAAGGACCCGGCCCTGCGCGCCCGGCTCACCCCCGACTACCGCATCGGCTGCAAGCGCATCCTGCTGTCCAACACCTACTACCCGGCGCTGGCCCGGCCCAATGTGGACGTCGTCGCGAGCGGGCTCAGCGAGGTGCGGGGCTCGACCCTGGTCGCCGCCGACGGCACCGAGGCCGAGGTCGACGCGATCGTCTTCGGCACGGGCTTCCACGTCACGGACATGCCGATCGCCGAGCGCGTGGTCGGCGCGGAGGGCATCACGCTCGCCGAGTCGTGGAAGGGCGGCATGCAGGCGCTGCGCGGCGCCACCGCCGCCGGGTTCCCCAACTTCATGACGGTCATCGGGCCCAACACCGGCCTCGGCAACTCCTCCATGATCCTCATGATCGAGTCCCAGCTGAACTACATGGCCGACTATCTGCGCCAGCTCGACGTCCTCGGCGGCCGCACCGCCCTCGACGCCCGGCCGGGCGCCGTCGCGGCCTGGAACCACAAGGTCCAGGAGCGCATGAAGCGGACCGTGTGGAACACCGGCGGCTGCACCAGCTGGTACCTCGACGCCAGCGGGCGCAACACCACCGTGTGGCCCGGCACGACGACCGAGTTCCGGCGCGCCACCCGGCAGGTGGACCTCGGGGAGTACGAGGTGATCCGCGGCGCCGGGACCCGGGGAGCCCCCGAGGGTGCGCAGGCCGCCAAGTCCCCTGAGAACGCGGAGGCTTCCCGCACCGACGAGGTCGCCGCATGAGCCGCCCCCGTGTCACCCACATGACCTCCGGCGCCTACGCCCCGCCCGCCCCGGCCCGGGAACTCACCGTCCCCTCCACCGACGGCGCGCGGCTGTACGTCGAGGTGCACGGGCCAACGGACGCGCCCGCCGTCGTCCTCTCCCACGGCTGGACCTGCTCGACCGCCTTCTGGGCGGCGCAGATCCGGGAACTGGCCGGGGACCACCGGGTGATCGTGTACGACCAGCGGGGGCACGGGCGCAGCCCCGCGAGCCCCGTGTGCACCACCCGCGCGCTCGCGGACGACCTGGAGGCGGTGCTCGCCGCGACGCTCGTGGACGGCGAACAGGCCCTGATCGCCGGGCACTCCATGGGCGGCATGACGATCATGGCGGCCGCCGAACGGCCCCGCTTCCGCGCCCACGCGGCCGCCGTCCTGCTGGCCAGCACCGGCAGTTCACGCCTGGTCGCCGAGGCCCGGGTGCTGCCGCTGCGCGAGGGGCCGCTGCGCACCCGGCTCAGCGCCGGCGTCCTCGGCTCGCGCGCCCCGCTCGGACCGGTCACCCCGCTCGCCAAGCGGATCCTCAAGTACGGCACGATGGGCGCCCGTTCGACACCGGAGATGGTGGAGGCGTGCGCGCGGATCGTGCACGGCTGCCCGACCGGCGCCCGGCACGCCTGGTCCCAGGTGCTCGCCTCGCTCGATCTCGACCACGGGGTACGGCGGCTGGACATGCCCACCGCGGTCCTGCACGGCACGGCCGACCGCCTCGTGCCCCCGGTGCACGCACACGCCCTGGTCGCCGAACTGCCGCGGTGCGCCGGACTCACCGAGCTGCCCGGCGCCGGCCATATGACCCCGGTCGAGGAGCCCGAGCGGGTCACGGGCCGGATCCGGGACCTCGTCAGCACGTATGTCACGGGGGCCGGCGAAGTCGCTCCCCAGCCGATCAAGGAGGGCGCATGAGCAGGGTCGATCTGGAGGGACAGGTCGCGGTCGTCACCGGAGCGGCGCGCGGCGTCGGCGAGTTGCTCGCCCGCAAGCTCTCCGCGCGCGGTGCGAAGGTGGCGCTGGTCGGGCTGGAGGAGGAGGCCCTGAAGGAGGTCTCCGGGCGGCTGCACAGCGAGAGCGCCCACTGGTACGCCGATGTCACCGACCACGAGGTGATGGCCCGGGTGGCGCGGGAGGTGAAGGAGCGGTTCGGGAAGGTCGACATCGTGGTCGCCAACGCCGGTGTGGCGACGGGCGGTCCGTTCATCGACTCCGACCCGGACGCCTGGCGGCGGGTGATCGAGGTCAACCTCATCGGCTCGGCGGTGACCGCCCGCGCGTTTTTGCCGGTGCTGGTCGAGAGCCGGGGCTATCTGCTCCAGATCGCCTCCCTCGCGGCGATCACCCCGGCGCCGATGATGACCGCGTACTGCGCCTCCAAGTCCGGGGTGGAGGCGTACGCGCACAGCCTGCGGGCCGAGGTCGGTTACCAGGGGGTGCGGGTCGGCGTCGGGTATCTGTCGTGGACCGACACCGACATGGTGCGCGGGGCCGATCAGGACGACGTCATGCGGGAGTTGCGGCAGCGGCTGCCGTGGCCGTCGAACAAGACGTATCCGCTGGGGCCCGCGGTGGACCGGATCGTCGCGGGCATCGAGCGGCGGTCCTCGCATGTGTACGCGCAGTGGTGGCTGCGGGGCATGCAGAGCGTGCGCGGGTATCTCCCGGGGCTCATCGGGTCGGTGGGGCAGCGGGAGATGAAGCGGTTCGGGCCGCGCCTCGAAGGGATGCGGTCCGGGCTGGTCGGCGCGGGCGGCGCGGCCGACGAGGCGGCGCGGGTCACGGAACGTAACTGATCCACATGCGGGGCGTGGTGGGCCGTGTGAATCTGGTCGTGGCCCCGCTGAGGGGCCGACCTCCCCACTCTCACTCACCACAGGAGTGAACCCATATGGGTACGAAGGACCAGCAGCACCAGGACCAGGGCCAGTGGCAGCAGAAGGGCAAGGGCAAGATGGACCAGGCGCGTGAGCGCGCCGGTCAGCCCGGCCGGCCGGGCCAGCCCCAGCGCGGCCAGAGTGGTCAGCAGGGCTCGCAGGGGCAGCAGCCCAGCCGTGGTCGTCAGGACATCGACGACACGGAGATGCAGGACCGGATGGACCACGACTACGACGCGTAGCCGCGGCGCTCGGCTTCGGCCGGGTATGCGGGGTGCCCTTCGCTTCGGAGGGCACCCCGCGTTCGGGTTTTGGGGTGGCTCCGTCGGGTGTTCGGGTGCGGGCGGGTCGTGGCTTGTCGCGCAGTTCCCCGCGCCCCTGGGTCGGGAAACGCGCCCCCGTCAGGAAGCCGGTCTCGGCGGCAGCTCCGGGCGGGAGCGGTTCGGGACGTCCGAGTAGTCCGGGGGGATCGCGGCCGGGTCGGATTCGAGGAGTTTCAGGGCGAGTTGGATCGCGTCGTCCATCTGGGCGTGCCGGCCCTCGGCCCAGTCCAGGGGGGTGCGGAGGATCTCCAGGTCGGGGGTGACGCCGCGGTTCTCGATGGACCAGCCGTAGGCGTCGAACCAGGCGGCGTTCATGGGCACGGTGATGACGGTGCCGTCGCCGAGCCGGTGGCGGCCGGTCATGCCGACGACCCCGCCCCAGGTGCGCTGCCCCACCACCGGTCCCAGCCCGAGGAGTTTGAACGCGGCCGTGATCATGTCGCCGTCGGAGGAGGTCGCCTCGTCGGCCAGCGCCACCACCGGGCCCCGGGGCGCGTTCGAGGTGTACGACACCGGCTGGGCGTCGCGCGTCAGGTCCCAGCCCAGGATGGTCCGGGTCAGCTTCTCGATGACCAGCTCGCTGATGTGGCCGCCCGCGTTGCCGCGCACATCCACGATCAGCGCGGGCCGGGACACCTCCAGGCGCAGATCGCGGTTGAACTGGGCCCAGCCCGAGCCGCCCATGTCGGGGATGTGCAGATAGCCGCACTTGCCGCCGCTCAACTCCCGTACCACGTCCCGGCGTTTGGCCACCCAGTGCTGGTAGCGCAGCGGCCGGTCGTCGATCAGCGGGACGACGGCGACCCGGCGGGGCGGTCCCGTGCCCTCGGCGGGGGTGAAGGTCAGCTCCACCGTCGTACCGCCCGCGCCGGCCAGCAGTGGGAAGGGGCCCGTGACGGGGTCGACCGGGCGGCCGTCGACATGGGTGAGGACCGCGCCCTCGCGGATGCCGGTACCGGCCAGGGGCGAGCGGGCCTTGGAGTCCGAGGAGTCGCCGGGCAGGATCCGCCGCAGGGTCCAGCCGCCTTCCCGGTGCACCAGATCGGCGCCGAGCAGGCCCTGCCAGCGCTGGTAGTGGGGCGGGCCCTCGTTGCGGCGGGCGGCGGTGACGTAGGCGTGGGAGGTGCCGAGTTCGCCGAGGACCTCGCGCAGCAGATCCGCGAACTCGTCGGGGGAGGCGACCCGTTCGACGAGCGGGCGGTACTGGTCGAGCACCGCGTCCCAGTCGATGCCGCTCATGCCCGGGTCCCAGAAGTAGGCGCGGATGAGCCGGCCCGCCTCGTCGTACGCCTGGCGCCACTCGGCGGGCGGGTCCACCTCGTGCAGGATGCGCCGCAGGTCGATCCAGACGGTGCTGTCGGCGTCCCCGACCTCGGTGGAGGGCACCGCGCGCAGCTCGCCCTCGTCCACCACGACCAGGCGGGTGCCGTCGCCGCTCATCGCGAACCAGTCGAGATGGCCGACGAGTTCGGACTTTTTCGCCTTGGTGATGTTGAAGTACTCCAGCGTGGGGCGGCCGCTGGTGTCGGCCGGGTTGGCGAAGGTCTCGCCGAGCGCGCCGGAGATCGGCCAGCGCAGCCAGACCAGCCCGCCGCCCGCGACCGGGCACAGCGAGGAGTACTTGGAGGCGATCACCGGGAACGGGGTGACCCGGCTGGCCAGGCCCTCCACCTCGACCAGCACCGTGCCCGCCTCCCCGGTCTCCTCGTCCTCCAGCGGGTCGAGCCCGCCCGCCGCCGGGCGCCCCTCGGGGTTCAGGGCGAACGGCGAGGGGGTCGCCGAGGACAGCGGGACCAGATACGGGCGGCTGCCGAGCGGGAAGGACAGGTCGCCGGTGTGGACGTCGTACACCGGGTCGAAGCCGCGCCAGGACAGGAAGGCGAGGTAGCGGCCGTCACGGGTGAAGACGGGGGTCTCGTCCTCGAAGCGGCCGTCGGTGACGTCCACGATCAGCCGGTCCTTGATGCGGGCCAGCTTGATCTGGCGCAGGGAGCGGCCGATGCCGGGGTGGGACCAGGTGAGCCAGCTGCCGTCGGGGGAGAAGGCGAGGTCGCGCACGGGGCCGTTGACGGAGCGGATCAGCTCGGTGACGGCGCCCTCCTTGGACTCCGCGCCGACCCCGGTGCCGGGCGACTCGGGGACTCCGGCGCCGGGCTCCTCGGGCACGTCGATCAGCAGCAGCCGGCCGTCGTGGGAGGCGACGGCCAGGCGCTCGCCGTCCGGGTCGGAGATCATCTCCAGGACCCGGCCGAGGGCGCCCTGTGCGAGCCTGCGGGGCGGGCGGTCGCCGGTGGCGCGGGGCAGCTGGGCGATCTCCACCGCGTCCTCGCCCTCGGCGTCGGTCACATAGGCCACCTGCCCCATGGAGCCCAGCATCTCCGGCAGCCGGACCCGGACGCCGGGGGTGTCCGCGATGGTGCGGGCGGGGCCGTCGCGGTGGGTGAGCCAGTACAGGCTCCCGCGCACCACGACCGCGCCGGCCCGGCCGGTCTCGTCCACGGAGATGCCGTCGACGTTCTGCGCGGCCGGCACCTGGTAGCGGCGGCGGCCCGCGGCGGGCCCGGCGAGGCGGACGTCGAGCTTGCGTGGGGTGCCCCGCGGCGAGAAGTCGTCCACGATCCACAGGTCGCCCGCGCACTGGTAGACCACCCGGGTGCCGTCGCTGGACGCGTGCCGGGCGTAGAAGGCGTCGTGGTCGGTGTGGCGGCGCAGATCGGTGCCGTCGTAGGCGCAGGAGTAGAGGTTGCCGACGCCCTCGTGGTCGGAGAGGAAGGCGATCCGCCCGGCGACGTACATGGGGTTGGCCAGATGCCCGTCGATGTCGGGCAGCAGGCGCTCGCCGTGCAGCCACAGCCGGCCCGTGGCGCCGCCCCGGTAGCGCTTCCAGGAGGCGGGTTCGTGCGGCGGGGTGCCGGTGAGCAGCAGTGTCCTGCGCTCGCCGTCGAGGTCGGCGACCTGGAGCTCGGTGACCGGGCCCCAGGGCAGCCGGCCGCCCGGGTCGCCGTCGGGGGTCACCTTGTAGGCCCAGGTGAAGTAGGAGAACGGCTGCCCGTGCGAGGCCACCGCCAGGATGTCGTCGTCCGGGGACCAGCCGCACACCTGGGTGTCGGTGCTGCCCCAGTACGTCAGCTGGCGCGCGGGTCCGCCGGTGACGTCCACCAGATGGATCTCGGGGACCAGGCTGCGCCAGCTCGTGTACGCGATCCGGCTCCCGTCGGGGGAGAAGCGCGGGTGCCCGGTCTTGGTGCGGTCAGCCGTCAGCCGCCAGGCGCGGCCGGGGGCGTCGAGGGGGGCCAGCCACAGGTCGTCCTCGGACACGAAGCACAGCAGATCGCCGCTGAGGTGGGGGAAGCGCAGATAGCTCACCCTCCCCATGCTTTTCCGCCCGCTGGGGGCGGGCAACTTATGTGCCGTTCTTATCCCTTCCTCACGTTCGTGATGGAGCCCACGTACGAAACGGTTTCGTTTCGTACGTGGGGAGGGGTATCTTCATGGACGTACGAAGTAGTCCCGGTGCGGAAGGGTGAGCGACATGACCGAGGCCGTCGCGGCTGCACGTCGCAGTCGTATCACCCCCGAGCGCGAGGCCGAGCTGTACGAGGCCGTGCTCGACCTGCTCCGGGAGGTCGGCTACGACGCCCTGACCATGGACGCCGTCGCCGCCCGCACCCGGTCCAGCAAGGCCACGCTCTACCGCCAGTGGGGCGGCAAGGCCGAACTGGTGGTCAAGGCGCTGCGGCACAACAAGCGCGGCCACATCGGAGACATCGACACCGGTTCCCTCCGGGGCGACCTGCACGCCCTCGTGGCGATGGAGGACGACTGCACCATGGAGCAGAACTCCGCCCTGATGCGGGGGATCGCCATGGCGATGCACCACAACGAGGATCTCCGCGAGGCCTTCCGTGCGCAGATCGTCGACGCGGAGATCGTCAACGGCCGGCAGATGCTCCAGCGGGCCGTCGACCGGGGCGAGGTCCGCCCGGACTGCCCGGCGATCGACTTCATGGTGCACATGATGGTCGGCGGCTTCGCCACCAGGACCCTCCTGGAGGACCAGCCGCCCACCCAGGACTTCCTCACCTCGTACATCGACGCCGTGGTCCTCCCCGCCCTCGGCGCCTGACCCTCCTCGCACACCTCCCCATCAAGCCCATCATCTGACGTCACCGCTCACGTCGTCGGGCTGATCACCCCTGCCCTGATGAACCCCACGACCTGACCGGGAGTACGCCTCCGTGGCCACATTCCTGTACCGAATCGGCCGGCTCGCCTTCCGGCGACGGCACTTCGTCGCCCTGATATGGGTCGCGCTGCTCACCCTCGCCGGGGTGGGCGCCGCCTCCGCGCCGCCCGCCGGCAACTCCTCCTTCTCGATCCCCGGCACCGAGGCCCAGAAGGCCTTCGACCTGCTGGAACAGCGCTTCCCCGGGATGAGCGCCGACGGCGCCACCGCACGGGTCGTCTTCAAGGCGCCGGCCGGCGAGAAGATGACCGACAAGCTCAACAAGGCCGCCGTCGACAAGACGGTGCGCGAGCTGGGCCACGGCTCCGAGGTCGCCTCGGTCGCCGACCCGTACACCGGGCACACCGTCAGCCGGGACGGCTCCATCGCCTACGCCTCGGTGAAGTACAAGGTCTCTGGCATGGAGCTGAAGGACTCTTCGCGCGACGCGCTGAAGGACGCCGCACAGCAGGCGCGGGACTCCGGGCTGACCGTCGAGATCGGCGGCGACGCGCTCACCGCGATGCCCGAGGAGGGCGCCGGTGAACTGATCGGCATCGGCATCGCCGCCGTCGTCCTCGTCATCACCTTCGGCTCGCTGCTCGCGGCCGGGCTGCCGCTGCTGACCGCGCTCATCGGCGTGGGCATCGGCGTCTCCTCCATCACCGCGCTGGCCTCCGCCCTCGACCTGGGCTCCACCACCTCCACCCTGGCGATGATGATCGGCCTCGCGGTCGGCATCGACTACGCCCTGTTCATCGTCTCCCGCTACCGCGCCGAACTCGCCGAGGGCCGCGAGCGCGAGGAGGCGGCGGGCCGCGCCGTCGGCACGGCGGGCTCCGCGGTGGTCTTCGCCGGTCTGACCGTCGTCATCGCGCTGGTCGGCCTGTCCGTCGTCAACATCCCGATGCTGACCAAGATGGGCATCGCGGCGGCGGGCACGGTCGCCATCGCCGTACTGATCGCGCTCACGATGATCCCCGCGCTGCTCGGCTACGCCGGCCGCAAGGTCAAGCCGGCCGGTGAGAAGAGCAAGCTGCTCGGCGGCGGGCGCCAGGCGAAGAAGCCGGGCCGCCCCAACATGGGCACCCGCTGGGCGAGTTTCGTCGTACGACGCCCCGTCGCGGTCCTCCTCCTCGGCGTGATCGGCCTCGGCGCCGCGGCCGTACCGGTCTCCTCCCTGGAACTGGGCCTGCCCGACGACGGCTCCCAGCCCACCTCCACCACCCAGCGCCGCGCCTACGACCTGCTGTCCGAGGGCTTCGGCGCGGGCTTCAACGGCCCCCTGATGGTCGTCGTCGACGCCAAGGGCAGCGCCCACCCCAAGACGGCCTTCAGCGAGGTCGGCAAGGAGATCAAGGGCCTCAAGGACGTCGTCGCGGTCACCCCGGCCACGCCCAACAAGGCGGGCGACACGGCGATCATCACGGTCGTCCCCAAGTCCAAGCCGTCCTCCAAGTCCACCGAGGACCTGGTGCACGCGATCCGCGACAAGGGCGCGGACATCACCGCGAAGACGGACGCCAAGCTCCTGGTGACCGGCTCGACGGCGATGAACATCGACGTCTCCCAGCGCCTGAACGACGCGCTGCTGCCCTACCTCGCGCTGGTGGTCGGCCTCGCCTTCCTCCTCCTGATCGTGGTCTTCCGCTCGGTCCTCGTCCCGCTGAAGGCGGCCCTCGGCTTCCTGCTCAGCGTGCTCGCGGCGCTCGGCGCGGTCGTCGCGGTCTTCCAGTGGGGCTGGCTGTCCGGCCTGATGAACGTCCAGCAGACCGGCCCGGTCATGTCGATGATGCCGATCTTCATGGTGGGCGTGGTGTTCGGGCTCGCGATGGACTACGAGGTCTTCCTCGTCACCCGGATGCGGGAGGCGTACGTCCACGGCGAGAAGCCGACCCAGGCCGTGGTGACCGGCTTCCGGCACGGCGCCCGCGTCGTGACCGCCGCCGCCGTCATCATGATCGCCGTCTTCTCCGGCTTCATCGGCTCCAGCGAGTCCATGGTCAAGATGATCGGCTTCGGCCTCGCCATCGCCGTCTTCTTCGACGCGTTCGTCGTCCGCATGGCGATCGTCCCGGCCGTCCTCGCCCTGCTGGGCAAGCGCGCCTGGTGGCTGCCGAAGTGGCTGGACCGGATCCTGCCCAACGTGGACGTCGAGGGCGAGGGCCTGCGCACCCTGGCCGCGGACGGCAAGGAGGACGAGCGGGAGCTGGTACGCGCCTGACGTACGGCTGCCGCCTGTGAACGGCCGGTGAGGGTGCCCGTGGGGACGGGGCTGCACCCTCACCGGCTTTTTCTTGTCCGGGGTCTGTCCCGTGCTGTCCTGGCTGTCGCGTGCGTTGTACGGGTACGGCGACGACGGGAGGTGGCACGTGAACGACGGTGTGGACGAGGCCGGTTGGGACGTCGAGCCCGGTGACGAGATCGAACCGGTGGTGCAGGCGGTGGGGCGGCTGCTGAGGGTGTGCCGGGAGGCGGCGGGGCTGCGCCCCGGTGAGCTGGCGGAAGTGCTCGGGTACGGCGAGGACCTGATCCGGAAGATCGAGCGGGGCCAGCGCATTCCACGCCCGGAGTTCCTGGACAAGGCCGACCATGTCCTGCACGCGAACGGCCATCTGCGGGCCTTCATGGAGGACATGAGACGGGCCCGGTACCCGAAGAAGGTACGCCGGCTGAAGGAGCTGGAGGACCGGGCCGTGGAGATGCTGCTGTACAGCAACCACAACATCCATGGGTTGTTGCAGACGGCCGAGTACATGACCGCGCTCTACGAGGTACGGCAGCCTCCGCTCGCGCGGGACGTCATCGAGCGGGAGGTCGCCGGGCGCACGGGACGCCAGTCGGTCTTCGGCCGGGAACCGGTTCCGTCGCTCAGCTTCATCCAGGAACAGGTCACGCTGGAGCGCCCGATCGGTGGGAAAATGGTGCTGCGTCATCAGCTTGAACACCTGCTGGAGATCAGCCAGTTGCGCAACGTCTCGATCCAGGTCATGCCTACCGAACGGGAGGACCACGCCGGGATGCACGGCCTGCTGGAGGTGCTGAAATTCGCCGACGGCACCGCGATCGGCCGTTCCGACGGAGCCTTCAACGGACGACCGGTCGAAAGTCCCCGAGACCTCCGGATCCTTGAGCTGCGCTATGGGATGATCCGCACGCAGGCGCTCCCGCCAAGGGAGTCACGGGCCTTCATCGAGCACGCGCTGGGGAGACTATGAGCACGCCGGAACTCCACTGGTTCAAGAGCAGCTACAGCAGCAGCAACGAGCCCGGCGACTGCGTCGAGGTGGCCACCACCCGCGCCACTATCCACATCCGCGACTCCAAGAGCCCGCACACCGCGCAGCTGACTGTGGCCTCTTCTGCCTGGACGAGTTTCCTCGCTCTGGTCGGCGAGCATCTTTAGGGCTATGAGCACTCCGGAACTCCACTGGTTCAAGAGCAGCTACAGCGACGGCAACGACCCCGGCGACTGCGTCGAGGTGGCCGCCACCCCCGCCACGGTCCACGTCCGTGACTCGAAGACCCCCCACACCGCGCACCTGACCGTCGCCCCCTCCGCCTGGGTGGATTTCGTCGCCCAGGTCGGTGGGCATCGCTAGGACCATGAGCACCGCGGAGCTGCACTGGTTCAAGAGCAGCTACAGCAGCAGCGGCGAACCCGGCGACTGCGTCGAGGTAGCTGTCACCCCCGCCATGGTGCACGTCCGCGACTCGAAGACTTCGGGCGTTGCACGGCTGACGGTCACCCCGGCCGCCTGGTCGGGTTTCCTGAAGTGCGCTGTCGCGACATCGTGACCTCGTGAGCGAGGGCGACCGCGAGATCGACGACCTCCAGGTGGAAGTGGCCGCTCTTCTGCTGGACTTCGTCTACGCGCCGCTGCTGGAGGACCAGCATGTACGCGGGGTGCTGCCCGCGCCATTGGGTGCCCCCGCGGTGCGGGTCGTCATCGGTGACAAGGGGGAGTGCGCGCCGGGCCGGCTCACCGCGTACGAGATCCCGCTTCGAGCCGGCGAGGAATGGCGGACAACCGACGCCGTGGACGACCCGCACTGCTGGTATCGGGTGGATGTCACCGACTGGTGAGCCACAGGCCCCGCCGAAGCGAAATCGGTCGCTCCGCACCCCGGTCGGCGCTAGCGTGCCCCGTATGACGACAGCCGCCACCGACGCCGACGGATCGGGAGCGCACCCGCGTTTCGCGCGAGCGCTGAAGGAGCTGGGCCTGGAGGAGGTGCTCGGGCGGGCCCGGAGGTTTCCCGAGGGGACCCGGACCGCCGTGGAGGCCGCCGCGGCCGTGGGGTGTGAACTCAGCCAGATCTGCAAGTCGTTGGTGTTCGCCGCCGACGGGGTGCCGGTGCTCGTGCTCATGGACGGGGCGTCCCGGGTGGACGTGGAGCGGGTCCGGGAAGAGCTCGGGGTCAAGAAGGTGGGGCGGGCCGACGCGCAGGCGGTGCGGGAGGTCACCGGCTACGCCATCGGGGGCGTGCCGCCCTTCGGGCACCGCAACAGCACCCGGGTGCTCGCCGACCGCTCACTGCTCGCGCACGACGTGGTGTGGGCCGCCGCGGGGACGCCGTACGCCGTCTTCCCGATCGAACCGAAGGAACTCGTCACCCACGCACAGGCCACCCTCGTGGATGTGCGCGAGCGGCCCGCCGACGGGGTGTGATCGCGCCGCGAGCGAGTCGTTTCCGTCAGCGCCGGCTGCAGCGGTCCCCTCAGGAGTGCTTCCCTGCCACCCTGGTGCGATGGCAAGCGAACTCCCGCCGGGGCGCCCTCCCCGAGTCCTCAACCCGCTGTGGATCATCGCGCTGTTCCTGGGGCTCTCGGAGACCACGGTGGGTATCGCCGCCGCTCAGTCGAGCGGCTGGGTGCAAGGGCTGCTCGCGGTGTTCGCGGTCTCGTTCCCCCTCCTGGTGTCCACCGTGTTCTTCCTGATCCTGTGGCAGCGGCCGGAGGTGCTCTACGCACCCGGGGACTTCCCCGAGCACGTCCCGATCAGCACCTACGTGGACGGCATGCGCCGGCGGGCCGCGCAGGATCCCGACATCATCCAGGCGGTCGTCAACGACACGCTGCGGGTGGTGCTGCCCGCGGCCCTGGAGAGTCCCTCGGACGCCTCCGACGTGCTGGAGGAGGCGATGGCCACGGCCGAACAGGCCCTCGCCGAGCGCGTTCTGACCGTCGACATCAGCCCCATCACGAAGGCCCCCGGAGACGCGTACCGCTGCACGGTCTTCAGCACGCAGACGGTGAGCGGCTTCCTCGACACCCTGTGGGCGGACGCCCTCGATGGCTTCGTCCGGCCGTTCAGATACGGCCGGGACTGGGTGCTGGTCGACCGGCAGAGCAAGCGGCAGCTCAGGGACCTGGGCTCCGACTGGGCCCGGAAGAACGGCATGGAGAGCGACGAGAGGCTCCTCAGCGGCGTGGGCATCACCCCCGCGTCCCACCTGGTCGCCGTGCGCCTGGACACCCCCCGACACCCCTTCCCGCACCCCACCGAACCCCGCGCGACCGCGCACAACTAGGCCTTGTTGATCCGCCAGGCGATCATGCCCGCCGCACCGGGCGTCCCCCGCACATCGACCTTGAGCGCGCCTTCGGCCGTCAAACGCTCGAAGACCACGGACCCGTCGCAGGGAACCGCCTTCTTCCCGCCCGCGCCGGCCGGCGCCACGACGAGCTCAGCGGCCCCCTTCCCGGCGCACACCACGGTCAGCTTGTAGGCCGCGCCGGGTGTGCACCCCGTCCGAGACGCGCTCGACGCCCGACTCGACCATGGAACCGCCGCCGTCACTCGCCGCGTCGAGCGCGGACTGCGCCTGCGCCGTGAGCTTGCTGTCGGCCTGGGCGCCGCCGCCACTGTGGTGGGTAGCCACAGGCGCGGGGTCGGTCTTCGCCGAGCAGGCGGTGAGCAGGAGCACCGGTATCACGGCGCCGACCAAGAGCCGCACCGGTCCGTGCCGTCGCATTCGTTCTCCGGTTCCCGCGGCGCCTCCCGTGGTACGGGAAGCTGGAGACGACACACTATGACTTCAGGGAGCGCCGTATGAGCGACAAGCCGATCGTCAGCGTCCTGGGCACCGGCATCATGGGCGCCGCCATGGCGCGCAATCTGTGCCGGGCGGGGCTGGAGGTGCGCGCCTGGAACCGTACCCGGGACAAGGCCGAGCCGCTGGCCGCCGACGGAGCCCGGATCGCCGACACCCCCGCCGAGGCCGTCGAGGGCGCCGATGTCGTCCTGACGATGCTCTACGACGGCAACACCGTCCTGGAGGTCATGCGCGAGGCCGCCCCCGCGCTGCGCCGCGGGGCCGTCTGGGCGCAGTCCACCACGGCCGGGTCCGAGCTGATCGGCGACCTGGCGGCCTTCGGCGACGAGCACGGCCTGCTCTTCTACGACGCCCCCGTGCTCGGCACCAAGGAGCCCGCCGAGGCCGGGAAGCTCACCGTGCTCGCCGCCGGGCCCGCGGAGGGGCGCGCGGCGGTCACGCCGGTGTTCGACGCGGTCGGCGCCAAGACCCTGTGGACCGGCGAGGACGGGGCCGAGGGCAGTGCCAGCCGGCTGAAGCTGGTCGCCAACAGCTGGGTGCTCGCCGTCACCGCGGCCACCGGCGAGACACTGGCCCTCGCCAAGGGCCTCGACGTCGACCCGCAGAAGTTCTTCGAGCTGATCGGCGGCGGCCCGCTCGACATGGGGTACCTGCGGGCCAAGTCCCAGGTGCTGCTGGAGGACAAGCTGACCCCGGCGTCGTTCGCGGTGACCACCGCCGAGAAGGACGCCCGGCTCATCGTGGCAGCGGGCAAGGGCAGCGGCGTACGCCTCGACGTGGCCGAGGCCACCGCCGAACGGTTCGCCCGCGCGGCCGCCCAGGGGCACGGCCAGGAGGACATGGCCGCCGCGTACTTCGCCAGCTTCGAGGAGTGAGGACGGGAACTGAGCCCGGCCGCCGAGATGACGTGCGCGGCGGCCGGGAGCACCCTGGAGACAGCCGGAAGGTGCGTTGCCCGGAGGTGGCCGACATGACGCAGACCATGCAGCAGACGCAGACCATGATGCACACCGCCGTCGGGTGGCATGTCGAGCTGGAGTTCGAGGAGGACGGTCAGCACACGCGCGCGGCGGCCCTGGTGCGGTTGCCCGACGGCAGCGAGGTGAGGGGGCACGGACACGCCAGCCGCCATCACATCGACAACGACCAGCCCAGGGTCGGCGAGGAGATCGCCGGGGCCCGCGCCCTCAACCAGATCGCCATGGAGCTGCTGAACAAGGCGCACATGGAGATCGACGCGGACTCGGGGCGTACCTCGCACCCGATCCACGTCTGAGCCCGCAGCCCGCAGCCCGCAGCCCCGAGCCCGCGACCCGAGCCCCGGGCCCGCGACCCGAGCCCCGAGCCCGGCCGGTTCACGCCCCCAGCGCCCCCAGCGCCACCTTCAGCGCCCGTACCAGCGCCTGCGCCCTCGGGTCCGCCGTCACGCTCTTGCGGAAGCCGTTGGTGACATAGCCGAACGCGACGCCCGACTCCGGGTCGGCGAAGGCGAGCGCGCCGCCGCGGCCCGGGTGCCCGAAGGAGCCGGGGGACAGGAGCGGGGACGCGCTGCCGTGCAGCATGTGGCCGAGGCCGAAGCGGGTGGCGACCACGAGCACCCGGTCGGGTCCCGCCGACTGCTCCGCACGGGCCAGCTCCACCGTCCCGGGCGTGAACAGCCGTACCCCGCCGTCCACTTCGCCGATCAGCGACGCGTAGACGCGGGCCAGTCCGTCGGCCGTCGCGATGCCGTTGGAGGCGGGCAGGGCGGCGGCGCGGTACGCGGGGTCGTTCTCGTCCGGGAGCGGGGTGATCGCGGCGAAGGCGCGCCGGGTGAGCGAGTCCGGGTCGGCGTAGGCCGCGGACACCGAGCGCTTGGGCCGCAGCTTCAGCGCGCCTGCCGACTGCGGCGCCTCGATGTCCCCGACCCGCCCGGCGCGCCCCTGCTCGGCCTCGGGCAGCCCGAGCCACAGGTCCGCGCCGACCGGCCCGGCGATCTCGTCGGCCAGCCACTCGCCCACCGGACGCCCGGTGACCCGCCGGACCAGCTCCCCGGTGAGCCAGCTGTACGTCTGCGCGTGGTACCCGTGGTCCGTGCCCGGCTCCCACACCGGGGCCTGGGCCGCGACGGCCGCCGCGCCGAGGTCCGGGTCGGCCGCCTCGGCCGGGGTCAGCGGGCGGTCCAGCACGGGCACACCCGCGCGGTGCGCGAGCAGATGGCGTACGAGGGTCCGCTCCTTGCCCGCCGCCTTGTACTCGGGCCAGTACGTGCCGACCGGCGCGTCCAGGTCCAGCTCCCCGCGCTGGTGCAGCAGCAGGAGCCCGGCGGCGACGACGCCCTTGGTGGCGGAGCGCACGATCTGGGCGGTGCCGGGCTCCCAGGGAGCCGTACCGTCCACGTCCTTGGTGCCCGCCCACAGGTCGACCACCTGCCGCCCGTCGCGGTACACGGCGACCGCCGCGCCGCGCTCCCCGAGCAGGGCGAAGTTCGCTGCGAACGCCTCCCTGACCGGCTCGAAGCCCTCGGCCACCGTGCCGTTCACGATCACGTCCCCGCCCTCCATGTCCCGCATTCCCTTCCGCTCGCCTGCGACAGTGGGTGCAACAGCGGGTGCGGGCCTGCGATTCCTCGGCGAGATCAGGCGTCCGTTTTCGTTGTCTTTGTCACCCGGGGCTCTGTCACCCGGGGCCCTGTCACGCGCGGGTCGAAGCCGAACGGCAGCTCCAGGCGGTGCGCCCGCATCAGCTCCTCGTCGGACAGCAGGTCCGCCGTCGGTCCGTCGGCCGCGATCACTCCGTCGCTGAGGATCAGCGAGCGCGGGCACAGCTCCAGCGCGTACGGCAGGTCGTGCGTGACCATCAGGACCGTGACGTCCAGCGAGCGCAGGATGTCGGCCAGCTCGCGGCGGGAGGCCGGGTCGAGGTTGGAGGAGGGTTCGTCCAGGACGAGGATCTCCGGCTCCATCGCCAGCACGGTCGCCACCGCGACGCGCCGCCGCTGCCCGAAGGAGAGATGGTGCGGGGGCCGGTCCGCGAAGTCCCCCATGCCGACCCGGTCCAGGGCGCCCCGTACGCGCTCCGCCAGGGCGGCCCCCTTGATCCCGGCCGCCGCCGGGCCGAACGCCACGTCCTCGCGCACCGTCGGCATGAACAACTGGTCGTCCGGGTCCTGGAAGACGATGCCGACCTTCTGCCGGATCGACGCCATGTGCCGTTTGCCGACGGGCAGTCCGGCCACCGTGACCGCTCCGGCGCCGCCGCCGAGGATGCCGTTGAGGTGCAGCACCAGGGTGGTCTTCCCGGCGCCGTTGGGGCCGAGCAGCGCGACCCGCTCGCCGCGTCCGATGGTGAAGTCGACGCCGAACAGGGCTTGATGGCCGTCGGGGTAGGCGAAGGCGAGACCGGAGACCTCCAGCGAGGCGGTGGCCGTACCGGTCGTACGGGCCGTACCGGTCGTACTGGTCGTACTCACAGGGTCCATCCCAACAGGCAGACGACGAGGGCCGAGCAGGGGAACGCGAGGGCGTGGCGCCACTGCGCGGGGGACGCGGTGGCCTCCTCGATGACCGGCATCGAACCGGCGTACCCCCGGCTCACCATGGCCAGATGCACGCGCTCCCCGCGCTCGTAGGAGCGGATGAACAGCGCCCCGGCGGACTTGGCGAGCACTCCCCAGTGCCGTACGCCCCGTGCCTCGAAGCCCCGGGAGGCGCGGGCGATCCGCATCCGGCGCATCTCGTCGGTGATCACATCGCCGTACCGGATCATGAAGGAGGCGATCTGCACCAGCAACGGCGGCAGCTTCAGCCGCTCAAGTCCCAGCAGGAGTTGGCGCAGTTCGGTGGTGGCCGCGAGGAGTACGGAGGCGGCGACGCCGAGGGTGCCCTTGGCGAGCACGTTCCAGGCGCCCCACAGCCCGTTGACGCTCAGCGAAAGGCCGAGCACCTGCACCCGCTCGCCCTCCGCGACGAACGGCATCAGCACCGCGAACGCCACGAAGGGCACCTCGATCAGCAGCCGCCGCAGCAGGAACCCGGCGGGCACCCGGGCGCCGCGCGCCACGGCCGCGAGCAGTACGGCGTACACCCCGAACGCCCACATCGCCTCGCGCGGGGTCGAGACCACGACCAGCACGAAGAGGAAGGCGGCCGCGAGCTTGGTGTGCGGCGGGAGCGCGTGCACGGGTGAGTCCGCGTGCCGGTAGAGGCGATGGGCGTGGCCCGCACCCATGTCAGAGACCGTGGCTCACGGGCGAGACATCGGTGCCGCGGCGCCTGCGCACCGCCCAGAACACCGCGCTGCCCGCGACCACCGTGACCCCGACCCCGATCACGCCCGCGAGCCCGCCGGACAGCCGCGCGTCGGAGACGTCCTTGACGCCGTAGTCGGCGAGCGGGGAACCGGCCGAGGCGTGCTCCTTGGCCCGGGTGTCGATCCCCTTGTCGTGCGCGACCTTCTCCAGGCCGTCGGGGCTCGCGGAGGCGTAGAAGCTGACGAATCCCGCGAGCACGAGGGAGGCGACGAGACCGGTCACCCACACCTTGCGCCGCGAGGCGGGCACCGCCGCGGGGGAGACGGGTGCGGCGGGCGCGTCGACCAGCTCGCCGTCCACCCGCAGCCGGAGCCGCTGCCGCAGCCCGCGCGCGCCGTGCACCAGGTCCGGGCGTACGGCGATCACGGCGCCGACCGTCAGCGCGGTGATGACCGCCTCGCCGATGCCGATCAGCACATGGACGCCGATCATGGCGGTGGCGACCTTGCCGATCGAGACGTCGGTGGTGCCGCCGATCGCGTAGATCAGGGTGAAGGCGCAGGCCGCGGCCGGCACGGAGACGAGCGCGGCGACGAAGGAGGCCACGGTCACCGAGCGGCGCCCCCGGGGCAGCACGGCGAGCAGGCCGCGGAAGACGGCGTACGACACCACGGTGGTGACCAGCGCCATGTCCGTGATGTTGACGCCGAGCGCGGTCAGGCCGCCGTCCGCGAACAGCACGCCCTGCATCAGCAGCACCACGGACACACAGAGCACACCGGTGTACGGGCCGACGAGTATCGCGGCCAGCGCCCCGCCCAGCAGATGGCCGCTGGTGCCGGCCGCGACGGGGAAGTTCAGCATCTGCACGGCGAATATGAAGGCGGCCACGAGACCTGCCAGCGGTGCGGTCTTCTCGTCCAGTTCCCGTCGGGCACCGCGCAGGCTCACCGCGAGGGCGCCGGCGGCGATCACCCCGGTGACGGCGGAGGTGGGGGCGTCGATGAATCCGTCAGGTACATGCACCGTTTGATTTTAGACGCTTGTTGCGAACCCTTTGCAAGTACTGGGTACTCGCCTCCTGCTCCGGGGGCGACTCGGGCGAAATGTGCGACATTGGAGAGGAAACGGTTGAAAGCGGATGAAGTGGCTTTCGTAGGGGTCACTCAGGGTGAAAGGGCGTTCCCATGTCTGTGATCGAGCAGTACGCGCGCGCCCATGTCGTCACGGACGCAGAGGACCCGGGAGCCGTCCCGGTACGACTGCGGTACGACCCCGAGGACGATCCGCGCTCGGTCCGGATCGATCTCCCCGGCGCCCATGAGTGGACCTTCTCCCGCTCCCTGCTGGAGCGCGGGCTGCGGGCACCGGCCGAGAGCGGCTCCGTACGGGTGTGGCCGTGCGGCCGGGTCCAGGCGGTCGTGGAGTTCCACTCCGACCACGGGGTCGATGTGCTCCAGTTCGACTCCAAGGCGCTGATCCGCTTCCTGCGCCGGACCTACACGGCCGTGCCCGTGCACAACTGACCGGTCCGGCCGGCTGCGCCGTCAGCCGCCCGCCGTCAGCCGCCCTTCTTGAGCAGGTCCGCCACGATCGGGCCCGCCGTGTCACCGCCGTGCCCACCGGCCTGCACCACGCCCGCGGCCACCAGGTCGCCCCGGTAGGCGGTGAACCAGCCGTTCGGCTTCTTCTGCCCGTCGACCTCGGCCGAGCCGGTCTTCGCGCCGTAGTCCGGGCCGAGGCCGGCCATCGCCTTGGCGGCGGTGCCGTAGTCGGCCGTGAACTTCATGACCTCCTTGAGCTGGGACCGCGTCTTCGCGGACATGGTGCGCGCGGCCGTCGCCAGGGTGCGGTGGTCCACATCGGGGGAGACCAGGTACGGCTGGCGGAAGCGGCCCGACTGCACGGTGGCCGCGACGGAGGCCATGTTCAGCGGGTTCATGCGCACCCCGCCCTGCCCGATCAGCGAGGCGCCCATCTGCGCGCCGCTCTGCACCGGGACGGAGCCGTCGAAGGTGGGCACGCCGATGGCCCAGTTGTCCATGCCGAGGCCGTAGACCTGCTGGGCCTCCTCGGTCAGATCGCTGTCGGAGAGCTTGGGCGCGAAGTTGATGAAGGCGTTGTTGCAGGAGGCACCGAAGGCGGTCTTGAAGGTGCCCTTCTTGATCTCGGAGTCGTCGTCGTTGTGGAACGTCCAGCCCGCGAGCTTGTACGTCTTGGGGCAGGGGTGCGAGGCGTCCGGGGTGATGAGCTTCTTCTCGAACAGCATGGTCGAGGTCACGATCTTCATCGTGGAGCCCGGCGCCAGCGAGCCCTGGAAGCCGACGTTGAAGCCGTGCTCGCTGTTGGCGACCGCGAGGATCTCGCCGGTGGAGGGCCGCAGGACGACCACGGAGGCGTGCTTCCGCTTGCCGACCTGCGCCTCGGCCTCCGCCTGGAGGGCCGGGCTCAGGGTCGTCTTCACGGTGCCCGGAGTGCCCTGGCTCAGCGTCACCAGCGTCTTGTCGGACAGCTTCGCCTTCTGCGACGCCTTGCCGCGCACCACACGCAGCTCCACGCCCGCCGTGCCGCCCGCCTTCTTGCCGTACTTCTCGCGCAGCCCGTCCAGCACGGTGCCGAGCGACGGGTACTTGGTGGCCGTCAGCTCGCCGCCGTCGCGGTCCAGTGCCTTGACGGGCGGGGTGCCGGCGTGACCGGTGACCAGCGTGTCGCCGTCCCGCAGATCCGGCTGGACGACCGCGGAGTGCCAGCCCACCAGCGGCTTGCCGTCGCTCGCCCGCCGTACCACGGTGAGCGAACTGCCGTACGCCAGCGGCCTGGAGACGCCCTTGTACGCCAGCGTCGCCTTGACGGAGAAGGGCACCTCGGCGCCCTTGGCGGTGCCCGGGGTGAGTGTGACGCCCGTGAGGTGGGCGTCCTTGCCGTAGCCGGTGAGCAGGGCGGTGGCGGCCGGGGCGTTGTCGGTGGCGGCCGCCGCGTCGGCGATCCGGCCCTGCTGCCAGGAGGTGAGGAAGGCGGTGGCGGCGGTGTGCACCTCGGCCGCGCTGAGGGGGCCGGTCTTGACCTGCTTGTGGTGCGCGGTGGCGCTCGTCTCACCGGCCGCCGAACCACCGTCGTACAGCGCGTAGGCGGTGAGTCCGGCGCCGCAGGCGACCAGGGCGATGACTCCGCCTATCACGCCGGGCGGCGCGGTGCGCCGTTCGGCGGCCCGTCTTCTCTTCCCCACAGCCTCTGTTCCTCCGCGCTTCCCAGGGTCCCCCGCCCCTCGACTCCCCAACGACGGCACTCACCCTAAAGTCCCGACCGGGGTGGGTGACGTCCCCGGTCATTCCGTAGCACGGTTGCGACAATCGGACCGGAAACTCAGCCCAGGAGAGTGCGGAACTGCTCGATGTTTCGGCGGCGCATGGTGAGAAAGGCGAGCCAGGAACCGTCGGCGTAGTGCACCCGGAAACGCGCCATCAGCTGGAGCCGGGGCCGCCGTTCGACCCGCGCCACCCACGCCCTGGGCACCTCCCACACCGGCGTGCCGTCCAACGGCTTCACCAGCCCCACCCGCTGGTCGGTGACGCGCAGCAGCAGCGCCCCGGACGTCCGCGGACACTGCGACGCGATGCCGCCCGCCATCCCGCCCTGCGCGCCGACCTGGCTCATCAGATCGTTCGCGAGCACACCACCGAGGTTCACACTGACGCCCTTGGCGCCGGCCGCGGGCACGACGGAGGCGTACGCCAGGAGCTGCTCCCCGGCCGCCAGCTGATTACGCACGGCACGCTCACGCAGTTCGGACATGCCCATGATCATAAATGGCCGCCCGCGAGTGCGTGCACCGCTCGGGAGCCGCATCAGGGGTTGTAGAGGCCGCCGTCCTCGCCCGGGTCGCCCGGGTGGTTGTGGCCCTGGGGCCGGCCCTGGTTGCGGGTGCCGGGCCGGTTGGTCTCCACGAAGCGGCAGGCGGCGAAGTGCACATCGCCCATGCCCCGGGTCAGGATGTCGCTGAGCCGCACATCTCCGTCGAACACGATGGAATGGCCCGCCAGTTGTGGATCGGTCAGCGAGACGACGCGAATGACGGCGGCGTTCTGCGTCCCGGGACGGAGCTCCACGTCGTAGCCGCCGGCCACCGGGGTGGCGATCGCGGGATCGCCCTGGATGGTGAGCCCGCTGGGATAGGAGATCGTGTAGTTCTGGAGGCTCCGCCCGCCCACCACGGTGCGCGAGGCGCCCCGGTGCCGGCCCTGCTCCACGTTGCCGCGCCGCTCCCGGCCGGCCTCCACGTCCCCGCCCAGATCGTCGGGGAGCACCATGCCGTGCTGGGTGTAGAAGTGCACCCGGGTGCCCGCGGGCACCCGGAAGTAGTCGTTCTGGGCGTGCCAGGCGCCGTGACCGCTGAGCACGAGCCCGTCCGCGCGTGCCGGTGCGGCGTCGTCGGCCGTCCAGTCGTCGTCCGGGTCCTGGTGGGCGATCAAGGGCCGGTTCTGCTCGACCGCGCGCTGCACGTACGGCGCGTCTTTCCCCGCGGCGCCCAGCATCCGTACGACCGCCGCGTTCCCGTGGGAGCGCTGGAGGGCGAGCAGCGGCGTGTCGGCGCCCGCCGGTCTGCGGGCCGCGGCGCGGGACGTCCCGGTACCGGTCTGTCTGGCGTGGTCCTGAGCGTGCATCATCCCTCCTCCGGTGCGAGGCATGGCCACTCCTTGGTACCGGCTCCCCGCACGGCGACACCAGGCACCGGCGGGCACCGTCGCTGCCTGAAAGCGCACGACACGGTGCCTCCCCGCGGATCCGTCGGGGCTACACCCAGGTATCCAGCCACATCCTCGCCCGCCAGCTGTCGATCGGGATCGCCGTGCCGGTGAACAGGGGCCAGAAGTAGATGAAGTTCCAGGCGATCAGCAGGACCAGGACGCCCGCCGAGGTGGCGCCGATCACGCGGCGGGTGTCGCTGGAGCCCGGTGGGCCGATGATCGCGCCGATCATCATGGCCACGGCCAGGCACAGGAACGGCACGAAGACGACCGCGTAGAAGAAGAAGATCGTCCGCTCCTGGTACAGGAACCAGGGCAGATAGCCGGCCGCGATCGCGCAGGCGATGGCGCCGGCCCGCCAGTCGCGGCGGAACGCCCAGCGCCACAGGATGTACACGATCGCGAAGCAGGCCGCCCACCACAGCAGCGGGGTGCCGAGGGCCAGCACCTCGCGGGCGCACTTCTGGCCCGCGTCCGCCGGGCAGCCGTCGGTGCCGGGGGAGGGGGACTCGTAGAAGTACGAGACCGGGCGGCCCAGCACCAGCCAGCTCCACGGGTTGGACTGGTAGGTGTGCGGGGAGTCCAGGTGCAGATGGAACTCGTACACCTCGTGCTCGTAGTGCCACAGGCTGCGCAGCCAGTCCGGCAGGAAGGACCAGGCGCCGCCCCGGCCGTCGGTGATCGCCCAGTTGCGGAAGTAACCGCCGCTGCCGTCCGTGGGCGAGAGGATCCAGCCCAGCCAGGACAGCAGGTAGACGGCGACGGCCACCGGGACCGTCGCCAGGAAGGTGATGCCGAGGTCGTGCTTCAGGACCGCGAGGCGCGGGTAGCGGGCGCCGGCCACCCTGCGCGCGCCGACGTCCCACAGCACCGCCATCACACAGAACGCGATCAGGATGTACAGGCCGTTCCACTTGGTGCCGATGGCCAGGCCCAGCATCAGCCCGGCCGCCCAGCGCCAGGGGCGCCACCCGAGCCGGACGGAGTCCGCGACCTGCGCGTTCGGGCGGACCAGGCCGTCAGGGCCGACGGGCAGGGCTGCGGCCAGTCTCGCCCGTGACCGGTCCCGGTCGATGAGCAGGCAGCCGAACGCGGCCACCACGAAGAACATCAGCACACCGTCGAGCAGCGAGGTGCGGCTCATCACGAAGTGCAGCCCGTCCACCGCGAGCAGGGCGCCCGCCAGACAGCCCAGGAACGTCGAGCGGAACATCCGGCGCCCGATCCGGCAGATCATCAGCACGCTCAGCGTGCCGAGCAGCGCGGTCATGAACCGCCAGCCGAACGGGTTGAACCCGAACATCAGCTCGCCGAGCCCGATCACGTACTTCCCGACCGGCGGATGCACCACGTACGCCGCGTCCGCCGGGATCGCGAGATGCCCGTGCGTCTGGAGGACCAGGTCGTTGGCGTTCTTGTCCCAGTTGACCTCGAAGCCGCGGTGGACCAGCGCCCACGCGTCCTTGGCGTAGTACGTCTCGTCGAATATCACCGCCCGCGGGCTGCCCAGGTTCCAGAACCGCAGCAGGCCCGCGACCAGCGTCACCAGCAGCGGCCCCACCCAGCCCGACCAGCGGTTGATCCGGTCGGCCAGCACGGGCGGGGCGCCGAGCGCCCGCCACAGCCGGGGACCGGGCTGCGGGTACGGCGGCACCAGCCGGTCCCGGACGTCGCCCTCGGGCGTGTCCTTCGCCGGCGCGTACCCGAACCGGCGCAGCCGCTGCTGCCACGGCGGCCGCCGGTCGTGCGGCGCCTGGCCCTGCCTCAGATCCATGGAGGACGCGGTACTGGTCACCGCGCCATCGTAGGGAACGGTGCTGTGCGAGTCCCGTGCATGCGCGGCGCGGGCCGCGAAGCGGTCGTTTTCCTCCGGCTCGCGGACCCCTGCGAGGATGGGGGTGTGACTGGAACCCTTGTCCTCGCAGGTACCCCCATCGGCGACATCGCGGACGCGCCGCCCCGGCTGGTGAAGGAGCTGGAGACCGCGGACGTCATCGCCGCCGAGGACACCCGGCGGCTGCGCCGGCTCACCCAGGCGCTCGGCGTCACACCGGGCGGCCGGGTGCTGTCGTACTTCGAGGGCAACGAGTCGGCGCGCACCCCCGAACTGGTCGAGGAGCTGGTCGGCGGGGCGCGGGTGCTGCTCGTCACGGACGCCGGCATGCCGTCGGTGTCCGACCCGGGGTACCGGCTGGTCGCGGCGGCCGTCGAGAAGGACATCCGGGTCACCGCCGTACCGGGGCCGTCCGCCGTGCTCACCGCGCTCGCCCTGTCCGGGCTGCCCGTGGACCGGTTCTGCTTCGAGGGCTTCCTGCCGCGCAAGGCGGGCGAACGGCTCTCCCGGCTGCGCGAGGTCGAGGGCGAGCGCCGCACGCTGGTCTATTTCGAGGCCCCGCACCGCCTCGACGACACCCTCGCCGCGATGGCCGAGGTCTTCGGCGCCGAGCGGCGGGCCGCGGTCTGCCGGGAGCTGACGAAGACGTACGAGGAGGTGCGCCGGGGTCCGCTGGCCGAGCTGGCGAGCTGGGCCGCGGAGGGGGTGCGCGGCGAGATCACGGTCGTGGTCGAGGGCGCGCCCGAGACCGGCCCGGAGGAGCTGGACGCGGCGGAACTGGTGCGCCGGGTGCGGGTGCGCGAGGAGGCCGGGGAACGGCGCAAGGAGGCGATCGCGGCGGTGGCGGTGGCGGCGGGGTTGCCGAAGAGGGTCGTGTTCGACGCCGTTGTGGCCGCGAAGCGCTCCGCTGGGTGAGGGCGGAGTTCCGACAGGGCCGTGGGGGTGCGATGCGGTGCGGGGTGCGGGTGCGTCGTGGCCGGTCGCGCAGTTCCCCGCGCCCCTTGCGCGGCGTCCGTCACACCCCCTCTGAGCAGGGATCTTCTCGGATGAGCGCGTCGGCCAATGGGCGGCAAAAGGCTGTCGCCGTTGGCAAAGCGCACAGGCGGTCCGAGGGGGCTTTTCGGCAAGGAAGACTCAAATCGGCTCCAACACTCGACAGCCCTGCTGCATTCGCGTCGGCGAAGGCGTCCACTGGTCGAAGGGACCCCGATCAGGGGTGCTCGTCCAGCGGAAACGAGGAGCTGGCATGAGTGAGATCGCAGGGCAGACCGGCCTCCGCGGTACGGCCACAGCCGTTGTTCACGAGTCGTATTCATTCGCCTGCATGCGCTGCGGGCACGGCTGGGAGCAGTCGTACGAGATAGAGCACCACACGGACGCCGACGGGCAGCAGTACGTGCGGTACGTGGCCGACGGGCACGTCGTGCCGTCGCCGCTGCGCAGCCCCAGCTGCCAGAACTGCGATGGCCACGTGCTGCGGATCATGCGCGCCGGACAGGTGTCGTCGGTACGGGGCACGGGCGCCGGGCGTGGCGCGCCGCTCGCCGGGCCGGTGGAGGTGCCGCAGGTGCCGGTCGCCGGTGAGGGCGCGGGGCCCGCGGCCGGGACGCCGCACCACTGGCATCTGTCGGACCTGCTGCACCCCTTCCAGCGCAAGGCGGGCTGAGCCCCCCCGGGCCTCGGGCGCCGGGCCCACCGGCCCCGGGTGACGGAGCCCGGGGCCGTGTCCCTTTCGTAGGATCGGGACATGCCTTCGAACGCCGGCCAGAACGGCTCCCCGGGCGACAAGAACGCGGCACCGCCGCCGCCCGCACCCCTGCGGGTGCCCGTCGCCGACTCCCACACCCACCTCGACATGCAGTCCGGCACCGTCGAGGAGGGCCTGGCGAAGGCCGCTTCGGTCGGGGTCACCACGGTCGTCCAGGTCGGCTGCGACATCGAGGGCTCCCGGTGGGCGGCGGAGACGGCGCGGACGTACGAGAACGTGCACGCCGCCGTCGCCCTGCACCCCAATGAGGCCCCGCGCATCGTCCACGGCGATCCCGACGGCTGGTCCCGCAAGGGGGCCAGGGAGCCGGGCGGGCAGGCCGGGCTGGACGAGGCGCTCGCCGAGATCGACCGGCTCGCCGCGCTGCCCCACGTCAGGGGCGTCGGCGAGACCGGCCTCGACTACTTCCGCACGGGCCCCGAGGGCAAGGAGGCCCAGGAGCGGTCCTTCCGCGCGCACATCGAGATCGCCAAGCGGCGCGGCAAGGCGCTCGTCATCCACGACCGCGAGGCGCACGCCGATGTGCTGCGCGTGCTCAAGGAGGAGGGCGCCCCCGAGCGCACCGTCTTCCACTGCTACTCCGGCGACGCCGAGATGGCGGAGATCTGCGCCCGCGAGGGCTACTTCATGTCCTTCGCGGGCAACGTCACCTTCAAGAACGCCCAGAATCTGCGCGACGCCCTCGCCGTCGCCCCGCTGGAACTGGTCCTCGTGGAGACCGACGCGCCCTTCCTCACCCCGGCGCCGTACCGCGGACGGCCCAACGCGCCGTACCTCGTTCCGGTCACCGTGCGCGCCATGGCCGCCGTACGCGGCATCGACGAAGACGCGCTGGCGACGGCCCTGAACACCAACACGGCCCGCGCCTTCGACTACCCGGCGTAGCCCCTCTTTCGTCGCGTTCCGTAGTCGCGTCGCTTTGGAGAGTGACCGAGGCTCCGCTAGGTTCTGCCCCCGATCCGGACCTTTCGGCCCCTGTGGAGCGTGTCGGCGTGAGCGGTAAACGGCGGTTGGAGACCTGCGCGTCGTCGGAGCGGCGCGGTGGCCGGCGTGCGCGCCGGCGCGGGGCGCGGGCGGCCGAACGGCCGGACTCCGTGGTGCGCCGGCTGCTGCCGCAGGCGCTGGTGGTGGCCTTCCTGGCCGGCGGCACCACCGCCTTCGTCGCGCAGGACCGGGCGATCCGGCTCGATGTCGACGGCCGGCCGCGGGCGCTGCACACCTTCGCCGACGACGTGCACGCGCTGCTCGCCGAGGAGGGCGTCCAGGTGGGCGAGCACGACCTGGTCGCGCCCGGCCCCGACACCCCGCTCGCGGGCGGCGACGCGATCGCGGTGCGCCACGGCCGTCCCGTGCGGCTCACCCTGGACGGCCGGCCGCACCAGGTGTGGACGACGGCGCGGACCGTGGACGGGGCGCTGCGGGAGCTGGGGGTGCGCGCGGAGGGCGCGTATCTGTCGGCCTCGCGCTCCCAGAGCATCGGCCGCGCCGGGCTCGCGCTCGATGTGCGCACCGAGCGGGCGGTCACGGTCATGGCCGACGGGCGGGCCCGCACCATCCGCACCAACGCGGCGACGGCCGGGGAGGCCGTCGAGGAGGCCGGGATCACCCTGGGCGCCGACGACACGCTCTCCGTCCCGGCCGACAGCTTCCCGCGCGACGGGCAGACCATCACCGTGCTGCGGGTGACCGGGGGGCGGGAGGTCCGCGAGGAGGAGATCCCGTTCCACACCGAGCGGACGTACGACCCCACGCTGCTCAAGGGCACCGAGGTCGTCGCCAGCCCCGGGCGCCCCGGGCTGCGGCGGATCACCTATCTGCTGCGCACGGTCAACGGGGTGCGCCAGGAGCCGCGCCGGGAGGGCACGGAAGTGGTGCGCAGGCCGCGGCGGCAGGTGGTGAAGGTCGGCACGAAGGCGGCGCCGCGCTCGGCCGCCGGGGTCGACGCGCTGAACTGGCACGGGCTCGCGGTGTGCGAGTCCGGCGGCGATCCGCACGCGGTGGACGCCTCGGGGACGTACGGGGGTCTGTATCAGTTCGACGCGCACACCTGGCACACGCTCGGGGGCACGGGGCTGCCCCAGGACGCCTCGGAGTCGGAGCAGACGTACCGGGCGAAGAAGCTGTACGCGCGGCGGGGCGAGAGCCCCTGGCCGCACTGCGGGGAGCGGCTGCACGGGTAGGTCCGGGGGCGCTTGTCAGGGGCGCCCACCGGCGCCCCGTACCCTTGTCCCGTGAGTAGCCCCGCCCCCGACGCCCTCCTCGGCCCCGCCGACATCCGCGAGCTCGCGACCGCGCTCGGTGTCCGCCCCACCAAGCAGCGCGGCCAGAACTTCGTGATCGACGCGAACACGGTCCGCCGTATCGTCCGCACCGCCGAGGTCCGCCCCGACGACACCGTCGTGGAGGTCGGTCCCGGGCTCGGCTCGCTCACCCTCGCGCTGCTGGAGGTCGCCGACCGCGTCACCGCCGTGGAGATCGACGACGTTCTCGCCGCCGCCCTCCCCGCGACCGTCGCCGCCCGGATGCCCGCCCGCGCCGACCGCTTCGCGCTGGTCCACTCCGACGCGATGGACGTCACCGAGCTGCCGGGCCCCGCCCCGACCGCGCTGGTCGCGAACCTGCCGTACAACGTCGCCGTCCCCGTGCTGCTGCACATGCTCGCCACCTTCCCGAGCATCGAGCGCACCCTGGTGATGGTGCAGGCCGAGGTCGCCGACCGCCTCGCCGCCGCACCCGGCTCGAAGGTGTACGGCGTCCCGTCCGTGAAGGCCAACTGGTACGCCGAGGTCAAGCGGGCCGGCGCCATCGGCCGCAATGTCTTCTGGCCCGCGCCGAACGTCGACAGCGGGCTCGTCTCCCTGGTGCGGCGCACCGAGCCGATCGCGACGACGGCCACGAAGCGGCAGGTCTTCGCGGTGGTGGACGCGGCCTTCGCGCAGCGCCGCAAGACCCTGCGGGCCGCGCTCGCCGGGTGGGCCGGTTCCGCGGCCGCCGCCGAGGCCGCCCTGGTCGCCGCCGGGATCTCCCCGCAGGCCCGCGGCGAGTCGCTGACGGTCGAGGAGTTCGCCCGCATCGCCGAGCACGCCCAGACCGGCGTCTGACGCCGGCCGCCCGCACAGCCCAAGGAGCGCAGTGAGCGTCACGGTCCGCGTCCCCGCCAAGGTCAACGTCCAGCTCGCGGTGGGCGCCGCCCGCCCCGACGGGTTCCACGACCTCGCCAATGTCTTCCTCGCCGTCGGCCTGTACGACGAGGTCACGGTCACCCCCGCCGACGAACTGCGCGTCACCTGCGCGGGCCCGGACGCCGCCCAGGTCCCCCTGGACCGCACCAACCTCGCCGCCCGCGCCGCCCTCGCGCTCGCCGCGCGCCGCGGCATCGAGCCGAACGTGCACCTCCACATCGACAAGGACATCCCCGTCGCCGGCGGCATGGCGGGCGGCAGCGCGGACGGCGCGGGCGCGCTGCTCGCCTGCGACCGGCTGTGGGGCACGGGCGCGTCACGGGCCGAACTCCTCGCGATCTGCGCCGAGTTGGGCAGCGATGTGCCGTTCAGCCTGGTCGGCGGTGCCGCGCTGGGCGTCGGCCGCGGGGAGCGGCTGACCAGCCTCGATGTCGGCGGTACGTTCCACTGGGTGTTCGCGATGGCCGAGCGCGGGCTGTCCACGCCGGCGGTCTTCCGCGAGTTCGACCGACTGGCCGAGGGCCGGGAGATCCCGGAGCCGGTGGCCTCGCAGGACTTGCTGGACGCCCTGGCCAAGGGCGACGCCGACGCGCTGGCGGCCGCCGTCACCAACGACCTCCAGCCGCCCGCCCTGTCCCTGTTCCCGCAGCTTGCGGCCACCCTGGCGGCGGGCCGCGCCGCGGGCGCCCTCGCCTCCCTGGTCTCCGGCTCGGGCCCGACGACGGCCTTCCTCACCCGGGACGCCGAGACGGCCCAGAAGGTCGCCGAAGCACTCTCCGCCTCCGGCACCTGCCGCACGGTACGGACGGCGGCGGGACCGGTGGCGGGGGCGACGGTTCTCTGAGCGGGGTCAGTACCGGTCGAAGGTGGTCAGGTCGATGTCGATGCCGTAGGGGACGGTGATCTTGACGTGGTCGTGGTAGATGCCGGTCAGGGCGTACGTGCCGGTGGCCTTGCCGAGTTCGTAGACCTGGACGACGGGGTGGTCGTCCTCGCCTGCCATGTCGACCAGCCAGAAGTTGGGGATACCTGCCGCGGCGTACTTGCGCGGCTTGGTGTCGCGGTCGCGGGACTCGGAGTCGGGTGAGACGACTTCGATGACGAGCAGGACGTCGGCCGCCTCGTAACGTGTCTGGTCATGGCTGGTAAGCGCGTCGGCGCGGGCCACGAAGACGTCCGGTTCCGGAGCGTTGCGCCGATCCAGTACCACTGTCATCTCAGCCGCCACCCTGAAATCGGGCGGCAGTGTGCTGCGCAGTCCGTTCGCCAGCAAATGGATCATGGCGAAGTGGAAATGGCGCTGCGGGCTCACGAAAACCAGGCTCCCGTCGATCAACTCGGTGTGCGGCGGGAGATCCGGCAGTGTGAACAGGTCATCCACGGTGTAGCCGTCGTGCGGCGGCACCGGCCAGTGGATCCGGTGCTCTGCGGACTCGGCGGTCATGGTTCCTCCCATGGACGGGATCCTGCTGCCTGCCCTCTACGGTAGCGGCCCGTTCCCGATCACGTCATCACAAAGAGTGACCATCCCCTCGCGCGTCACCCCCCACCCCCGAGGCCCTACGCTAGAAGGCTGACCCACGCGGCGGAGCCGCATGTCGATACCGCCCCGCGAGCAGGAGTGAAATGGCCGTCAACCTGGTCAATGTCGAGAACGTCAGCAAGGTGTACGGCACCCGTGCCCTGCTGGACGGCGTCTCGCTCGGTGTGTCGGAAGGGGACAGGATCGGGGTCGTCGGCCGCAACGGTGACGGGAAGACCACCCTGATCCGGATGCTGGCCAAGCTGGAGGACGCCGACACCGGCCGCGTCACCCACTCCGGCGGGCTGCGCCTCGGCGTGCTCACCCAGCACGACTCGCTCGACCCCGCCGCCACCGTCCGCCATGAGGTGATCGGCGACATGGCGGACCACGAGTGGGCGGGCAACGCCAAGGTCAGGGACGTACTGACCGGCCTGTTCGGCGGCCTGGACCTGCCGGGCTTCCCCAAGGGGCTCGACACGGTCATCGGCCCGCTGTCCGGTGGCGAGCGGCGCCGGATCGCGCTGGCCAAGCTGCTGATCGAGGAGCAGGACCTGCTCGTCCTGGACGAGCCCACCAACCACCTCGACGTCGAGGGCATCTCCTGGCTCGCCCGGCACCTCCAGAACCGCCGTTCGGCGCTCGTCTGCGTGACCCACGACCGCTGGTTCCTCGACCAGGTCTGCACCCGCATGTGGGACGTGCAGCGCGGTGATGTGTACGAGTACGAGGGCGGCTACTCCGACTACGTCTTCTCGCGTGCCGAACGCGAGCGCATCGCCGCCACCGAAGAGGCCAAGCGGCAGAACCTGATCCGCAAGGAGCTGGCCTGGCTGCGCCGCGGCGCGCCCGCCCGTACCTCCAAGCCCCGCTTCCGGGTGGAGGCCGCCAACGAGCTGATCGCGGACGTGCCGCCGCCCCGCGACAGCAGCGAGCTGATGAAGTTCGCCTCCTCCCGGCTCGGCAAGACCGTCTTCGACCTGGAGGACGTCACCGTCCAGGCCGGCCCGAAGGTGCTGCTCAAGCACGTCACCTGGCAGCTCGGCCCCGGCGACCGGATCGGCCTGGTCGGTGTGAACGGCGCGGGCAAGACCTCGCTGCTGCGCGCCATGGCCGAGGCCGCCCGCACCGAGGGCGAGACGCAGCCGGCCGGCGGCCGGGTCGCCGTCGGCCGGACGGTCAAGCTCGCCTACCTCTCCCAGGAGGTCGCCGAACTCGACCCCGCCTGCCGGGTCCTGGAGGCCGTGCAGCAGGTGCGCGAGCGCGTCGACCTCGGCAAGGGGCGCGAGATGACCGCGGGCCAGCTCTGCGAGACCTTCGGGTTCACCAAGGAGAAGCAGTGGACGCCGGTCGGCGACCTCTCCGGCGGTGAGCGCCGCCGTCTTCAGCTGCTGCGGCTGCTGATGGACGAGCCCAACGTCCTCTTCCTGGACGAGCCCACCAACGACCTCGACATCGAGACCCTCACCCAGCTGGAGGACGTCCTCGACGGCTGGCCCGGCTCGATGATCGTCATCTCCCACGACCGGTTCTTCGTGGAGCGCACCACGGACCGGGTGTTCGCCCTGCTCGGCGACGGCGCGCTGCGGATGCTGCCGCGCGGCATCGACGAGTACCTGGAGCGGCGCCTGCGCATGGAGGAGGCCGTCGCCGAGCGCAACGCCGCCGCGGCCCCCAAGCCGGCCACGCAGGAGAAGAGCGCCGCCGACCAGCGCGCCGCCAAGAAGGAACTCCAGAAGATCGAGCGGCAGTTGGACAAGGTCTCCGAGAAGGAGACCAAGCTGCACGCCCAGATCGCGGACAACGCGACGGACTTCGCGAAGGTGGCCGAACTGGACGCCCAGCTGCGGGAGCTGGCCGGCGAGCGCGAGGAGCTGGAGCTGCGCTGGCTGGAACTGGCGGAGGACGCGTAGCACTTCGCCGCCGCGAATCAGCCAGTGCGGCGAACGGCCCCTTCCCGGCGCACGACGGGTCGCGCGTGCGCCGCGTGAAGGGGGCGTGAAGGCGCGTAACGGAGGCATCACGGGCCGGTTCTCCCTTGGGAACAGGGCGGATCCGGCCCGCTGTGCTGTCCGTACCGGGTGATAGAAAGAGCCGTCTGAAAACTGTCTCCACAACGACCTTGGGTCCGTCAAGAACCTCAGGGCGTGGCTAAAAATCAGTGAACGAGGGGGAAGAGCGCTGATGACTCAGCCGCCCGACCAGTCGCCCAGCGGCGACTTCGGAGCACCGCAGGACCCGAGAGATCCCAGAGACCCCCGGGACCCGAGAGACTCGGGGAATCCGGGAAGTCCGGGAAGTCCGGGAAGTCCGGGAAGTCCGGGGAATCCGGGGAATCAGCCGCCGGTCCCGGCCCAGCCGCCGACGGCTCCCGCCGCCCCGGCCCAGCCGCCCGCCGCGCCCGCGACCCCGGTCGCCCCGCCGCCGACGGTCCTCTCCAAGCCGTCCGCGACCCCGGTCCCGCCCGCGCCCCAGGCCCAGCCCGGCCCGCCGCCGCAGCCGGGGCAGCCGCCCCAGCCCCCGCAGCAGCCGGCACCCGGCTACGGCTACCCGCAGCAGCCCGGCCCCTACGGTGCCCCCACGGCACCCGGAACCCCTGGCGCCCCCGGCCCCTACGGCACCCCTACGGCCCCCGGTCCTTACGGAGCCCCCGCGGCCCCCGGGGCCCCCGCCCCCTACGGCGCCCCCGGAGCCCCCGCCCCCTACGGCTACCCGCAGCAGTCCCAGCAGCCGGGCCCCTACGGGCAGCAGCCCCAGCCCGGTTACGGCTTCCCGCCGCAGCCGCCGTACCCCGGTGCCCCCGGCACCGCCCCCGGCGGACCCTTCCCGCCCCAGGGCGGCGGCAGCAAGAAGAAGACGGCGCTGATCGTGGGCGCCGCGGCGGCCGCGCTGCTCGTCATAGCCGGCACCGTCTACGCCGTCACCAGCGGCGGCGACGGCAAGAAGAAGCCCGTGGCCGAGCAGAGCGGCAGCGGCGCGCCGACCTCGTCCGGCGCCCCCTCGGCCTCCTCGTCCGCCACCGGCGGCGACGACCCCGAGGACCTCAACAAGGGCCGCGCGTCCGGCGAGGCGAAGGTGCTCTGGTACAAGTCGGCACCGGACGCCCCCGGCTCGGGCGCCGACGCCCCCGGCATGTGGGTCGCCGGGAACACCGTGGTGAAGGCGGCGTACAAGCAGGTCTTCGCCTACGACACCGGCAACGGCTCCTCCCCCTGGGGACCCGTCGCCTTCCCGCAGAAGATCTGCGCGGTCACCCCGCAGAAGTCGGACGACGGCAAGGTCGTCGTGGCGTACATGAACGGCGCGGGCGACAACGCCAAGTGCAACCAGCTCACCCAGCTCGACCTCGCCACCGGCAAGAAGGGCTGGAGTGCCCAGGTCGCCGACGGCGGGCTGTTCGACAGCGCGCTCAACGTCGAACTGAGCGTGGCGGGCAGCACGTTGATGGTGGGCCGCTCCGAGTCGGGCACCGCCTACGACATCGACAGCGGCAAGAAGCTGTACGACAAGAAGCGCTACGGCAACGCCTGCTTCCCCGCCGGGTACGCGGGCGGCGCCGGCCGGCTCGTCCAGGTGGCGTCCTGCGCGGCCTCGACCAGCACCGAGCACGACGAGCTCCAGGAACTCGACCCGGCCACCGGCAAGGTGAAGTGGACCCAGCCCCTCAAGAAGGGCTGGCAGGTCAGCCGGGTGTACTCGATGAACCCGCTGGTGGTCTATCTGACCAACGAGGACAAGAAGACGTGGAACATCTCCACCTTCACCTCGGACGGCAAGTTCCGCTCGCAGGTCAAGGTGGACGAGAAGTTCTCCCCGAGCTGCGGCTGGGCGATCCTGGAGCGCGACCTCCAGGGCTGCCAGGGCGTCGCGGCCGACGCCGACACGCTCTACCTGCCCACGTCCGCGACCTCCAGCGCCAACGAGATCGTCGCGATCAGCCTCTCCACCGGCACCGCGAAGTGGCGGGTCAAGTCCCCGGCGGACGAGCCGATGGCACCGATGAAGACCGAGGGCGGCAAGCTCATCGCGTATGTGCAGCCGTCGTACGACGCGGGCGGCCAGGTGGTCTCGATCCCGACCGCCGGCTCCACCCACACCCCGGTGAAGCTGCTCCAGAACCCGCAGGGCACCGCGCAGATCGAGGACACCTTCTACAACGGCGTCATCGACTGGGCCGACGGGCGCTTCATCATCTCGGCCGGCCGGCTGAACGGCAGCGACCAGTCGAAGGAGAAGCTGATCATGGCCTTCGGCAACTGAGCCCGGCCCGCTTCCCGCCTTCTCCCGTTCCGTCCGCCGTCCGGCCTTCCGAGTGTCACCGAGGTACCCGAGCCATGACCCAGCCGCCCCCGCCCCCGCCGAACCAGCCCCCGCAGCAGGGGGGTTTCGGCCCGCCGACCCCGCCGCAGCCGGCCCCGCCCACCGGGCCGCACTCGCTGGACAAGCAGCCCCCCGCGGGCCCGCCGGCCCCGCAGAGCGCCCCGACCCCGCCGCCCCCGCAGGGCGCCCCGGGCCAGCAGCCCCCGCCCCCGCCCCAGCAGACCCCGCCGCCCGGCCCCCCGCAGCAGCCGGCGCCCGGCTACGGCTACCCCCAGCAGCCGGGCCCCGGTTACGGCTACCCGCAGCCGACGCCCCCGGCCCCGCCGGCCGGCTACGGCTATCCCGCCGCGCCCCCGAACCCGTACGGCCAGCAACCCCCCGCCCCCTACGGGGCGCCGCAGCAGAACCCGTACGCCATGCCCACCCAGCCCATGCAGCAGTCCGGGCAGCCGGGCTACGGCTATCCGGGCCAGCCCCCGACCATGCCGATGCAGCAGCAGGGCGGCGGCGCCGGTGGCGGGCGGAACAACACCGCGCTGTACATCGTCATCGCGGCGGTCGTCGTGATCGCGCTGATCGTCGTCGGCGGCATCTGGTACGCGGGCTCCGGTGACGGCGGCACCAAGCAGGACACCGCGTCCTCCGGCGGCGGCAACGGCGGCGGCCAGGACAAGGGTTCCGGCGGTTCGACCGGCGGCAAGGAGAAGGTGCCGGCGAACCCGGCGGCCAAGGTCCTCTTCCAGGTCCCCTCGCCCTCCGTCAAGGACACGGTGAGCACCTCCGGCTCCTGGCTGACCGACAAGGTGTACGCCAAGACCGGCGTGGACGAGATCGTCGGCTACGACCCGGTCAAGGGCACCCAGCTGTGGACGGTCAAGCTGCCCGGCCCGGTCTGCGCGGCCAGCCGGCACATCACCGCCGACGACAAGACCGCGATCACGTACCAGCCGACGAACAAGAAGTACCAGGGCTGCTCCGACATCGCGGCGATCGACCTCGACGCGGGCAAGAAGCTGTGGACGAAGACCGTCAACGTCGGTGACTACCCGGTCAATTACCAGAACGTGACCGTCTCCCAGTACACCGTCGCGCTCGGCGACAGCAACGGCGGCGCGGCCTTCGACATCGACTCCGGCAAGCCGCTGTGGCAGCCGAAGCCGGGCGAGGACTGCTACGACTCGGGCTACGGCGGCGGCGCCAAGCTGGTCGCGGTGCGCAGCTGCGGCGACTCGGACAACACCCAGCTGTCCATCCAGACCATCGACCCGACATCGGGCAAGGTCCTCTCCGAGTACAAGATGGACCCGGGCATCGAGTACGCCTCGGTCGTCTCCACCGATCCGCTGGTGGTGGCCGCCGACGTCGGCGACAGCGCGGGCGACGGCAGCGGCATCTCGGACTACTTCTCCATCGACAACAAGACCGGCAAGCTGCTCGCCCGGATCTCCGCGCCCGGCAAGACCTACGGCGGCCGCTGCGACGGCATCACCCGGATCGAGGACTGCCACGAGGTCGTCGTCGGCGGCGGCAAGCTGTTCGTGCCGACCGAGGAGCACGACGGCAGCGGCACCTCCTACAGCACCACCAACGAGGTCGTCGCCTTCGACCTGGCCACCGGCAAGCCCACCGGCCAGCGCGCCGAGGCCGGGGACGGCTATCTGCTGTCGCCGCTGCGCATGGACGGCGACAACCTGATCGCCTACAAGAAGCCGCCGTACGACAAGGGCGGCCAGATCGTCAGCATCGACGGCTCCACCTTCAAGGAGACCAAGCTCCTGGAGAACCCCTCCACGGAGAGCGTCCGGCGCGCCGAGGGCAGCATGCTGCCGGACTACGCGGAGATCCTCTTCGCGAACGGCCGGCTGTACATGTCCGACGTCTTCGTCGACAAGGCGGACCCGAACGACGACAAGTCGTATCTGGTGCTGGCCTTCGGCACGGACGGCTGACCGCCGCCACACAATCACCCGAACGGGTGACTTGGTCAGCAGTGCCCCGGATGTCATCGGTCCGGGGCACTTCTGCTGTCCAGGGGCAGCGCGGCGTCGAACAAGCGTGTAGCTTCCGGGGGCATGCAAAGGGGCGGGGTGCCGGGGGGCCCTCTGTCCTTCGGGCCGGTGGGCGTCCATAGTGGGGCATCCAGGGGCGGGACTGGGGGGTTTCTCAATGGGAGTACGGCTCATGGTCGTGGACGACCATCGCCTGCTCGCGGAGGCACTGGCATCGGCGCTGAAACTGCGCGGGCACCGGGTGCTCGCCTCGGCCGCGCCCGCCGCGGGCGCCGCCGATCTGGTGATCGCGCGGGCGCCCGAGGTGTGCCTGCTGGGTACGGCCGCCCCGGCCGAGCCGGGCGCCTTCGACCCGGTGGCCAAGATCAAGCGGGAGCGGCCGCAGGTGGCGGTCGTGGTGCTGGGCCCGGTGCCCTCCCCGCGGGGGATCGCCGCGGCGTTCGCCGCCGGGGCGTCGGGGTACGTACGGCACGACGAGCGCATCGAGGGCGTGGAGCGAGCGATCCTGAAGGCGCGGGCGGGCGAGTCGGCGGTGGCCCCCGGCCTTCTCCAGGAGGCGTTCGAGGAGCTGCTGAACCCCGCCGCCCAGCCCGATGACGAGGCCCAGCGCCTGCTGGGCGTCCTGACCCCGCGCGAGGTCGAGGTCCTCGTCCGCGTCGCCGACGGCGAGGACACCCGGGTCATCGCCTCCGGCATGCACATAGCCCCGAGCACGGCCCGCACCCATGTGCAGCGGGTGCTGATGAAGCTGGGCGTGGGGTCACGTCTGGAGGCTGCGGCGCTGGCCGCGCGCACGGGCCTGCTGGACCGCGCGGCGGGGCCGGGAGCCTAGCTCCCGGCCCCGCCGCAGTTCCCCGCCAGGGGCGCGGGGAACTGCGCGATCAGCCACGACGCGGCCGCGGCCGGCAGACGGCCCGCACCCCCGACGGCGTCACTCCTCCCGCTGCTCCGGCGGAGCCGTCGGGCGCAACTTCAGCCAGACCAGGAAGAAGACGCCCAGCAGCAGCATCCCGATCCCGGTCCACAGGTTGATGTTGACCCCCTGCGCCTTGTCGATCGCGGACTGCGAGTCCGTGATGCCGGTGATGGTGACGATCACGCCGTAGACCACGAAGAGTCCGCCGATGATGCGCCGCAGATCGAAGATGCGGGACGCCGTCGCCGACTTGGTCTCCAGCTCGGTGACCTCGCGCGCGATCTCGCCCTCGGTGTAATGGTGTTCGGAGTTCTCGGACATGTTCCCTCGATCCTCCCGCGTCAGAACGAGAACGGGATGTAGCAGAGAGCGGCCAGCACGACCGCACCCCAGCCCAGCAGCGCCGGCTTGCGGTACCACGCGTCGTCACCGGGGGCCGGCGGCTCGGACATCCCCGGCGACCGGGTGCCGTAGACCAGGCCCTGGAGCTCCCGCGCGGGCTTCGGCTCGGTGAACAGCGTCACCAGGACCATCACGACCGCGCCGGCGAGGAACCCGGCGATCGCCGAGACGAAGTTGGCGCCCTGGTCGGAGGGGATGGAGATGATGCCCCTCTTGTAGAGCACGAAGTAGTTGACCATCGCGGTGACGGTGCCCGCGAGCAGGCCCCAGAAGCCGGACTTGACCGACGCCCGCTTCCAGAACATGCCGATGATGAAGACGACGAACATCGGCACGTTGAAGAAGGAGAACAGCGTCTGGAGGTAGGACATGATGTTCGAGAACGACGACGCGAGGAACGCCGTGCCGACGGAGGCGCAGACGCCGATCACGGTGATCCAGCGGCCGAACCGGACGTAGTACGCGTCCTCCCGCCCGCGCACCACGTACTTCGCCCAGATGTCCGTGGTGAACACGGTGTTGAAGGACGACACGTTGGCCGCCATGCCGGCCATGAACGCGGCGAGCAGACCGGTGACCGCGATGCCGAGCACACCGTTGGGCAGCAGCTCCTGCATCAGGTAGGGGATGGCGTCGTTGTACTGGAGGCCGGAGCCGCTGGTGCCGATGTTCGGCACGAGCGCGGCCGCGACCAGGCCCGGGATCATCACCAGGAAGACGATGAAGATCTTCGGGTACGCGGCGATCAGCGGTGTGCGCTGCCCCGCCGAGAGGTTCTTCGCGGACAGGGCGCGCTGGACCTCGGCGAAGTTGGTGGTCCAGTAGCCGAAGGAGAGCACGAAACCGAGGCCGAGCACGATCGTCAGCCAGTTCGCGCCGAGCGGGTTGGTGCTGCCGATCCCGGTGCCGCCCCACGCGGTGGTGAAGTTGTGCCCGTGGGTCTCGGCGAGCTTGTGGGTCAGTCCGCCCCAGCCGCCGACCTTGCGCAGCCCGAGGATGGTGATCGGGATGAGCGCGGCCAGGATCACGAAGAACTGGAGCACCTCGTTGTAGATCGCCGAGGACAGGCCGCCCAGGGTGATGTACGCGAGGACGAAGGCGCCGGCGACCACGATGGCCACCCACTGGGGCCAGCCCAGCAGGGCCTCGACCACGATCGCGAGGGCGTACAGGTTGACGCCGGCGATCAGGATCGCGGCGAAGGCGAACAGGATCGAACTGAGCAGATGGGCTGCCTTGTCGAAGCGCAGCAGCAGGAACTCGGGGACCGAGCGGACCTTGCTGCCGTAGTAGAAGGGCATCATCACCAGGCCGAGGAAGACCATGGCGGGGATGGCGCCGATCCAGTACCAGTGCACGGTGTAGGCGCCGTACTGGGCGCTGTTGGCGGCCATGCCGAGAATCTCGGTGGCCGCCAGGTTCGCCGAGATGAAGGCGAGGCCGGTGATCCAGGCGGGCAGCGAGCGTCCGGACAGGAAGAAGTCGAGGCTGGTCTTGACCGAGCGGCGAGCGGCGAAACCGATCCCGAGCACGACGACGAAGTAGATCGCCAGGATCGTGTAGTCCAGCCAGTTGGTCGGGAGCCGTAGCCCCGCCGCCGCCAGATACGTGTGCGCGTATGTGGGGGTTTGCATAAGAACTCGCTTCGTTGCGCGAACTGATCAGAGCGGAACCTACGCCTGTGCTTTTAGAAAATGAACACTTCTAATGGTGATCTTTGTTCGATTGTGATGATCTGATTCTGTGTCGGGTTGTGGTCTGTTATGTTTGATTCTGTTGAGAGGAGTCCGGCGTGAAGAAGACCCCGACCCTGCTGGCCGACGGTCGCGAGCTGATCTACTACGACCTGCGGGACGACACCGTGCGCGACGCCGTCGACCGCCGCCCGCTGGACCGTACGGCCACCACCTCCGAGATCCGCCGCGATCCGCTGCTCGGGGACCGGGTCGCCGTCGCCTCCCACCGGCAGGGCCGCACCTACCACCCGCCGGCCGACCAGTGCCCGCTGTGCCCGACCGAGGGCGAGCGGCTCAGCGAGATCCCGGACTCCTCGTACGACGTCGTCGTCTTCGAGAACCGCTTCCCCTCGCTCGCCGGTGACTCCGGCCGCTGCGAGGTCGTCTGCTTCACCTCCGACCACGACGCCTCCTTCGCCGATCTGACCCCCGAGCAGGGGCGCCTGGTGCTGGACGCGTGGACCGACCGCACGGCGGAGCTGTCGCAGCTGCCCTGTGTCGAGCAGGTGTTCTGCTTCGAGAACCGCGGCGCCGAGATCGGTGTGACCCTCGGTCACCCGCACGGACAGATCTACGCCTACCCCTTCACCACCCCGCGCACCGCGCTGATGCTCCGCTCGCTCGCCGACCACAAGGCGGCCCACGCGGGGGAGAACCTCTTCGACGCCGTCCTGGAGCGTGAACTCGCCGCCGAGCGGGTCGTCCTGGCGGGTGAACACTGGGTGGCCTTCGTGCCGTACGCGGCGCACTGGCCGTACGAGGTCCACCTGTACCCCAGGCGCCGCGTCCCCGATCTGCTCGCTCTGGACGAGGCGGCGCGCACAGAGTTCCCCCAGGTGTATCTGGAACTCTTGAGGCGCTTCGACCGGATCTTCGGGACCGGCGAGCCGCCGACGCCGTACATCTCCGCCTGGCACCAGGCGCCGTTCGGGGCGCTCACCGGCTTCGACGGGGTGACACGGGAGGACTTCGCGCTCCATCTGGAGCTTTTCACCATCCGCCGTACTTCCGGCAAGCTGAAGTTTCTCGCGGGTTCCGAGTCCGGCATGAGCGTGTTCATCAACGACGTGCCGCCGGAACGGGCGGCCGAGCGACTGCGAGAGGTAGCGACTTCATGAAGTACCTGGTGACGGGTGGCGCGGGATACGTCGGCAGCGTGGTGGCCCAGCATCTGCTGGAGGCCGGACACGAGGTCACCGTCCTCGACAACCTCTCCACCGGCTTCCGCGCGGGCGTCCCGGCCGGCGCCGCCTTCATCGAGGGCGACATCCGCGATGCCGCCAAGTGGCTCGACGCCTCGTACCACGGCGTGCTGCACTTCGCCGCGTTCTCCCAGGTCGGCGAGTCCGTGGTGAAGCCCGAGAAGTACTGGGACAACAACGTCGCAGGCACCCTCGCACTGCTCGGCGCGATGCGCGAGGCGGGTGTGCGCACCCTCGTCTTCTCCTCCACGGCCGCCACCTACGGCGAGCCCGAGCAGGTCCCGATCACCGAGAGCGCCCCGACCCGCCCGACCAACCCCTACGGGGCGTCCAAGCTCGCCGTCGACCACATGATCACCAGCGAGGCGAACGCCCACGGCCTCGCCGCGGTCTCGCTGCGCTACTTCAACGTGGCGGGCGCGTACGGCGCGTACGGCGAGCGCCATGACCCCGAGTCGCACCTCATCCCGCTCGTCCTCCAGGTCGCCCAGGGCCGCCGCGACGCCATCTCCGTCTACGGCGACGACTACCCGACGCCCGACGGCACCTGTGTCCGCGACTACATCCATGTGGCCGACCTCGCCGACGCGCACCTGCTGGCCCTGACGGCCGCACGCCCCGGCGAGCACCTGATCTGCAACCTCGGCAACGGCAACGGCTTCTCCGTCCGCGAGGTGATCGAGACCGTCCGCGAGGTCACCGGGCACCCGATCCCCGAGGTCGTCGCACCGCGCCGGGGCGGCGACCCGGCCGTCCTGGTCGCCGCCGCGGACACCGCCCGCGAGAAGCTGGGCTGGAACCCGACCCGCGCGGATCTCGCGGGCATCGTCGCGGACGCCTGGGAGTTCGCGCAGCAGCTGTCCAAGGAGGACTAGTGGGGGCACAGCAGGTCGCCGAGCGCTTCGCCGAGTTGTACGGAGCGCGGCCGCAGGGAGTGTGGGCGGCGCCGGGACGGGTCAACCTGATCGGCGAGCACACCGACTACAACGACGGCTTCGTCATGCCGTTCGCCCTGCCCCACCAGGCTCTCGCGGCGGTCTCCCGCCGGGACGACGGCCTGCTGCGCCTGCATTCGGCGGACATGGCAGGAGGCGTCGTGGAACTGCGCCTCGACGCGCTCGCGCCGGGCGGCGACCCCGCGTGGACGGCGTACCCGGCGGGCGTCGTCTGGGCCCTGCGCGAGGCGGGCCACCCGGTCACCGGCGCGGACATCCACCTCTCCTCGACCGTGCCCACCGGCGCAGGACTGTCCTCCTCCGCCGCCCTTGAGGTCGTGATCGCCCTCGCGCTGCGCGACCTGTACGGCCTCGACCTCGCCCGGTGGCAGCTCGCCCGGCTGTGCCAGCGCGCCGAGAACGTCTACGTCGGCGCGCCGACCGGGATCATGGACCAGACCGCGGCCGCGTGCTGCGAGCCGGGCCACGCGCTCTTCCTCGACACCCGCGACCTGTCCCAGCGGCAGATCCCCTTCGACCTCGCGGCCGAGGGCCTGTGCCTCCTCGTGGTCGACACCCAGGTCAAGCACGCGCACAGCGGCGGCGAGTACGGCAAGCGCCGGGCCGGCTGCGAGCAGGGCGCGGCCCTGCTCGGCGTCACCGCCCTGCGCGACATCGCCTACGCCGACCTGGACGCGGCGCTGGCCCGGCTGGGCGAGGAGGAGGAGATCCGCCGTCTGGTCCGCCATGTCGTCACGGAGGACGAGCGCGTCGAACGCACGGTCGCCCTGCTGCGCGCCGGGACCCCCCGGGCCATCGGCCCGATCCTCAGCGAGGGCCACGCCTCACTGCGCGACGACTTCCGCATCTCCTGCCCGGAACTGGACCTGGTCGTGGAAACGGCCCTTGCCCACGGCGCCCTGGGCGCCCGCATGACCGGCGGCGGCTTCGGCGGCTCGGCCATCGTCCTCACCGACACGGCCGACGTCCCCTCCCTGACCGAGTCCCTGGAAACGGCCTTCGGCGCAGCGCAGTTCAAGACTCCCCGGGTGTTCGAGGCGGTGCCGTCGGCGGGGGCGCGGCGGCTGGCCTGAGGGCCGTCCGCGTCGACCGGGAGGCGGAGCGGCGCGGCACCGTCACTGGACGACGAGATCGATGGGGTGGTGGGGGTCCCGCGGGCATACGGCGATGGTCAGCCGGCCGCGGCCGGGCGAGACGCCGGTCGGTACGTTGGGCCACCGGCCGCCTGCGTTCTGCCGGTCCTCATAGGGAATCCAGCTGGTCGTGCTGGGATCCCATTCCCGTTCGTCCGCGGTGAGCAGCGGGGATAGTTCCGCGCCGCAGGCGGAGCAGACCAGTGGCCGTGGTCCCGTGAGGGGCCAGGCCACGTACCCGCCCACTTTCCAGCCCGGGGCCGTCGACAGTTCCGAGACGTACCGGTCGCCCGCGGACTCCGGCCCTTCCCATGCGGCGATGCGCTCCTGCAGGGCGGGGTCGAGGCTCATGAAGTAAGGGTGTTCCACGACCACCTCGGGGTGCAGCACACAGGGAGAGGGCACGAGTTCCTCACGGCCGACGACCTCGGGCACCGGCTGTTCCGTGAGAAGTGTGCCGATGTCCTGGGAGTGCCGCCAGCGCAGGTGTACGCAGGGCTCGTGACGGGTCTCGCCGTGTCGTTCGAAGCCGCACCAGAACACCTGGAGCAGGTCGCCTTCGCCGGTGTCGGGCAGGCCGGGAACGTCGCGCCGGTACAGCTGGGCGACCGCGAGCATCGGGATGGGGTCCGTGTCGGAGAGCTGCGGAGCGTGCCGACCGCGTTTGAAACCGTCGATGATCTCGATCTCTTCGTCGGTCGGTCCGGGGTTCGGGGTACGGCCCCAGGCACGTTCCAGGATCTCCCTCGTACGCACCACGTCGCCGTAGCGGTAACCGCTGGAGCGCTTGTGCGGGACGGTACACATCGGCCAGGGATCGCCGATGGGCCACAGCAGAGGGCCGCCGACCGAACTGTCGTGAACGGCAGGCGTGCCACGTCGCGGATGCAGCCGAGTGGCGGTCCGGCGCACCCCGGCCAACTCGGGGAAGACTGTTTCGACATCGACGGGACGGGGTGGGGTGGTGCGGGGCATGGGCCGGGGCTCCCGGAGGGTCGGGCGGGTGAATCGGACGAGGCTGGGAAACCGGGGGACGGCCGGGTTCTAAATGTCCGGCGGCTTCCAGCCGGGTATGGCGGTGCGTACTCCGGCGGCAGGGTTGTCGAGCCAGCCTGTCAGCTGGAATCCCTTGTTGCCGTATGCGGAGTATTCGAGGCGAACGGGTATGGGGTTGGTCCCTTCGTAGATGGCCGTGACGTCGTACTGGACGACTTGATCCTTGTTTTTCACAGCCTTGAAGATCTCACCTTCGACCATGTCCCGTTGGTACGGGGTGTTGACGGGGTCCTGCGTTTGAGTCACCAGGTTGTGCTTCGCGTCGTGCCGTACGCCCGCGCCCCCGAGGCGGTCGGCGAGGAGATGACCGCGGGCCTCATTGAACGCATTCCCGTTTCCGCGCCAGCCAGGCGGCTTGCTTTGGCCCGCCGGTGAGCCGGACCCCAGCATCTCGGGCCGGATACACGCGGATACGCCGGTCGGCCGACCGAGATGATCCAGTGGCTTGTACCGGATACTGCCGTCCCATGCGTAGTGATCCTTGGTGCAGGGAGCGAGGCCGATGGGGTCGTAGAGGTCCAGGGGGTTGTCGACATAGGCCACCGGGTTGGGAGCCGGTAGAAGTCCCAGAGGGTCGGGGCTGACGTAACGGGCGGTTTCCGGGTCGTAGTGTCGGAAATAGTTGTAATAGAGGCCGGTTTCGGGATCGGCGTACTGGCCGGGACGGCGCAGCGGGGTGTGGGCTGTGGCGTCCGGGCTGATAGCGGTGGCGCCCCAGACGGTTGCGCGGGCGTGCCAGGCGAGGGTGCCGTTCGCATCGACGAGCTCGGTAGGGGTACCGACCAGGTCCGAGACGATGGCGAAGAAGCGGGAGTCGACTTCCTCGTCGTGCAGTGGCTTGCGCTCGTACTGGACCAGTGGCCGGAAACCGTCATGCTCCCAGGTGAGGGTGACGCCGGTAGTGGTGTCCGTCTGCTCGGCAAGGCGGGGGCCGTCCCAGGTGAAGCGCGTTTCCTCGATGACTCGGCCCGTATCGTGCAGGCGGTATTTGGCGGTGCGGCGGCCCAGCGGATCGTAACGGTAGTGCCAGGTGGCGCCGTCGGGCGTGGTGCAGGAGGTGAGACGGTTCTCTGCGTCCCAGGTGTAACGCCAGACGTCGGTCTTGCGGGACAGGCGCTTCTTCGTACGTTCGACGAGGCGTCCGGCATCGTCATAGCGGTAATAGGTGTGTCCGGCGCGGAGGAGACGTGTGCCGGTGTAGCCGCGCTTGCCGCGGGCGGTGATGTCCGCTGCGCGGTCCGACCAGTCGGCAGTGAGCTGGTTGCCGGACGCGTCGTATGTGTATGCCTCCGGTCCGTTGGGGCCCGAAGCCCCTACGGGACGGCCGACCGGGTCGAGGGAGTAGGTGGTGCCGCGACCGGTGACCTCTTCGTGGACCGCGGTGAGATGGTCGTCGGCCCGGTAGGCGAAGCTGCGCGCGCGGATCCGATGGCCGGTTTGTGCCGTGAGGCTCTGCCGGGCGAGCCGTCCTGAGACATCCCACTGCGAGTCGAGGAAGAGATGATCGCCTATGGCACGTTCGGTCTCACGCCCAAGGAGGTCATGGGTGAAGGTGAGGGTGTGCTGCTCGTCGACGGTAAGAGCCGTATGGTTGCCGACCTCGTCCCAGGCGCATGCGGTCCGCGCGCCAGTGGGGGTGGTCCGTGCGGTTCGGCGGCCGGCCGGGTCGTAACCGAAGGCGAGCAACCTGCCGTCGACGGTCTGGGCCAGCAGGCGGCCCGCCGCGTCATACGCGAACTGCATGCTGCATTCAGCGCTTTCAGCTGACAACAGACGGGACACGGCATCGTAGGAGAAGGTGGTCCGAGCCCCCTCTGCGATCTTTGCGCTGAGGCGGCCACCCTCGTCGAACTCGTAGCCGACGCTCTGCCCGGCCGCGTTGGTACGGGTGATGAGCTGTCCTGCGGAGTCGTAGGCACAGCGGCTTGTGCGTCCGTCGAAGTCGGTCTCGCCCAGCACACGGCCGACGGGATCGTATGTGTACGTCCAGGTAAGACCGGCCGGATTGACGACCTGGACGAGCCGTTGCTCGGTGTCATGGACAAAGGTGTGCGTGCGGCCGTCGGGGGTCGTACGCGAGGAGAGCAGGTCGAACGGACCGTAGGCACAGCTGGTGACGCCGCCGAGCGGGTCGGTGTGCTGGAGACAGTTGCCCTCGCCGTCCCATTCCCACCGCTCGCTGCTTCCGTCGGGTCCGGTGCGTATGAGAAGTCGCCCTTCGGCGTCCCAGACGTAGCGGGATGTCCGGCCGAGCGCGTCGGTAAGTTCCAGGGGCCGGCCGAGCGCATTGCGGCGGCACGTGGTGCGGGCCCCTCGGGCGTCCTCCACGGCGACGGGGAGACCGGCAGGGTCGGCTTCCAGGCTCAACGTCGCACCGAGCGGATCGGTGACGCTCTTCAGGGCGCCGGTGGGATGGTGGGTGAAACGGTGGACGGCGCTGTCAGGGCCGATGACCGCAGTGCGATTGCCCCGCCCGTCGTACTCCTGCCGGGTTTTGGAGCCGTCGGGAGCTGTCAAGGTGACGGGGAGCCGCAGGTCGTTGTAGGTAATGCGGGTGATGGTGCCATCGGGCGCGGTGACGGATGCCAGGTTGCCGGATTCATCCCAATCCCAGTGGGTCGTGCGTCCCAGTGGATCGGTGTGGGACAGCAGATGGTCGTGGTGGTCCCATCGTTGGGAGGCGGTGTGCCCCAGCGCATCGGTGATCGCAACGATCTGGCCGTACCGGTTGGCGCGGTAGACCGTGGCGTGTCCCAGCGAGTCGGTGTAGGTGACGGTGCTCGAACCGTCCTCGTCCGGATCGCCGTAATCGATCCGGGAGTTGAGGATTCCGTCCGTACCGCGTGTCTCCACTACGCGGCCAATGGAGTCGTACGCGTACGAGAACGCCGTGCCGTTGGAGTCCTGCCACCCGGTGATGCGGTGTGCGTCGTCGTAGGTGAAGTCGGTCGCGGCTCCGACGGCGTTACGTATCGTGATGAGGTCGCCGGCCCGGGCGTAGCGGAACGAACGGAGCCGGACCGGGTGGTCTCCTATGACGGTCAGTCCGGTGACGCGGTTCTGTTCGGCGTCGTGGTCGACACCGACTCGGTAGCCTCCGCTGTGCGTCACGGTGAGCGGGACATCGCGGTGGTCGCGCTCCACCGTTACGGTGTTTCCGTTGCGGTCCTCGACGGAGACCAACCACCACACGCCGACCCGCGCCGTGGCGGGCTCGAAGTGGCGTGTGAGGCCACTGTGCGGGTCCTGCACGGTCAGCACGTAGCTGCTGCCGCGCGTGACATAAGTGAGTGGCAGCTGGTCGCCTTCGGCGGGGCCGACCCGGTCGCCGGGCAGATCGGGCAGGCGGGGGTACGCCAGGGCCGAGCCGTCTTCCCGGTACCACCAGTAGCCGCCCAACGTGTCGTCTTTCTCCAGACGTTCATCGAGCGTGCAGGCCCAGGAGGGGCCGAACGAATGGCCGCCGGTGTACCCGGACAGGTGAGTGCGGCGCAGCAGCAACGGAAGAACGCCGGGCAGCGACACATCGGTCTGGGAGAGCACCATCTGGCCATTGGCCATGTCGATCGGATCGCCACACGTCGCCTTGGCCTCAAGAGCGCGGGCCTGCCGCGACAGTTTGGCCTCGTCGATCTTCAGGTCGTGATCCGATTTACGCGCGGATGCGAGAGGCCCTCTATGGCCTGAACCGTCACCTGAGTGACCGTTGCGTACGTGGATGCCGTTGACCCGGTCCCGGACGTCCAGGTCGATTCCCTTGTGCAGTCGGGAGGCAGCTCTCACCCGGTCCGGAAGAGTCTCGGTGACATGAGTGGTGATCTTTTTGAGGGCTTTTTCGGAGCCGTGCAGCGCGCCTTCCAGGACGGAGTCGAAGGCCTTGGTGAAGGGGGTCTTGCCTTTGGTGCGGCCGAAGGCCCCCCTGGCGCGATCGAGCGGGGTGGCGCTGTTTCGGTGGAGTTCGCTGCCATGAGCGGAGACCCTGCCGGCGCCGCTTTCGAACTCCTCATGGTCGATGAACAGGTCCGCATCGCCGGCACCGCCGCCCGCAGAGGCGAGGACGAAGCCGCCACCGGCACCGGTGCCGCCCGCCGAGGCCAGTTGCATGCCGCCGTGTCCGTGGCCGCGCCCGCCATGACCGCCCGTGCCAGTGCCACCTGGGTCGGGAGGCAGGGAGAAGGCGTCGTTCGCCAGGTTGAGGACCGCGTCCTCGACCATCGCCTCCAGCTTGGCATTGACCGGTGCGGTGACGCGGGCGAGCAGTTCGTCAACGATCCGGTCGGCAGCCTCGTCGAGAATGCGCTTGACCGCCTGCCGCATGGCCTGGGTCTCCGCCGCGCCGAGCACGGCGGACAGCCCGCCGGTGACGAACGAGAGGCCGACGGAGATGCCCACCGATCCCGCCATGAAGGCGAGTTCCGCCTCGGCCTTGGTCTTCATCCCGAAGACGATGTCCGCGACTATGTCGCACGCGTCGGCGAACAACCGCGCCAGTTCCGGGATCTTGTCGATGTGCCCCGCTTTGACCTGGGACCAGTGGGACTGCATCGAGTGGACGGCCCAGCCTCGTGAAGAGGCCAGGATGCGCTCCACCGCCTTGTGCGCGTCGGCCCCGTGGCCCTCGAACTTGTCGGCGAAATCCCGCATGGCACTTGCCATCTCGCGGTAGTTGTCCTCGTCGACGTTCGGGAAGTTGATGCCTATGAAATCCAGGATTTCGTCGAGCCATCCGGGCAGGACGTAGCCCATCCCCCGTTAACCACCTTCCCGTACCAGCCAGGCAACGCTTCACACTTGCGAGTGGATGGTAGCGAGGGTGGTTGACGCACAGTCAACTTTGAGCCCGCCCTTGTGGCGAGGTCGGGACGCCGAGCCGTTGCCGTACGGGCGCAGGTTCAGGAGCCCAGCCGCTTCACCAATGTGTACTCCGTGATCCCCGGCGGATAGTCGGGGATCTCGCACACCACCTCGTAGCCCTGTCTGCGGTAGAAGGCCGGGGCCTGGAAGTCCCAGGTCTCCAGGCGGGCGGCGGTGCAGGCGCGGTCGGTGCCGGCGAGGTGTTCGGCGCGGGCCAGGAGGTGGGAGCCGAGGCCCGTGCCGCGGTGGGCGGCGTCCACCCAGAGGTAGGTGACGTGCAGCCAGGCGGTCCAGGTGTGGCCCACCAGACCGCCCGCGAGAGCGCCGGCGGGATCGAGGGCCCAGACGTGCAGGGGGACTTCGCGTTCGGCGGGGGTGCCGCGCAGGGCCGCGAGGACCGGGGAGGCCGCCGTGTTGGTGTCCAGCAGCCGGTTGCGGAGCAGTTCCTGTCGTGCCTTGTCGACTTCCGCCTCGATACGAAACATGCGGCACACCATAAACGCGCCGGACGGCCAGTTCTGTAAATCTCCTTCCGCTGCGTGCCGGTATCCGTACGCTGAGATACCAGCGACCGGTTGGGGGCCGGTGCCGTTCAGGGGGTTCTGTGGTTCGTATCCGAGTCCTGGTCGTGGACGACCACCGCATCTTCGCCGAGTCGCTCGCCGCCGCCCTGGCCGCCGAGCCCGATGTCGAGGTCGCCGCCGCCGGCAGCGGCCCGGCCGCACTGCGCTGTCTGGAGCGGGCCGTCGCCGAGGGCCGCCGCTACGACGTCCTGCTCGTGGACGCCGATCTGGGCGGCAGGCCGACCGGTGGCCGCTCGCCGGTACCCGTGCGGGACGCGGAGGAAGAGGGGCTGGTCGACGGGCTCTCGCTGGTCGCGGGGGTGCGCGCCGCCCAGCCCGCCGTACGCACCGTGGTCCTCGCCGGGAAGGACGACCCGCGCCGCGCCGCCCTCGCGCTCGGCGCCGGTGCCTGCGGCTGGGTCGCCAAGGACTGCTCGCTGTCGCGGCTGCTCGCGGTGATCCGGGGCGTGCTGCGTGACGAGACGCATCTGCCGCCCGCCCTGCTGACCGGCGTGCTCAAGGAGCTGACCGCCGCGCGCAGACACCGCAGCGAGAGCGAACGCCTGGTGGAGTCCCTCACGCCGAGGGAGCGGGAGGTGCTGCGCTGCATGGTCGCGGGCCTGGGCCGCAAGGCCGTCGCCGAGCGGCTGTACCTCTCCCCGCACACCGTCCGCACCCATATGCAGAACGTCCTCGGCAAACTCGGCGTCCACTCCACCCTGGCCGCCGTCGCCCTCGCCCGCCGGGCCGGGGTGGGCCCGGTGGACCTAACCGGGAATGTTGTCGAACGGGGCGGTCAACTGGCGTAGCAGATCCGCCAGTTCCGCCCGCTGCGCCCGGGACAGCTCACCGAGGATGGCCCGCTCCTGCGCCAGCAGCCCCGCGAGGGACTGGTCGGCGCGGTCCCGGCCGGTGTCGGTCAGCCGCACCAGCACACCGCGCCGGTCGCTCGGGTCGGGGAGCCGCTCGACCAGGCCCTTCTTCGCCAGGCGGTCGATCCGGTTGGTCATGGTGCCGGAGGTGACCAGAGTCTGGGTCAGCAGCTGCCCGGGGGAGAGCTGGTACGGCGTGCCCGCGCGCCGCAGCGCGGTCAGCACGTCGAACTCCCAGGGCTCCAGCTGATGTTCCGCGAACGCGAGCCGACGGGCGCGGTCCAGGTGCCGGGCGAGCCGGCTCACCCGGCTGAGTACTTCCAGCGGCTCCACGTCGAGGTCCGGGCGCTCCCGGCGCCATGCTGCGACCAGCCGATCGACCTCGTCCTCCATGAGATCAGTGTAGTGGTTGTGTCGATGTGAAGTCTCTTGGAATCGAGTATCTTTTTCTAAAGTATCTTGACGTCGAGATATGTGGGGCGGGAAGGTGGACACCATGACGACACCGACCTGGGACCCCGGCCAGTACCTCCGGCACGCAGGCCACCGCGCCCGCCCCTTCGCCGACCTCCTCACCCGCGTCCCCGACCTGCCCGGCGCCCGGCCCCGCATCGCCGACCTCGGCTGCGGCCCCGGCAATGTCACCGCCGGCCTCGCCGGGCGCTGGCCCGCCGCGCACATCACCGGGTACGACAACTCGCCCGAGATGCTGGACGCGGCCCACACCGGGCACGAGGGCCCCACCCCCGGCGGCGGCCGGCTGGACTTCGCCCACGCCGACGCCCGCACCTGGGCGCCCGGGGAGACGTACGACCTGATCGTCTCCAACGCCGCCCTCCAGTGGGTGCCGGGGCACCTCGACCGGTTCGCCGACTGGATCGGGGCCCTCGCGCCCGGCGGGACCTTCGCCTTCCAGGTGCCGGACAACACCGACGCCCCGCAGCACGTCCTCATGCGCGAGCTGGCCGCCGCCCCGCGCTGGCGGGACCGGCTCGCCGGGGTGCTGCGCCGCACCGACTCCGTGCACACCCCCGGCACCTATCTGGACCGCCTCGCCCGCCTCGGCTGCGCCACCGACGTCTGGCGGACGACGTATCTGCACGTCCTGGAGGGCGAGGACCCGGTCCTGGACTGGGTGAAGGGCACCGGGCTGCGGCCCGTCCTGACCGTGCTCGCCGACGACCCCGAGGCCCGGGACGCGTTCCTCGCCGAATACCGCGATCTGCTCCGCGCGGCCTATCCGCGGGCGCCCTACGGCACCGTGCTGCCCTTCCGCCGCCTGTTCGCCGTCGCCGTGCAGGGGGCCTGACCATGCTGGTGGCCCTCGATCACATACAGCTCGCGGCGCCGCCCGGATCGGAGGACGCGCTGCGCTCGTACTACGTCGATGTCCTCGGCATGACCGAGGTCGCCAAGCCGCCGGTGCTCGCGGCCCGCGGCGGCTGCTGGTTCGAGGCCGGCCCGGTCCGCCTCCACCTCGGCATCGACCCCGCCTTCCACCCTCAGAAGAAGGCCCACCCGGGCCTCCGGGTCCGCGGCATCGAGTCCTACGCCACCCGGCTCACCACCCGCGGCGCGTCCGTGACCTGGGACGACAACCTCCCCGGCCATCTCCGCTTCTACTCCGAGGACCCGGTCGGCAACCGGCTGGAGTTCCTGGAACCGGTCAGGCGGTCCGGCCGAGGTGGGTAATCACCGCGCGGCCCGGTCCGTGGTGCCCGGCTCCTCGGTACTGCGGTAGGTCACCGGTGCAACCCCAGAATGCGCCGGACCTCCTCGTGCGGAACACCCTCGCCGAGCTTCCCCTCAGCCTTGCGCCGCCCGTACTCGGCCACCGCGAGGGCATCTTCGAGATCCTCGATCACGTGCGGCGAGCCAAGAAGCGCCGCCACGCGTCCGTCTTCAGTGAGGGTGATGGCCTCATGGCCCTGTGCCACGCGACGGACGAGGTCTTCGAGCTGCGATCCGAGTCATGTCGGCAGGATTCCGTACAGTGCCTGCCGAGCCCAGCAGTCTCCCCCCTTCCGGTGAACCTCAGCTCTTCCGGTGGCCTATCAGCCGCGGTCGCTGCTCCAGGCCGTCCAGGCCGTGCCAGGCCAGGTTCACCAGATGGGCCGCCACCTCCGCCTTCTTCGGGCGGCGGACGTCCAGCCACCACTGGCCGGTCAGGGCGACCATGCCGACCAGGGCCTGGGCGTAGAGGGGGGCGAGTTTGGGGTCGAAGCCGCGGGACTTGAACTCGCGGCCCAGGATGTCCTCCACCTGCGTGGCGATGTCGGAGATCAGCGACGCGAAGGACCCCGTCGACTGCGGGATCGGCGAATCGCGCACGAGGATACGGAAACCGTCCGTGTACTCCTCGATGTAGTCGAGCAGCGCGAACGCCGCCTGCTCGCACAGCTCACGCGGATGGCCGGCCGTCAGCGACCCGGTCACCATGTCGAGCAGGCGCCGCATCTCACGGTCGACCACCACCGCGTACAGCCCCTCCTTGCCGCCGAAGTGCTCGTACACCACCGGTTTGGAGACCCCGGCCTTCGCCGCGATCTCCTCCACCGAGGTGCCCTCGAACCCCTTCGCCGCGAAGAGCGTGCGACCGATCTCCAGCAACTGCTGGCGGCGCTCGGCACCGGTCATACGGGTCCGGCGGGTCCGCCGCTGCTTGTCTTTGTCAGTTCCTGGATTGCTGCTGGAATCGGTCGCCACGGCGTCAATCATGCCGCCTCGGCGGCCTCCTTCCGGCGCCGGGAGCCGCCATCCGCGTCGTTACGGCGCGAATCGATACGCGAGCGTGACGGCCAGCGCACGTCGTACGCCCAGCCCAGCCGCTCGAAGATCCGGATGAACCGGGCCGAGGAGTCGAGCTGCCCGCGCATCACCCCGTGCCGCGCCGACGTCGGGTCGGCGTGGTGCAGGTTGTGCCAGGACTCGCCGCAGGACAGCACCGCCAGCCACCACACATTGCCCGAACGGTCCCGCGACTTGAACGGCCGCTTGCCCACCGCGTGACAGATCGAGTTGATCGACCACGTCACATGATGCAGCAGCGCCACCCGCACGAGTGAACCCCAGAAGAACGCGGTGAACGCGCCCCACCAGGACATCGTCACCAGACCACCGATCAGCGCGGGCAGCAGCAGGGACAGCGCCGTCCACAGCACGAACTGCCGGGAGACCGCCCGCAGCGCCGGGTCCTTGATCAGATCCGGCGCGTACTTCTCCTGCGAGGTCTGCTCCTCATCGAACATCCAGCCGATATGCGCCCACCACAGCCCCTTGAGCAGCGCCGGAACCGTCTCGCCGTACTTCCACGGAGAGTGCGGATCGCCCTGAGCGTCGGAGAACTTGTGGTGCTTGCGGTGATCGGCCACCCAGCGCACCAGCGGCCCCTCCACCGCCAGCGACCCCATGATCGCCAGCGCGATCCGCAGCGGCCGCTTCGCCTTGAACGAACCGTGGGTGAAGTAGCGGTGGAAACCGATGGTGATGCCGTGGCAGCCCAGGTAGTAGAAGAACACCAGCAGGCCCACATCGAGCCAGCTCACCCCCCAGCCCCAGGCCAGCGGCACCGCGGCCACCAGCGCCAGGAACGGCACGGTGATGAACAGCAGCAGCGTGATCTGCTCGATCGACCGCTTCTTCTCACCGCCCAGCGTGGCCAGCGGAGGGGAGGTGTCGGTGGCCTTACGGGCTTCTTCGATCACATCGGAATGTGAGGTCATGCGCGTCCCCTGTGGGGTCGAGGGTCGGGGGTGGGTGTGCCGGGCCGGCGAAACCGGACGCGGGGAGTCCGTACGTCCCTACGGTTCCGTAACCTACGGCAACGTAAGTATGGCAGTGAGTCGAGCGGCGGCAAGAGCCCTGAGAGCCTGCGCGTCCCCATCGACACCTATCCTTGGAATCGGTCGGACAGCGCGGTCCGCTGAAGTTTCCTTCCCGGACGCTCCGGCCCGTATGCGGCACAGGCCGCGCGGCAGACGGCCGGGTACCTCCCCGAGACGCTTCAACACTGCAAGGAGCCGCACCTGTGAGCAGTGCCGACGACCAGACCACCACGACGAGCACCGAGCTGCGCGCCGACATCCGCCGCCTGGGTGATCTCCTCGGCGAGACCCTCGTACGGCAGGAAGGCCCCGAACTCCTCGAACTGGTCGAGAAGGTCCGCCGCCTCACCCGCGAGGACGGCGAAGCCGCCGCCGAGCTGCTGCGCGGCACCGAACTGGAGACCGCCGCCAAGCTCGTACGCGCCTTCTCCACCTATTTCCACCTCGCCAACATCACCGAACAGGTGCACCGAGGCCGCGAACTGCGCGCCAGGCGCGCCGCCGAGGGCGGCCTCATCGCCCGTACGGCCGACCGCCTCAAGGATGCCGACCCCGAACACCTGCGGTCCACCGTCCACCACCTCAATGTCCGGCCCGTCTTCACGGCGCACCCCACCGAGGCCGCCCGCCGGTCCGTCCTCAACAAGCTCCGGCGCATCGCGGCCCTCCTGGACACCCCCGTCCTGGACTCCGACCGCCGCCGCCACGACATCCGCCTCGCCGAGAACATCGACCTGGTGTGGCAGACCGACGAACTGCGCGTCGTCCGCCCCGAACCCGCCGACGAGGCCCGCAACGCCATCTACTACCTGGACGAACTGCACGCCGACGCCGTCGGCGACGTCCTGGAGGACCTCACCGCCGAACTGGAGCGCGTCGGCGTCCACCTGCCCGACGACACCCGCCCCCTCACCTTCGGCACCTGGATCGGCGGCGACCGCGACGGCAACCCCAACGTCACCCCCCAGGTCACCTGGGACGTCCTCATCCTCCAGCACGAACACGGCATCAACGACGCCCTGGAGATGATCGACGAACTGCGCGGACTCCTCTCCAACTCCATCCGCTACACCGGAGCCACCGAGGAACTCCTCGACTCCCTGCGCGCCGACCTCGACCGGCTGCCCGAGATCAGCCCCCGCTACAAGCGCCTCAACGCCGAGGAGCCCTACCGCCTCAAGGCCACCTGCATCCGGCAGAAGCTGGAGAACACCAAGCAGCGCCTCGCCAGGAGCACCGCCCACGAGGACGGCCGCGACTACCTCGGCACCGCCGAACTCCTCGCCGATCTGCGCCTCATCCAGGAATCCCTGCGCCGCCACCGCGGCGCCCTGTTCGCCGACGGCCGGCTCGCCCGCACCATCCGCACCCTCGCCGCCTTCGGCCTCCAGCTCGCCACCATGGACGTCCGCGAACACGCCGACGCCCACCACCACGCCCTCGGCCAGCTCTTCGACCGGCTCGGCGAGGAATCCTGGCGCTACGCCGACATGCCCCGCGAGTACCGCACCAAGCTCCTCGCCAAGGAACTACGCTCCCGCCGGCCGCTCGCCCCCAGCCCGGCCCCCGTCGACGCCGCCGGCGCCAAGACCCTCGGCGTCTTCGGCACCGTAAAGAAGGCCCTCGACGTCTTCGGACCCGAGGTCATCGAGTCCTACATCATCTCCATGTGCCAGGGCGCCGACGACGTCTTCGCCGCCGCCGTCCTCGCCCGCGAGGCCGGACTCATCGACCTGCACGCCGGCTGGGCCAAGATCGGCATCGTCCCCCTCCTGGAGACCACCGACGAACTGCGCGCCGCCGACACCATCCTGGAGGACATGCTCTCCGACCCGTCCTACCGGCGCCTGGTCGCGCTGCGCGGCGACGTCCAGGAGGTCATGCTCGGCTACTCCGACTCCTCCAAGTTCGGCGGCATCACCACCAGCCAGTGGGAGATCCACCGCGCCCAGCGCCGGCTGCGCGACGTCGCCCACCGCTACGGCGTGCGCCTGCGCCTCTTCCACGGCCGCGGCGGCACCGTCGGCCGCGGCGGCGGCCCCTCCCACGACGCCATCCTCGCCCAGCCCTGGGGCACCCTCGAAGGCGAGATCAAGGTCACCGAACAGGGCGAGGTCATCTCCGACAAGTACCTGATCCCGTCCCTGGCCCGGGAGAACCTGGAGCTGACGGTCGCCGCCACCCTCCAGGCCTCCGCCCTGCACACCGCGCCCCGCCAGTCCGACGAGGCACTCGCCCGCTGGGACGCGGCCATGGACGTCGTCTCCGACGCCGCCCACGCCGCCTACCGCGAGCTGGTCGAGGACCCCGACCTGCCGACGTACTTCCTCGCCTCCACACCGGTCGACCAGCTCGCCGACCTGCACCTGGGCTCACGGCCCTCCCGCCGCCCCGGCTCCGGCGTCTCCCTCGACGGACTGCGCGCCATCCCCTGGGTGTTCGGCTGGACCCAGTCCCGGCAGATCGTCCCCGGCTGGTTCGGCGTCGGCTCCGGCCTCAAGGCCCTGCGCGAGGCGGGCCTAGACGGCGTCCTCGACGAGATGCACGAACAGTGGCACTTCTTCCGCAACTTCGTCTCCAACGTCGAGATGACCCTCGCCAAGACCGACCTGCGGATCGCCCAGCACTACGTCGACACCCTCGTCCCCGACGAACTCAAGCACGTGTTCGACACCATCAAGGCCGAACACGAACTCACCGTCCGCGAGGTCCTGCGCATCACCGGCGGCGACGAACTCCTCGACGCCCAGCCCGTCCTCAAGCAGACCTTCACCATCCGCGACGCCTACCTGGACCCCATCTCCTACCTCCAGGTCGCCCTGCTCAAGCGCCAGCGCGACGAGGCCGCCACCGGCGGCGAACCCGACCCGCTGCTCTCCCGCGCCCTGCTCCTCACCGTCAACGGCGTGGCGGCGGGCCTGCGCAACACCGGCTGACCGACAGCCGCAAACAGAGGTGCCCCCGAGGTCGTACGACCCCGGGGGCACCCCCATGTCAAAGCCTCACTGCACCGCGATGAACGCCGCCGTCAGCAGACCCACGCCCGCGAGCCCCAGCCCCCACGCCACCCGCCGCAGCCGCATCCCGCCCGCGACCACCACCGAGGCCAGCAACAACGCGCCGCCCAGCGGCACCCAGGCGTACAGGATCCCCGCCGGACCCGAACGCAGCGCGTCCGAACCGCCCGGCTTCAGCACCACGTCGTACGTCCGCCCCTTGCGCACCGCGACCGCCTCCGCGATCTCCACCCGCGCACGGGCCCGCGCCCCCGCCGACGTCGGCGTGAACGCACCGCTGCACGTACCGTCCGCACACGCGGTCACCTTCACCGTGCCCTGCTCGCGGCCCTTGGTCAGCAGCACATGCTGGGCGTTCCCCCAGGAACCCCACACCCCCGCGAACACGATCAACGCGGCGATCGCGCCCATCGTCGCGACCCGCCCGAACCACAACGCGGACACGGACGCCTGACGGGCGGAACGGCTGGCGGTGGGGGACATGGCCGGGATCATTGGCCATACCCCTGCGACCGGTCAACTCGGCCCGGCGGCAAAGCCGTACAAGTCAGGAGTTGTACGTCCCCTGCGCCCGCTCCAGGCCCTCGGTCACCAGAGCCTCCACCGCGTCCGCCGCACGGTCCACGAAGTAGTCCAGCTCCTTGCGCTCACCGGACGAGAAGTCCTTCAGCACGAAGTCCGCCACCTGCATACGACCCGGCGGACGACCGATCCCGAACCGGACCCGGTGGTACTCCGCGCCCATCGCCTTCGTCATCGACTTCAGACCGTTGTGCCCGTTGTCACCGCCGCCCAGCTTCAGCCGCAGCGTGCCGTAGTCGATGTCCAGCTCGTCGTGCACGGCCACGATGTTCGCCACCGGCACCTTGTAGAAGTCCTTCAGCGCGTTCACCGGACCACCGGACAGATTCATGTACGACATCGGCTTCGCCAGGATCACCCGGCGACCGGCGGGACCCGCGGGACCGATCCGGCCCTCCAGGACCTGCGCCTGCGCCTTCCCCGCCCGCTTGAACTTTCCCCCGATCCGCTGCGCGAGCAGGTCCACCACCATGAAACCGACGTTGTGCCGGTTCATCGCGTACTCCGGCCCGGGATTCCCGAGCCCGACAACCAACCAGGGGTCATTGGCGGGGGTGGTCACGTCCATGTCTCCTTGATACGCGCCAGCCGCCGCTCCCCGCGAGGGAGAGCGGCGGCTGAACAGATGATGAGAGGGCGAGGATCAGGCCTCGGCAGCCTCGTCGGCCGCGGCCTCTTCGCCCTCGGTCTCCTCGGCCTGGGCCTGGAGAACCTGGAGAACGACGGCGTCCTCCTCGACGGCCAGCGAGACACCGCTGGGGAGCTTGATGTCCTTGGCGTGGATGGAGGCACCGGCCTCCAGGCCCTCCACGGAGACGGTGACCGACTCCGGGATGTGCGTGGCCTCGGCCTCGACCGGCAGCGCGGCCAGGACGTGCTCCAGCAGGTTGCCGCCCGGGGCCAGCTCGCCCTCGGTGTGCACCGGGATCTCGACGTTGACCTTCTCGCCGCGCTTGACCAGCAGCAGGTCGACGTGCTCCAGGAAGCCCTTCAGCGGGTCGCGCACGACCGACTTCGGGATCGCCAGCTCGTTGGACTTGCCGTCGATGTCCAGGGAGATCAGGACGTTCGGCGTACGCAGCGCCAGCAGCAGCTCGTGGCCCGGCAGGGTCAGGTGCACCGGGTCGGAACCGTGGCCGTACAGGACACCCGGAACCTTGTTCTCGCGGCGGATGCGGCGGGCCGCACCCTTGCCGAACTCGGTGCGGGACTCGGCGGCGATCTTCACCTCGGACATAGGGATCACTCCTCGTAGTACTAGGAACGGACGTGGTCACCCGGCCACGAACGGCCTGCTACGAAGAGCGCGTCGATAACGGACCGCCGTACGCACGCGTACGGCCTCCCTCGCCGAGCAACTCCAGAAGCTTACCCGGACCCGGAGGCCGTACCAAAAGGATCTTCAGCTAGCCGAGACGGCCGGCCTGAAGAAACCTCACTGCTCGTCGAAGAGGCTGGTCACCGAACCATCCTCGAACACCTCACGCACCGCACGCGCGATCGTCGGAGCGATCGACAGCACCGTGATCTTGTCCTGCTCACGGCCCAGCTCCGCCGGCGTCGGCAGCGTGTTCGTGAACACGAACTCGCTCACCCGGGAGTTCTTCAGCCGATCCGCCGCCGGACCCGACAGCACACCGTGCGTCGCCGTCACGATGACATCCTCCGCACCGTGCGCGAACAACGCGTCCGCGGCCGCGCAGATCGTGCCACCGGTGTCGATCATGTCGTCCACCAGCACACAGACCCGGCCCTTGACCTCACCCACGACCTCGTGGACGGTCACCTGGTTCGCCACGTCCTTGTCACGCCGCTTGTGCACGATCGCCAGCGGCGCGCCCAGCCGGTCGCACCAACGGTCCGCCACCCGCACCCGGCCCGCGTCCGGCGACACCACGGTCAGCTTGTTCCGGTCCACCTGCTCGCCCACGTAGTCCGCGAGCAGCGGCAGCGCGAAGAGGTGGTCCACCGGACCGTCGAAGAAGCCCTGGATCTGATCCGTGTGCAGATCCACGGTCAGAATCCGGTCGGCACCCGCCGTCTTCATCAGATCCGCGATCAGACGCGCCGAGATCGGTTCACGACCACGGTGCTTCTTGTCCTGACGGGCGTAACCGTAGAACGGCACGATCACCGTGATGGAGCGGGCCGACGCGCGCTTCAACGCGTCGATCATGATCAACTGCTCCATGATCCACTTGTTGATCGGAGCCGTGTGGCTCTGGATCAGGAAGCAGTCCGCACCACGGGCCGACTCCTGATAGCGGACGTAGATCTCACCGTTGGCGAAATCGAAGGCCTTCGTCGGGACGACCCCGACACCCAGCTGCTGGGCGACCTCCTCGGCAAGCTCGGGGTGGGCGCGGCCGGAGAAGAACATCATCTTCTTCTCGCCGGTCGTCTTGATCCCGGTCACAGCACTGTCTCCTCAGAGGTTGTCTCAACCCAGCCGACGTCTCGACCGGCCTCCCGTCCGAGCGTGAGAGGCCGAATCAGCTGGTAGGGGTGCGGGTGCACACGTGCGGATGTGCACTTATCACGGTACGCCGACTTTGACGCACTCGTTTCCGGTCAGTCCTCGTCACCGACCTGCCGGGAGGCATCCTCAGCAGCCTTCGCCGCCGCACTCCCCGGCCGCTTACGAGCCACCCAGCCCTCGATATTCCGCTGCTGACCACGGGCCACGGCCAGCGAACCGGGCGGCACATCCTTCGTGATCACGGACCCGGCGGCGGTGTACGCACCGTCCCCGACCGTGACAGGCGCCACAAACATGTTGTCCGAACCCGTACGGCAATGCGACCCGATCGTCGTGTGGTGCTTGTCCTGCCCGTCGTAATTGACGAACACACTCGCCGCACCGATATTCGTGTGCTCACCGATCGTCGCATCACCCACGTACGACAGATGCGGCACCTTCGTGCCCTCACCGATCCGCGCGTTCTTCGTCTCGACGTACGTCCCGATCTTGCCCTTCGCGCCGAGCCGCGTCCCCGGCCGCAGATACGCGTACGGCCCCACGCTCGCCCCCGCACCCACCACGGCCCCGTCCGACACGGTGTTGTCCACCCGCGCCCCCGCACCCACCTTGGTGTCCTTCAGCCGGCTGTTCGGACCGACCTCCGCGCCCTCCGCGAGATGCGTGGCACCGGACAGCTGCGTACCCGGATGCACCACCGCGTCCCGCTCGAACGTCACGGTCACATCCATCCACGTGGTCGCCGGATCCACCACGGTGACACCGTCCAGCATCGCCAGCGTCAGCAGCCGGTCGTTCAGGATCCGGCGCGCCTCCGCCAGCTGTACCCGGTTGTTGATCCCCGCGATCTCCCGGTGATCACCCGCCACCGACGCCCCGACCCGGTGCCCGGCCTCGCGCAGGATCCCCAGCACATCGGTCAGGTACTCCTCGCCCTGGCTGTTGTTCTTGCGCACCTTCGTCAGCGCGTCCGCCAGCAGCCGCCCGTCGAACGCGAACACCCCGCTGTTGATCTCCCGGATCGCCCGCTGCTCCGCGCTCGCGTCCTTGTGCTCCACGATCGCGGTCACCGCGCCCGACGCCTCGTCCCGCACGATCCGGCCGTACCCGGTGGCGTCCGGGACCTCGGCGGTCAGCACGGTCACGGCGTTGCCGTCGGCGTGATGGGTCCCGGCGAGGCCGCGCAGGGTCTCGGCGGTCAGCAGCGGGGTGTCGCCGCAGACCACGACGACGGTGCCGGTCACGGTCCCGCCCAGCTCCTCCAGGCCCATCCGTACGGCGTGTCCGGTGCCGTTCTGCTGCTCCTGCACGGCGGTGCGGACGGCCGGGTCGGTCTCCGTCAGATGCGCGGTGACCTGCTCACGGGCGTGGCCGACGACGACGACGAGGTTCTCGGGCTTCAACTCGCGGGCGGCGGCGAGCACATGGCCCACGAGGGAGCGGCCGCAGATCTGGTGCAGCACCTTGGGTGTGGCCGACTTCATACGGGTGCCCTCACCCGCTGCGAGAACGACGACGGCTGCCGGGCGGATGGCACTCACGGTTTGCCCTTCGGCTCTGAGGGTGGGGAACAGCCGCAGGATACCGGGGCGGGGTTTGGGAGATATGGGGGCGGGCCCTGAGGGGGCGTCGGCCGGTCAGGACCCGAACTGGGTATTTGCTCCCCCGCCAGGACTCGAACCCGGACAGATGGCACCAAAAGCCACAGTGCTGCCAATTACACCACGGGGGAACATATTCGATGAAACGGACATTTAGTCCGTCCGTCGAACGGCGCCTCCTACTATGCCGTACCAAGCGCCTTCCATGCGACGGTACAAGGTGGCGCTCTGCCTGACGTAGAGCACGAGGCAGCCACGGTAGTTGGCGCCCGTGTTCTTGCGGACCGTTCTGGGATTGTGCTTCTTCAGCGTGGCTCGGCTGAACTTGGACACATAGACGCCGACGACGTCGGCCCAGTACTTCTCGGCGGCTCGAACGTCTGCGGTTTCGTGAATGCAGACGCGCAGCTTGGGCTTGGAGCCTTCCGCCCAGTAGAGGGCGACGCCCGCGATGAAGAGTTCCCGGTCTGTCAGTTCGCCGATGGAGGCCGCCGCCTCCCGCTTGGTCCCGCCGCCCTCTCCTGCTCCTGGGACGCCCGCAGTCTCGCCAGCCCCGCGGCCCGCCCGCCGCAGCGCCACCGCCTGTTTCCGTAGGTCCTCGAAGCCGGCGTATTTGCCGTGGGTGTGTGCCATGGGCATACCGTCCAGGCGGAATGCGTGCTTCCGGGGTCGAACGGAACGAGTTCAGTAGTTCGAGTGATACCGGGAGGTTTCGATGTCGGTTGGTTACGGAGTGTGGTGTGTGGAGGTAGGTGAAAGTCACCGGAAAAGCCGCACGCGTCGCCCGTAGGCTGGACGCATGACCATGACGGGGGAAGAGCACACCAGGGGGCTGACCGGCCCTTGGTGGTGGCCACGCCGGCGCAGCGCGGTGTTCGACGGCGCGCTGGCGCTGGCGTCCGCGCTGGAGTGCGGCGCGGAGGGGATCGGTTTCGCCCGGGACGCGGGGATCCCGCTCTGGGCGGGTGTCCTGTTCGGCACGGTGGCCGGTGTCGTGCTGCTGGTGCGGCGCAAGTGGCCGGTCGCCGTGGTGCTGGTGGCGATCGCGGTGACCCCGGCGCAGATGGGTTTCCTGCTGGGCATCGTCGGCCTGTACACGCTGGCCGCGGCCGAGGTGCCGCGCCGGGTGATCGGGGCGCTGGCGGGGATGTCGCTGGTGGGCACGGCGGTGGTGACGTTCGTACGGGTGCGGCAGGACATGGCGCGGGGCGATCTGACGCTCGGTGACTGGTTCGTGCCGTTCGCCGCGGTGGCGACGGCGTTGGGGCTGACGGCTCCGCCGGTGCTGCTGGGGCTGTATGTGGGGGCGCGGCGGCGGTTGATGGAGAGTCTGCGGGAGCGGGCGGACAGTCTGGAGCGGGAGCTTCAGTTGCTCGCGGAGCGGGCCGAGGAGCGGGCCGAGTGGGCGCGTAACGAGGAGCGGACGCGGATCGCGCGGGAGATGCACGACGTGGTGGCGCACCGGGTGAGTCTGATGGTGGTGCACGCGGCGGCGTTGCAGGCGGTGGCCCGTAAGGATCCGGAGAAGGCGGTGCGCAATGCCGCGCTGGTGGGGGACATGGGCCGGCAGGCGTTGACGGAGCTGCGGGAGATGCTCGGGGTGCTGCGGGCGGGAGACGCGGGGGCGGGCGCGCGTGCCGTGGCGGTGCCGCTGGCGGCGGTGGGTGAGGCTGCCGCGGCGGCCGCGGCCGCTGCTTCGCGGGTGGTGGAGGAGGCCGGTGAGGGGCCCTGGCTGTCGGAGCTGGAGGAGTTGGTGGGGCAGTCCGCGGCGGCGGGGATGGTCGTGGAGCTGTCGGTGCAGGGGGAGGTGCGGTCGTATGCGGCGGAGGTGGAGCAGACGGCGTACCGGGTGGTGCAGGAGGCGCTGACGAACGTGCACAAGCATGCGGCGGGGGCGAAGACGCAGGTGCGGTTGGCGCATCGGGTGTCGGAGATCGCGATGCAGGTGGAGAACGGGCCGCCGTCGGAGCCGGGCTCGGCGTCGGCGGCGGGTCTGCCCTCGGGTGGCAATGGGCTGCTGGGGATGCGGGAGCGGGTCCTGGGGCTGGGCGGGGTGTTCGTGTCGGGTCCGACGGATGCGGGGGGTTTCCGGGTGTCGGCGGTGATTCCGGCGGCGTAGGGCGGGGTTTTTTGGGGGCTTCGGGTGTTCAGCCCGCGGTGAGCCGTACGGGTTCTATGCCGGTGATGAGGGCGGCCAGGGCGTGGTCGATGTCGGGGCCGAGGTACCAGTCGCCGGTGTGGTCGAGGCCGTAGACGCGGCCCTCGGTGTCGATGGCGAGGGCGGCGGCGGTGTCGGTCTCGGTGCCGAGGGGGCAGAGTTCGGTGCCGAGGGCGCGGCCGAGGTCGCCGAGGGTGCGGGCGAGGTGGCGGCCGTGCAGGGGGTCGAGGTGGAGGGTGGCGGGGGCGATCTGGCGTCCGCTGCCGCCGGGGGCGATGTGCAGGCCGCCGAATTCGGCCCAGGCTTCGACGGCGGCGGGGAAGACGGTGTGCCGGTGTCCGGCGGGTGAGGTGTGTTCGCGCAGGGTGTCGGCCCAGATCTCGGCCTGCTTTATGTCCCAGCGTCCGGGTTGCCAGCCGGCGGCGCGCAGGGCGGCGTCGACGGGGACGGGGAAGCGCGTGGTGGAGGTGCGGTCGGCGTGCATCTGCCCTTCGTTCGTCGTGCTCGTCCGTCGTGCCGACGGGGTGGTGCGGGGTGTCCGCGTGGTCAGTCGTTGGTGGTGGGGTCGACGACGCGGACGCCGAAGTGGGAGGTGAGGGCGCTGCATGCGCGGCAGGGGGTGGCGAAGCTGCCGTGCAGGGGGTCGCCGTCCTCGCGTATGCGGCGGGCGGTGAGTTTGGCGTGCTTGAGGGATTTGCGGGCCTCGCCGTTGGTCATGGGTCTGCGGGAGGCGCGTTTGCTGCGGGTGGCGTCGGCGGCGGCGAGGTGCCGGGAGATGAGGATGGTTTCGGCGCAGCGGCCGGTGAAGCGGTCGCGTTGGGCGCTGGGGAGGGTGTCCAGGAAGTCCTGGACGAGGGGGTGCAGGGTGGGGGGTTCCTCGCCGCGGGCGGCGGTGCCGGTGAGGGTGGTGCCGTGGACGGAGAGGGCGGCGGCGACGGTGGGCAGGATGCCGTCGCGGCGTTGTCGCAGGGTGGGTGCGGTGGGTGCCTCGGTGCCGCTCCAGTCGATGCGCGGGTCGCCGGCGCGCACGTCGGTACCTCCGGTCTGCAAGGTATTCATGTTGGCTTTCCCTCCCCGGGCTGTCCCCCGAAGGACACAGGGTGCCAAATGCCGTGGGTCGTGCGGAAGCTGGGGCGGTGCGACACGCCCGTGATGGGTGGGGTCGGTCACGGTGGGGTGACGGCTGGTCACGGAGGTGGGGTGGGGGTGGCGGGTGGTGGTTGTGGTGTGTGTCGCGGGGATGCGGTGGGCCGGTGACCGGGGTTCGGGTACCGCTTAGGCTGTCGGCATCCGCGATGGACACCGCCGTTCAGGCCTAAGAGAACGCCTCAGGGGGCAATCGCCATGACGACAGGTCGGCTCGGGCTGGGGACACCTCCCGGCCGCCAGGGGGGACAGGCCGTGCCGCCGAACGCGGCGTACTCGGGGCAGGTCGTGCATTTCCCGGATCCGGTGCGGGCGGCGCGTCACCCTGGTGGGGTGCGGGTCGATGAGCGGGGGTTTCCGGATTTCTCGCCGTATGCGCGGGTGGCGGTGGAGATCGCGGAGCCGCCGGAGGGTTTCGGTGTCGACGAGTTGCGGCTGACGGACTATGTGTCGGCGAACGCGGCGCTCGCGGCGGCGGGGCACGAGTGGTGGGACACGGTGCCGGATGTGGCGACGCCGCACGGATGGACGTGGCATCACGTGGCGGGTACGCGGCGCCTGGAGCTGGTTCCGGTCGATGTGAAGGCGTTGCTGCGGCATCACGGTGGGGTGGCGACGGCTCCGGTGGACCACGGCAAGCGGGGTACGCGGCCGTTGCAGGAGACGCGGCCCGCGCATTTCGGTCTGCCGAAGTCGGGTGTGGCGGTGACCGAGGCGCAAGTGCAGGGGGTCGAGGAGGATCTGGGGTACCGGTTGCCGGGTGCCTATCGTGACTTCCTGAAGGCGGCGGGTGGTTGTGCTCCGGTGGGTACGGCGTTGGTCGCCGAGCTGGGGTTGCTGCTGGACCAGCCGTTCTTCACGGTGCGGGACGAGGCCGCGGTCAATGACCTGGTCTATGTGAACAAGTGTCTGCGCGACCACCTGACGAAGGACTATCTCGGGGTGTCGTTCGTGCAGGGCGGGTTGCTCGCGGTGAAGGTGAAGGGCGAGCGGCTCGGTTCGGTGTGGTTCTGCGCGTACGACGATGTGCGGGACGTGGATCCGTCGTGGCCGCCGGCGGAGCGGGTGGAGCGTCTGCTGCTGCCGTGCGCTGATGACTTCGACGCGTTCCTGTCCCGGCTGGCGGGTAATCCGCCGGAGTTGGAGACGGTGGCGAATCTGATGGTGGACGGCGGTTTCGCGCGTGTCGTCCCGGTGTCTTCCGGCCCGGTGGGGGAGTGAGCTGGCGATGGTGACGTACGCGCAGGCGCAGGAGCGCGCCGAGGAGTGGATCAACGGCGATGTGCCCGCGTATCAGCACCGTGAGGTGCGGGTGCGGGAGTTCGAGCTGGGGTTCGTGGTGTGGGGCGAGGACCGGGCGGAGGGGCCGCGGTCGGACGCGGGTGCGCAGCGGCTGGTGATCGCCCGGGACAGTGGTGAGGCCACGTTGTGGCCGGCGTTGCCGGTGGGTGAGGTGATCCGCCGGTACGAGGAGGAGTACGGCCGTCCTGACGGGCCCCAGGAGTCGGCGCCGGCGCCGGTTGCGGCGCGGTTGGATCTGAATCAGACGTCGTTCCTGCTGACTCCTCCGGAGTGGTTGCAGGAGGCGGCGGACAAGATGGGGATAGGGGAGCGGCGGCAGCCGGCCACCGATTCCGGTGCCTCGCAGGGTGTTGGGGTCGAGGGTTCGGGTGCCTCGCAGGGGGCTGGGGTCGCGGGTTCCGGTGCCTCGGAGGGTGCCGGGGTGGCGGGTTCGGGTGCTTCGGAGAGTGCCGGGGTCTTGGCCGGGGGCGATCCGGCGCGGACGCAGGCCGGGCCTCCGTCGGCTCCCGCCGCCCCTGCGGTTCCTGCCCCTGTGGCTGCTCCCGTTCCGGCTGATGTGCCCGTCGGGGCGACCCCGTGGGCCGGTACGGACACGAACGGGGGCGCGGGTGAGGACGACGACCGTTCGGTGCCGTTGCCCGCGACGGTGTTCGCGCCGCCGCTGAGCGGTTTCGACGATGACGCGCCGCGGCCGCCGGTCTCGGTGCCGGACGCGAAGACGGCGCTGATGTCGGGCGGCAGCCAGTTGCCGCGTACGGCGGTCGCTCCGGCGCTGGATCTGCCGAACGCGCCGGGCGCGCCGGGTGGTTCGCCGGTTCCGGGTGGTGCGCCGGGCGCGCCGCTGGGGAGTACGCCGCCTCCGCCGCCGGTTCCGGGCGCTTCGGCGTATGGCTATCCGCAGGCCCCGGCAGGCCCTGGGACCCCTCCTCCGGGCAGCACGCCGCCGCCGGGTGCGCCGGTCCACGGGTATCCGCAGGGGCCTGGTGCGCCGGTGCCGCCGGGCAGCACGCCGCCACCGGCCGTTCCGCCGCAGGCTCCGGGTGGCCCGGGTGCTCCGGCCGCCGGTCCCGGTGCGGCCGAGCGCCCGCTCGCGCCGAACGCCGGGGACATCGCGGACGCCGCGACGAGCAAGGCCGCGCCGCCGCCGAAGAAGGCGCGCGGCGGGGTGGGTGTGCCGCCTCCGCCGCCGGGCGCCCCGGGTGCGCCGGGCGCGCGTCCGGGGAATGTGCCGCCGCCGCCCGCGCCGGGTGCGTCCTCGGGCGGGTATGTGCCGACGCGTCTCGTGTCCGCGATCGACCCGGAGGGCCTGGCGGGGCAGGACGGTACGGCGGGCGGTCCCGGCGGCGCACCGACTGCCCCCGAGCCGTCCACGACGCCCCCGGGCGAAGTGCATCACGCGGCCACGATGCTGGCCGGTCCCGCGCAGCTGGGTCCCGGCGTCCCGCAGCCTCCGGCGCCCCCGGGGATGCCGGGCGCGCCCGGTGCTCCGGGTGCCCCCGGGATGCCCCCCGTCCCCGGTGCGCCGCAGCCTCCCGCGGCTCCGGGTGTGCCCCCGGCTCCCGGTGCCCCGCAGCCTCCTGGCGCTCCCGGTGTGCCCGGTGCCCCCGCGGCGCCGGGTGCTCGTGGTGCCGTACACCAGGCGGAGACCATGCTGGCGGCGCCTCCCGTGGGCGGCCCCGGGATGCCGCCGCCCCCGCCGCCGGCCATGCCCGGAGCGCCCGGTATGCCTCCGGGTGTGCCCGGCACGCCGCCGCCGATGCCTCCCGCGCAGATGGCCGCCCCCGTGCCGGGGCAGCCCGCGGCGTACGGGTATCCGCAGGCCGGGCAGCCCACGGTGGGCCCGGGGTATCAGGCCGTGCTGCGGTACCGGGCGCAGGACGGTTCGGAGCAGCAGCTGATCCGGCGTTCGGCGCCGGGTACGCCGCATCCGGAGTGGCAGATCTTCCATGAGCTGCGGTCGATGAACGTGCCGCCGGACCAGGTGCTGGAGCTGCACACGGAGCTGGAGTCGTGCGAGCTGCCGGGTGCCTACTGTGCGCGGATGATCCGGGAGCAGTGGCCGCAGGCGCGGATCACGAGCATCGCGCCGTACGGCACCGACCATGCGAGCCGGCAGCAGGGGATGGGGCAACTGCTGGCTCATCAGGGTGAGTTGCATCAGGTGGCGGACGGTCCCGCGCGGCCCGCGCCGGTGCGTGCGCCGTTGCCGCCGGTGCAGGCCGCGCCGCCGGTGCCGCCGGAGGCCGCCGGGCAGGAGCTGGCGGCGGCGTTCGGGCCGGGAGTCTTCCGGTTCGAGCAGCAGGCGGTGTCCCGGCAGGGGGTGCCGCCGGTGGTGGCGCACACCCTGGTGGTGGCCGGACTGCCGGTGGACATGGGCCCGTTCTTCTGGGCGCAGGCGCAGCCGGGCCGGCCGGTGCCGACGCTGGCGGAGCTGGCGGCCGAGCGCGGGGTGGCACCCGCGGCGGACGCGGGGTCGTATCTGGTGATGGGTACGGACTTCGGCAAGGCGCTGTGTGTGCAGTACGGGACGGCGCACATCGTGGCCGTGCCGGTGGAGGCCGGTCCGGGTGGTGCGCCGGTGCCGCCGCAGTTCGTGAACTCCGGGCTGCCGGAGTTCGTGCGCTGCCTGGCGCTGCTGGGCCGGATGTGGCGGCTGCGGTACGGGCTGAACCAGGAGCAGGCGGGCCGTTGGACCGTCGACTTCCAGGCGCAGCTGGCCGCGTTGGACCCGGCGGCGCTGGGTTCGCCGGAGAGCTGGTGGTCGGTGCTGCTGGAGCAGATGTGGGACGGGCTGCTGTAGCCCGGCCCGCGGGAACACCCCGGGGGCCGGGAACACCCCGGGGCGGTGAACCGCGGCACTCCGCCCGTGACACGGCTGCGGAGTGTCGCGTTATGAACAGTTAAGCCCTATCCGTCACGATGTGCGCGAACTCTTGCTGTCGTGCCTGTCCGTCGGAGAGGGGTTCCCGAGGTGAGCTGCGCATGGATGCCGCCGGACGGCTTCGCGACCGGCCGGGGGCGCGGGTACCGCCCCGCGCAGGTCGACGCGTACCTGGAGGCGCTGTCCGGGGACCGGGACGCCGCGTGGGAGCGTGCCGCGCGGCTGACCGTGCTGGCCAAGGACATGGCGGCGGAGGCCGCGCGGCTGCGCGAGGTGGTCTCCCGGCTCCGGCCGCAGGAGTACGACACGCTCGACGACGGTGCCCGCCGGCTGTTCCGGCTCGCGCTGGAGGAGGCGCGGCAACTGCGGGAGCGTGCGCGGTGCGAGGCGCGCGAGCGGGTCGCGCGGGCGGCGGCGGACGCGGAGGGCGTGCGCTTGGCCGCGCAGGAGGACGCGGACGCGTTGCGCACGGAGGCCGACGAGCGCGCCCGCCAACTGCTGCTCGCCGCGCGGGCGGAGGCCGACGATCTCCGTGTCGGTGCGCGGCGCGCGGTGAAGGAGGGCCGCAAGGAGTCCCTGGAGGCGCTGCGCGAGGTACGGCGGCGCACCGCCGACCTGCTGGCCGAGCGGTCCCGGGAACAGGCCGAGCACTGGGCCGGTGAAGAGCGCGCGGAGTCCGGGGAGGCGGCGGCCCTGGACGCGCGCGAGGCCGCGCTGGTGGCCCGCGCGGAGGAGGAAGTGGCCGCCGCGGGGCGGGCCTTGGCGGCGGCGGAGGAGTACGGCCGCCGGTGCGAGGAGGAGGCGCACGCCCGCGCGGCCGCGATCGTCGCCGAGGCCCACGCGCGCGCCGACCGCATCGCCCACGAGACGGAGCGGGTGCTGCGCGAACACAGCGCGACCTGGGACGACGTGCAGGCGCACATGGACCATGTGCGCAGCAAGCTGACGGCGCTGACCGGTCAGGCGGTCGTGGAGTAGCGACGGCGGGCGGAGACGGACCCGGCCCGGGGGTGGAGACGAACCCTGAGAACGGGTCCACCCAGGGGTGGTGGTCCCCTAGGGGTCTCTCCGTACAACGGGTCGGGGAGGGCTCGTCCCGGCGGAGGACGAGCCGGGACAGGGGCGTTCCTTAGGCTGGCTTTACGCCGCTGGGGGGTGGCGGCCCGACCGGGGGGGGGTTTCCCCCTGCCGAAGAGGGGGCTCCGCACCAGCGCGCCGCACCCTCCCCGGACGCGAGACTCATCGATGTGGCCGGGACCACGCCCGACGCGGACAGCATCCGCGTACGGACGTGGCCGGAACCCGCATGCACCGGAGCACTGGAACACCGGGGCATCGCACACGCACCTGCCGACCGATATAGGAGACATACCGTGACATCGGCTGTGACCATTCCCAGGCACGGGGGCACTGGAGGGCTGACGGCCGTTGCCGCGCGGGCGCGGCAGGTCGTGAAGGCGTACGGATCCGGGGAGACCCGTGTCGTCGCCCTGGACCGCGTCGACGTGGACATCGCCAGGGGCCGGTTCACCGCGATCATGGGCCCCTCGGGGTCCGGCAAGTCCACGCTGATGCACTGCCTCGCGGGCCTGGACACCGTGACGAGCGGTCAGATCCATCTGGACGAGACCGAGATCACCGGCCTGAAGGACAAGAAGCTCACCCAGCTGCGCCGGGACCGGATCGGCTTCATCTTCCAGGCGTTCAACCTGCTGCCGACGCTGAACGCGCTGGAGAACATCACGCTGCCGATGGACATAGCCGGCCGCAAGCCCGACCGCGTCTGGCTGGACCGGGTCGTGGAGACCGTCGGCCTCGCCGGGCGGCTCAAGCACCGGCCGACCCAGCTGTCCGGCGGCCAGCAGCAGCGCGTCGCCGTGGCCCGCGCGCTCGCCGCCCGCCCGGAGATCATCTTCGGTGACGAGCCGACCGGAAACCTGGACTCGCGGGCGGGCGCCGAGGTGCTGGGCTTCCTGCGCCGCTCGGTGGACGAACTCGGCCAGACCATCGTCATGGTGACCCATGACCCGGTCGCCGCCTCGTACGCGGACCGGGTGCTGTATCTGGCCGACGGCCGGATCGTGGACGAGATGCACCAGCCGACGGCCGATCAGGTCCTGGACCGCATGAAGGACTTCGACGCCCGGGGACGTACGTCATGACCGTGCTCAGAACCTCGATGCGCAACTTCTTCGCGCACAAGGGCCGTATGGCGCTCTCGGCGGTCGCGGTCCTGCTGTCGGTCGCCTTCGTCTGCGGCACCCTGGTGTTCACGGACACCATGAACACCACCTTCGACAAGCTGTTCCAGGCGACCGCCTCGGACGTCACGGTCAGCGCCCAGGGCTCCTCCGACACCAGCCAGACCACCTCCCGCACCGGCAAGCCGCCGGTCATGCCGGCCTCCGTCGTCTCCACCGTCCGCGGGACACAGGGTGTGCGAGCGGCCGAGGGCACGGTGTTCTCCACCTCGGTGACCGTGATCGACGCCAAGAAGGACAAGCTGTCGCCGACCAGCGGCGCCCCGACCATCGTGGGCAGCTGGAACGGCAATGACGCCCGCACCATGGAGATCACCACCGGTACGGCCCCCAAGGGCCCCGACCAGGTGATGGTCGACAAGGACACCGCCGCCAAGCATCACCTGAAGCTGGGCGACGACATCGGCATGATCTCGGTCGTGGGCACGCACCACGCCCGTGTGTCCGGCATCGCCGCCTTCAAGGTGACCAACCCCGGCGCGGCCATCTTCTACCTGGACACCAGGACCGCCCAGCAGACCCTGATCGGGCGCACCGGTGTCTACACTGACGTCGATGTCACCGCCGCCAAGGGCGTGACGGACGACCAGCTCAAGAAGAACGTGACGGCCGCCCTCGGCCACGGCTACAAGGTGCGCACCGCCAAGGAGGTCGCCGACGCCAACCAGAAGAGCGTCGAGAGTTTCCTGAACGTCATGAAGTACGCGATGCTCGGCTTCGCCGGGATCGCCTTCCTGGTCGGCATCTTCCTGATCATCAACACCTTCTCCATGCTGGTCGCCCAGCGCACCCGCGAGATCGGATTGATGCGCGCCATCGGCTCCTCCCGCAAGCAGGTCAACCGCTCCGTGCTGATCGAGGCGCTGCTGCTCGGTGTGCTCGGCTCCGTGCTCGGCGTCGGCGCGGGTGTCGGCATCGCGGTCGGCCTGATGAAGCTCATGAGCGGCATGGGCATGGAGCTGTCCACGGACGATCTGACGATCGCCTGGACCACGCCCGCGCTCGGCCTGCTGCTGGGTGTCGTGGTCACCGTCCTCGCGGCCTATCTGCCCGCCCGCCGGGCCGGCAAGGTCTCCCCGATGGCCGCCCTGCGCGACTCCGGCGCCCCGAGCGACGCCAGGGCCGGTGCCGTGCGCGCCGTGCTCGGACTGGTGCTCACCGGCGCCGGCGGCTGGAGCCTGTACGCCGCCTCGGCCGCCGACAAGGCCACGTCCGGATCGAGCCTGCTGGGCATCGGCGTGCTGCTCACCCTGGTCGGCTTCGTGGTGATCGGCCCGCTGCTCGCCGGCGGTGTGGTCCGCGTCCTCGGCGCGATCATCCTGCGGGTCTTCGGCCCGGTCGGCCGGATGGCGGAGCGCAACGCGCTGCGCAACCCGCGCCGCACCGGTGCCACCGGCGCCGCCCTGATGATCGGCCTCGCCCTGGTGGCCTGCCTGTCGGTGGTCGGCTCCTCGATGGTGGCCTCGGCCACCGACCAGCTGGACAAGACCGTCGGCGCGGACTTCATCATCCAGGGCGACCAGGAGTTCGCCTTCGTCAAACCGCAGATGGTCCAGCAGATCAAGGCCACGCCCGGCCTCGAACGGGTCACCGAGTACAAGCTGCTCGACGCCACCCTGAGCACGCCCGACGGCAAGGTCTCCAAGAACGAGACGATCAACGCCGCCGACGCGACCTACGCGAAGGACCTGCGCACCAAGACGGTCGCCGGTGACCTCGCCGACGCCTACCGGCCCGACTCCATGTCCGTCTTCGAGGGCTTCGCCAAGGAGCACGGCATCACGCTCGGCTCCACGGTCACGGTCGGTTTCAAGGACGGCCGGGCCGCCAAGCTGACGGTCCGCGCCATCACCAGCGACGACGTCGTGATCGACAAGGGCGCGATGTACGCGTCCATCGCGACCGCCGCGAAGTACGTACCGGCGAGCAGGATGCCGCTGGACCAGCTGGTCTTCGCCACCGCCAAGGACGGGCAGCAGGCCGCCGCCTACGCCTCGCTGAAGCGGACGCTGCACGCCGACCCGGCGCTGACCGTGCGCGACCAGACCGACTACAAGAAGGTGCTCAAGGACCAGATAGGCCAGCTGCTCAACATGATCTACGGCCTGCTGGCCCTGGCGATCATCGTCGCGGTCCTCGGTGTGGTGAACACCCTGGCCCTGTCGGTGGTGGAGCGGACCCGGGAGATCGGCCTGATGCGGGCCATCGGCCTCTCCCGCCGCCAGCTGCGGCGCATGATCCGCCTGGAGTCCGTGGTGATCGCCGTCTTCGGCGCGCTGCTCGGCCTGGGCCTGGGCATGGGCTGGGGCGCGACCGCCCAGCGGCTCCTCGCCCTCCAGGGGCTGAACGTCCTGGACATTCCCTGGCCGACGATCATCGGCGTCTTCATCGGCTCCGCCTTCGTGGGCCTCTTCGCCGCCCTCGTCCCGGCCTTCCGCGCGGGCCGCATGAACATCCTGAACGCCATCGCCACGGACTAGCCGCCGCGGGCTCGGCCGACGACCACCGCATACGGGGGTTGCGGGGGGAGCACCCGGTACCGAGAAGTCTTGGGGGACTTCTCGGTACCGGGTTTTGCTGTCTTGTGCTTTTCGGCAAGTCCCGGGTGACGGTTTCGGGCTGGTGGGTGGGAAACGCGGTGCGGCAACGGCAGCGCAGGGTCACTTGTCCACAGGCTCCGACGGCCGAGCCGACGGCGTCGTACGCTGGACACCCCCGGTCGCGCCCCGCGCCGGGCTGCTTGCGTTGCCCACCCTGGACGGAAAGCCCCATGAGCCTGCACGGTCTGCTCGACGCCATCGTCAAGGACCCCGCCCTCGCGGAAGCGATCACGGCGGCCGCGGACGGCAACCGTATGCACGTCGACCTCGTCGGCCCCCCGGCCGCCCGCCCCTTCGCGATCGCCGGCCTCGCCCGCGAGTCCGGCCGTACGGTCCTCGCGGTCACCGCGACCGGCCGCGAGGCGGAGGACCTGACCGCGGCGCTGCGCTCGCTGCTGCCCGCCGAGGGCGTCGTGGAGTACCCCTCCTGGGAGACGCTGCCGCACGAACGCCTCAGCCCCCGCAGCGACACCGTCGGCCGGCGCCTGGCCGTGCTGCGCCGCCTCGCCCATCCCCGCGCGGACGACCCCGAGACCGGCCCGGTCTCCGTCGTCGTCGCGCCCGTGCGATCCGTGCTCCAGCCGCAGGTCAAGGGCCTCGGCGACCTGGAGCCCGTGGCCCTGCGCACCGGACAGAACGCCGATCTGAACGAGGTCGTCCAGGCCCTCGCGGCGGCGGCGTACGCGCGTGTGGAGCTGGTGGAGAAGCGCGGCGAGTTCGCGGTGCGCGGCGGCATCCTGGATGTGTTCCCGCCCACCGAGGAACACCCCCTGCGCATCGAGTTCTGGGGCGACGACGTCGAGGAGATCCGCTACTTCAAGGTCGCCGACCAGCGCTCCCTGGAAGTCGCCGAGCACGGACTGTGGGCGCCGCCCTGCCGCGAGCTGCTGCTCACCGACCAGGTGCGCGAGCGCGCGCGAGTGCTCGCCGAGGAGCACCCCGAGCTGGGCGAACTCCTGAACAAGATCGCCGAGGGCATCGCGGTCGAGGGCATGGAGTCCCTCGCCCCGGTCCTGGTCGACGACATGGAGCTGCTCCTGGACGTGCTGCCCCAGGGGTCGATGGCCGTGGTCTGCGACCCGGAGCGGGTCCGTACCCGCGCCGCCGACCTGGTGGCCACCAGCCAGGAGTTCCTCCAGGCGTCCTGGGCGGCCACCGCGGGCGGCGGGGAGGCACCGATCGACGTCGGCGCGGCCTCCCTGTGGTCCATCGCCGATGTCCGCGACCGGGCGCGCGAGCTGGACATGATGTGGTGGTCCGTCTCGCCCTTCGCCGCCGACGAGGAACTGGACGCGGGCACCCTGAAGCTGGGCATGCACGCGCCCGACACCTACCGCGGCGACACCGCCAGGGCGCTCGCCGACACCAAGGGCTGGCTCGCCGACGGCTGGCGCACGGTGTACGTGACCGAGGGCCACGGCCCGGCCTCCCGCACCGTCGAGGTGCTCGGCGGCGAGGGCATCGCCGCCCGGATGGACACCGACCTCGGCGAGCTGAGCCCCTCCGTCGTGCATGTCTCCTGCGGCTCGATCGAGTACGGCCTCGTGGACCCCGGGCTCAAGCTCGCCGTGCTCACCGAGACCGACCTGTCCGGGCAGCGCACCGCGAGCCGCGACGGCGCCCGGATGCCGGCCCGCCGCCGCAAGACCATCGACCCGCTCACCCTGGAGCCGGGCGACTACATCGTCCATGAACAGCACGGCGTGGGCCGCTACATCGAGATGGCGCAGCGCACCGTGCAGGGCGCCACCCGCGAGTACCTGGTCGTGGAGTACGCCCCCGCCAAGCGCGGCCAGCCGGGCGACCGCCTCTACATCCCCACCGACCAGCTGGAGCAGATCACCAAGTACGTCGGCGGCGAGGCGCCCACCCTGCACCGCCTGGGCGGCGCCGACTGGACGAAGACCAAGGCGCGCGTCAAGAAGGCCGTCAAGGAGATCGCGGCCGACCTGATCAAGCTCTACAGCGCCCGGATGGCCGCCCCCGGCCATGCCTTCGGCACCGACACGCCCTGGCAGCGCGAGCTGGAGGACGCCTTCCCCTACGCCGAGACCCCGGACCAGCTCACCACCATCGCCGAGGTCAAGGACGACATGGAGAAGTCGGTCCCCATGGACCGGCTGGTCTGCGGCGACGTCGGCTACGGAAAGACCGAGATCGCGGTGCGGGCCGCCTTCAAGGCCGTACAGGACGGCAAGCAGGTCGCGGTCCTGGTGCCGACGACGCTGCTGGTGCAGCAGCACTTCGGGACGTTCTCCGAGCGGTACGGACAGTTCCCGGTGAACGTGAAGGCGCTCTCCCGGTTCCAGACCGACACCGAGGCCAAGGCCGTCCTTGAAGGGCTGCGCGAGGGCGCGGTGGACGTCGTCATCGGCACCCACCGGCTGTTCTCCTCCGAGACCAAGTTCAAGGACCTGGGCCTGGTCATCGTGGACGAGGAGCAGCGCTTCGGCGTCGAGCACAAGGAGCAGCTGAAGAAGCTGCGCGCCAATGTGGACGTGCTCACCATGTCCGCCACCCCCATCCCGCGCACCCTGGAGATGGCGGTCACCGGCATCCGCGAGATGTCGACCATCACCACCCCGCCCGAGGAGCGCCACCCGGTGCTCACCTTCGTGGGGCCGTACGAGGAGAAGCAGATCGGCGCCGCCATCCGGCGTGAACTGCTGCGCGAGGGCCAGGTCTTCTACATCCACAACCGGGTCGAGTCCATCGACCGCGCGGCGGCCCGGCTGCGCGACATCGTGCCCGAGGCCCGTATCGCCACCGCGCACGGACAGATGTCGGAGGCGGCCCTGGAGCAGGTCGTGGTCGACTTCTGGGAGAAGAAGTTCGACGTGCTCGTCTCCACCACCATCGTGGAGTCCGGCATCGACATCTCCAACGCCAACACCCTGATCGTGGAGCGCGGCGACACCTTCGGCCTCTCCCAGCTGCATCAGCTGCGCGGCCGGGTCGGGCGTGGCCGCGAGCGCGGGTACGCGTACTTCCTGTACCCGCCGGAGAAGCCGCTCACCGAGACCGCCCACGAGCGGCTCGCGACCATCGCCCAGCACACCGAGATGGGCGCGGGCATGTACGTGGCCATGAAGGACCTGGAGATCCGCGGCGCCGGCAACCTGCTCGGCGGCGAGCAGTCCGGGCACATCGCGGGCGTCGGCTTCGACCTGTACATGCGCATGGTCGGCGAGGCGGTCTCGGACTACCGGCGGCAGCTGGAGACGGGGGAGATCGAGGAAGAGGCGCCGCTGGAGGTCAAGATCGAGCTGCCCGTCGACGCGCATGTCCCGCACGACTACGCGCCCGGCGAGCGGCTGCGCCTCCAGGCCTACCGCGCCATCGCCTCCGCCAACTCGGAGGAGGACATCAAGGGCGTCCGCGAGGAACTCACCGACCGCTACGGCAAGCTGCCCGAGCCGGTGGAGAACCTGCTGCTGGTGGCCGGGCTGCGGATGCTCGCGCGGGCCTGCGGGGTCGGCGAGATCGTCCTTCAGGGCACCAACATCCGCTTCGCGCCCGTCGAGCTGCGCGAGTCGCAGGAGCTGCGCCTCAAGCGGCTGTACCCCGGTACGGTCATCAAGCCGGCCGCGCACCAGGTGCTGGTGCCCCGCCCGAAGACCGCGAAGGTCGGCGGCAAGCCGCTGGTCGGGCGCGAACTGCTCGCCTGGGTCGGGGAGTTCCTGGCCTCGGTGCTGGGGTCCTGACCGCGATCCGACCCCGGGAGTGAGCCGGCGCACGGACGAACGGTCCGTGCGCCGTTCCGCGGCCGCCGTGTGCCCCACCTCACGCCCCGCTTGCCCCTGAATCCTCCCTTTGGGACCCATCTGACGCTCCGCAGCGGGCAGTTACCGTAAGGGGCGGAACGATCCGCCCCGCTTCCGAGGGCGGACCCACAGGGCGAGCAAGGGGGGCGTGGCATGACGCGTCTGAAGAGTGCGACGGTCTGTGCGGTGGTCGTACTGGCCGCCGCGACCGGCTGCAAGTCGGGCCAGGACAAGGGGGCTTCGGGCCCCGAACCGAAGAGCGGCGGCGGCGCCGTACTGACCGCCGCGAAGGCGCTGCCCGTCAAGGGCCGCGCCCCGAAGACCGGTTACTCCCGGGAGCGGTTCGGCAGCGCGTGGGCGGACACGGACTCCAACTCCTGCGACACCCGGGACGACATCCTCAAACGCGACCTGAAGGACGTGAAGTTCACCGGCGGCACCTGCAAGGTGACCTACGGGCTGCTGGACCCGGACCCGTACTCGGGCAAGGACATCACCTACCGGCGCGGCGCCAGCAAGGTCGACATCGACCATGTCGTCGCCCTCTCGGACGCCTGGCAGAAGGGCGCCAAGTACTGGGACGCCAACAAGCGGATCGCGCTGGCCAACGACCCGCTCAACCTCATCGCGGTCGACGCGAGCGCCAACCGCGGCAAGGGCGACGGCGACGCGGCCACCTGGCTGCCGCCGGACAAGGACTACCGCTGCTCGTACGTGGCGACGCAGGTGGCGGTGAAGAAGAAGTACGGCCTGTGGGTCACCTCCGGTGAGCAGGCGGCGATGGAGAAGGTCCTCACCGCCTGCCCGAACCAGAAGCTGCCCTCCGGCGGCAACCCGACCGAGGCCCCGGCCCGCTTCAAGGCCCGCTAGGCCCCCGGTCGAGGCGCACCCCGGCCGTCGGCGCACCGCCGCCGTCAGCGCACGCGCGGCGGCGGGGCCGGGCGGCCCGCCTTCTCCCAGCCGACGAAGGTATTGGTACGGGCGTGCACGAACGCCTTCACCGGATCGCCGGAGTACGTCCACGGCACGCTGCCGACGTACTCGCCGACCGCCCGGAACTGCTCCACCGCCTCCGCGTACCGCTTCTTCTCGAACAGCATCTTGGCCAGCAGATGCCGCACCAGCGGCAGCCGGTGGTGCCCGGCCGGGACCCGGGCCACGGCGTCCAGCGTGGCGTCGATGGCCGAGTCCGTGAACGGCTGGTCGTACACGGGCCCCTTGGCCTCCCGGCAGGCGTGCTCGAACAACGCGTACAGACGCAGTACGGGCAGCAGGCTGCCGGGCGGGGCGGCGGCCGCGGCCTGCTCGGCGAACGCGTACATCAGTTCGTGCGAGCCGCGCCACTTGGCGCACCAGTACTGGAGCGCGCTGACATGGGCGCCGAAGTGGTGCGGGTCGCGCGCGGTGATCTCGGCCCACAGGGCGCGGAAGTCGTCGTGCGCCCAGCCGAGTCCGAGGGCGATGGTGATCTGCGCGATCCAGGGGCAGGGGTCCTCGGGTGCCATCCGGGCGGCCTCACGGCAGGCGGGCAGCGCCTCGGCCAGCAGCCGGTGGAAGCCCTCGAACTGCTCGGAGGTGGTGTGCTTCGCCAGCTGCGCGCCGCGGACCTCGCCCGCGAGCGAGACGAGCGCGTCCGCGTGCACGAGCGCGGCGGACGGGTCGCCGGGGTACTCGGTGCGCCAGGCCGTCACCCAGGAGTCGTCCTTGACGGCGGCGTTGACCAGGATGCCGAGCCGGTACCAGCGCAGATCCCAGTCGCGGCCCGCGCCCGCGAGATAGCCGGCGGCCCGCCGCCAGTCACCGGCGAGCGCGGCCGCGGCCACCGCGTCGGCCTCGGGGTCGGGGCCCGCGTACCGCTTGTCGAGCTGTGCGGCGGGCACCAGGCCGTAGGCGGCCGCGTCGATGGTGACCGGTGCCTTGGCCTTCTCCTCGGCCTTCTGGGCGCGCGCCTTGCGGATGTTGCGCGGGATGGTGACGGCCGCGTAGGCGAGGACGCCGACGCCGGCTATGTCGATCAGGACGTTCATGAACGGGTCTTCCGGGTGATCGGGGCCGCCTGGGGGAGGCGGCGGGGGGAGAGCGGGGCGAGCGGCCGTCAGGCCGGGGTGTGGGGAGCCGGTCCGGTGCCGTCGAGCGGTCCGCGGGCGCCGCCGCGCAGCAGCAGGGTACGCAGGGGCGCAGTCACGGCCGGTTCGGCGACCGCCCGGTCCAGCGCCGCCGGCAGATCCTCGGTGAACCACGCGGGCGCCGTCTGCCGCACCGGCGGCCCCGCCCAGCACACCTCCCACCGGCACAGGCCCGTCTCCAGCGCGGCGCCCAGCGCCAGTTGGCGCAGGGCCGAGCGGAAGGCCGTGCGGGCGAACTCGCGCGCCGCGCGCCCGCTGCTGCGGGCGGCCCGCTCGGACCGCGGCAGCCGGGCGGCCAGCTCGTCCAGCAGGCCCCGGTCGAGCAGGTCGAGGAGGCGGTCCAGTGCGATGACGCCGGGGGCGGCCGGGGTGCCGGTCGGCTCGGCCATGGCCGCGAGCAGCGGTTCCGTCTCCCGTGCGGCGGTCTCCCGGCGTGCCCGCCACGGAAGTTCGGCCCAGGGGACCCGGTGTTTGGACAGTGCTTCCGTGCTCAGGGTGGCCTGTTCCAGGTCGGCCAGGAGCCGGTCCGGCGCCCGGAGCAGGTCGGTGGCCGGGCGCTCCAGGAGGGCGGGGGCGCGGCCGTCGTCGGGGAGCGACTCCAGCGCCCTGATCCGGTCGGCCGTGGGCGGGTGGGAGGCGTACGGTGACCGGTCCTCGCCGGGCTCCTCCGGCAGCGGTTCGCGCGCCAGTGCCGTCAGCTGCGCTCGGCGGGTGCCGTCCGCGAGCAGCAGGGCGAACCCGCCGTAGAACTGCCCCTCCGGGGGCAGCAGTCCGGCGTCCCAGCCCATCAGGGCGTAGTGGTTCAGATACAGCTCGTCGGCCGCTTCCAGCGCGGGGACGCGGCGCAGGGCGGCGGCCGTGGTGGCGGGGCCGGCGATCCGGGCGGCGACCAGGTCGGCCGCGTACTCCTGGCGGCGGCTGACCGCCTCGGTCAGGCGCAGGCACAGCTTGGTGTACGCGGTGAAGACGAGCGCCAGGTAGTGGTCGGGCCCTCGGGTACGGCCCCGCTTCAGGGGTGGCGGCCTGCCCTCCGCACGGCGCCGGGCGGCCTTCGCGGCGAACTCCGCCCGCTCCTCCGCCTCCTCGCGCGCGGCCCGCTCCCTCAATGTGCCGACGGTGTGCGCCAGCCGGCCGCGCAGCGCGGCCACCACATGGCCCAACCGGGTGTCGTGGTGGGCGTAATGGCCCAGCTCGTGCCCGAGCACGGCGTCCAGCTCGGCCTCGGGCAGGCCCAGCAGCAGGGCCACGCCGAGGAAGAGCCGCCGCTCGCCCGGGACAAGGCCCAGCCACCGGGCGTCCTCCCGCACCATGGCGACGGCACCTGGGACGATCCGTATCTCCGCGGGCGGCCGGGTGCCCACCCGCCCGGCCAGCCGCCGTACGTGCTCCCACAGCTCCGGCTGCTCCCGCGGCGTCAGTGAGAGACCCGGCGGCCCCTCCCGCCCCTCCTCGGGCCGCCGGCCGAGCGCGACGATCCGCAGCACGCACCAGGCGACGGCCAGCGAGCCGAGCCAGCCCTCGACGGTGACGACGGTGAACGTGCCCCGGGCCAGCACGACGTCCAGGGCCGCCACGGCGACGAGGAGCGCCAGGGCCAGCAGATAGAACCCGAGCAGCAGGCCGAGGGCGAGCGCGGCACGCAGGGAGGCTCCCGGCGCGCCCCGCCCCGCGGCTCGCCCCGTGGCCTGCCCGGCGGCTGCCGAACCGGCGGGGCGGAGAGGCATCGGCACCCTTCGCATCGGCGCCCTTCGCATCGGCACCCTTCCAGGGGACGGGACGGAGGACGGGGCGGGCGGGCTACTTCTTCAGACCGGCGAGGAGCGTCGTGGTCAGCTTCTTCGCGGAAGCCGCGCCGTTGTCGGTGCCCGCCGTGGACAGCACGGTGATCACGGAGGAGCCGGAGCGGGCCGCCACGAGGGTGGTGCCGTTCTGCCACTTCCCGCTCGTCAGCGTCATCGTGTACGCCTCGTCGCCGAGTCCGGCGGTGGCTTTGCCGGCGACCTTCACCTTGGCGTGCGCGTCGGTGTCCGTGAACGTGGCGCACTGGGTGGCGACGGCCGCGATCTGCTTCATCGCGTCCTTCGCCTGGGCGACCGGGAACTCGTCGATCTCCTGGGCGATCTCCTCGGTCTTCTGCGCGTTCACATAGTCGTTCTGCGCGAACGAGGAGCTGTTCTTGTAGCCGGTCACCTGGATCCAGGACGTGCTCTCCAGGCTGACGCAGTCCGGCTTCGTGGTCTTCCGGGCGGACGGGGAGAGCAGCTCGGCGCCGCTGTCGGCGGTGTTGTCGTCCTCGACGGTGTACCCGGCCGGGAAGGCGTCGGCGGGGGCCAGCAGCTTCTTCAGCTGCGTACCCGTGCGCAGACCGGCGTTCGGGTCCTTCGCCTCGGTGTGCTTCGCGCTCGGGGCGGAGGCGTCCGTGGAGCCGGTGGAGCAGGCGGTGAGGGCCAGGGGCAGGGCCGTGGCGACGGCGAGCAGCGTGGCGGCACGGGACGAGAGACGCATGACAGTCCTTCAGGGCTGGTGGAATACCGAACGGTTGAGCGTTCGCTGGGTCAATAACAGCAGAGCCTGTGAACCGAGTCAACATGGTTCACAGGGTTCCGCAATGAACACGCCGTGAATGAAGGGATCTTGTGTACGCCGGTATGCTCGGCACAAACGGGACGAGGGGAGCGGGGCCGGTGCAGGATCAGGCGACAGAGGTGACCGCGGCCGGTATCGCGCGGCTCGCCGGAGTGGGCCGGGCCGCCGTCAGCAACTGGCGCCGTCGGCACGCCGATTTCCCCAAGCCGGTCGGGGGCACCGAGACCAGCCCCTCCTTCGCGCTCGCCGAGGTCGAGACATGGCTGCGCAAGCAGGGGAAACTCGCCGAAGTCCCGTTGCGCGAAAAGGTCTGGCAGCAGCTCGCGGGGCATCCCGAGGGCCCGCTCACCGCGCTGGTGCACGCCGGGTGCGCGCTGCTGCTGATCCATGAGCGCTCCACCGTCTGGCTGGCGGCGAGCGCGGGTTCCGACGAGCGCCTGGCCCGGCTGCTGCCGGGAGCCCTGGCGCAGGTGCTGACCCCGCGGCTCGGGGAGCTGGCAGGGGTCCTGATGCCCGGGGTCGGGGCGCCGGGTGATGTGAACACGCCGAACGGCTCCCAGTCGACGGACAGGGGATCGACAGCCCCGGGTGTGAACACCGCGCCGACGTCCCTCGATGTGAACATCCCCGACTCCTCCGACGCCCCGGACGCCCCGCCCCCGCTCCTCCCCGACGCCCCGCCCCCGCTCCTCCCCTCCGTCCCCCTCCTGCGCGGCGCCGCCGAACTCGCCGCCGAGTCGGGGGCGCGGCAGGCGTTCGAGTTCCTGCTGGGCCGGCATCTGGACGCCAACCCCCGCCAGTACACGCTCACCCCGGCCGAACTCGCCGCCCTCATGGCCGACCTGGCCGGTCCGGCCCGCACCGCCCTGGACCCGGCCTGCGGCACCGGCGCCCTGCTGCGGGCCGTGGACACCCGCCCCGAGCAGTGGCTGCACGCCCAGGACAGTGCCCCCGACCTCGCCGCGCTCACCGCGCTACGGCTCGCGCTGCACTCGCGCGCCGGAGTGCGCGCCGCCGCCGGGGACGCCCTGCGCGCCGACGCCTTCCCGGAGCTGCGCGCCGACGTGGTGCTGTGCCACCCGCCGTTCAACGAACGCAACTGGGGCCACGACGAGCTCGCCTACGACCCCCGCTGGGAGTACGGCTTCCCGGCCCGCACCGAGTCCGAGCTGGCCTGGGTGCAGCACGCCCTGGCCCGGCTCACCGACGGCGGCACGGCCGTCCTGCTGATGCCCCCGGCCGCCGCCTCCCGCCGCTCCGGGCGCCGGATCCGCGCCGACCTGCTGCGCCGGGGCGCGCTGCGGGCGGTGCTCGCGCTCCCGGTCGGGGCGGCGCCGCCGTACAACATCCCGCTCCACGTCTGGGTGCTGCGCCGGCCCGAGCGGAATCCGGCCGCGCCCGAGGTGCTGCTCATGGATACCGGGCGGTTCGCCGGGGAGGGGCGCGGCGGCCCGGACTGGGCGGCGGTGCGCGAGGCCGTCCTGGACGCCTGGCGTGCCTTCACCCGCGCGGGACGGCTGGCGGAACGGCCGGGCCTCGCCCGTTCGGTGCCGGTCATCGAACTCCTCGACGACGACGTGGACCTGGCGCCCGCCCGCCATCTGCCGCCGCCCGCGGTGGCCGACGGCGCCGAGCAGCTCGCCGCGGTGCGCGAACGGCTCGGCGAGACCCTGCGCCTGACCACCGACCTCACCCCGCCGGCCGCCGACCCGGCCCCGCCCGTGCGCTGGCCGCTCACCACCATCGGCGAACTGGCGCGCGCCGGCGCCCTGGTGATGCGCACCGGCGGCAACGGCGGCCACGCGCGCCTGCCCGTGCTCACCGACACCGACGTCCTCACCGCGGCCGCGCCCTCGGGCACCCTGCCCGAGAGCGACGAGGAGGCCGTGCTGACCGAGCCGGGGGATGTCGTCGTACCGGTGCTCGGCGGCGGCTCCGTGGCGCGCGTGATCGAGGAGGCGACGGCGGGCGCCGCCCTGGGGCGCAACCTCGTCCTTCTGCGCCCCGATCCCACGGCGCTCGACCCCTGGTTCCTCGCCGGATTCCTGCGCGGCACCGCCAACAACCGGCAGGCCAGCAGCTACGCCTCCACCGCCACCCGCCTCGATGTGCGCCGCCTCCAGCTGCCCCGGCTGCCGCTGGCGGAACAGCGGCGCTACGGCGCCCGGTTCCACGCCCTGGACGAGTTCGAGCGGGCACTGCGGCACGCGAGCCGGCTCGGGGACCATCTGGTGCGCGGAATGTACGACGGCCTCACGGACGGCACCGTCGCCCCCGACTGATCCCTGACCGATCCTTTCCCTGACAACGGTTTGATACATCCCGGATGTGTTGTCGGTGCCGGGCCATATGCTCGATCCACACGCCAGTTCCAGGGACTTCGGGCAACAGGAGCAACCATGCACGGCCACGGCCACGGACAGCCGGCCAAGAGGCCGCCGCACCTCGCGGTGCTGGTCCTGCTGCGCGTGCTGTTCGTGGCGGCCGGATTCCTCAGCATCGGGTTCCTGGCCTGGGCGATGCTGCTGCGGCTGGCCGCCGTCACCCGCAGGCCCCTGGACTGGGGGCTGTTCGTGGCCGTGCTGTTCATCGACATCGCGAGCATCGTCCTGGTGGGCAACGACCCGTCCGAGGACGCGTCGGGCCCCGGCGGCACCCTCGGCATGTGCCTGGTGCTCGTCACACTGGTCTCCGCGACCACGTACTACCTCGTTGCGGAGATACGTCATTACGGGCGCCGCGGACGGGAGTTCGAGGCCCGTTCCGTACCGGCGTACGGCTACCCGGGCCCGGCGACCCCGGCGTACGCCACGCCCGTCGTACCCACCATGCCCGCCTCTCCCGTCATATCCGGCATGCCCACCCCGCCGCCGACGGCCCCGCACACCCCCGTGCCCGGCCCGCCGCCGGTCGTGCCGCCCCCGCACCGCCCCGCCCCCGCACGCATCGACCAGGTGCGGGCCGAGCTGGACGAACTCAGCGACTATCTGCGCAAGCACGACGGGCGGCACGACGGGCGGCACGACGGCCGGCGTGAGGACGGAAGCGGAAGGTGACCGTGGCGACAGGACGTCTCGTCGCCGGCCGCTACGAACTCTCCACCCTCATCGGCCAGGGTGGCATGGGCCAGGTGTGGACGGCGTACGACCAGCGGCTCGACCGGCGCGTGGCCGTGAAGCTGCTGCGCCCCGACAAGGTCGCGGGCCAGGAGGCCGACGAGCTGCGCCGCCGCTTCGAGCGCGAGTGCCGGGTGACCGCCCAGGTCGACCACCCCGGCCTGGTCACCGTGCACGACGCGGGCAGCGAGGGCGAGGAACTGTTCCTCGTCATGCAGTACGTGGACGGCGCCGACCTCGCCGACCACCTCGCCGAGCACGACCCCTACCCCTGGCCGTGGGCGGTCGCGGTGGCCGCGCAGCTGTGCGCCGTGCTCAGTGCCGTACACGCCGTGCCGATCGTCCACCGCGACCTCAAGCCGCGCAATGTCATGGTCAAGCAGGACGGCCTGGTCACCGTGCTCGACCTGGGCGTGGCCTCCGTCATGGACACCGACACCACCCGGCTCACCCACACCGGCTCCCCGATCGGCTCGCCCGCCTACATGGCGCCCGAGCAGGCGATGGGCGGCGCGGTCGGCCCGTACACCGACCTGTACGCGCTCGGGGTGCTGCTGCACGAACTGCTCAGCGGCGACGTGCCGTTCACCGGCGCCACCGCGCTCGGCGTGCTGCACCGGCACCTGTACGAGCCGCCGCTGCCCGTGCGCCGGATCCGCCCCGAGGTCCCGGAGGCACTGGAGAGCCTGGTGCTGCGCCTGCTCGCCAAGGACCCGCAGCACCGGCCGGCCTCCGCGCAGGAGGTGTACGAGCACCTGGCGCCACTGCTGCCCGCGCGCGGCATGCCCAACGGAGCGCCCCTGGACCCCACGCGCCCCTTCCTGCGTCCGCACGCCCCCTGGCCCGACCGCGCCCGCACCCCCGCGCCCCGGCCGGCCCCCGCCGCGCCCGCGGCCCCGGCCACCGGCAAGCCCGATGTCGCCGCCGCCGTCGACGAGGTCAAGCGCCTGCTGGGGGAGGGCCGGATCACCCAGGCCGTCGACATCCTGGGCGCGATCCTGCCCGCCGCGGCCGAACAGCACGGCGAGCACTCCCCGGTGGTGCGCACCCTGCGCAAGCAGTACGCGGCGACCCTCATGGACGACGGCCAGTACCGGCGCGCCCTGCCCGAACTGCGCCGCCTCGCCGACGAACGCGCCGCGGAGGCCGGCCAGGCCGATCCGGTGTCCCTGCGCTTCCGCTACGACGCCGCGCAATGCCTCGAACAGCTGGGCGAACCCGCGGCGGCGCTCGCCGAGTACCGCGCCCTGCTGCCGTACTACGAGAACCAGTACGTGTCCGGTGATCCGCAGCAGGCCCACGAGGTCCGCCGGCGCATCGGCCATCTGCTGCTCGCCCTCGGCGACCGGCCCGCCGCGCACGACACCCTCGCCCGCCTGGTGCTGGACGTGGAACGCCTCGGCGGCCCCGGCCACCCGATGGCCGTCGAGATCCGCCGCACCCTGCACTGGCTGGGCCAGGTACGCGGCTAGAGTCATCCGGCCACATCCGGCCACATCCGGCCACATCCGGCCATGCGTACGGACGGCGCACGGACGCCGCACAGGCATCGCGCAGGCATCGCACAGAGAACCAGCAGGGGTGGGCACCATGGCCGGACACCGGCAGTCCAAGAAGCGCAGACACATCACCTGGGCGGTGGCGGGCGCCGTCGTCGTCGCGGGGGCCGGCCTCGCCGCGCAGACCTCCATGGCCGCCACCACCTGGCCGGCCCAGAAGACCTTCACCGGGCGGGCGTTCGACACCTGCACCGCGCCCTCGTCGGCCACCATGAAGGCCTGGCACACCGGCTTCTACGGCGCCGCCGCTGTCTACGTGGGCGGCAAGAACCGCGGCTGCGCCCAGCCCAACCTCACCGCGTCCTGGGTGAAGTCCGTCAGCTCCCTCGGCTGGAAGCTCGTCCCGATCTACGTCGGCGCCCAGCCGCCCTGCCAGTCCGGCTCCAACCCGGAGAAGATGACCGCCTCCAACGCCGCGGCCCTCGGCACGCAGGACGCCAACGACGCCGTCGCCAAGGCCGCCGCCCTCGGCATGAAGGCGGGCAGCCCCGTCTACCTCGACATGGAGGGGTACGACACCGCGAACACGTCGTGCAACACCGCCGTACTGACGTATGTGCGCGCGTTCGACAAGCAGGTGCACGCCAAGACGTACCGGGCCGGGTTCTACGGCTTCACCAGCTCCAGCGCCAAGGCGATCGCCACCGCCTCCGACAAGACGGATCTGCCGGGCAACCTCTGGTACGCGCTGTACGACAAGCAGAACACCACGACCACGGACTGGCCGTGGGGCGCCAAGCAGTACACCGGGCACAGCCGCGGCCACCAGTACATGGTCAACAGCAAGGAGGCGCACGGCGGGGTCACGCTCACCGTGGACCGCGACGCGTGGGACGGGCCGGTCGCGATCACGGGCTGAGCGGCGAACTCGCGGGCGTGCGCCGGTGCCCGAAGTCGCGGTGAATCGTTGGTCGAATGGGTTGGCCGGAGCAGCGCCACTGCCTACCATCGATCACCGCAAGACTTTGTGCATCGCCGCACAATCTCCCCTTGGAGGTCTCCCTTGCACCGCCGCCGTCGCACCGCGCTCGTCCTCACCGCCGCGATCGCCGCAGCGGCCCCCCTGCTGACCGCCTGTGGAAGCGACGCGCATCCGGGCGCGGCCGCCGTCGTCGGCGGACAGCGGATCACCGTCGCGCAGCTGGAGAACCGGGTCGGCGAGGTCCGTGACGCCCAGCGGGCCGCGGTGCCCGACCAGGGCCAGTACCAGCAGGTGCTCGCCCAGACCAGCAGCCTCACCCGCGACACCCTGCACAACATGGTCCTGGACCAGGTGATCCACCGGGCCGCGCAGGACGAGGGCGTCTCGGTCACCCGCAAGGAGGTCCAGCAGCTGCGCGCGAGCCTGGAGCAGCAGGCGGGCGGCTCCAAGGGCCTCCAGACCACCTGGCTCCAGAAGTACGGCATCGCCCCCGCGCACCTGGACGAGAACCTGCGCCTCCAGCTGGAGGCGCAGAAGCTCGCGGCCCGGCTCGGCACCGACACCACCCAGCCCGCCTTCTGGAAGGCCCTGTCCAAGGCGTCCGGGGAACTGCACATCGACGTCAACCCGCGCTACGGCACCTGGGACGTGCAGAGGAGCAGCCGGGTGGACGCGAAGACGCCGTGGGTGCGGGAGGTCACGGCGGTGGCGGGCGGCGCGCCGGTCACGGCGTAGGCGATGGGCCAGGGACGGCGTAGGCGGCAGGCCGGGGATGGCGTAGGTCGTACGATCACACGACTCGGGTGCCCCTGTGGATAACCGGATCCGGTCGTCGCGGCGGTGGGTTACTTTCGGATCGTGAACGCATCCAGCCCCGCCGCCGGCCCCGGCCGCATCGTCCTCCTCACCACCAGCCACCGCGTCGCCCCCGGCCTGCTGTCCTGGCCCGCGTGGGAGGCGCTGCGCGCCGCGGACGCCGTGCTGTGCGCGGACGGCGCCCATCCGCAGCTGCCGTATCTGCGGGAGGCGGGTACAGAGGTGTCCGAGGCGGCGCCCACGGCGCAGGAGCTGATCGACGCCTGCGCCGGCGGACGCACGGTGGTGGTCGTGGCCACGGGCGAGGGAGAGCCCGCCCTCACCGACGGCCTGGCCCGGCTGGCCGGCTCCGGCCGGGTCCGCATGCCCGAGCTGGAGCTGCTGCCCGCCTCGTACGATCTGCCCGGCGCCCGGCTGCTCGACCTCGTCCAGGTCATGGACCGCATCCGCGTCGAATGCCCCTGGTCCTCCCGGCAGACCCACGAGGGCCTGGCCAAGTACGGCATCGAGGAGTCGTACGAACTGGTCGAGGCGATCGAGGCCGGTGACCGCGAGGAGCTGCGGGAGGAGCTGGGCGACGTCCTCCTCCAGGTCGTCTTCCACTCCCGGATCGCCGAGGAGCACCCCGAGACACCGTTCTCCATCGACGACGTGGCGGGCGGCATCGTCGCCAAGCTCATCCACCGCCACCCCCATGTCTTCGGCGACGCGGTGGCCGAGACCCCCGAGGACGTCAAGGCGCACTGGCTGCGCACCAAGGCCGAGGAGAAACGCCGCACCTCGGTCACCGAGGGCATCCCGCTCGGCCAGCCCGGCCTCGCCCTCGCCGCCAAACTCGCCTCCCGCGCCCGCGTCGCCGGCCTCGACGTCCCGCTCCCCGAGGGCGACGACATCGGCTACACCCTCCTCGCCCTCGCCGCCCGCGCCGAAGCCGCCGGCACCGACCCCGAGACCGCGCTGCGCGCCGCGGCCCGGACGTACCGGGACGCGATACGGAAGGCCGAGGGGTTGCCGGATACCGTCGAGGAGTGACCGACCAGCTTCCCCCCGACGACACCGTTCCCGCCGCTCCCGAGCTGTTCACCTGGGAGTTCGCCGCCGATCCCTACCCGGCGTACGCGTGGCTGCGTGAGCACGCGCCCGTGCGGCGGACCCGGTTGCCCAGCGGGGTGGAGGCATGGCTGGTCACCCGGTACGCGGATGCCCGGCAGGCGCTCGCGGACCAGCGGCTCAGCAAGAACCCGGCGCATCACGACGAGCCCGAGCACGCCAAGGGCAAGACCGGCATCCCCGGCGAGCGCAAGGCCGAGCTGATGACGCACCTGCTGAACATCGACCCGCCGGACCACACCCGGCTGCGCCGACTGGTCAGCAAGGCGTTCACGCCCCGCCGGGTCGCCGAGTTCGCGGACCGGGTGCAGGAGCTGACCGACGACCTCATCGACCGGTTCGCCGAGCGCGGCTCGGCCGACCTCATCCACGAGTTCGCCTTCCCGCTCCCCATCTACGCCATCTGCGACCTGCTCGGCGTCCCGCGCGAGGACCAGGACGACTTCCGGGACTGGGCGGGCATGATGATCCGGCACGGGGGAGGCCCCCGGGGCGGGGTCGCCCGGTCGGTGAAGAAGATGCGCGGCTACCTCGCCGAGCTGATCCACAAGAAGCGCGAGGCGCTGCCCGCCGAGCCCGCGCCCGGCGAGGACCTGATCTCCGGCCTCATCCGCGCCTCCGACCACGGCGAGCACCTCACCGAGAACGAGGCCGCGGCGATGGCCTTCATCCTGCTGTTCGCCGGCTTCGAGACCACCGTCAATCTGATCGGCAACGGCACCTACGCCCTGCTCACCCACCCCGAGCAGCGCCACCGCATGCAGGAGGCCCTCGCCCGCGGCGACGAGGAGCTGCTGGCGACCGGGGTGGAGGAGCTGCTGCGCTACGACGGCCCGGTGGAGCTGGCCACCTGGCGGTTCGCCACCGAACCGCTCACCATCGGCGGGCAGGAGATCGCGCCCGGCGACCCGGTGCTCGTCGTCCTGGCCGCCGCCGACCGGGACCCGGAGCGGTTCGAGGACCCGGACACCCTGGACCTCGGCCGACGGGACAACCAGCACCTCGGGTACGGACACGGCATCCACTACTGCCTGGGCGCCCCGCTCGCCCGTCTGGAGGGACAGACCGCGCTGGCCACCCTGCTGACCCGGCTGCCCGATCTGCGGCTCGCCGCAGAGCCGGACGAGCTGCGCTGGCGCGGCGGGCTCATCATGCGGGGTCTGCGCACCCTGCCGGTGGAGTTCACCCCGCCCGCTCAGTAGTCCAGGCCCGCGAACCAGTCGCCCCGGCCGCCCGGGGCCAGATCGAGCAGATGCCAGACGGGGTTGAGGAGATCGAGGCCGCGCTGGTCGATGTCCTCGGCCATCCGGGGGTGCGCGGAGTAGAAGTGCCGGACGGTGCCGTCCGCGCCCCGGGTGAGGACCGAGACGGTCGAGTCCTGGACGCCGTCCGCGTCCTCGCTGCCCAGGTCGTACTTGAAGGTGCTGTCCCCGGCGCTGAGCAAGCGCAGCCGGGACCAGCCGCGGGCGCGGGCGTGCCGGCGCAGCGCGGGCAGGTCGGCGGCGGCCACCACCACCAGGTCGGCGTTGCGCGCGACCTGGTGGGCGACGCCGTCGAAGCCGTCGATCCACAGGGTGCACATCGGGCAGGGATCGGTCTGCCGTTTGCCGTACATGAAGTGGTAGACGAGCAGCGCCCGCTCCGGGCCGCCGGTGAACAGCTCGCTCAGCCGGACCTCGCGCACGGGCGCGTCGCCCGCGTCCAGGTCGGCCGGTCCCTCCAGGAAGACATAGTCGTCGAGCTCGGCTCCCGGCGGCAGCGCCCGGCGCAGGGCCGCGACCCGTTCGCGCTCGCGCATCAGCTCGATCTCGGCGCGGCGCAGTTCCTCGCGGGCGGCGAGGTACTCCGCGGACTCGCCGTGCAACCGGGTGTGCCGCATCGTGTGTCCTCCTGGGTGAACAGCCCCCCGGAATCAGGTCGGTTCCATGGTTCCGGGAGCCCCGCGTCCCGAGGATGAGGCGCCGCCGTGCCCGACGGGTGAAACAGGACGTGACGGAGCGGAGGGGCAGACCTTCAATCCTGTGATCTTCGCGTTATCCGCGCGGCATGAACTTGTGACAAGTGATCGTGTGCGGCTACCTTCACCCCTCAGCGCGGCGACCCGGCACCATCCGCCGCGCCGGTCCCCGCCGTCGTACGAAAGGCTTCCGCATGATCTCCGGGAACGGTCGTCACCGCCGCCCCCGTCAGGCTCCGGCCCTCCTCGTCGCGGCCGGCGTGACCGGCTCCGCCATCGCCATCCCGCTGCTCGGCGCCGCCGGCGCCCACGCGGCCGACGGCACCACCTGGGACAAGGTCGCCAACTGCGAGAGCGGCGGCGCCTGGAGCGCCGACCCGGGCAACGGGTACTACGGCGGCCTCCAGATATCCCAGGACGACTGGGTCGCGTACGGCGGCACGCAGTACGCCTCCTCCGCCGACCAGGCCAGCCGCTCGCAGCAGATCGCCGTGGCCGAGAAGATCCTCAAGGACAAGGGCACCTCGCCCTGGGCCACCTGCGCCCTGCTGTCCGGACTGACCTCGAACTCCGGTTCCGTGAACGTCGATCCGGGCACCGGCGACGGCGACGGCGACCAGGGCGGCGCCGCGACCGACCCGTCCGGACTGCCCGACCCCTCCGCCCCGGCGGGCACGCAGGGCGGCGACCAGGACGGCACCGGCTCCGGCACCGGCACCGGTTCGGGCACCGGCACCGGTTCGGGCACCGGCTCAGGGAAGACCTCCACCGACCCCTCCTCCTCGCCGACCCAGGGCTCCGGCAAGCAGACCGGCAAGCACGCGAGCCCGAACCCGGGCAAGCACACCGGCAAGCCCGGGACCGGCACCTCCAGCCAGGACCCGGCCGACCCGTCCTCGTCCGACCCGTCCTCCTCCAACGCCTCCGTCCCGGCCACGCCGTCCGCGCCCGCCGACGGCTCCGCGACCCCCGCGCCGTCCACCGGCACCCCGGACAACCCCCGGCAGACCGTCGGCTCTTGGAACCTGGTCGACACCGGGGCCCTCACCGGCGGACGCCACCGCGGCGGCAACGCGGACGAAAGCACGGCAAACGGGCAGAACGACTCGAACTCCGGTCGGCACGCCTCCCGTGAGCCGGGCAGCTACACCGTTCGCGAGGGCGACTCGTTGAGCGCCATCGCCGACTCCCTTGACGTCGAAGGCGGATGGCACGCGCTCTACGCCGCGAACAAGAAGGTCGTGGGCGCCGACCCGAACCACATCACCGCCGGTCAGACCCTGAAAGTCAGTGACGAAACGGACGCGGACCAGGGCTAGTTGACGCCCCACTTGATCGCTAAATGTCCGATTTGGCGAAAGTGTGGGATGAGTCTCAGAAGCCCTGATCGTCTTTGAAATTCCGCGGATCACCTGGCTACGGTCAAGGCCGCTCGTCACCACGAGCCCCGGCGGCCGCAACGCCGAATCCTGCCAGCGGCTGCCCGGGAACAGTCGTCGCGTCAAGCGCCGCAGGCAGGAGCGGGGGACCCAAGGTAAGTGCCGGGCCCGGCAGTTGATGCCGGACCGGCTTGGGGTGAAGCCACGCCTCCATGAGGAGGGGTGGCCGGGCAACTCAACCGGCCCGAACCCGACAGCTCACCTCGCAGGCGTCGGTGAGGGGATCGTTCCATGCTGTTTTCCGGCAAGGGCAAGCACCGTCGTCCGTCCAAGGCCGTCCGCGTCGTCACGCTCGCCGGTGTCACCGGTGCCGCCGTGGCCGCGCCGCTGATGGCCACCGGCACCGCTTCCGCCGCCACCGCCTCCCAGTGGGACGCGGTCGCCCAGTGCGAGTCCGGCGGCAACTGGTCCATCAACACCGGCAACGGTTACTACGGCGGTCTCCAGTTCTCCGCCTCGACCTGGGCCGCGTACGGCGGCACCGCCTACGCGTCGACCGCCGACCAGGCCACCAAGTCGCAGCAGATAACCGTCGCCGAGAAGGTTCTCGCCGCGCAGGGCAAGGGCGCCTGGCCGGTCTGCGGCACGGGTCTGAGCAGCACCCCGTACAGCGGCTCCGCCTCGACGACCCCCTCGTCGTCGGGCAGCACCGCCACCCGCTCCACGGACGAGCAGGCCGCCACGCGCTCCACGCAGCGCACCACCCCGGCGCCGACCAAGTCCACGAGCACCTCCACCGGCTCGTCCACGGGCAAGAGCAAGACCGTCACCACCCCGACCGGCAAGAAGGTCAAGAAGGGCGACGGCGAGTACAAGGTGGTCAAGGGCGACACCCTCAGCTCCATCGCGGCCGAGCACCACGTGGCCGGCGGCTGGCAGAAGCTGTTCGACCTGAACAAGGACATCGTCGACAACGCCGACCTGATCTACCCGGGCCAGCAGCTCCACCTGAAGTAGCCCGACCCGGCCGCGGCCGCCACGGGCTCCGCTGCAGGGGCCCGTGTGCGGGCCCCCGTACGGCGCTCGTCCGGCGGCCCGGCCGCACGGACCCGCCGGGCAGCCGCTCCCCGGCACCTGGTCCGCCGGACCCCTCAAGAACGGCAGCCCCCGCCGCCGTACCCCCAGGGGCCGCCCCCCGAGGCCCCCCCAAGGGCCACCCTCAGGGGCCGCTCCCCAAGGACCCCCCTCCAAGGGTCACCCCAGAGGCCGCTCCCCAGGGTCACCCCCCAAGAACCACCGGGCCCACCCCCCCCAGGGCCCCACGGTTCCCCCAGGCCCCCCAAGGCCCCCCGTCCCCCAAACCCCCCACTCCGGCGCGTTTCCCCCGTTCGCGCCGGGGTGGGGTCTTGTGTTTTCCCGGACTTCAGTCAGCTCTCATCCGCGAACCCCTTTGTTCCGGTGGTGAACAATGGGTACCGTCTGCATGTCCCGGTCGCCCACCAGACGGTCGGTCGGTGGTCGGCGACCCCGGGACGGTTAGGCTCTAGTCGCAAGGCGCAGCCGTACGGCCGCCGCCCCGCACTTCCAGCGTCACATCCAAGAAGGAGATGCTCGTGCCGTCCATCGACGTCGTCGTAGCCCGGGAAATCCTGGACTCCCGAGGCAACCCCACGGTCGAGGTCGAGGTCGGCCTCGACGACGGCAGCACCGGTCGTGCCGCCGTCCCGTCCGGCGCCTCCACCGGCGCCTTCGAGGCCATCGAGCTGCGCGACGGTGACCCGAACCGCTACCTGGGCAAGGGTGTCGAGAAGGCCGTCCTCGCCGTCATCGAGCAGATCGGCCCGGAGCTGGTCGGCTACGACGCCACCGAGCAGCGCCTGATCGACCAGGCCATGTTCGACCTGGACGCCACCGACAACAAGGGCTCGCTGGGCGCCAACGCCATCCTCGGCGTCTCCCTGGCCGTCGCGCACGCCGCCTCCGAGGCGTCCGACCTGCCGCTCTTCCGCTACCTGGGCGGCCCCAACGCGCACCTGCTGCCGGTGCCGATGATGAACATCCTGAACGGCGGCTCGCACGCCGACTCCAACGTGGACATCCAGGAGTTCATGATCGCCCCGATCGGCGCGGAGTCCTTCTCCGAGGCGCTGCGCTGGGGTGCCGAGGTCTACCACACCCTCAAGAAGGTCCTGAAGAGCAAGGGCCTGGCCACCGGTCTCGGCGACGAGGGCGGCTTCGCCCCGAACCTCGGCTCCAACCGCGAGGCCCTCGACCTGATCCTTGAGGCCATCAAGGAAGCCGGCTACGCGCCCGGCGAGCAGATCGCCCTCGCTCTCGACGTCGCCGCCTCCGAGTTCTACAAGGACGGCAAGTACCTCTTCGAGGGCAAGGAGCGCTCCGCCGCCGAGATGACGGAGTACTACGAGGAGCTGGTGGCGGCCTACCCGCTGGTCTCCCTGGAGGACCCGCTGTTCGAGGACGACTGGAGCGGCTGGAAGGTCCTCACCGACCGCCTCGGCGACAAGGTCCAGATCGTCGGCGACGACCTGTTCGTCACCAACCCCGAGCGCCTGGCCCGCGGCATCGAGGAGGGCTCCGCCAACGCCCTGCTCGTCAAGGTCAACCAGATCGGTTCGCTGACCGAGACCCTGGACGCCGTCGAGCTGGCCCAGCGCAACGGCTTCAAGTGCATGATGTCCCACCGCTCCGGCGAGACCGAGGACGTCACCATCGCCGACCTGGCCGTCGCCACCAACTGCGGCCAGATCAAGACCGGCGCCCCGGCCCGCTCCGAGCGCGTCGCCAAGTACAACCAGCTGCTGCGCATCGAGGAGATCCTCGACGACGCCGCGGTGTACGCCGGCCGCAGCGCCTTCCCGCGGTTTCGCTCCGCGAACCAGTAAGTACAGCAAGGGCTGAGTCGCCGGCCCGCCCCGGGCCACCTCTTGGCCAGTCGTACGTACGTCCCCGTACCCGGTCCCGTACCGTGTCCGGGGACGTACGCACGTGTGCGACCGCCCGAGCAGGGCGTGAAAGGGGAGGCGGAGAGCCGACATGGCCGCAAGGGACCGGGACCGTTTCTCCACCGCGACCAGGCTGCGGCTGCTCGGCGAGCAGACGGCCGCCCGGGTCTACCGCTCGCAGACCAAGCGGCAGGCCCGCCGCTCCCGGCTGACCGGCCGCGCCGCGCTGCTCGCGCTGGTGCTGTGCTCGCTGGTGGTCGCGCTCGCCTACCCGATGCGGCAGTACGTCTCCCAGCGCGCCCAGATCTCCGACCTCCAGCGGCAGCAGACCGATGCCCGCAAGCGAGTCGAACAGCTGCGCGACCTCAAGGCGCGCTGGCAGGACGACGCCTATGCCGAGCAGCAGATCCGCAGACGTCTGCACTATGTGATGCCCGGCGAGACCGGGTACGTGGTGGTCGACCCGGGCGCGGCCCGGCAGTCCCGCACCGACCTCAAGGCCGCCCACCGGCCCTGGTACACGAACATCTGGGACGGGGTCGACAAGTCCGACGCCTCCGCCCAGTGACCGCCCCACCAGCGACCCGGCCCCGACCGGCTCCGGCCCCGACCAGCGACCCGGCCCCGGCCGGTGACCCACAGAAAGCAACTCTGAAAGCAGTCATGGAAACCCCTCCGCCGCCCACCCCGCGCACCGAGCCCACCGACGCGGACGTCGAGGCCTTCAAGCAGCAGCTCGGCCGCCCCCCGCGGGGCCTGCGCGCCATCGCGCACCGCTGCCCGTGCGGTCAGCCGGACGTCGTGGAGACGGCGCCGCGCCTGCCCGACGGCACCCCCTTCCCGACGCTGTACTACCTGACGTGCCCCAAGGCCGCCTCGGCCATCGGCACGCTGGAGGCCAACGGCGTCATGAAGGAGATGACCGAGCGCCTGCAGAGCGACCCGGAGCTGGCCGCCGCCTACCGGGCCGCGCACGAGGACTACATCCGGCGCCGGGACGAGATCGAGGTCCTGCAGGGCTTCCCGAGCGCGGGCGGCATGCCGGACCGGGTGAAGTGCCTGCACGTCCTGGTCGGCCACTCGCTGGCCGCGGGACCCGGCGTCAACCCGCTCGGCGACGAGGCGATCGCGATGCTGCCCGAGTGGTGGCGCAAGGGCGCGTGCGTGACGCTCGCGCAGGAGCCCGAGGGGGAGGCGCAGTGACCCGGGTCGCCGCGATCGACTGCGGTACGAACTCCATCCGGCTGCTGGTCGCGGACGCCGACCCGGCGACCGGCGAACTGGTCGACCTGGACCGCCGGATGACGATCGTGCGGCTCGGCCAGGGCGTCGACCGCACCGGCCGGCTCGCCCCCGAGGCGCTGGAGCGCACCTTCGCCGCGTGCCGCGAGTACGCCGGGATCATCAAGGAGCACGGCGCCGAGCGGCTGCGCTTCGTCGCCACCTCCGCCTCCCGGGACGCCGAGAACCGCGAGGACTTCGTGCGCGGTGTGCTGGACATCCTCGGGGTGGAGCCGGAGGTCATCACCGGCGACCAGGAGGCCGAGTTCTCCTTCACCGGCGCGACCCGGGAGCTCACCGGCCGTACGGATCTCGCCAGGCCCTATCTGGTGGTGGACATCGGCGGCGGCTCCACCGAGTTCGTCGTCGGCGACGAGAAGGTGCGCGCCGCGCGCTCCGTGGACGTCGGCTGCGTACGGATGACCGAACGGCATCTGGTGCACGGCGGCGAGGTCTCCGATCCGCCCACCGAGGAGCAGATCGCCGCGATCCGCGCCGACATCGAGGCCGCGCTGGACCTGGCCGAGCAGACCGTCCCGCTGCGCGAGGCACGCACCCTGGTCGGCCTCGCCGGCTCGGTCACCACGGTCTCCGCGATCGCCCAGGACCTGCCGGACTACGACTCCGCGCGCATCCACCACTCCCGCATCCCGCGCGCCCGCGTCCGCGAGATCACCGAGCACCTGCTGCACTCCACCCACGCCGAACGCGCCACCATCCCCTCCATGCACCCGGGCCGGGTCGACGTCATCGGCGCGGGCTCCCTGGTACTCCTCGCGATCATGGAGCGCACGGGCGCCGAGGAGGTCGTCGTCAGCGAGCACGACATCCTCGACGGCATCGCCTGGTCGGTGGCGTGACTCTCTTTTGTTACCGGTCAGTAGCATCCGGCTGAGCAGGTCGGATAACGTTTGAGCGTCTTCGAGGGGCCCCCAGGGGCCCCTCGTTCGCACCCCGGCGGAAACCTTCGTGAAGTTCTTCACAAGGAAATGGGTCCTGACTGCTTCCCGAAGGGGACCACTTGGCCCTTCCGGGGGGTCAAAACCCGTTTGAACATGTTCAGATGAGGCGTGCAAAGATGGCCGGAAGGAGGGGTTCCACGGGCCGCCCCGGAGTCTCTACGATCACCTCGAAGACCCGGACCAGCAGCTCACACGGCCTTGACAACGGTACGAACCGCCTCGCGGTTCCTCCTCGGCGACATGATCTGCGTCACGCGGGCCGCGGAGTTTAGCACAGCCCCTCCAGAACCTTGTGAAGGGGCGCACGAGCCACCCCCCTTGAGCGGGTGGATACTCGATGCCATGAGCACCACGGAGCGTCCCAGGATCCTCGTAGTAGGCGGTGGGTACGTAGGCCTGTACGCAGCTCGGCGCATTCTCAAGAAGATGCGCTACGGCGAGGCGACCGTCACGGTCGTCGACCCCCGGTCGTACATGACCTACCAGCCCTTCCTCCCCGAAGCCGCCGCCGGCAGCATCTCCCCTCGCCACGTCGTCGTCCCGCTGCGACGCGTGCTGCCGAAGGCGGAGATCCTCACCGGTCGGGTCACCACCATCGACCAGGACCGCAAGGTCGCCACGATCGCCCCCCTCGTGGGCGAGGCGTACGAGCTGCCGTTCGACTACCTGGTCATCGCCATGGGCGCGGTCTCCCGCACCTTCCCGATCCCCGGCCTCGCCGAGCAGGGCATCGGCATGAAGGGCATCGAGGAGTCCATCGGCCTGCGCAACCACGTCCTGGAGCAGCTGGACAAGGCTGACTCCACGACCGACGAGGAGATCCGCCGCAAGGCGCTCACCTTCGTCTTCATCGGCGGTGGCTTCGCGGGTGCGGAGACCATCGGCGAGGTCGAGGACATGGCCCGCGACGCCGCCAAGTACTACAAGAACGTCTCCCGCGAGGACATGCGGTTCGTCCTCGTGGACGCCGCGGACAAGATCCTTCCCGAGGTCGGCCCGAAGCTCGGCCAGTACGGCAAGGAGCACCTGGAGAGCCGGGGCGTGGAGATCTACCTCTCCACCTCCATGGACTCCTGCGTCGACGGCCACGTGGTCCTCAAGAACGGCCTTGAGGTCGACTCCAACACGATCGTGTGGACCGCCGGCGTCAAGCCGAACCCGGCCCTGTCCCGCTTCGGTCTGCCCCTCGGTCCGCGCGGCCACGTCGACTGCGAGCCCACGCTCCAGGTCAAGGGCACCGACTACATCTGGGCCGCGGGCGACAACGCCCAGGTCCCGGACCTCGTCGGCCGCAAGGCGGGCAACGAGAACGCCTGGTGCCCGCCGAACGCCCAGCACGCGCTGCGCCAGGCCAAGGTCCTCGGCGACAACGTGGTCTCCGGTATGCGGGGCTTCCCGCAGAAGGAGTACGAGCACGCCAACAAGGGTGCGGTCGCCGGTCTCGGCCTGCACAAGGGCGTGGCGATGATCGTCCTGGGCAAGACCAAGATCAAGCTCAAGGGCCGTCTCGCCTGGTACATGCACCGTGGCTACCACGGTCTGGCGATGCCGACCTGGAACCGCAAGATCCGCATCTTCGCCGACTGGACGCTGGGCATGTTCCTCAAGCGCGAGGTCGTGTCCCTGGGCGCGATGGAGAACCCCCGCGAGGAGTTCTACGAGGCCGCCAAGCCGGCTCCGGTCGCCGCCGCGAAGACCGAGGCCAAGGCTTCCTGACCCCAGGTCAGCCGCCGTTCGTCGTACGACCCGAAGGACCTCCCGCCATCCGTGGTGCGGGAGGTCCTTCGGCGTTCCCGGACGCCGCTCCGCCCTTCCCGGCCCACCCAGGTGGTCACTGCAACTATTTTGCCCAGTCGTAACTCCTTCGCGGGACTGTGCGGAAGGCTCCACGGTGTTTACGTGGTATCCGGCATCCGGGATCTCGTCTTGGAGGTGTGCGTCATGGCAGACGCCGCGTCGCGGCTGAGCAGTCTTGCCGAGCAGGTACTGGGGGCCCCGCTCCCGGTAAGGCTGCGGGCCTGGGACGGATCACAGGCCGGACCCCCGGGCGCCCCCACGCTCATCGTGCGCAACCGGCGCGCTCTGCGCCGCATTCTGTTCAAACCGGGGGAGTTGGGCCTGGCCCGCGCCTGGGTCTCCGGCGACCTGGCCATCGAGGGCGACCTGTACACGGCGCTGGACGCCATGTCGGGCCTGATCTGGGAGCGCGACGACGACGATCGCACGCTCCTCCAGGCGCTGCGCGATCCGGCCGTCCGGGCCGCGGGCCGCGAGCTGCTGAAGCTCGCCGGGCCGCCGCTGCCGCCCGCGCCGCCGCAGGAGGAGGTCCGCAGGAGCCGCCATCTGCACACCCGGCACAGCGACAGACGCGCCATCAGCCACCACTACGACGTCGGCAACGACTTCTACGAGCTCGTCCTCGGCCCCTCCATGGTGTACTCCTGCGCCTACTGGGAGTCCTTCGACAAGGACGCCACCCTGGAGGCCGCCCAGCGCGACAAGCTCGAACTGGTCTGCCGCAAGCTCGGCCTCCAGGAGGGCCAGCGGCTGCTGGACGTCGGCTGCGGCTGGGGTTCCATGGCCCTGCACGCGGCCCGTGAGCACGGCGTGAGCGTCGTCGGCGTCACCCTCTCCCAGGAACAGGCCGGCTACGCCCGCAAGCGCATCGCGGACGAGGGCCTGACCGACAAGGTGGAGATCAGGGTCCAGGACTACCGGGACGTCTCCGACGGCCCCTTCGACGCCATCTCCTCCATCGGCATGGCCGAGCACGTCGGCGCCGAACGCTACCTGGAGTACGCGCGCCGGCTGTACGGCCTGCTGAAGCCCGGTGGACGGCTGCTGAACCACCAGATCGCCCGCCGCCCGCAGACCGACGAATCGGCCTACAGCGTCGACGAGTTCATCGACGCCTATGTCTTCCCGGACGGCGAACTCGCCCCGATCGGCACCACCGTCACGCAGTTGGAGCGCGCCGGGTTCGAGGTGCGCGACGTGGAGGCGCTGCGCGAGCACTACGCCCGCACCCTGCGCGAGTGGGTGACCAACCTGGAGGCCGACTGGGACCGCGCGGTCCGGCTGACCAGCCCCGGCCGCGCGCGTGTGTGGCAGCTGTACATGGCCGCCTCCGCGCTCGCCTTCGAGCACAACCGCATCGGCATCAACCAGGTCCTCGCGGTCCGCACCCCGCCCTCGGGCGCCTCCGTACTGCCACCGCGCACCCGCACCTGGCAGGTTTGATCCCCGCGGTACGACGAAGGGGCCCCGCTCCGGTGACGGAACGGGGCCCCTTGCCGATGCCGGGCGCTACTCGGCCTTGATGGCCGTCAGCATGTTCAGCCTGGCCGCGCGGCGGGCCGGCCACAGGGCGGCCAGGATGCCGACCACGCCCGCCAGCGCCAGGAAGAGCACCAGCCGGCCCCAGGGCAGGACCAGTTCGTACGTGGGCATCTTGGTGCCGAGCAGCTCACCGGCCGCCCAGCCGAAGAACACGCCGAGACCGATGCCGAGCACACCGCCGAAGAGCGAGATCACCAGGGACTCCAGGCGGACCATCCGCTTGACCGACCGGCGGTCCAGGCCGATCGCGCGGAGCATGCCGATCTCCTGGGAGCGCTCGAACACCGACATCGCCAGGGTGTTGATGACGCCGAGGACCGCGACGATCACCGCCATGCCGAGCAGGCCGTAGACCATGTTCAGCATCATCGTGAACATCTGCGCGATGTCGTTGGAGATGTCCTTCTTGTCCTGGATCTTGATCGCCGGGTTGGTGCCCAGGGCGCTCGTCAGCCGGTCCTTGGTCGCGGTCGAGGCGCCGTTCGCCGTCTTGACCATGACCTGCATGTCGGTGGGCTTGGCCAGATGCGGGGTGAGCACCTTGTTGTCGAGCATGATGCCGCGGATCATGTCGTTGCCGTCGTAGATCCCGGCGACCGTCAGGGTCCGCGCCTTGCCGTCCTCGAAGTGGGCGGTGAAGTGCGAGCCGGTCTTCCAGCCGTACTCCTTGGCCCGGACCTTGTCCACGACGACGCGGTCGCCGCCGACCGTGAAGCTGCCCCGGTCGATCTTCAGGTCCGTCAGCTCGGCGATGGACGCGCCGTCGACACCGGTCACGTACTCGGTGACGCCGTCGATGCGGGTCTCGGCGTTGCGCAGCGGGCTGCTGGCGCTCACGCCGTCGGTGGCGGCGATCTTCTTCGCCACGTCCGGGGAGAGCGGCGAGCCGTTGGCCATGGAGACCACGTAGTCGGCGCGGATCGCGGAGGCGGCCATCTTGTCGATGGACGACTGGAGGCTGCCCGCCATCACCGTCATACCGGTGATCAGGGTCAGTCCGATCATCAGCGCGGAGGCGGTGGCGGCCGTACGGCGCGGGTTGCGCACCGAGTTCTGGCGGGCCAGCTTGCCCGAGACACCGAACGCGCGCAGCAGCGGGGCCACGGCCGCGATCAGCGGGCGGGACAGCAGCGGGGTCAGCACGAACACGCCGATGATCAGCAGGACGGCGCCGAGCCCCATCGGGGCCTCGCCGGAGGAGGAGTCCATCGAGGTGGCGGCGACGATCACCGCGGCACCGGCCGCCGTGAACAGCGCGCCGATCGTGTTGCGCAGCACCAGCGACTTGGTGGTCGCCGTGGCGTGCACGCTGTTCATCGCCGCCACCGGCGGGATCTTGGCGGCCCGGCGGCCGGGCAGCCAGGCGGCGAGCATGGTGATGAGGACGCCGACCGCGAGGGCGGCCACCACGGTCCCCGGGCTGATCACGAGCGGCCCGTCGGGCATGCTCGCGCCGAAGGAGCCCACCAGGGCGCGCAGGCCCGCGCCGATGCCGATACCGGCGGCCAGTCCGGCCACACCGGCGACCGCGCCGACCACGAACGCCTCGATCAGCACCGAGCGGGTGACCTGGCGGCGGGAGGCGCCGACCGCCCGCATCAGGGCCAGTTCCTTGGTGCGCTGGGCGACCAGCATGGTGAAGGTGTTGGCGATGATGAACGTGCCGACGAACAGGGCGATCCCGGCGAACACCAGCAGGCCCTGCTTCAGGCCGCTCATCGAGTCGGCGATCGTCTTCGCCTGGTCGTCGGCGAGCTGCCGGCCGGTGGTGGTCTTCACCTGGTGCGCGGGCAGCGCCGCGTCGAGCGCGTCCTTGAGCGCGGCCTGGCCGGTGCCCGGCTTCGCCTTGACGTCGATCTCGTCGTAGGTGCCGTGCTTGCCGAACAGCTTCTGCGCGGTCGGCGTGTCGAACAGCGCGAGGCTGCCGCCCGCGGTCACATTGCCGTCGTCGGTGGTGAAGATGCCGACGACGGTCGGGGTGAGCACGGGGCCGTCGACCGAGAGCCGTACGGTGTCGCCGACCTTGTAGCCGGCCCGCTGGGCGGTCTTGGCGTCGAGCAGCACCTCGTTCGCACCGTGCGGCGCGTGGCCGCTGGTCAGCGGGTACCGGGCGTCCTTGGTGCCCCAGTAGTTGCCGCCGGTGGACTGCCAGTTGCCGCCGGCGAGCTTGCCGTGCTTGTCGGCGACGGCGGTGAAGCCGCTGACGACCCCGGTGGCGGAGGCGGCGCCGGGCACCTCGGCGGCCTTGTCGAGCGTGGCCTGGGTGAGGTCCGCCAGCTTGCCGACCTTGTCGCCCTCGGAGTCCTGGTACTTCGGTACGACGGCGACGTCGACGTGATCGAAGCCCTTGGCGGAGCTGTTCTGGTAGGCGTCGGAGATGGTGTTGGTGAAGACGAGCGTCCCGGAGACGAAGGCCACGCCGAGCATGACGGCGAGCACCGTCATCAGCAGCCGGGCCTTGTGCGCGAGGACGTTGCGCAGGGCGGTGCGGAACATCAGCTGGTCCGGCCCTTCGCGTCGAACTGCTTCATGGTGTCGAGGACCGAGTCGGCGGTCGGGGCGTACAGCTCGTCCACGATCCGGCCGTCGGCCAGGAAGATCACGCGGTCCGCGTAGGCGGCGGCCACCGGGTCGTGGGTCACCATGACCACCGTCTGACCCAGCTCGCGCACGGAGTTGCGCAGGAAGCCGAGGACCTCGGCGCCGGAGCGCGAGTCGAGGTTTCCGGTCGGCTCGTCACCGAAGATGATCTCCGGCTTGGAGGCCAGGGCGCGGGCGACGGCGACGCGCTGCTGCTGGCCGCCGGACAGCTGGGACGGCCGGTGGCTCAGCCGCCCGGACAGGCCCACCATCGAGATGACCTGGTCCAGCCAGGCCTTGTCGGGCTTGCGCCCGGCTATGTCCATCGGGAGGGTGATGTTCTCCAGCGCGGTCAGGGTCGGCAGCAGGTTGAAGGCCTGGAAGATGAAGCCGATCTTGTCCCGGCGCAACTTGGTGAGCTGCTTGTCCTTCAGCGAGCCCAGCTCGGTGTCGCCGATGCGCACGGAGCCGGAGGAGAAGGAGTCGAGGCCGGCCACGCAGTGCATCAGGGTGGACTTGCCGGAACCCGAGGGGCCCATGATCGCGGTGAGCTCGGCCTGCCGGAAGTCGACGGAGACCCGGTCCAGGGCGACCACCCGGGTCTCACCCTGCCCGTAGATCTTCGACAGCTCCGTGGCGCGGGCGGCCACGGCGGTGGCCGTGCCTGCGGTGGGTGTGGTGGTCACGGGACGGTGCTCCTCGGAACGATAGGTCGTGGGGACTTCTCTATCGTCCCGGTGCCCGGGGCCCGGGAAGTCAGCCGCTGTTCCGGTTCCCGGGGGCGACTCGGGGCGGACCGGGCGGGTGCCGTGTCATACCTGGGGAGGACCCCGGTCCCTGAGGCCGGGCAGGGGACCCCGGCACCAAGAACAGGGGGAGCGCCCTTCTTCGGACGGTGAAATTCCGTCATTTCACATACAGGTGCACATGCGTCACGTCACGCTACTGGCAAGTGCGGATGGCGAGTTCCGTGGTCTGATGCACCCTCAGACGTCAATAAAATAAGACAACATCGGTCCGACGTTCCGCTGTTCGGGGGATGCGTCCCGATAGGCTCGGACCCTCGAAGCGGAGCCCATGGCCTGCCCGGATGGTGGAATGCAGACACGGCGAGCTTAAACCTCGCTGCCCCTTCGCGGGCGTGCCGGTTCAAGTCCGGCTCCGGGCACCACCCATCTTCCACGCGCTCGGTCAGGTAGCAAGTTCGTCATGGAAGGCGATCACCCATGGCCGGGACGCACTCCTCCGCGTAGCGTGTGGGTCGACACGGCACGGGAAAGATCCTCCTCAAGTACCACGATCGATCCTTTGCCAATCCATTACGCTTGAGCCAAGGCTGCGCGAGGCAGCCATGGAGGAGTGAGATGAGGAGCAGCAACCCGGTCTTCTCGCGACGGGGCTTCAGCCGCGACAACGGCTACGCCGGCTTCAACGCCGCACCACAGGCCGGGTACGCAGGCGGCAACCCGTACGCGCAGAACCCCTACGCGCAAGGTGGCCAGAACCCGTACGCGCAGCAGGGCGGCTACGGACAGCCCGGCGTCCAGTACGGCGCCCCGCCGCAGGCCCCGGCCACCACCGGCCGGATGACGATGGACGACGTCGTCGTCCGCTCGGCCCTGACGCTCGGTACGGTCGTCCTGGGCGCCGTCCTTGCCTGGGCCCTGCTGCCGGTCTCGGCCACGAGCTACGGCCTGGCCGTCGGTTCCGCCCTGGTCGCGTTCGTCCTGGCGATGGTCCAGAACTTCAAGCGCACCCCGGTGCCCGCGCTGATCCTCGGATACGCGGCCTTCGAGGGCGTGTTCCTCGGTGTCATCAGCGAGATGTACAACAGCCGCTGGCAGGGCGCCCCCTTCCAGGCGGTGCTCGGCACCATGGCCGTCACCGGCGCCACCCTCCTTGTCTACAAGGCCGGCTGGATCCGCGTCACCGCGCGCTACGCCCGCATCGGCATGGCCATCGCGATGGCCTTCGTGGCCGTCATGGTGGTCAATCTGCTGCTGGTCGTGTTCGGCGTCGCCGAGGACGGCGGCCTGCGCAGCTTCGGCCCGCTCGGCGCGGTCGTCGGCATCATCGCGATCCTGCTCGGCGCGTTCTTCCTGACCCTCGACTTCAAGCAGATCCAGGACGGCATCGCCTACGGCGCGCCGCGCAACGAGTCCTGGCTCGCCGCGTTCGGTCTCACCGTCACCCTGGTGTGGATCTACCTGGAGATGCTGCGCCTGGTGGCGATCTTCACCAACAACGACTAGCGCCCGTACGGCGCGCAGTTCGGCCAAGGGCCCCGGGCTTCCCGTCCGGGGCCCTTCGCCGTCCGGGGGCGGGTGTCTCAGAGCAGCTTGCGGGCCGCCCTGCGCAGGTCGTACTCGTGCACGATGGCCTTGGCGTGGCCGTACGCCAGGTCGTACTCGTGCCTCAGCCAGGTGACCTTCTCCTCGAAGCGGAACAGGGCGGGGCCTTCTTCGACGGTGCGCAGCCAGTCGGAGACCTCACGACCGGTGCAGTGCGGGATGCGGGCGAGCATGTTGCGATGGGTCTCCTCGGAGAAGACTTGGGACATCGGCACCTCCGGGCGCAAAGGGGATGTGGGCCGGTCCTTTACGTCACCGTGCCCGAGGGTTCGCCTCTTGGCAACAGTGCGGCGCGTTACGCTCGGCGCGTGGTTGATACGACACCCCTGACCCAAGCAGTGGATCACTTCGCCGACCGGCTGCGCGCCGCGCCGCAGAGCAGGCTGCAGCGCAGCGCCGCCGGGGCCGCGCTGGAACTGGCCCGGGAGTTGGCCCGCCGGGCGCAGGCGGTGGAGGAGCCGGGCAGCGAGCCGCGGGAGATGCCGGACGCGGGGATGTTCGCGGTGGCCGATCAGATCGTGGTGGCCGCACACGACTTGGCGCTGGTGCTCAAGAACGACGAAGAGGTCGGCGAGGCGGTGCGGCTGGTCGAGGAGGCGCGGGGGCGGGCGGGGGTCTGAACACCCCACCCGGGGGTCTGAACGCGCCGCCCGGGGGTCTGGGCACGCAGCTCGGGGGTCTTAACGCGCCGCCCGGGGGTCTGAACGCGCCGCCCGGGTTTGGGACGGGATCGGGGGCCAAGGCGCCGTCAGGGGCGGCGCCGTCGTCCCGCCCTACAGGGACGCGATGACGCGGTCCGCCAGGATGTAGATCATGTCCTCGCCGCAGGCGAAGGTGAGCGTGTAGGCGCCGGAGATGCCCGAACCGCCCAGCAGATAGGGGGCCTCGCCCGCCGCCACGGCCCGCGCGAGGCGCTCGGCCGTCTCCCGGTGACCCGGCGTCATGCACAGCGTGGTGCCGTCGGCGAAGACATAGACGTCCAGGGTGCCGAGCGGACCGGGGCGCACATCGGACAGCTCCACGTGCTCCTCGGCCAGGTGCTCCAGCGTGCCGGCCGTGCGCTCGTGGTCGCCCGCGGCCGACTGGGCCGGGACGAAGTCCGGGTGGGAGGGGTGCCGGCGGCGGGCCGCGGCCAGCTCCGGGGACTCCCCGGCGAACTCGTCGGCGTCGGCGGCGGACTCCGCCACCGGCTCCAGGCCCGCGAAGTCGGACGGCCGCGGCAGGAAGGGCTCATGGTCGGGCAGGCCGAGCACCGAGGGCGCGTCGGAGGCGTCCCGGGCCTCCTGCGCGGCCCAGAAGGCGCGTGCCTCGGCGAGTTCCCGCTCCCGCTCCTCGGCGAGCGCCTCGGCCACGGCCGCGCGTATCCGCTCGGTGTCGGCGTGGCTGCGGGCGTGCGGCAGCAGTGCCTGCGTCGCCGCGGACTGGTTCTCCGCGAGCTGTGCCTGAAGCGCCGTGAGCTGACGGCGCAGCTTCAGCACGGTGCGCAGGACGGCGACGCCCACGGCGCCCGTGGCGGCCGTGGTGAGCAGCAGGGCGATCGGCATGGCGCTCACTGACGTACTCCCAGGTTCAAAGTCGACCCCCGACTTCCTACATCAGCTTGAAGGGTGGACTACCCAACTGTCAGTGCGTAACGTCACGAAACGGACAGTTCTTTGGCCTCGCGGTCACCTCCGGCGGTGAGCCGTCCGGTGCTGACCTGCGCCGATGCCCAGGGCGGGGGAGATAGGTCACATCCTGGGGGAGATTGGATCACAGAAAGGCCCAGAACCCGGCGGTTTCGCGGGTTCTGGGCCGATCCCTGACGTAAGGTGCCCGATTCGCTACGGACGGTTGGTCAGGTGTGCGCGGGCCGGGTCAGCTGAGGCGCTCGATGACCATCGCCATGCCCTGGCCGCCGCCGACGCACATCGTCTCCAGGCCGAACTGCTTGTCGTGCCACTGGAGGGAGTTGATCAGCGTGCCGGTGATCCGGGCGCCGGTCATGCCGAAGGGGTGGCCGACGGCGATCGCGCCGCCGTTGACGTTCACCTTGTCGAGGTCGAAGCCCAGCTCGCGGTAGGAGGGGATCACCTGGGCGGCGAAGGCCTCGTTGATCTCGACCAGGTCGATGTCGTCCGAGGTCAGACCGGCCCGGCGCAGCGCTTGCTTGCTGGCCTCGACCGGGCCAAGGCCCATGATCTCCGGGGAGAGGGCGGAGACGCCGGTGGAGACGATGCGGGCGAGCGGGGTCAGGCCCAGCTCGCGGGCCTTGGTGTCGCTCATGATCACCAGGGCGGCGGCGCCGTCGTTGAGCGGGCAGCAGTTGCCGGCGGTGATCAGGCCGTCGGGGCGGAAGACCGGCTTCAGGCCGGAGACGCCCTCCAGGGTGACGCCGGCGCGCGGGCCGTCGTCCTTGCCGACCACGGTGCCGTCGGGCAGCGTGACCGGGGTGATCTCGCGCTCCCAGAAGCCCGCCGCGATGGCCTGCTCGGCGAGGTTCTGCGAGCGGACGCCGAACTCGTCCATCTCCTGGCGGGTGATGCCCTTCCAGCGGGCCAGGTTCTCGGCGGTCTGCCCCATCGCGATGTACGCGTCCGGGACAAGACCGTCCTCGCGCGGGTCGTGCCAGCTGGTGCCCTCCTGCTGCGCGACGGCCTCGGTGCGGGCCTCGGCCTCGGCGAAGAACGGGTTGCGGGTGTCCGGGAAGCTGTCGGAGCTGCCCTTGGCGAAGCGCGAGACGGTCTCGACGCCGGCCGAGATGAAGACGTCGCCCTCGCCGGCCTTGATGGCGTGCAGGGCCATCCGGGAGGTCTGGAGCGAGGAGGAGCAGTAGCGGGTGATGGTGCAGCCGGGCAGGTGGTCCATGCCCATCTGTACGGCGACGATCCGGCCGAGGTTGTTGCCCTGCTCGCCGCCGGGCAGACCGCAGCCGAGCATCAGGTCGTCGATGTCCGTCGGGTCCAGCTCGGGCACCTTGGCGAGCGCGGCCTGGATGATCGTGGCGGCGAGGTCGTCGGCGCGCAGATCCTTGAGCGACCCCTTGCCGGCGCGGCCGATGGGGGAGCGGGCGGTCGAGACGATCACGGCTTCGGGCATCGGGGCTCCAGATGAACGCGGTGTTGTACAGGGCCGGTCTGGAAGTTACCCGCCCGTAGTTGACAGGTCATCGGTGTCGGGGTGTGACACTGACCGCAGTTTCTAAGCGCTTGCTTTGGCTGCGGGTGCCTTCGGCGGACGGGACGGGTGCCGGTCGGCGGGCCGGACGGACGCCATCGGCCGTCCGGACGGCCTCCGAGCGGGCGCTGGGCGGGCTCCGGACCTGCGTCGGGCGGGTGCCGGAGTGCGTCGGGCGGGCGCCGGAGGTGCGCCGGGCGGGCTCCCGGAGGGGCGTCAGACGGGCCCTGGGCGTGTGAGGCCCAGGGTACGGCGCACTCGCCCGCCCGGCGCCTGCCGTCAGGAGGACGGCGCCGCCGTCTCCGGCTCCGGGACCCGGCGGCGATGGCGCCGCTTGAGCAGCGCCCAGGGGCCGCGCGGCCCGGTCGGCATCGCGGCCGTGACCTCCGTACCGGCCTCCGCCGCCGCCTCGGCCGCCGCCCGTGCCACCGGCAGGAAGCCCTCGCGCCGGGTCAGGTCCGGCCGGTCCTCCTCCGCCGGCCACAGGCCCAGCGCCGCGCACACCGTGGGCAGTACGGCCATCGCCGCCGTGGCGTACCCCTCGGCCGAGGGGTGGTAGTTGTCGGGACCGAACAGCTCCCGGGGATTGGCAGCGAACTCGGGGCCCAGCAGATCGCCCAGCGAGACCGTGCGCCCGCCCTGCTCCACCGCCCCGATCGTCTGCGCCGCCGCCAGCTGCCGCGAAGCGCGCCGCGCCAGCCAGCGCAGCGGCTGCTGCACCGGCTCGATCGTGCCCAGGTCGGGGCAGGTGCCGACCACCACCTCCGCACCGGCCGTGCGCAGCCGCCGTACCGCCGCCGACAGATGCCGTACCGAACGCGTCGGCGGCATCCGGTGCGTCACATCGTTCGCGCCGATCATGATCACGCAGATGTCCGGCGCGGGCCGCCCGGCCGAGAGCACCAGCGCGACCTGGCGGTCCAGATCGTCGGACTGCGCCCCGGTCAGCGCCACGTTCCGCAGCTCCACCGGGCGTTCCGCGACCGCCGCGAGCCCGGAGGCCAGCAGCGCGCCCGGGGTCTGCCCCGACCGGTGCACGCCCTGCCCCGCGGCCGTGGAGTCGCCGAGCATCACCAGGCGCAGCGGCGGCTCGCCGGGCACGTCGTACGCCCGGCCGTACGTCCCCTCCGCGGCCGGTACCCGCTCGCCGGTGCCGTTGCCCACATGGCGCCGGGCCAGCCGTACCTCCGCGAGCAGCAGTCCGACCGCGGCCGCTCCGACCAGCCCGGCCCCGCCCCCGCCGTACGCCGCCCCGGCCGCGATCCGCCGGGCCACCCGCGCCCTCGACATGTTCGTCATGCGTCGCCGCCACCTCCTCGTAGCCGTACACCCACTCCTTGCCCCGTACAGGGCGTGCGCCAATCTCGACGGGGAGTGAACGACCGCCCGAGCAGCGCCTTGGGCCTTAGGCTGACGGCACCACTACGACCACTTTTTTGCAGCGACCGGAGACAACGGTGCGATTCCACGACTCGATGATCAGCCTCGTCGGCGACACCCCGCTGGTGAAGCTCAACAACGTGACCAAGGGCATCCAGGCGACCGTCCTGGCCAAGGTGGAGTACTTCAACCCGGGCGGTTCCGTGAAGGACCGCATCGCCCTGCGCATGATCGAGGCCGCCGAGGAGAGCGGGGAGCTCAAGCCCGGCGGCACCATCGTGGAGCCCACCAGCGGCAACACCGGTGTGGGTCTGGCGATCGTGGCCCAGCAGAAGGGCTACAAGTGCATTTTCGTATGCCCTGACAAGGTGAGCACCGACAAGATCAATGTGCTGCGTGCCTACGGCGCCGAGGTCGTCGTCTGCCCGACCGCCGTGGACCCGGAGCACCCGGACTCGTACTACAACGTCTCCGACCGCCTGGTGCGCGAGACCCCCGGCGCGTGGAAGCCCGACCAGTACTCCAACCCGAACAACCCGCTGTCGCACTACCACTCCACCGGTCCGGAGCTGTGGGACCAGACCGAGGGGAAGATCACCCACTTCGTGGCGGGCGTCGGCACCGGCGGCACCATCTCCGGCACCGGCCGCTATCTGAAGGACGCCAGCGACGGCAAGGTCCAGGTCATCGGCGCCGACCCGGAGGGCTCCGTCTACTCCGGCGGCTCCGGGCGCCCGTACCTGATCGAGGGCGTCGGTGAGGACTTCTGGCCGACCGCCTACGACCGCACCGTCGCCGACGAGATCGTCGCCGTGTCCGACAAGGACGCCTTCCAGATGACCCGCCGCCTCGCCAAGGAGGAGGGCCTGCTGGTGGGCGGCTCCTGCGGCATGGCCGTGGTCGCCGCGCTGCGCGTCGCCGAGCGGCTCGGCCCGGACGACGTGGTCGTCGTCCTGCTCCCGGACAGCGGCCGCGGCTACCTCTCGAAGATCTTCAACGACGAGTGGATGGCCGACTACGGCTTCCTGGAGGACGAGGGTCCGAGCGCCCGCGTCGCCGACGTCCTGAAGGACAAGGCGGGCGCGACCATCCCCTCCCTGGTCCACATGCACCCGGAGGAGACCGTCGGCCAGGCCATCGAGGTGCTGCGCGAGTACGGCGTCTCGCAGATGCCCGTCGTCAAGCCGGGCGCGGGCCACCCGGACGTGATGGCCGCGGAGGTCGTCGGCTCGGTGGTGGAGCGCGAGCTGCTCGACGCGCTGTTCTCCCAGCGCGCGTCCCTGTCGGACCCGCTGGAGAAGCACATGTCCGCGCCGCTGCCGCAGGTCGGCTCCGGCGAGCCGGTCGGCGACCTGATGCAGGTGCTGGGCACGGCGGACGCGGCGATCGTCCTGGTCGAGGGCAAGCCCAAGGGCGTCGTCAGCCGCCAGGACCTGCTGTCCTTCCTGGCCAAGGGCGGCGGCAAGTAGTCCCAACGACACAGGCCCCTTCCCGGGTGGGAGGAGGCCCGTGTCCGCGTGCGGGGTGTCAGCCGAACATTTTCATCTCGATCTCGACGCGCGCGATCTGCACCCCGGTCTCCTGGCGGAGTCGCCGCGCGGCCCACGTCACGGCGTCCTCCAGGCATGGCGCTGCCACCGTGCAGGGGAAGGACACGCCGTTCGGGTCCTGCTCCCATCCGATCTCGCCGCTGGCGAGCACATCCGAGTTGCAGAACCGGTCGGACTGCTCAGTCGACGGCCGCACCTCGGGGTACAGGGTGAACCACCACTCACGCACAGCCGCTGTGCTTACGTGTGAACTCGTCAATGCGCCTCGCCTCCAGGGCAGAACGGTGTGGCCGTGAGCACAGGAACGGGCCCCTCCAACGCGTTCGGAGGGGCCCGTTCCTGTGTGTGGTGCGTCAGGCGCTCTGGTCCGAGGTGAACTGGACGAACGCGGACCAGGAGTTGGTGCGGAAGGTGAGGGTTCCGGCGTCGCGGTTCTTGGTGTCGCGGACGGGGACGGTGCCGGGGATGTTGGTGGCGACCTCGATGCACTGGCCGCCGTTGTTGCTGTACGAGGACGTGAACCACTGCGGGTTGTCGGTCGTCACGGGGTGCCCTTTCGTAACTTGCTGATCATGGCCACGGATGCCGCCTGCGACAGCGCTTCGGCCTGCAGTTGATGGTAGGCCGTGAGCAGGGGCAGGACCGACGTGCTTTCCCGTTCGAGATGGCCCTGTTGAGCAGACTCGGCATACGCCATGAGTGAGCGGTCCGGCATGGTCAGCACGGTTACCGGCAGATCGAAGGGGCGATGCTCGCCCATAGCGAATGGGGCAACTTGCAGGACAGTGTTGGGCTGCTCGGCGAACTCAAGCAAACGAGTCAACTGAGCGTCCATGGTGCCCCCTTGGCCGATGGGGCGTAACAGGCAGCTTTCGTCCAGTACGGCGAACACGTGGGGCGGCGGTTTCCGAGCGAGTGCGGCCTGCCGATCCGCGACGATCGTCACCCGCTCGCGGGCTTGCTCAGGCGTGATCGCTCCACGTTTTACGGCGCTGTCTGCCAGAGCCGACGTGTACTCCGGTGTCTGAAGCAGGCCAGGGACAACGCCCACCTCATAGAGCCGGATCTCAGCTGATCGTCCTTCGTACGTGACGAACTCCGGGAACCCTTCCAGTAGCGCACCGTGCCGCATGTCGCGCCACTCTCGCTCGAACGAGTCGACCGCCCCGACCAGGCCGAACACCTGGTCGAGCTTGCGTGAAAACCGGAGGGTTGGCGGTTTGCGGGCAGTTTCAATAGCCGAAATATGCTGACTGGAATAGTCCAGCTTCTCCGCCAGCTCCTCCTGAGTCCACCTCTGCTCCTCGCGCAGCCTGCGCATACGCGCGCCGAATGCTGCTGCGGGGCTGGACTCCGGGTCCAACTCCCTGCGATTGACCATGTCGCCGCAACCCGCCCTTCCTATCTGGCCCATTGAAGGATCTCTGAGTCTAGGCAACTCTGAAGGCGCTCGGTAGCGACTCCGCTACACAGAGGAGTGGTTGAGAAAGGCTGGGCGATGCACCCCCACACCAGCATGGCCATCGAGGTCGCGGAGATCACCAACTCTCTGGCTGCGGTTTTGAACGACGCGGCCATCAAACTCCCCCAGTTCCACGCACGGTTGGCCCCCAACGAGTGCCGGGACTTCGTCATCCGACTGGGTGACTGCAACGTACGGCAGGGACGTGCCCTGCTCTGCCTGCTGCTCGACGGACTGGTGCTGCGGCAGCGGTACCCCTCCGAGTTGCCGACGGGCGCCCCGGTGAGATCCGGGGAGTGCGGGCTGCGGCCGGACGACATGCCGGCCAGGCTGAAGTGCGCCTTCAGTCAGGCCGGTTGGCTGGTCGACGTGGACGTCGTCCAGACGGCGTGGGGACCGCGCCTGGCCTTCCGTCACGGCCTGCGGCTGGACCACGTGGAGGAGCTGATCCTGACGGTCGAGGCCGGCGTCAGGGCCAGGGTGATCAAGGCTTGACGATGACCCTCGCGGTGTACCGGGTGGACCGCCGGGGGAACCGGCACGTGGTGCGGAAGGCGCACGAGGTGACGCCCCTCAAGCGGCCCGAGTTCTCCAGCGCTTGGCCGCCGTGTCGATGCCCGAGGCACCGCGACAGCAACCGCCCATGAGGGCCCGGCCCTTGACACGAGGCTTCTGCCTCCTGTGCCGCCACACCAAGTACGTCCTCTGGATCGGTCCGGTCGAGCACGACGGACAGCGCGCGCCTGCCTACGCCTGCGAGGACTGCTGCGCGTTCGTACGGACCTACATCCACCAGTGCAACCAGCGGTGGGACCAGCGTCCCGCCACCTGACCGACCTTCACCGCAACCTCGCCCGGGAGCCCACGATGTTCCGATGCAAGGCCACGACCGGCTTGGACGACGCCGTCCTCGCCCTCGCGATGCAGATCCCGTCCCCGCGAGCGGACATCGACTGGGCGGCGTCCCGCTCGCTGCGGTGCCTGCTCGAAGACGTGCCGCACGACCACCACGCGGCGTTCCTCCGCACCGGCGCGAGCGCGGCCCCGGACTCCGACGTCTACGTGTGCTGGCGCGACGGGGCGTCCGAGCAGTGGTTCGAGGACATCGAGTGCTGCATGAACAGGCCGACCCCGCTGGCCCCGGGCTGCACCCTCTTCAAGGACCACCCCGGCCGGTGCGACTGGCAGTACGCCGACCCCGAGGACCCGGCCATCCAGGACGCGGCCGACCGGCTCACCCTGTGAGCGGGGCGGTCGCCACTCGAAGGGATCTGGTAGCGCTCGACCTGCGAGCGGTTCAGGCGTCTTCCTGCTCAGGCCGCTATGTCCGACCGCAGCCGGGCGAGCGTGTGCTGCGCCTGCTCACGGACGTCGGGCAGGGAGCCGCTGGCGCGAATGACCCGCTGGACCTGGTGCGGCAGGCGGTGCAGTTCGGCGCCCCGCAGAGCGGAGCGCATCTGCTCGCCCGCCGCGCCACGATCGCCGCGACGCACCAGGACTTCGCCGGCGGTGATCGCGGAGATGACGCGCCACTGCGGGCTGGCCTGCAGACCCGGTGCGGGAGAGCGTTCAAGCAGGTCCACGGCCTGCTGGGTCCGGCCCGTGGCGGCCAGCCCACGCAGTTCCACCTCGTGGAGGGTGAACTCGGAGAACAGTGGGGTGACGCCGGCGGTATCGAGCAGGCTCCGGCCTTCCGCCACGGCCTCGTCGAACACCTTCGCCGCACCGGCGGTCCCTGCGGCGCGGGCCAGCAGGATGACGGCCGCCGCGCGGTCGTCCGGCGTGCGGGAGAGGTCGCGGGCGCGGCCGAGCCGCTCAAGAGCGGCGTGGTGCAGGCCGGCCTTGCGCAGTTCGTTGCCGTGGTGGCGCAGGGCATGGGCGTGCAGGGGGCGCTCGTCGAGGCGGCGGGCGATGGCTACGCCCTTGCCGGTCCAGCGAGCTGCGGTGGCGAGGCGTTCTTCGGGCAGGACATGGCCGAGGGTGACGCCGAGGCCGACGCGGGCGCGGGCGAGCAGGTGCAAGACGTCGGTGTGGCCGTCGGCGGCTCTGGCTTCCAGGCGGGCGATGAGGGGCCAGAGTTCGTCGACGGCTGCGGCGGCGTGGCCGGCCTGGCGGGCGATGTCGGCCAGTCGCAGGACGCTCTCCCCGAACTGGATCACGGCGCGGTGGTCTCCGTCGGCCTCGTCGGTGATGCCGAAGACGTGGGGAGGCAGGCCAAGGCACTCGGCGATGTGCCGCAGCGCTCCGATGCCGGTGATGGTTCGGCTGCCGGTCTCCACCCTGGAGATGTACGAGGTGGAGTAGCCGAGGAGGGCACCGAGTTCTTCCTGCGGGAGCTGGTTCAGCTGCCGGTAGAAGACGAGGATCTCGGGCAGGCTCCGGCGACGCAGGATGTCCTGGGCCCGGGGAGTCGTCCAGTGCCAGCGGATGCCGCCATGGGCGTTCGGCCGGCCCACCGGTCAGGCCCGGTCCTGCAGTTCGTACCAGCGGGCGATGGAGTCCTTGTAGCCCTGCGGCATGACCAGGCCGGGTACTTCGTCACGGTGGAACAGCCCGGCCTCCTTGTGTTCGTGGCTGACGACCGGCGGTCGCCGGGCGTCGATCGCGGTGCAGCCGTAGGTGACGATGAACACCTGCCGGCCGGGGATCGGCTCGTACATCCACACGTCGAGCAGCTGACCTGCGCTCGCCGTCCAGCCGCTCTCCTCACGGATCTCGGTCTCCACCCGCTGCTCAGGACTCTCCGGTCCCTCCAGCTTCCCACCGGGCAGCTCCCACTCGGCCCGCTCGTTCTTCAACAGCAGCACCCGGCCCTGCGGGTCGAGGACAACGCCCTTGACCGAGATCGGGAAGGTTGCTGGCACGTAGGGCTGTTCAGACTGTCCGGTCATCTCTTCTTCCACGGTGCACGGGCGGGCACGGGCCCGCCGAACGTAGCAGCCGACCGCCGCCCAACGCTTCCGGTCGCGGCTGAACGGGCTTTGACAATCTGTCACTTCACTCCAGGCCGACGTGTCCGGGACAGTGTGTTCTCTCCCATCCGCCCGTTCTCACGAGGGGGATTCTCCATGCCATCACTCCATGCCGCAGTTCCGGCCGCGGACGATGAGTTCACCCCTGGCGCTCTGGGCGGCGGTGAGCTGGAGCGAGCCGCGGCCGTGCTGCGCGAGCGCGGATCGGTGCGGCTCGGGCGGCTCGGTGGACGTGGTGATGTTCTCGGTACAGCGGGGCGGCTGATGTCCCCGCTGTGGCAGCACCGCGACGCCGATCCGGACGGGCTGACCGCCATCCGTGACACCGGACGGCACGAGGGACGACCGGGCTTCGCCGGCCTCGGGCGCGGCGACCTCGCGCCGCACACCGAGTGTGCCCAGCTGCTGCACCCTCCCCGGCTGCTCTTGCTGGCCTGCGCGCGGACGGCCGATGCGGGCGGAGAGAGCCTGCTGGTGGACGGCCGGGCCGTTCTCGCCGAACTCGCCGATTCACATCCGGCCGCGTTGGAGGCTCTCTCAGCGCCGCGAGCGGCGTATTTCGGCGGCGCCGACGGCCACTTCGCCCCGGTCCTGGAGAGCCTTCCCCACGGGCGCTGGCGCCTGCGGCTGCGCCAGGACTCCCTTGCCCGTTTCTCCCAGGAAGCCGACGCGCACCTGCCGGCACTGCGCCGAGCAGTCGAGCGGAACACCACTCGACTGCTTCTGGCCGACGGACAGGGGCTCGTGCTGGACAACCACCGCGTGCTGCACGGCCGCACCTCGTTCGTCGGAGAGCGGCTGCTGCTACGGGCCCTTGGACAACCGGACCCCCGTCTCGCCCTGGAGCCCGGATTCCCGGCCCCGTGGTCCAGGCCGAGCCCGGCCGACGCGGAGGTCGCGGTGGGCCGTGGCTGACGACGATCCGGCCCGGCCGACGTGCCGAACGAGGGCGACGCCTCCGGGCCCCTGCCCCGTACCTCCGGGTCTGCCCGACCGGTCACCCCGGACCCATTGACTCCTGGTGATGCGGGGCGCATCCCGCGTCCCGTCGCCAGGTCCCGCAAGGGAATCCCCCAAGAGGAGGAGCACATGGCTCAGCAGATCGAGCCCGAGAGCGCGGCCGTCGGCGACGAGTTCGACCTCGACGTCCGCACCGTGGAGGTCACCGACGCGGCTGGCCTGCAGGTTCTCACCGACGACGGCTGCGGCAGCACCTGCGGCGCCTGCACCACCGGGCTGCACTGACCCACCCGGCCGGTGCCCCGAGGTGTTCTGCCCCGGGGCACAGGCCACCGCCCTCTGCCCGTTCCGACTGCGAGGTCTGCCCGTCATGCACCCACCCGCCCCCACGGCTTCCTACCGCGCCGCCGGCGTGGCGCTCGTGCGTGCCGTCGCCCTCTCCACCCGCGCCCTGCCCACCTGGCCCGACCTCGGTGACACGACCGGCCGGACCGACCGGCACGTCGAGTGGCTGCGTGACGTGTGGGCCGACGAAGCCCTCGCCGACACCCTCGAACAGGCCAGCCCCGTCCTCGCCGAGCGCGTCCGGCGGCTGACCGAAGCCCCCGCCCCCGCTCCCCGCGAGGTCCGGCGCGCCGCTCTCTCCACGGCCCGGTACGTGTTGCGCGCCACGGGCCGCCCGACCCCGTTCGGGTCTTTCGCCGGGGTCCAGGCCGCATCGTTCGCCTCGCCGTGCGACCTGCGGTGGGGCTGCGATCACCAGGCCGTACGCACGGTCTCGGCGGCCCGGCTCGCCGAAGCGATCGGGCGGCTGGAAGGGCTGCCGGATGTCCTGCCCCACCTCGACGTGGCGGCGAACAACACCGTCCATGTGCGGGGTGAGCGCCTCGTCGTTCCGCACCGGCCCCTCGTCCGGCCGGGAGGCGTTACGACGGCCGCCGAGACCACCCTGCGGCACACCCGTGCCGTCTCGTTCGCCTTGGCCGCAGCCCGCCACCCGGTCCGCCTGGGCGACCTCGCCGTCAAGCTCCACGCCGAGTTCCCCACCGTGTCCGGTGAGCGGGTCACCGCCGTTCTGACCGAGCTCGTGGCACACCAGGCGCTGATCACGAATCTGCGCGCACCGGCGACCGAGCCCGATCCCGAGGCGCACCTGCGTGCCGCCCTGACGAGCACCGGCATCGACGAGTCGCCCGCCGTCACCAGGGCCCTGGAGGGTCTGCGGGCCACCGGGCCCGCCCGCCCGGCACCTGCCGTCGACCTGCGGCTGGACGCCGATCTCGTCCTCCCCCCGACGGTGGCTGACGAGGCTGCCCGCGCGGCCGGCCTGCTGACCCGGCTCAGCGCGTTCCCGAACGGGACGTCGGCGTGGCGGGCCTACCACCAGCGCTTCTACGAGCGGTACGGCCGCGGGGCGCTGGTGCCGCTGCTCGATGTGGTGGCGGACAGCGGGATCGGCTGGCCCGACGGCTACCCCGGTGCCAGGACCGCCGAGAAGCCGCGCTTCGACGAACGCGAGGAGCTGCTCGCGGCCCTCGCCCAGCGGGCAGCGCTCGACGGAAGGCGCGAGGTCGTACTCGACGAGGCCCTCCTCGCCTCGCTCGACCTGGGCCCCGATGAGCCGCGTCTGCCCCCGCACCTGGAGATCCTCGCGCGGATCCACGCCCGCACCCGGCAGGACCTCGACCGGGGTGAGTTCCGGCTGGAGGTCGTCTCGGCCTCCAGGGCCGCCGGGGTCTCGGTCGGCCGCTTCCTCCACCTTCTCGAGCCCAGGCACCGAGGCGCGTTCACCGACCTGTTGAGCGGCCTGCCGACGATGGACGAGCACGCCGTCACCGCCCAGCTCTCGTTCCCTCCCCTGGACCCGGCGACCGGGCACGTCGCCCGCAGCGTGCCCACCGGCCGGCTGGTGATCAGCCTCGGCGAGCATCGTCGCGCAGCGGAAGGCGTACTCGGTTCCGAGGACCTGGCGGTGGGCTGCGACGGGCGACGCATGTACCTGGCCGCGCCGGCGCTCGGCGTGAGGATCGAGGCCGCCGCCACCCACGCCCTGAACCTGCGCGACCACACCCCGCCGTTGGCCCGGTTCATCACCGAACTGTCCCGCGCCCAGGGCGCCCAGGTCACCCAGTTCTCCTGGGGCACTCTCAGCTCGCTCCCGTTCCGGCCTCGGCTCCGACACGGGCGCGTCATCATCTCGGCGGCCTCCTGGCGGCTTGTTGCCGCCGAACTCCCGCATCGCACCGCCGGCTTCGCCGAGTGGGACAAGGAACTGTCCTCGTGGCTGACGCGGCGCAAGGTCGCCCAGTACGTCACCCTGGCCGCCGACAGCCAGGGCCTGCCCCTGGATCTCGGCCACCCCGGTCACCGCGTCCTGCTGCGCGAGCACCTGCGCTCCGCACCGCACGCCGTGCTCGTCGAGGCACCGGACCCGGTCGACCTTGGCTGGGCCGACGGCCGGGCCCACGAGATCACGGTCCCGGTCACGGCCACCCGGGCGCCCGCCTGGCCACGGCTGCCCCGGCCCACCCCGGCACGAGTCCTGCGTCGAGGCCACGGCGACGCCCCCGGTACCTCCCGTGTGCTCCTCGCCTCCCTCTACGGCGACCTGGAGCGCCAGGACACCGTCCTCGCCCGCCACTTGCCCGATCTGCTGGAGCGACTCGGCCGACCCGCGTGGTGGTTCGTCCGCTTCCGCGACCAGCGCCAGCACCTGCGGCTGCGCATCGCCCTGCCCGGCCCGGACCAGTTCGGCCCCGCCGCCAACGTGATCAGCGGCTGGACCGCCGAACTCCACCGCGCCGGACTGCTCGCGGAGGTCGTGTACCCGACCTCCTACACCGAGACCGGCCGATGGGGCGAAGGCGCCGCCCGGGCCGCCGCCGAGCAGGTCTTCCGCGCCGACTCCGCCGCCGTCCTCGCCCAGCTCACCCAGCCCGCGCTACCCGGTCGGCAGGCACTGCTCGCCGCCCATACGGTCACCATCGCGGCCGGGTTCACCGGCTCGGCGACCGCCGGGCTGCGCTGGCTCGTCAAGAACGTCCCCGCCCAGCCTCCGGCGGCCATCGCCCGGCCGGTCTTCGCCGAAGCGGTCCGCCTCGCGGATCCCGCGGACAGCTGGGCCGCGCTGCGCGGTGAGCCGGGCGGCGCCGCGGTCGTGCGGGCGTGGGCCGCACGCCACCACGCGCTGGACGCCTACCGCCACCACTTCCCGGGGCCCGACACCCGGGGCGTGGACGCGGACGATGTCCTCGGCTCGCTGCTGCACTGCGGCTACGTCCGAGCGCACCGCATCGACTTCGACGATGAGGCCCAAGTCCTCTACCTGGCCCGCGCCGCCGCCCTGGCCCGCCTCTCCCGGGACGGTGCCTTGTGACCACCTCGCACCCCGCCCTTCGGCTGTCCGACCGGATCGCCGAGCTGCTCGACGACCCCGCATCCGTACCCGCGGCCTGGTCGTCGCGCCCGCAGTGGCGCCAGTCCCTCGCCCACGGCGCTCCCGGCATCGCCCTGCTCCACATCGAGCGCGCCGCCACCGGGCGAGGACCGTGGGAGCCGGTGCGTGCCTGGCTGTCGCTCGCGGCCGGCGCACCGGCCACCAGCGGCGCGGACAGCTACCTCTACTACGGCGCCCCGGCGCTCGCGCACGCCCTCTCCTGCGCCGCCCAGGCCCAGCCCGGCTCCTATCAGCGCGCCCTCGACCACCTCGACCAGGTCGTGACCGCCGACGCAGTGCACCGCTGCGACCAAGCCGAGGCCCGGGTCGAACGCGGCGACCTGCCGGCACTCGCCGAGTTCGACACCATCCGCGGTCTGTCCGGCATCGGCGCCGTCCTGCTGCGCCGAGCCCCCGGCGGGGAGACGGTCCGGCGGATCGTGGCCTCCTTGGTCCACCTCACCGTCGACTCCGCACACCACGGCGAGATCCTGCCCGGCTGGTGGACCCTCGCCGGCCCGTCCGGCAAGAGTGATGCGCGGTTCCCCGGCGGTCACGCCAACAGCGGGCTCGCACACGGGATCGCCGGGCCGCTCGCCCTGCTCGCCCTCGCGCTGCGGTGCGGTGTCGAGGTCGACGGCCAGCGCGAGGCGATCCGCGCCATCCTGGCCTGGCTGGAGCGCTGGCGTGACGACCACTCCTGGCCGTACTGGATCACCGCGGCGGACCTGACCGGCCCGGACCGCGAGCCGCTCGCACCCCAGCGGCCGAGCTGGTGCTACGGCACCGCCGGTGTCGCGCGTGCCCAGCAGCTCGCCGCCTTTGCCCTCGGTGACCCGCGCCTGCGCCACGACGCCGAAGGCGCGCTGGCCGCCGCGCTCGTGGACCCGAAGGCCCTCTCCGCGACGACTGACCTGTCCGCCTGCCACGGCTACGCCGGGCTCGCCCATATCGCCCATCGCGCCGCCGCCGATGCCTCCCGACGCAGCGCCGACCGCCTCCGCTCGGTTGCCGCCCTGCTCCTGAACAACATCCACCCACCGCGCGCCGACGCCGACGAGCAGGCTCAGCGCCTTCTGGCGACGGCAGGGCCGACGTTCCTGGAAGGCGCCGCCGGTACCGCCCTCGCCCTGCTCACCCCCGCCACCGGCAACGCGCCCGCGACCGGCTGGGACGCCTGTCTGCTCATCTCCTGACCACCGGCCGCGGACCGACGACCACCAGCCAAGGACCGATTGATCACCGACCGAGGACCGATCTGATGACCCACAACTGGATCCAGCACGACCTCGCCTTCGCCGACTCCGCCGACGTCGAGCGGATCGCCGCCCACCACCTCGCCCCCGTGCTCGTCCTCGCCCAGGACAACGGCGTGCTGGAGGGCTGGTGGTACCTGCGCAAGAAGGGGCTGAGACTGCGCTACCGGGCCGCTGCGCCCGCGCTCATCGTCACCTCACTCCTGGACGTGCTCGCCGCGGAACGTGCCATCGAGCACTGGGCCACCGTGATCTACGAGCCCGAGACCGAGGCGTTCGGCGGCCCGGAGGCCATGGAGATCGCCCACCGCCTCTTCCACGCCGACAGCCTCCACCTGCTGGCCCAGGCCGCAGAACCGAACCCGCCCGCCCTCGGCCGCACCGAGACCGTCGTCGTCCTCGTCTCCGCCATGCTCCGCGCGGCGGGACTCGACTGGTACGAACAGGGCGACGTCTGGGTGCAGTTCGCGAAGCTCCGCGATCCCCCGGCACCCGTGGCCCCCGACCGCGCGACCACCCTCACCGCCGCCATGCGCCACCTGATGCGCCTCGACACCTGGGCCCTCACCCGCGACACCGCCCCGCTCGCCCACCACGGCGACTGGGTCCACGCCTTCGAGCAGGCCGGGCAGGATCTCGTCCGCCTCGGCCGCGAAGGCCACCTCACCCGCGGGCTGCGAGCGGTCCTCGCGCACCACCTCCTCTTCCACGCCAACCGGGCCGGCCTTCAGGTCGACTACCAAGCCGCCATGGCCGCAAGGGCGTTGGACGCCGTCTTCCATTCCGGCGAGGGCCCCGCGCCCTCGATGCCCACCATCCGCACCACTACCAAGGTCACCGACATGACTACTCTCAGCAGCGACACTGTCTCCGTCGCCCCGACCGCGGAGCAGCTGCGCGCCGCCCTCACCGACCGCCTGCTCGACCAGGCGGCCATCCGCACCGCCGCCGTCGAGGCCGCCTTCCGGACGGTGGGGCGCGAGCACTTCCTGCCCGGCTTCCCGCTGGCGGCCGCCTACGCGGACAACCCCACCTACACCAAGTCCGACGGGAGCGGCACGCAGATCAGTGCCGCCTCCCAGCCCGCGATCGTCGCCCTGATGCTGGAGCAACTCGACCCGCGGCCCGGCGAGAGGATCTTCGAGGCCGGTGCGGGCACCGGCGTCAACGCCGCCTACATGGCCACGATCGTCGGCACCGACGGGCACGTGACGGCCGTGGACGTGGACGCGGACCTCGTCGACGGCGCCCGTAAGCACCTCGCCGACGCGGACATCACCAACGTCGAGGTGGTGCTCGGCGACGGCGCGCTCGGCCACCTCGACGGCGCGCCGTTCGACCGGGTCATCGCCACCGTGAGCACCAGCGAGATGCCCACGCCGTGGCTTGAGCAGGTCAAGCCCACCGGCCGGATCGTGCTGCCGCTGCGGCTGCGCGGCACCGCCTCGCGCACCATCGCCTTCGAGCGCCGCGAGGGCGGCTGGACCTCCGTCGACGACCAGCTCGCCGTCTTCATGCCGCTGCGCGGCAGCATGGACGACGCCCGCCGCACTGTCGACCTCACCGGCGAGGGCGACGTCACCCTCCAGGTTCACAAGGACCAGGACGCGGCGGTCGACGCCTGCCCGCTGCTCGGCGTCCTCGACAGCGGACGCCACGAGACCTGGACCGGGGTGACCATCCCGAGCGGCACCACGTACGAGTACCAGGACCTGTGGCTGGCCCTGAAGCTGCCCAACTCCCTGATGCGCATGAGCGTGAGCGCCGCCGCCCGCGAGCGCGGCCTCGTCACCCCGATGTTCGGCTGGGGTGCCATGGCCACCGTCCAGGACGGCTCCCTCGCCTACCTGACTCTGCGCCCCGGCGACCCCACGGCCGACGGCCGCAAGACCTACGAGACCGGCGTCATCGGACACGGGCCCGAAGGCGCCGCGCTCGCCGACCTCGTCTCCGAGGAGATCCGCGTCTGGAACAGCGGCTTCCGCGAGCGGACGCCGCGCATCGCCCTCCCCGACAGCCGCGGCACCGCCGACCTGGCCTCCGGCCACTTCGTCCTGGAGCGCCCGAACCACCCGATCACCATCACCTGGGAGTAGCTGTGCACCCGACCGGACCGATCGCCCAGCGGTTCCCGCTGGTGCCCCGGATCCGGCCCGCGTGCCTGCCCCTGACCGCCCGGGTCGGCCAGCTCTGCTCGCTGGCCGACATGGGCGGTCAGCGAGCCGACCCGGGCCAGGCATCCACCGTCTTCAACCAGACAGCGCTCCTCGCGTCTGATCTCGGCCTGCCGGAGTACGCCCGCGAGCTGTGCCACCGCCACGCCGCCCTCTACCTCAGCCACGGGCCCCTCCCGGCGATGAGCGCCGTCCGCGGGCTGGAGCCGATCGTCAACCTCGCCCGCCTCCACATCCGCTCCGGTCACCACCAACGCGGCCACCAACTCCTCCTCGATCTCTACCGAGCCGTTGCCGGCTCCACCGAGACCGTCCTCGACGGAGTCGTGGTCCCCGCACGCCTCACGGAGACCGACCAGCAGCTCACCGAGGTGCGGGCCTGGCTGTGGAGGGTCGTCCTCGCCGACGGCACCCGAGCCCTCACCACCGCCGGCCGCTGGAGCGAGGCCCTGCGCCACATCGAGGAACACCGCGGCATCGGGCTGCGTATCCTCGACGGCCGCCAGGTCGCCGTCCTCGCTTCCGCCACCACCGGTGACCTCCCCGGTGCCCTCGCGCTGCTTGAGGACACCGAGCAGGGCGACGCGTGGGAGGACGCGGTCACCTCGGCGCTCACCGCGCTCTGCCGCCCCGGTGACCAGCGTGCCGCCGACCACGCGATCGACCACTGCCTCGCCTTCGAACCGGACGGGGGCCTGGCCGTCTTCAGCACCCGCCTCGCGCTGACCGCTCTCGACGCAACCGATCCGGACACGCCCGCCGCCCGAAAGCTCCTCTCCCAGCTGGTCGGCCGAACGAGTGAATCCGGTGACGGCTACGCGCTGCGCGACCTTCTTGGCCACGACGGAGTCCGCCGCAGCCTCGAACCCGCCCGGAGGGCCTCGTTCGAACGCTCGCTCGCCGCCTGCGCATTGGGCTCCGCTGCCCTCCCCGAGCCCCATCGCGACAGGCTGGAGGCCGCCCTCGACAGCGCCCGCCAAGTGCTCGAAGCATCCCCGTTCGACCTGGGCTCACCCGGAGGCGATCCCCTTGAACGCCGAAGTCGAACAGCACCATCACCGGATCCCGCTGCCCCATAGCCCCACCGCCAACAGCGCCGGGCAACGCGCGGTGATCGAGTGGCTGACCCGGCGCTTGGGCATCCCAGGCCGGCGACCGGTCGGCGGCTGCTTCAGAAGCTGTTCGGCTGCCCGTCCATCGACGCCCGGCCGAACGGCAGACCGGATCACGACCATCGCCCGGCCCACGGCAGCTTCCTGATCACCGACCCGCAGGGACGCATCCTAGGAATGCGCTGGACCATCAACCCGGCGGTCTGGTCCTTCCCCGGGGAAGGACCAGACCGCGTTCAACGCGTGCGCCGTCCTCGTCAAGGCAGGGACGGCCCTCCACGTCGGCCGGCTCCAGCAGTGACCGGCCGGCCTGCCGCCGCCGAAAGGATCTCGTCCACCAGCCGGTCCGCCGCGTCCGGGCGGCCGTACATGCGGGCCCGCTCGGCCATGGCCCGCCGGAGGTGGGCGTCGGACAGGAGGGGGCCCACCGCTGTCTGCAACCGGGCCGCCGTCACCTCGCCGGTCAGCGCGACCGCCGCCCCGGACTGCTCCAGATGCCGGGCGTTGT
>NZ_JBFBFF010000016.1:0-191416 GCF_040684035.1 Streptomyces sp. NPDC093018
CCTCACCGAGGTCCTGCGCGCCGCCGCCGCACACCCGGGCACCGCACTCGTGGAGATCTACCAGAACTGCAACATCTTCAACGACGGCGCCTTCGACGCCCTCAAAGACCGCCAGCAGGCCGAGGAGGCACTGATCCGGCTGGAGCACGGACAGCCGATCCGCTTCGGCGCCGAGGGGGCGCGCGGTGTCGTACGCGACCGGCGCACCGGCGACCTGGAGGTGGTCACCGTGACCCCGGAGAACGAGGCGGAGCTGCTGGTCCACGACGCCGGTGCCGCGTCCCCGACCACCGCCTTCGCCCTCTCCCGGCTGGCCGATCCGGACACCCTGCACCACACCCCGATCGGGGTCTTCCGCTCGGTCGAACGGCCGGTCTACGACGAGCAGATGACCGAACAGCTGGACACCGCGATCGAGCAGAAGGGCAAGGGTGACCTGGGCGCGCTGCTCGCGGGCGGCGACACCTGGACGGTCGTCGGCTGACCCCACCCGCCGATACCGGCACACCGCTTCACGAGGCCCGGGACGACCGTTCCCGGGCCTCTTCGCATGCCCGGACGATGGCCGGGGCAATGGCCGGGCGATGACCGGGGTCATATCCGGGCGAGGGTGCACTTTCTTTTAGTTAGCGCTAGCTGTATGGTTAGTGCCCCAGCCCCCTCGCAAGGAGTGTCAGAGACCATGAGCATCGTCGTCACCGGAGCCACCGGACACCTCGGCCGGCACGTCGTGGAGCAGCTGCTGGAGAAGGTTCCGGCGGAGCAGATCACCGCCGTCGTACGCGACGAGAAGAAGGCCGCGGACCTCGCGGCGCGCGGCGTCCGGCTGGCCGTCGCCGACTACAACGCGCCCGAGACCTTCGACACCCTGTTCGCCGCGGGCGACAAGGTCCTGCTGATCTCGGGCAACGAGTTCGCCAACGACCGGGTGCGGCAGCACACCGTGGTGATCGAGGCGGCGAAGGCGGCGGGCGTGGCGCTGCTCGTGTACACCAGCGCCCCGGGCAGCCTGAAGGCCACGCTGGCCGACGACCACCGGGCCACCGAGAAGGTGCTGCTGGCCTCCGGCCTGCCGTACACGCTGCTGCGCAACGGCTGGTACCACGAGAACTACACCGAGCAGCTCGCCCCGGTGCTGGAGCACGGCGCCGTCGTGGCCGCGGCCGGCGAGGGCCGGGTCTCCTCGGCCGCCCGCGCCGACTACGCGGCCGCCGCGGTCGCGGTGCTGACCGGCGAGGGCCACGAGAACCGGACGTACGAGCTGGGCGGCGACGAGGCGTGGAGCTTCGCCGAGTACGCGGCCGAGCTGAGCCGCGCGGCGGGCCGGGAGATCGTCTACAACGCGGTCACCGAAGAGGTGATGGCGGGCATCCTCGTCGGCGCCGGGCTGCCCGAGCCGCTGGCCGCCATCCTCGCCGGGGTGGACCCCTCGATCGAACGAGGCGAGCTGGTGGTCGACTCCGGCGACCTCTCCCGGCTGATCGGCCGCCCGACGACTCCGCTGGCCCAGGCCGTCGAGGCCGCGCTCAAGGACTGACCGGCGCCCGACCTGCGCCTTCTCCTACGCGCCCCCGGCTGTCATGACCGTATGGCGATACGGACATGACAGCCGGAGGCGCGCGGCGTTACCTTCGTGCCCGCGCGCACGTGGGCGCATGAGAAGCGGAGGGAGGGCCCGTGCCCGGGACGTCCAAGGGTGAGCACCGCATAGGTCTGCTGAACGGTTTCGCCGCCTATGGCATGTGGGGCCTGGTCCCCCTGTTCTGGCCGCTGATGAAGCCCGCCGGGGCGATGGAGATCCTCGCCCACCGGATGGTGTGGTCGCTGGTCTTCGTCGCCGTGGCCCTGCTGTTCGTACGGCGCTGGGCCTGGGCCGGGGAACTGCTGCGCCGGCCGCGCCGGCTGGCGCTGGTGGTCGTGGCCGCCGCGGTGATCACCGTCAACTGGGGCGTGTACATCTGGGCCGTGAACGCCGGCCATGTGGTGGAGGCGTCCCTCGGGTACTTCATCAATCCGCTGGTCACCATCGCCATGGGCGTGCTGCTGCTGAAGGAGCGGCTGCGGCCCCTGCAATGGGTGGCGGTGGCGACCGGGTTCGCCGCGGTCGTCGTCCTGACCGTCGGCTACGGCCACCCGCCGTGGATCTCGCTCTGCCTCGCGTTCAGCTTCGCGACCTACGGGCTGGTGAAGAAGAAGGTGGGTCTCGGCGGTGTCGAGTCACTGGCCGCCGAGACCGCGATCCAGTTCCTGCCCGCGCTCGGCTATCTGATCTGGCTCGGCGCACAGGGGCACTCCACCTTCACGACCGAGGGCGCGGGGCACGGGGCGCTGCTCGCCTCCACCGGTGCCGTCACCGCTCTGCCGCTGGTCTGCTTCGGCGCGGCGGCGATCCGCGTGCCGCTGTCCACCCTGGGCCTGCTCCAGTACCTGGCCCCCGTCTTCCAGTTCGTGCTGGGCATCCTCTACTTCCACGAGGCCATGCCGCCCGAGCGCTGGGCCGGTTTCGCCCTGGTGTGGGTGGCCCTACTGCTGCTCACGGGCAGCGCCCTGCACTCGGCACGCCGGTCGAGGAAGACCCTGGCCGCCCTGGAGTCGAAGGTCGCGGAGACCCGGCTCGGAACGCCCCGCACCGAGGCTCCGGGTGGGGCCTCCGTCGACGCGTGACCCCAACACCCGAGGAGCCGTAGGGGCCCGTAGCGGGCTGGTCGTTACCCCTGGTGCGCGCGGGACGGTCACACCGCTCCGTGCTCAGCCGCCCGCTCGGCCCAGGAGGCCCGGTCAGTGAGGCGCAGCATGCGCGCGCGGGGCGGATTCCGGGGGGCGGGGTCATCGGCGGGCGGGGCCCGGTTTCGGCGGAGTTCACCGGCCGGGGCTTCACCGCGCCCTGGGGCGCGGTCACGTCTGCTCGTCCCTCTCCGGCTCTCCTGCGACGGCGGCCGGGTCGGGCTCAGAGGGGTCGGTGCTGATCCGCAGGCACCCGTCCGTGCCGAATAACTCGATCAACTGCGACAGGTGGGCCCGGGCCAGGCTGCGGCCGGAGGGCTCGTCGTCGCTCATCCGCGTCCCTCCAGCTCCGCCCACACGACCTTGCCCCAGCGCCGCTCGTGCGTGCCCCAGTCGGCCGCCAGCTCCGCCACGAGGGCCAGGCCACGCCCGCCCTCCTCGTCGTCCTCCGGCGTGCGCAGTTCGGGCAGTGCGTGAGAGAAGTCCGACACGGCCACGCGGACCCTGTCCGGCGCGGTGCGCTCCACCATGACGCGGATGGACTCCCGCCGGGCGTGCCGCACGGCGTTGGACACCAGCTCGGAGACGACCAGGGCGCCGTCATCAGCCGTCCCGTGCAGGCCCCACGCCGCGCAGGCCGTGCGCACCAGGCGACGGGCGCTGGCCGCGCTCTCGGGGTCACGCGGCAGGGTCTCGCTGTAGCCGGGGCTTCCGGTTGTTTTGGGAGTGGTGGTCACGGTCATCAGGGCCCCTCGTCGGTGAGCGGGAGGTACAGCCCGCTCACGGCAAGGCGGGGCTGCTCCAGAGGGCCGCCGCACTGTCCCTTCCGGTGGCGGTCCACACTCAGTGAACGACGGGATGTGACAGCCTGTGAGGAAATGTCCGGCCGCCGTGATACGCGGGCAACCGGAAATTTCGCGCCCGCTCCAGCACGGCGACCCTGCGATCTCGCTACTTTGAAGCCGTGGACGAGAACAGGCACTTAGCGGATGCGCTCGCCGAAGCGGGGCTCACGCAGGTGGAGTTGGGGGAGGCAGTGAGTGATCACCTGCGGGCGCATGGCCACGCAGGGACCGTGGGTGACCGCACGGTACGCAACTGGCTGACCGGAAAGACGCGTTGGCCTCATTCACGGCAGCGCGAAGCCCTAGAGGCAGTATTCGACCGTACCGCCGAGGAGCTGGGCTTTGTTCCTCCGGTGGACCGACGAAGCCCTACCAGGACGGAGGACCCTGTGAACCGCAGGAATTTCCTCACCGCCGCCACCGGCACGGCCGCCGCCGTGTCCCTGGTCGCCACCCGGCCCTACGCGGTCGGAACCACCGACGTGATCAGGCTCCGTAGCGGCCTGGACGCCCTGACAGCCCTGGACGCCTCCACGGGCGGTCACGAGGCCCTGGAACGTGCCGCCCTCGCCGGCGCCGCCGAAGCCCTGGAGCTACAGAAGCGGGCCGCCTCCCAACGCGTCCGGCAGCGGTTGTACGGCGTCGCCGCCGACTATACGGCCACCGCCGCTTGGTCGGCCGTGGATGCCAGGCAGCGCGACCGTGCCCGGGACCACCTCAACCGAGCACTGCACCTCGCCGGGCTGGGCGCCGCTGCTGAGTCTGAACTCCGCGTGTGGAACTCGCACGCCATGCTGGCCTGCCAGGGACAGCACTACGCCGAAGCCGTGCATGCCGCGCAGGCAGCGCAGGCCACAAGCGCCGCGCGCCGAGACCCGCTGTTCGCCTCCCTCGCGCACGCCCGCACGGCCATCGGGCACGCGGCGTCCGGGGACCGGCAATCCGCCCTGCGGTCGCTGGGGTACGCCGAAGAAGCGCTGACGAAGTCGGCCCTGGACAGCCCGCGCCCAACCTGGGTCGCGTTCTATGGCCCCGCTGAACTGCTGGCCATCACCTCATACGTCCGGGACGACATCGGGGACCCAGCGGGCGCGGAAGCGGCATCCCACCGCGCCCTTGCCGCTCTTCCCCAGGAGTTCCGGCGAAACCGTGCGCTGGCTACCCTCCAGCTCGCTCTGACCCAGCTTCACCAGGGTGACGTGGACCAGGCGTGTGCCACGGCGGAGCAGGTGTTCACGCTCATGCGCGGCAGCACCCTGCCCGGCCGGATGCGCTCATACCTCGGAGACTTCATCCGAGACCTGACCACCCTTGCGCCGGGCTCCGGTACCGCGCGCGAGTGGGAAGACCGCTACCGATCCGAATGGAGCCGAGCTCGATGACGACCTCCGCCTTGGAGCTGCGCCACTACGGCCACGCCGACCTTCCGGAGATCCGGCAAACGCTGATCGATGTGCAGCGGGACGTATACGCCGACGTGATCGAGGACGACGAATTCCGGCAGAAGTTCCCGTGGTTCGTGGACCATTGGGGCAGGAACCCCGGCTTCTCGTGCGTGATCGCGTACGACGGCGATGAGCCGGTGGGCTTCACGTACGGCGCTCCTGGCGTGGAGGGCCGGGAGTGGTGGCGGGAGCACCTGAACCCGGCGCCGGAGAAGTCCCGCACCTTCCATTTCTCCGAGCTTCAAGTCCGCCCTCCGTGGCGGGGCAAGGGCGTTTCGGAGCGGCTGCACCGGGCGCTGATGGATGCCCAGGACGATGACCTGGCGGTGCTGCTCGTGGACGTGACGCACCCGAAGGTCCAGGCCCTGTACGAGTCCTGGGGGTACCGGAAGGTCGGAGAGGACCAGCCGTTCCCCGACTCCCCGGTCTACGCCGTGATGCTCGTGGACCTGCCGCTGTCCTGAGCCGAGCGCTTACACATACGGGAGCACAGCCGGTGAGGACTGCGGCTCCCTGGCCCCTATCTGGAGTGGGGCCTTCCCCGCTGGCAGTCCTCTACTTCCACGAGGCCATGCCGTCCGACCGCTGAGCCGGTGCCCCCCGCACCGAGGCTCCGGGTGGGGCCTCGGTGGACGCCTGATCGTTTCCGCAGCCGTGCGGGGAGCGGTCACGCCGCTCCGTGCTCGGCCGTCCGCTCGGCCCGGGAGGCCCGGTCGGTGAGGCGGAGCATGCGGGCGCGGGCGGATTCCAGGGGCCGGGGGTCGTCGGCGGCGGGGCCCGGTTCGGCGGCGAGGTCGGTCCAGAGGTCTATCAGGTCGCGGCCCAGCCGCAGCCCCTCCTCCGGGTCCCGTACGGCACGCCAGGCGGTCGAGGCGCTCTGCACATTGCCGTAGGCCGCGTCCGCGTCCCGCGCGATGCGGCGCAGTTGGGCCAGGTCCAGGGAGAGCCGGCAGGCGCGTACCGGTTCGCCCGCCAGGTAGGCGATGTAGGCGGCCAGTTCGCGCAGGTGCAGCACCTCGGCGTGGTCGGCGCCGAGGACGGTGACGGCTTCCTCGACCGTGCGCTCGACGAGTTCCGCCGCGTCCTCGATCCGGCCCGCGCGCACGGCCTCGTTGATCCGCGTCATCGGCTCGGTGAGCAGTTCGGCCCCCTCCACGGTCTCGGTGACCGGACCGTCCCCGAGCACCTCTTCGGCCACGGCGTCGAAGCCGCGGGGCGGGGTGGGAGTGGCGGTGGTCGCGGGGACGGACTCGGCGGGCCAGCCGGTGGTGGTCTCGGAGAGCCTCGGCGCGGGCGCGGGCGCGGACGCGGGCGCGGCGGTGAGCGGCCGGGGGGCACTCACGACGGGCGCGGGAGCGATCACGACGGGCGCGGGGACGTCTACGGCGGGCTCCGGTGCGTCCACGACGGGCGCCGGTACGTCCACGACGGGCGCGGCGGAAGCTACGGCGGATCCCGGCACCGCCGCCCCCATGACCGGTGCCGGGCCGAACTCGCCCCTCGGGGGCCGGAGGAATTCCGGTGCCTCGGGCTGAGCGACCCGGACGGCCTTGCCCGTGACCCGGCTGGAGCCGTCCGCGAACACCTCCAGCGGGACGACACAACCGGCGCGGTCGTCCTGGATGGTGGCCCGTATGGGGGTGCCGAGGCTGATGGCGAGGCGCTGGAGGTGGTTCAGGACGGCCTGCTGGATCTCTTCACCCGGTGCCGCCACGACCGCCGCTCCGCCCACGGACGCGCCGCCCGCGCCGTACACCCGGACGGGCACCGCCGCCGGGTGCGCCACGGGTCCCGGCACCCGCTTCTTCTCGAAGCTCAGTCGAGCCATCGGTCCTTCCCTCACTCCCCCGCGCCGCGCACCGGCCGCACGCGTCCTGCGAACCAGTGTGTCCGTTCCATGCCCGCCTCCGCGTCACGCCGACGTCACAGCCTCGTCCCAACGGCCCGCGGGGCCCGGCCGGGAACCGCGACGGCGGCCGCGGATGTGCTGTTCAACGACGCCACCTGAAGGGAGAGACGGCACCATGACCAGTGCTCGGGAGATCGCCGCGGCCGTGCGCTCCGGCGCGGCCACGGCCGTCGGGGCGGTCTCCGCCGCGCTGGCGCGGATCGAGCGCGTCGACCCGGTGCTGTGCGCCTTCGCGGAGGTGTGGGAGGAGGCCGCGCTGCGGGGCGCGCGGGCGGTGGACGAGCGGATCGCGGCGGGGGAACACCTGCCGCTGGCCGGGGTGCCGATCGGGGTGAAGGGGAAGCGGGGGCTGCGCGGGGCGGGGCCGCTGATCGCCGCCGGGTGCGTCCCGGTGGGGGCCACCGCCGTGCCGGGGCCGGGAACCGCCTGGCAGACATGGGGACTTGGGCGGTACGGCCGTACGGTCAACCCCTGGCGGTACGACCGGGCGCCCGGCGGTTCCTCGGCGGGTTCCGCCGCCGCCGTGGCCGCCGGGCTGGTGCCGCTGGCCACCGGCACCGACGGGGCGGGCTCGGTGCGGATCCCGGCCGCGTGGTGCGGGGTGGTCGGCCTGAAGGCGACCAACGGGCGGCTTCCCTCCACCGACCGCACGGGGCTCGCGGCGCCCGGCGTGCTGGCCCGGTGCGCGGCGGACGCGGAGGCGTGCTGGCGGGTGCTGACCGGCCCGGCCGAGACCCCGGGCAGCGGTGAGCGCCGTACGCCCACCGCCCTGTGGTCGGCGGACCTCGGCACGCCCACCGCCCTGTGGTCGCCCGATCTCGGCTTCGCCGGCCCCGACCCCGAGCCGGTCGCGCTCGCCCACGCCGCCGCCCGCCGGCTCGCGGACGCGGGAGCCGTACGCCTGCTGCCGCCCGGAAAGCCCCTCCGCCTCGAAGACCCGGGCCCCGCCTGGCTCGCCCTGCGGGGCGGCGGCGATCTCCGTACGGCCGCCCGCGTCCGTGCCGTCAACGACCGTCGTCTCGCCGCCCTCTTCCGCCGCGCCGACCTCCTGCTGACGCCCACCACCCCCTGCGCCGCCCATGGCCACGACGGCCCGGGAGACCGCTACTCCACCGCTCTCACCTGGGCGTTCAACCTCAGCGGGCACCCGGCGCTCAGCCTGCCCGCGGGGCTCGGCCGGGACGGCTGCCCGGTGGGGCTCCAGTTGGTGGCGGCGCCCGGCCGGGAGGAACTGCTGCTGGCGGTGGCCGGTTCGGCTAGGTGGTGATGTCCTTCGTGGTGAACCGCGCCCACGCCGCCGAGCCGAACACCGCCGCGTACAAAGCCTGGAGGCCGAGGCCGCGGACGAGGTCGTGCCAGTAGACGGGGTCGCGCATCAGGTCGGCGAAGGACAGCCAGTAGTGGGAGAAGAGGTACGGCCGTACGGCGTGCAACTGGGGGAACTGGTCGAGGATCTGGGCGGTGACGACCAGGCCGACGGTGGCCGCCATCGCCGCGATGCCGCTGCTGGTCAGGGTGGAGACGAAGAGGCCGAGGGCCGCCACGCCGATCAGGGACGCGGCCACCACCAGCGCGATCAGCAGGGCCCGCAGCAGGCCGTCGGTGAAGCTGATGGTCGTACCGGAGATGGTCATCAGGTCGCCGACCGGGAAGAGCAGTACGCCGGTCAGCAGGGCGGAGACGGCGACCACCAGCGTGGCCAGCAGGCAGAACGCCACCACCGTCGCGTACTTGACGAGCAGCAGGCGGGTGCGTCCGGCCGGGGCCACCAGGAGGTAGCGCAGGGTGCCCGCGTCGGCCTCGCCCGCGATCGAGTCGCCCGCGACGACGCCGACCGCCATCGGCAGGAAGAACGGAAGGGTCGCGGCCAGCGCCGTGCACACCAGGAAGAGGCCGTTGTCGGTGACCTGGCCGAGGAAGGCGGGCCCGGCCGCGCCGGACGAGCCGCCGCCCGCCCGGACCTTCACCACGACCCCGATCAGCACCGGCACCGCCGCCAGCACCCCGAGCAGTACGAGCGCCCGCCAGCGGCGGAGCGTGGTGAGCAGTTCGCTGCGCAGCAGGCCGAGCGTCCACAGCGGGTGGGGCCCGCGCTCGGCGGCGGCCGTGGTCGCTGTGTCAGCGCGCGACATCGAAACCCTCCCCCGTCAGTGCCACGAACGAGTCCTCCAGGGAGGCCCGGCGGAGGGTGAACCCCCGTACCCGTACGCCCGCCGCGACCAGGGCCGCGTTCACCTCGGCGAGGTCGCGGTCGGGCGGCTCGCCGGTGACCCGGTCGCCGTCGGCGGTGACATCGGCGGCGCCCTGCTCCTTCAGCACCCGGGCGGCCTCCGCCGGGTCCGGGGTGGTCACCACCAGGCGGTCGCGCGCCCCCGCCGCGAGGTCGGCCATGGCGCCCTGGGCGAGCAGCCGGCCGCGGGCCATCACGGCCACATGGGTGCACACCTGCTCGATCTCGTCCAGGAGGTGGGAGGAGAGGAAGACGGTGCTGCCGTCGGCGGCGAGTTCCCTGATCAGGGTGCGGATCTCGCGCATGCCCTGCGGGTCGAGGCCGTTGGTCGGCTCGTCCAGGACCAGCAGCCGGCGCGGTCGCAGCAGCGCGGCGGCCAGACCCAGGCGCTGCTTCATGCCGAGTGAGTACGCCTTCGCCCGCTTGCCCGCGGCCGCCGCGAGACCCACCCGCTCCAGGGCGGCGGCGACCCGGGCGGCCCGGGTGCGCGGGTCGGCGGTCGGGTCGGCCGCGTCCAGGCGCAGCAGATTGTCCCGGCCGGAGAGATGGCCGTACAGGGCGGGGCCCTCGATGAGCGCGCCGACCTGTGGCAGGACCGTCCGGGCGGCCCGCGGCATGGGCAGGCCCAGGACGCGGGCCGTGCCGGAGGTCGGCTCGATCAGGCCCATCAGCATGCGGATGGTGGTGGTCTTGCCGGAGCCGTTCGGGCCGAGGAAGCCGAAGACGCTGCCCGCCGGGACGGTCAGATCGAGACCGTCCACGGCGAGTTGCCCGCCCCGGTAGCGCTTGGTGAGGCCGCGGGTGGCGATCACGCCGTCCGCGTCCCCGGGCCGCACCGGGTCCGAATCGGGCCGTACCGGGTCCGGATCGGGCCGTACCGGGTCCGGATCGGGCCGTACCGGGTCCGGATCGGGCCGTACCGGGTCCATCGGCTTCCCCTCCTCGAATCCCGTCGGCTCCCGACGGCTTCCACCGGTTTCCGACGACTCCCGCGGGCACCCGACGACTCCCGCCGGTTCCCGACGACTCCCCCGTCGACTCCCCTCGGCGGGTGCGGCCTACTTGCCCGCGTCCGCCGCCTTCACCAGCGCGTCCTTGGTGACCGCGCCGGCGTAGACCTTGCCGTCGTCGGTCATCAGGACGTTGACCAGGCGGGTGGAGAAGACCGTGCCCTTGCCGAACTTTCCGGAGACCTTGTCGCCCAGCGAGCCGAGGAAGCCGCCGAGGTCGCCGCCCTTGTCGCCGGTGGGCAGGCCGCCCTTGGCGCCGGAGTCGAAGGTGGCGATGGAGGTCCAGCCCTTGCCGATCACCTTGGGGGCGCCCTTGCCTTCGAGGCCCTTGGCGCCGTCCGTGCCCTCCAGGCCCTTGCCGGGGCCGGGCCGCTCCGCGCCCTTGTCCGCGCCGTCCTTCAGCGAACCGTCCTGCTGCTCGGTGACCTTCGCGCCCTTCGGCGGGGTGAAGGCGAACGTGGAGGCGGCGGGCCGGGCGAAGGAGACCTGGGTGAAGCCCGCGTCGAGCACGGCGGCGCCGCCGCTCTTCGGGGTCAGGGTGAACTTCAGCGGCATGCCGGTCTTCGCGTCCACCGCGATGTTGATCGCGCCGACCGTGGTGCCGGACTGGCGGGGCTTGATCTGCAGCTTGTAGGCGTCGCGCCCGGCGACCTGGGCGGTGCCGTCGACGGTCACCGAGGTGGTGTCGTCCACCGCCTTCAGCGCCTGCTCGGCGAAGTCCTTGGGCGTGGCCGGGGGCTCGGTGCGGTCCTTGCCCGCGGCGGGCGCGGTGCCGTGGGAGACCTGGTCGCTCTTGCTGTCGTAGCCCCAGACGTCCTTGCCGTTGTGGATGACGCTGTACTCGGCGCCCTGCTCCAGGAGCGAGAGCTTCTGCCGGTCCGGGCCGTCGGCCGCGACGCGCAGGGTGTGGGTGCCGGAGAGCAGTTCGGTCAGCCGGGAGCTCGGGTCGGCGGCGGAGCCGGAACCCGCGCCGGAGCCCTGGGCCATGCCGGAGGCGAGGCCGCTCTCCAGGCCGCCGAGGTCCGGCAGGCCCAGATCGGTGCTGATCTTCACGGTGCCGGACAGCTGCTGCACGTCCGACTTGGCGATCTTGTCGATGAGCTGCTGGGCGGTGACCTTGGGCAGGTCCGGGTCGCCGGAGTCGGCGAGCGCCGGGACCAGCCCGATGGTGGCCGCGGCCACCCCGACCACCGCGACCGGGACGGCGTACCGAGCGGCCTTGCGGCGGCCCGAGCGCGTCTCCTCGTCCCGCGCGGCGCCCACTGCGTCGTCGGATTCGTACGGTGCCATGTGTGCCTTACCTCCGTCGTCGGCGGCGGCTGCCCTCACGCTGGTCCACCCGAGCCGCCATTCTCACCCGAATCGGTGAGGAGTGGTGATGTCCGTGGTGTCCATACGACCAAATCCGCGGTGAGGAATCGTCAGCCCTCGGAGCCAACTCGGCGTACGACTGCGGTATGACACGTAGGGCGCACCCCTAGGGGCTCGAACACATCCCGAACACACATCCCTACGGGCAGGATGCGACGGGAAGCGGGGGTACGGCCACCTGGTGGACGCCGAACGGGTGGTTGTCCGGGGCACGGACACGGGCGGTCACCCGGCCCGGTGCACCACCGCGTCGCACAGCTCCGTCAGCGCCACCTTGGCATCGCACTCCCGCAGCGGGGCGAGCGCGGCGCGCGCCTCCTCCGCGTACCGCACGGTGTCCCGGCGGGCCTGCTCCAGGGCCGGGTGGGCGCGCAGCGCGGCCAGCGCCTCGGCGTGCCGGGCGTCGTCGGCGAGGTCGGAGTCCAGCAGCTCGCACAGGGCGAGGTCCTCGGGCAGGCCGAGCCGGGCGGCCCGCTCGCGCAGCCGCAGCACGGGCAGGGTCGGGATGCCCTCGCGCAGATCGGTGCCGGGGGTCTTGCCTGACTCATGGGAGTCGGAGGCGATGTCCAGGTAGTCGTCGGCGAGCTGGAAGGCCACGCCGAGCCGCTCGCCGTACTGGGTGAGCACGTCCACGACCGTCTCGTCGGCGCCGGACATCATCGCGCCGAACCGGCAGGACACCGCGACCAGCGAGCCGGTCTTGCCGCCGAGGACGTCGAGGTAGTGCTCGACCGGGTCGCGGCCGTCGGTGGGTCCCGCGGTCTCCAGGATCTGGCCGGTGACCAGGCGTTCGAACGCGAGGGCCTGGACCCGGACCGCCTCGGGGCCGAGGTCGGCGAGGATCTGGGAGGCACGGGCGAAGAGGAAGTCGCCGGTGAGGACCGCGACGGAGTTGCCCCAGCGGGTGTTGGCGCTGTCCACGCCCCGGCGTACGGCGGCCTCGTCCATGACGTCGTCGTGGTAGAGCGTGGCCAGATGGGTCAGTTCCACGACCACGGCCGACGGCACCACTCCGGGCGCGTAGGGGTCGCCGAACTGCGCCGCGAGCATCACGAGCAGCGGCCTGAAGCGCTTGCCGCCGGCCCGTACGAGGTGCTGCGCGGCCCCCGTGATGAACGGGACCTCGCTCTTCGTGGCCTCTAGCAGGCCTTCCTCGACAGCCGCCAATCCGGCCTGGACATCGGCTTCGAGAGCCTGGTCCCGCACGCTCAGCCCGAACGGCCCGACGACGGTCACGAGGGGTCTCCTGTCTGCTGGTGTCTGCTGCCGATTACGCGGTTTGTCGATAGGTCGCTGCCATCACTCAAGTCAGCGTATCCGGTCCGGTTTCGATCACCGATAGCGCCCACCCCGCACCCACCCGTCCAGCCCGGGCGGTAACGGATCATGACCGGCATACCCCCGCTCGGATGATGACAACGGACATTTATCCACTTAACAGGTAATCGGGAACTTCATCGTGACCTCGGAGATGAGCGGAGTATCGACTCCGCCCCACCGAGGGACGAATCCCCCATGCCCGATTTTCCACAGTTTGCCATTTCGTGAATTGGGTCACCTGGCCGACTTCCCGCCGGTAACCCGCCGACACCCCCTCTCGCCGCGTGTCGTAAGCGAGTTGAGCGTTGGCATTCGCAAAGGATCAAGTACCCCATAGGCTGATGATCAAGGCCAAATGCCTCGATATAACAATTCAGCGCTTGTTCCCGGCATGTGCTCTCGCATACGTTCCCGAGCCATCGGGCGGACGCCTAATCCTGCCGCCGCCCGTACACCCATCGACGAACTCATTCGTACGGCAGGAGCGGGGGACCCAGGTAAGTCGCCGAACCGGACGACTCACATGGCGCAGCGCGTGACACAGCGCGCCGCACCGCGTGTTCGCACCGGACGGCTTGGGGTAAAGCCACGCCTCTCACGGGGCGCGACCGGGCACCTCCCCGCCCGAACCCGACAGCTCACCTCGCAGGCGTAGGAGAGGAAAGCCCCCATGTCTGCTGCCGCTCAGCCGCGTCGTACCCGCGCCAACCGTCTCGTCCGTCTGATCGCCGTCGCCGGCACCGGCGCGGCCGTGCTCGCCATGCCCCTCGTGGGCGCGGCGACCGCGTCCGCCACCACCGGTACGACCTCGGCCGCCACCACGCCCGCCGGGTACCCGAACAACCTCGACGGCTGGATCCGCGAGTCCCTCGCGATCATGGCCGAGAAGCACATCCCGGGCTCCTACAACGGCATCCACCGCAACATCATCCGCGAGTCCTCGGGCAACCCGAACGCCATCAACCTGTGGGACTCCAACGCGGCCAAGGGCATACCGTCCAAGGGTCTGCTCCAGGTGATCGACCCGACCTTCAACGCGTACCACGTGGCCGGAACGTCGTTCAACATCTACGACCCGGTCGCGAACATCACCGCCGCCTGCAACTACGCGGCGGCGCGGTACGGCTCGATCGACAACGTCAACGGCGCCTACTGACCGACGCCGGGCCCCAGGGCCTTCGGCACCCCCGCTGTTCCCGGCCGTCCGGCCGGGAACAGCCTTTCGAGGACGACGGCGATGCCGTCGTCCTCGTTCGACGTCGTGACCTCGTCGGCGACCGCCTTCAGCTCGGGGTGGGCGTTCGCCATCGCGACGCCGTGCGCCGCCCAGCGGAACATCGGGATGTCGTTGGGCATGTCACCGAAGGCGAGGGCGTCCGCCGCGGGGATCCCGAGCCGCTCGGCGGCCCGCGCGAGGCCGGTCGCCTTGGTCACCCCGCACGGCTGGAGCTCCACGGTCCCGGGTCCCGACATCGTGACCGTGGCCAGCGAGCCCACCACCGAGCGGGCCGCCGCCGCCAACTCGTCGTCGGACAGGGTGGCGTGGCGCAGCAGCACCTTGCTGATCGGCGCGCCCCACAGATCGTCGCGCCGGGCCACCCCGACCGCGGGCAGGGTCGGATGCGGCATCCGGTATCCGGGTTCGATCAGGGTGAGCCCGTCCGTGCCGTCCTGGTCGACGGCCGCGAACACCGGGCCCACCTCCGCCTCGATCTTGCCGAGCGCGGTCTCGGCCAGCTCCCGGTCCAGCCGGACCGACCACAGCATGCGGCCGGACCCGGCGTCGTACACCTGCGCCCCCTGCCCGCACACCGCGAGCCCCGTACTGCCGAGGGCGGTCAGCAGCGGGCGGACTCTGGGGGCCGGGCGGCCGGTGACCACCAGATGCCGGGCCCCGGCCCGCTCCGCCCGCGCGAGCGCGGCCAGCGAACGCTCGGAGACGGTGTCGTCGCCGCGCAGCAGCGTCCCGTCCAGGTCGGTGGCGATCAGTGCGTACGCGGGGGAGGAAACCATGATCCGAGAATACGGACCCACCCCCTCCACCGGCCTGTGCGTCCCACCCCGACTCCCGTGTCATTACCCGGACTTGTGTGGGAGGTGACTTCAAGTGGGCTTGGGGGACGTGGTGATGGGGGCGGGGACGGGGGCGGGGGCGGCTGTCCGGCCCCGCCCCGGTGCTCACCCGTGCGCCCCCGCTCCCCGCCACCGGTGCTCACCCGTGCGCCCCCGCCAGATGTCCCGCCAGCCTCGGTGAGGCGAATTCCGTGCCGCACACGAAGCGCATCACCGGGCCGTAGGAGGAGGCGGCCGGCAGGCCGGTGAAGTAGAGGCCGGGGACCGAGGAGACGTAGCCGGCGCCCAGGCGCGGGGTGCCGCGGCTGGTGGCGAGGTGGGTGCGCAGGGTGGGGCCGAGGAAGTCCATCGCGGCGATGTCCACCCGGTAGCCGGTCGCGGCGACGACATGGTCGGCGGTGAGGTGCTCGACGCGGCCGCCGTGCGTGCGCACGGTCAGCACCGGGCCGCCGTCCTCCGCCGCCGCGCCCAGCACCCGCTCGACGTCCGTCACCTGGACGGCGCCCTCGAACCGCTCCCGCAGCCACCAGGCGCCGAGCGGGCCGAGCACCCGGCGCACCAGGAAGTGCCGGGTGGGCTCGGGCAGGAAGCGGTAGGGGTGCGGGCAGTAGCTGAACGCCCACAGCGACCAGGCCCGCCCGAACGGCGACTCGGGACGCAGCCTCGGCTGCTCCCAGGGCGGCGCCCCGAACGCGACCCGGCCGCGCCCCCGCGCCACCACCCGCACCCGGGCCCCGGCCTCCGCCGCGAGCGCGGCCGTCTCCAGCGCGGACTGCCCGGCGCCGACCACGATCAGCTCCTTGCCGGCGAACCGCGTGAGGTCATGGTGCTGGGAGCTGTGCGAGACGGGGCCCCCGGGAGCGGGCTCGGCACCGGCCGCCCGTCGCAGCTCGGCCGGGAGATGGGCGAGGCCGGACAGCCCGGTGGCCACCACGACCGCCCGCGCGACGAACGACTCGCCCGAGTCCAGCTTGAGTTCGAAGCCCCGGCCCGCGTCCCGCCCGGCCGGCTCCACGGAGACCACCCGCACCCGCTCCAGCTGCGGCACGAGCCGCCGCTGGAACCACTCGCCGTACCCGATGAAGGTCTCCACCGGGATCACGTCCTCGTCGCTGACCAGCCGCCGGAGCCCGGCCGCGGCGCAGTAGTCGGCGAGGGTGTGGCCGGGCTGCGGGCAGTCGAGGCTGGAGGCGGCGGGGGTCGATTTCAGCAGCATGCCCTCGGGCATATGGGCGCGCCAGCTGACCATGGGGTCGCCGAAGACCCGTACGGGCAGGCCGCGCGCCCGCAGATGGGCGGCGGTGGACAGGCCGAACGGCCCCGCCCCGATGACTGCAACCGGTCGGATCACGAAGTCCCTCCCCAGGACGCGTTTCCTCATGGCCTGCTTGGGTGTGCCGCATGGCCTACTTGGGTGTGCCGCGGCGACGCTCCTGCCACAGCTGACGCAGATGCCGCGCGCCCGGCCGCACGAAGCGGGCGAGCATGGTGAGGAACGGCAGCGGATCGTCCCCCGCGAACCAGGCCAGCTCCGTCCCGCTCGCCCGCGCCGGCGCGTGCGGGGTCGTATAGCCGCCGCGGCGGTAGGCGAGCAGGGCCGGCAGATCGATGTTCTCCACGACATAGCGCCGCCCGGCACGCTGCTCCCCCTCGGGCACCGGGCGCCCGGTCAGATCGAGGTGCAGCGCCCGTACGACGTCCACGCCCGCCGCGCTCTCGAACAGCCGGAACTGCGCGCCCATCCGCGGATTGAAGTCCAGCAGCTTGTACCGCCCGTCGCGGCGGTCGAAGCGCAGATCCAGGTCGGCCACCCCGCTGAACCCGATCCGCTTCACGAACCGCGCCGCCAGGTCGGCGAGTTCGGGGTTGTCGACGACGTACGCGTGCGCGGTCATGCCCGCGTGCGGCGGCCAGGACCGCACCTTCACCCCGGTGAACAGCGCCAGCGGGTTCGCGTCCCGGTCGAAGCAGGCGTGCACGATCCAGTCCTCGGCCTGCTCGCGCGGCAGGTACTCCTGGAGGATCACCCCGGGGTCCGGCCCCCATGCGCGGGCCAGGGCGAGCAGGCCCGCGCGGGTGGCGATCCGCGTGGTGCCGGCCACGGCGGGCCGGCTGCGGCGCAGGAACGCCTCCCGGTTCTTGGCCACCACCGGGAAGCTCGCGGTGTCGGCGAAGGCCACGACCTCCTCGTACGACCGCGGGAAGGCCGCCGCCGGGCTCGCGAGCCCGTGTCCGTGCTCCTCGCACAGTTCGTGCAGCCCCTGCTTGCTGGCCACCCGGCGCGGCAGCCCGGGGTCCACCGGCGGGCAGAGGAAGGGTCCGGCCAGCTCCTCCCGGTGCTCGGCGATCAGGACGGCCGCCTCCTCGTCCGTCGGGATCAGCACGGCCGGGCGGCCGATCCGGCGGCCGATGCGCAGCAGCCCCCCGACCAGCTGCCCGGCCTCCTCCGCGCCGGTCGTCGGCCAGACGAACGCCCTGCGCAGATAGCGCGAGGCGGCCGCCGGTGTGTACGGGTCCTCGGTGATCGCGTACATGGGCACGCCGAGCCTGCCCAGGCTGCGGATCGCGCCCACCCCGCCGTGGTGCAGCGGGTAGGCGCCGAACTTGACGATCAGTCCCGGCACCTCACGGTCGACCTGCACGGACGCACCGACGGTGTCTTCGGCCACGGGTCCCCCCACGTGTCCCCCCAGGGGAACGGATCCACCCCGTCCGTCTCCCCCGGAGGACGCTAAGCCGGAACTACCGGATCCGACAAGGGTCTTTCGGACATTGCGAACTCTTGAGGCACTACGGGGGCAACCCCCCAGCCACTGCCCAAGACCGGTGTCCCGGCCGTAACGTGTGGCTCGTTCACGTGCAACGCATCGCCATGCATGGCCTGGATGAGAGCGAGGCAGTACCCCGATGCCCCCCTTCGACGTCCCCGAGGGCGACCCCTTCGGCCCGCACAACCTTCCCCTTGGCGTGTTCTCGCCCTCCGGCAGCTCGGAGCGCAGGGTGGGCGTCCGGCTCGGGGACCAGGTCCTCGACGCAGGCGCCGCGGCCGCGGCCCTCGGCTCGCCGCACCAAGCGCTGCTCGCCCGCCCCGTCCTCAACCCGCTGCTGGCGGCCGGGCGCGCCACCTGGACCGAGGTGCGCTCCGCGATCACCTCCTGGGTCACCGACCCCGCGTACCGCGAGACGCTCGCGCCCCTGTTCCACCCGCTGTCCGAGGTGTCCCTGCACCTGCCCTTCGAGGTCGCGGACTACGTCGACTTCTACGCCTCGGAGCACCACGCCCGTAACGTCGGCAAGGTCTTCCGCCCGGACGCCGCGGACTCCCTCACCCCCAACTGGAAGCATCTGCCGATCGGTTACCACGGCCGCTCCGGCACCGTCGTGGTCTCGGGCACGGATGTCGTACGGCCCTCCGGGCAGCGCAAGGGTCCCGCCGACCCGGCGCCGGTGTTCGGCCCCTCGATCCGGCTGGACATCGAGGCCGAGGTCGGCTTCGTGGTGGGCGTGCCGAGCGAGCAGGGGACCCCGGTCGCGCTCGGCGACTTCCGCGAGCACGTCTTCGGGCTGTTCCTGCTCAACGACTGGTCCGCGCGCGACATCCAGGCCTGGGAGTACGTGCCCCTCGGCCCGTTCCTCGGCAAGTCCTTCTCCACCTCCGTGTCGGCCTGGATCACCCCCCTGGACGCCCTGGAGCACGCCCGGGTGGCGCCGCCCGAGCGCACCCACCCGCTGCTGCCCTATCTGGACGACGCTGCGCCCGGCATCGAGCCCGGCGGCTACGACCTGCGGATCTCCGTGGCCCTCAACGGCGAGGTGATCTCCGAGCCGCCCTTCTCCGCCATGTACTGGACCGCCGCCCAGCAGCTCGCCCAGATGACGGTCAACGGCGCCTCCCTGCGCACCGGCGACCTGTACGGCTCCGGCACCGTGAGCGGACCCGAGGAACGGCAGCGCGGCTCCCTCCTGGAGCTGACCTGGAACGGCCGCAACCCCCTCGAACTGCCCGACGGCAAGCGCGCCTTCCTGGAGGACGGCGACGTGGTGACCCTGACGGCCTGGGCGCCCGGTCCTGACGGGACCCGGGTGGGCCTCGGCGAGGTGACCGGCCGGATCGTGCCCTCGGCCTGATCCGGTGGGCGCCGCGGGGCGGGCCGGGGGCGGACGGTTCGCTCCCGGTACCTGACTCGCGGCGCCCCTCTTCGTCATACTGGCGGCAGCACGCACCACCCACGGCGGCCACCCGCGCCGCCCCCTTTCGCGCCACCCGTCCGCGAACCCCCTCTCCGACCAGGAACCGGAGCCCCGGCATGACCGTCTGCCTGCTCCTGCTCACCGTTGTCGCCCTGACGGCGGCCGGGCCGGCACCGCGCGCGCTGACCCGGGCCGACTGGCCCGAGCGGGAACCCGTGGTCGCGCTGTGGGTGTGGCAGTGCCTGGTCGCCACCGTCCTGCTGTGCTGCCTGGCCGCGCTGACACTGGGCACCGCGGCGGTCTTCCACACCGTGCGCGACCATGTGTTCGCCCCCGCGCCGCCCGCCGTGACCGCCGCCTACGACCTGTCCGCCGCGCCGGTGTGGGCCGCCGTCCTCACCGTCCTGCTGGCCGGCGGCGCCGCCTGGACCACGGCGATGCTCGGCCGGGAACTGGTGGAGGCCCGCCGCAGCCGCGGCCAGGCCCGCGCCGAACTGCGCGAACGCGCCCCGGACCTGCCCGCGGGACTGCCGATGGCGCGGGGCCCGATGCTGGTGCTGGAGGACGAGTACCCGGACGCCTGGTGGATGCCGGGGCATCCCCCGCAGCTGGTGGTCACCACCGGCGCGCTGCACCGGCTGACCGGCCACCAGCTGGACGCCGTCCTCACCCATGAGCGCGGCCACGCGCGCGCCCACCACGACTGGCTGCTGCATCTGTCCGGCGCGCTGGCCACGGGCTTTCCCCGGGTGCCGCTCTTCGCCCACTTCCGCGACCAGACGCACCGCCTGGTGGAACTGGCCGCCGACGACGCCGCCTCCCGGCGCTGCGGCCATCTGACCACCGCGCTCGCGCTGATCGAGCTGAACCAGCACCGGGGCGTCCTGTCCTGCGCCTCCAGCCGCCGGCTGCTGGGCGAGCGGGTGGACCGGCTGCTGGAACCGCCCCCGCGGCTGCTGCGCCGCCAGCGCGCCCTGACCACGACGGTCGCCGCGCTGGTACCGCTCCTCCCGCTGCTGATCACCTTCGCACCGGGCCTCAAGGCACTGTCCTGAGCCGCCCGTTCCGGAACGGGCGGCGCCTTCCCGGTCCTGCTATATCCAGTCCTCCGGCTCCGGCTCGTCCTCCGGGCCCGGCCAGTCGTCCTCCGGGGCCTCGCCCGGTGCGGGCGGCTCGGTGGCGGCCGGAGCCGATCCGTTCAGGGAGGACAGCACGGCGAGCACCTCCTCGCCGTACGTCGCCAGCTTCTTCTCGCCGACCCCGCTGATGCCGGCCAGGTCCCGCAGAGAGCCCGGCATGCTGGAGACGATCGCGCGCAGGGTGGCGTCGTTGAAGATGATGTACGGCGGCACGCCCTGCTCCTTGGCCTGCCCGGTGCGCCACACCCGCAGCGCCTCGAAGGCGGGCTGGAGTTCCTCGGGCAGCTCGGCCACGGCGGCCTTGGCCTTGCCGCCGCCCCGCCCGGAGCCCGAGGCGGAGCGGGAGACGGCCGGCTTCTTCGGCTCCTTGCGCAGCGGGACCTCCCGCTCGCCGCGCAGCACCGTGCCGCTGTCCTCGGTGAGCACCAGCGTGCCGTACTCCCCCTCGACCGCGAGCAGCCCCTGGGCCAGCAGCTGGCGGATGGCGCCGCGCCACTCGCCCTCGGCGAGGTCCTCGCCGATGCCGAAGACGGACAGCTGGTCGTGGTCGAACTGGATCACCTTGGCGGTGCGCTTGCCGAGGAGGATGTCCACGATCTGGAGGGCGCCGAACTTCTGGCCGCGCTCGCGCTGCAACCGCACCACCGTGGACAGCACCTTCTGGGCCGCGACGGTGCCGTCCCAGGTCTCCGGCGGGGTCAGGCAGGTGTCGCAGTTGCCGCAGGCCGCCGCGCCGGGCTCCTGGCCGAAATAGGCGAGCAACTGGCCGCGCCGGCACCCGGCGGTCTCGCACAGCGCGAGCATCGCGTCCAGATGGGAGGCGGCCCGGCGGCGGAACGCCTCGTCGCCCTCGCCGGACTGGATCAGCTTGCGCTGCTGCACCACGTCATTGAGTCCGTACGCCATCCAGGCCGTGGACGGCAGTCCGTCACGGCCCGCGCGGCCGGTCTCCTGGTAGTAGCCCTCGATGGACTTGGGCAGGTCCAGATGGGCCACGAAGCGCACATCGGGCTTGTCGATGCCCATGCCGAAGGCGATGGTCGCGACCACGACCAGGCCGTCCTCGCGCAGGAACCGGGACTGGTGCGCCGCGCGGGTGCCCGCGTCCAGGCCCGCGTGGTACGGCACCGCCTCGACGCCGTTGGCGCTCAGGAACTCCGCGGTCCGCTCCACCGAGTTGCGCGAGAGGCAGTACACGATGCCCGCGTCGCCCGGGTGCTCCTCGCGCAGGAAGGCGAGCAGCTGCTTGCGCGGGTCGGCCTTGGGCACGATCCGGTACTGGATGTTGGGCCGGTCGAAGCTGGCGACGAAGTGCCGGGCCGCCGGGAGGTTCAGCCGCTGGGTGATCTCCTGGTGGGTGGCCCGGGTCGCGGTGGCCGTCAGGGCGATCCGCGGCACGTCCGGCCAGCGCTCGCCGAGCAGGCTCAGCGAGAGGTAGTCGGGCCGGAAGTCATGGCCCCACTGGGAGACGCAGTGCGCCTCGTCGATCGCGAAGACGGAGATCTTGCCGCGGGAGAGCAGGTCCAGGGTGCTGTCCAGGCGCAGCCGCTCCGGCGCCAGATAGAGCATGTCCAGCTCGCCGGCCAGGAACTCGGCCTCGACCGTCCGCCGCTCGTCGAAGTCCTGGGTGGAATTGACGAACCCGGCGCGCACACCGAGGGCGCGCAGGGCGTCCACCTGGTCCTGCATGAGCGCGATCAGCGGCGAGACCACCACGCCGGTGCCGGGTCTGACCAGGGCCGGGATCTGGTAGCACAGCGACTTGCCGCCGCCGGTGGGCATGAGGACCAGGGCGTCGCCGCCCGCCACCACATGCTCGATGATCGCTTCCTGCTCGCCCCGGAAGGCGTCGTACCCGAAGACCCGGTGCAGCGTGGTCAGCGCCTCGCTCGCGTCCGCGCCGGGTCCCTCGGTCACCACTGGCATCTCGCTGATCCCGCCCGTCGCATCCATCGTCCTGTCCCCCGCCGGTCCCCCGTGTGCCGTCGTGCGCCCGCTGCCCACCACTGCCTCAACGATAGGGGTCCGCACCGACAGCCCCGGAGTTATCCACAAGCTACGAACAGATGTGCGAGCAAGGCAGGCCCCGAGCGCCGTCCAGGCGCACGACAGTCACTTTACGTGACATAACTGTCACTCGAATGGCCGCCTCCGATGGCCCCGGCCCCCGCCCCGGAACATCCTTCTCGGTGCGACCCCGTCTCCTCCCCCAGGAGCAAGGAGCCCCGCACGATGTCCGCTCACCTGACCAGACCCGTCCTCGCCCTCGTCGCCTCCACCGTCGCCCTCGGCCTCGCGGCCTCCCCCGCCCGTGCCGACCGGGGGCCGGTCGGGCCCGCCGTCCGGAAGCAGCTCGCGACGACGGTGTCGGCCACCGCCAAGTACCGGTCCGTCCCGCTCGCCGTGGCCGCCGGATACCGGCCCAACCCCTGCACCATGGACATGAACGACGGCATGGGCGCCATGGGCTACCACTACATCAACCCCAAGTACTACGGCTCCCTCGACCCCGCCAAGCCCGCCGCCCTGCTCTACGAGGACGACGGCAAGGGCGGCCGCAGGCTCACCGGGGTGGAGTGGATCGTGAAGGCCGGCAAGAGCACCGCGCGGCCCACGATGTTCGGCCGGAAGTTCGAGGGCCCGATCACCGCGCACCACAACTCGACCATCCCGACCCACTACTCGCTGCACGCCTGGCTCTACAAGGACAACCCCAACGGCCTGTTCTACGAGTGGAACCCCGACGTGAAGTGCCCCTACCCGGGCGCCCCGGGCTGAGCCGCACGGCAGCGCGAAGGCCCCGGTTCCGTCCTCCGGAACCGGGGCCTTCCTCGCGCACGGGCGCGGTGAGCACACTCAACGCACTCAGCGCACGAACACACTCGCCTGGTTCGCCAGGTTCAGGAAGTACTGCGGCGCCACACCCAGCACCAGCGTGACCGCCACGCCGAGCCCGATCGCCAGCATCGTGAGCGGCGACGGCACGGCCACCGTCGGCCCCTCCGGCTTGGGCTCGCTGAAGAACATCAGCACGATCACCCGGATGTAGAAGAACGCCGCGATCGCCGAGGAGATCACACCGATGACGACCAGCGGGGCCGCGCCCCCGGCCGCCGCCGCCTTGAACACGGCGAACTTCCCCGCGAAGCCGGAGGTCAGCGGGATACCGGCGAAGGCCAGCAGGAACACCGCGAAGACCGCCGCCACCAGCGGGGAACGCCGGCCGAGCCCGGCCCACTTGGACAGATGGGTCGCCTCGCCGCCCGCGTCCCGCACCAGCGTGACCACCGCGAAGGCGCCGATCGTCACGAACGAGTAGCCGGCCAGATAGAACAGGACCGACGACACGCCGTTCTTCGAGGTCGCGATGACACCCGCGAGGATGAAACCGGCGTGCGCGATGGAGGAGTACGCCAGCAGCCGCTTGATGTCGGTCTGGGTGATCGCCACGATCGCGCCGCCCAGCATGGTGATGATCGCCACCGCCCACATCACCGGCCGCCAGTCCCAGCGCATCCCCGGCAGCACCACGTACAGCAGCCGCAGCAGCGCGCCGAACGCGGCCACCTTGGTCGCCGCCGCCATGAAGCCGGTCACCGGGGTGGGCGCGCCCTGGTAGACATCGGGCGTCCACATGTGGAACGGCACCGCGCCCACCTTGAACAGCAGGCCCATCACCAGCAGGGCCGCGCCGATGAGCAGCAGCGCGTCATTGCCCATGGTGTCGGCCAGCGCCGGGTTCACATCGGTGACCGAGCCGTCCACGACCTGGGCGATGCGCGCGTACGACACCGAGCCCGCGTAGCCGTACAGCAGCGCGATGCCGAACAGGGTGAACGCGGAGGCGAACGCGCCCAGCAGGAAGTACTTGACCGCGGCCTCCTGCGACATCAGCCGCTTGCGGCGGGCCAGCGCGCACAGCAGGTACAGCGGCAGGGAGAAGACCTCCAGCGCGACGAAGAGCGTCAGCAGATCGTTCGCCGAGGTGAAGACCAGCATGCCGGAGACCGCGAAGAGCAGCAGCGGGAAGACCTCGGTGGTGGTGAACCCGGCCTTGACCGCGGCCTTCTCGGTGTCACTGCCGGGCACGGCGGCGGCCTGCGCGGCGAAGGAGTCCACCCGGTTGCCGTGCGCCTCCGGGTCGAGCCGGCGCTCGGCGAAGGTGAACAGGCCCACCAGACCGGCCAGCACGATGACGCCCTGGAGGAACAGCGAGGGGCCGTCGACCGCGATGGCGCCCATGGCGGCGACATGCGCCTTCGTGGTGCCGTACCCGTCGGCGGCGAGCCCGACGACCGCGGCGAACGCGGCGCACAGGGCGACGACCGACACGAACACCTGCGCGTAGTAACGGGACCTGCGCGGCACGAACGCCTCGACCAGCACCCCGACCAGCGCGGCGCCGAGGAGGATCAGCGTGGGCGACAATTGCCCGTATTCGATCTTCGGCGCGCCGATCTGGGGGATGCGGTCGGCCGCGGTTGTCCACAGGCTGTGGACGGCTGGGGTGCTCACTTGGCCGCCTCCACCTCGGGCTTGGGGTCCTTCTTCTGGACGTCGGACATGGTGTGCTTGACCGCCGGGTTGACGATGTTCGTCACGGGCTTCGGATAGACGCCCAGGAAGATCAGCAGCACGATCAGCGGGGCGACGACCAGGACCTCACGCACCCGCAGATCGGGCATCGTGGAGACCTCGGGCTTCACCGGGCCGGTCATGGTGCGCTGGTAGAGCACCAGGGTGTAGAGCGCGGCGAGCACGATGCCGAGGGTGGCGATGATCCCGATCACCGGATAGCGCGTGAACGTGCCGACCAGGACGAGGAATTCGCTCACGAACGGCGCGAGGCCGGGCAGCGACAGGGTGGCCAGGCCGCCGATCAGGAAGGTGCCGGCGAGCACCGGGGCGACCTTCTGCACCCCGCCGTAGTCGGCGATGAGCCGCGAGCCGCGCCGGGAGATCAGGAACCCGGCGACCAGCATCAACGCGGCCGTGGAGATGCCGTGGTTGACCATGTAGAGGGTGGCGCCGGACTGGCCCTGGCTGGTCATCGCGAAGATGCCCATGATGATGAAGCCGAAGTGGGAGATCGACGCGTACGCCACCAGGCGCTTGATGTCCCGCTGGCCGACCGCGAGCAGCGCGCCGTAGACGATGCTGATCAGCGCCAGGACGAGGATCACCGGCGTGGCCCACCTGCTGGCCTCCGGGAACAGCCCGAGGCAGAAGCGGAGCATCGCGAAGGTGCCCACCTTGTCGACCACCGCCGTGATGAGGACGGCGACCGGGGCGGTGGACTCCTGCATGGCGTTGGGCAGCCAGGTGTGCAGCGGCCACAGCGGCGCCTTCACCGCGAAGGCGAAGAAGAAACCGAGGAACAGCCAGCGTTCGGTGCTCGTCGCCATGTGCAGCGAGCCGCTCGCCCGCGCCTCGGCGATCTGCTGGAGGGAGAAGTTCCCGGCGACCACATAGAGGCCGATCACCGCGGCCAGCATGATCAGACCGCCGACCAGGTTGTAGAGGAGGAACTTCACCGCCGCGTACGAGCGCTGGGTGGCGGCCGCCTCCTCGCCCTGGGCGTGGGCGCGGTCCCCGAAGCCGCCGATGAGGAAGTACATCGGGATCAGCATGGCTTCGAAGAAGATGTAGAAGAGGAAGACGTCGGTGGCCTCGAAGGAGATGAGGACCATCGCCTCGACCGCCAGGATCAGCGCGAAGAAGCCCTGGGTGGGGCGCCAGCGGCGGCTGCCGGTCTCCAGCGGGTCGGCGTCGTGCCAGCCCGCCAGGATGATGAACGGGATCAGTACGGCGGTCAGCGCGATCAGCGCCACCCCGATGCCGTCCACGCCCAGCTCGTAGCGCACCCCGAAGTCGCGGATCCAGGAATGGGATTCGGTGAGCTGGTAGCGGGCGCCGCCCGGGTCGAAGCGGACCAGGACGGTGATCGCCAGCGCGAGCGTGCCGAGCGAGACGAGCAGGGCCAGCCACTTGGCGGCGGTGCGCCGCGCGGCCGGTACGGCGGCCGTGGCGACGGCTCCCAGGGCGGGGAGCGCCGCCGTCGCTGTCAGCAGGGGAAAGGACATCGGTATCAGACCGCCCTCATCAGCAGGGTCGCGGCGACCAGGAGTGCCGCGCCGCCGAACATCGAGACCGCGTAGGAGCGGGCGAAGCCGTTCTGGAGCCGGCGCAGCCGCCCGGACAGGCCGCCGAAGCCGGCCGCCGTGCCGTTGACGACCCCGTCGACCAGGCTGTGGTCGAGGTAGACCAGGGAGCGCGTGAGGTGTTCGCCGCCGCGCACCAGGACCACATGGTTGAAGTCGTCCTGGAGGAGGTCGCGGCGGGCCGCCCGGGTGAGCAGCGAGCCGCGCGGGGCGACGGCCGGGACCGGCTTGCGTCCGTACTGCGCCCAGGCGATGCCCACGCCGATGACCAAACACACCATCGTGGCGATGGTGACCTCCCCGGCGCTGACCGGGGAGTGGCCCTCGCTGTGGCCGGTGACCGGCTCCAGCCACTTGAGGAAGCGGTCGCCGATGCTGAAGAAGGCACCGCCGAGGACCGAGCCGACGGCCAGCACGATCATCGGGATCGTCATGGTCTTCGGGGACTCGTGCGGATGCGGTTCATGGCCCTCGGCGTCGGGCTGCCAGCGCTTCTCGCCGAAGAACGTCATCAGCATCACGCGCGTCATGTAGAACGCGGTGATGGCCGCGCCCACCAGGGCCGCGCCGCCGAGGATCCAGCCCTCGGTGCCGCCCTTGGCGAAGGCCGCCTCGATGATCTTGTCCTTGGAGAAGAAGCCGGACAGGCCCGGGAAGCCGATGATGGCGAGGTAGCCGAGGCCGAAGGTGATGAAGGTGACCGGCATGTACTTCCGCAGGCCGCCGAACTTGCGCATGTCGACCTCGTCGTTCATGCCGTGCATCACGGAGCCCGCGCCGAGGAACAGCCCGGCCTTGAAGAAGCCGTGGGTCACCAGGTGCATGATCGCGAAGACATAGCCGATGGGGCCGAGGCCCGCGGCGAGCACCATGTAGCCGATCTGCGACATGGTGGAGCCGGCCAGCGCCTTCTTGATGTCGTCCTTGGCGCAACCGACGATCGCACCGAAGAGCAGCGTGACCGTGCCCACCACGGTGACGACGAGCTGGGCGTCCGGCGCCGCGTTGAAGACGGCCGCCGAGCGGACGATCAGATAGACGCCCGCGGTCACCATGGTCGCCGCGTGGATCAGGGCCGAGACCGGGGTCGGGCCCTCCATCGCGTCACCGAGCCAGGACTGGAGCGGCACCTGGGCGGACTTGCCGCACGCGGCCAGCAGCAGCATCAGGCCGATCGCGGTGAGCTTGCCCTGGGAGGCGCCGTCGACATGGCCGAAGACCGGGCCGAAGGCGAAAGAGCCGAAGGTGGTGAACATCAGCATGATCGCGATCGACAGGCCCATGTCGCCGACGCGGTTGACCAGGAACGCCTTCTTGGCGGCCGTGGCGGCGCTGGGCTTGTGCTGCCAGAAGCCGATCAGCAGATAGGAGGCGAGACCGACGCCCTCCCAGCCGACGTACAGCAGCAGGTAGTTGTCGGCGAGGACGAGCAGCAGCATCGCCGCGAGGAACAGGTTCAGATAACCGAAGAAGCGGCGGCGCCGCTCGTCGTGCTCCATGTACCCGACCGAGTACAGATGGATCAGCGAGCCGACGCCGGTGATCAGCAGGACGAAGGTCATCGACAGCTGGTCGAGGCGGAAGGTGACGTCCGCCTGGAAGCCCTCGACCGGGATCCAGGTCCACAAGTGCTGGATCAGCGTGCGGTGTTCGGCGTTCTTGCCGAGCAGGTCGGCGAAGAGGAGCAGGCCGATGACGAAGGACGCGGTCGACAGCAGGGTGCCGATCCAGTGGCCGACGCGGTCCAGGCGCCGGCCGCCGACCAGGAGGACGGCCGCTCCGAGCAGGGGCGCCGCGACGAGCAGCGCGATCAGTTTCTCCACGATTCTCCCGACCCCTTACAGCTTCATCAGGCTGGCGTCGTCGACCGAGGCCGAGTGGCGGGTACGGAACAGCGACACGATGATCGCGAGGCCCACCACGACCTCCGCGGCGGCGACGACCATCGTGAAGAAGGCGATGACCTGGCCGTCGAGGTTGCCGTGCAGCCGGGAGAAGGTGACGAACGCGAGATTGCAGGCGTTCAGCATCAGCTCGATGCACATGAAGACCACGATGGCGTTGCGCCGGATCAGTACGCCGGTGGCGCCGATCGTGAACAACAGGCCCGCGAGATACAGATAGTTGACCGGGTTCACTTCGACGCCTCCTCGGGCCGCTTGAACGTCTCCGGTTCGATCGGCGTCCGCTCCAGGCGCTCCGTGGAACGCTGTTCCAGCGCCCGCAGATCGTTGATGGCCTCCGTGGACACGTCCCGGATCTGGCCGCGTTCGCGCAGGGTCTTGCTGACGGTCAGCTCGGAGGGGGTGCCGTCGGGGAGCAGACCCGCGATGTCCACCGCGTTGTGCCGGGCGTAGACACCCGGGGCGGGCAGCGGCGGCAGGTGCTTGCCCTCGCGGACGCGCTGTTCGGCCAGCTCGCGCTGGGTCTTGGCGCGCTCGGTGCGCTCCCGGTGGGTGAGCACCATGGCGCCGACGGCGGCCGTGATCAGCAGGGCGCCGGTGATCTCGAAGGCGAAGACGTACTTGGTGAAGATGAGGGCGGCGAGGCCCTCCACATTGCCGTTGGCGTTCGCCTGGCCGGTGCCCGCGAAGTCCTTCAGGGAGGCGTTGGCGATCCCGGCGAGCAGCAGCACGCCGAAGCCGACCCCGCACAGCAGGGCCAGCCAGCGCTGGCCCTTGATGGTCTCCTTCAGCGAGTCCGCGGCGGTGACGCCGACGAGCATCACCACGAACAGGAACAGCATCATGATCGCGCCGGTGTAGACGACGATCTGGACGACGCCCAGGAAGTAGGCGCCGTTGGCGAGGTAGAACACCGCCAGGACGATCATGGTCCCGGCGAGGCTGAGCGCGCTGTGCACGGCCTTCTTCATGAAGACGGTGCACAGGGCGCCGATCACCGCGACGGTGCCGAGGACCCAGAACTGGAAGGCCTCACCGGTGGAGGTCGTATAGGCGGCGAGCTGCGCGCTCATGCGTCCACCTCCTGGTCCGCTGCCTTGTCCGCGCCGGAGGCCCCGGAGCCCTCGGCGCCCTCGGCCTCCTCGCCCTTGGAGACGGCGGCCTGGCGGACCGTGCCGGGCGCGGCCTGGGTGACCAGGCCCCGGTAGTAGTCCTCCTCGGTGGTGCCCGGGAAGATGGAGTGCGGCGCCTCGACCATGCCCTCGTCGAGGCCGGCCAGCAGCTGCTCCTTGGTGTAGATGAGGTTCGCGCGGCTGGAGTCGGCCAGTTCGAACTCATTGGTCATCGTCAGCGCGCGGGTGGGGCACGCCTCGATGCACAGCCCGCACAGGATGCAGCGGGCGTAGTTGATCTGGTAGACGCGGCCGTAGCGCTCGCCCGGCGAGTAGCGTTCCTCGTCGGTGTTGTCGGCGCCCTCCACATAGATGGCGTCGGCGGGGCAGGCCCAGGCGCACAGCTCGCAGCCGACGCACTTCTCCAGGCCGTCCGGATGGCGGTTGAGCTGGTGCCGTCCGTGGAAGCGGGGAGCGGTGGTCTTCTTCTGCTCCGGGTACTGCTCGGTGAGCCGCTTCTTGAACATGGCCTTGAAGGTCACGCCGAAGCCGGCCACGGGGTTCTGGAAACCGGGCTTGGTCTCCTTGGGTTCCTCAGCCATCGGACGCCTCCTTTCCATCCGTGGATCCCTCTGGCGATCCGTCACTCAAAGTGTCGGGCCCACCACTGACAATCAGCTCCCGCTCCCGCCCCGAGCGGCGCCTGGGCACCGGCGGCAGCTCCTGTCCGGGCAGCGGCGGCACCGGGAATCCGCCCGCCATCGGGTCGAACCCGGCCTGGTCCGCGGCCGCTTGCTCGACCGCCTGCGCCTTCTCGCGGAAGATGTCGACGACGAAGGAGATCAGCAGCAGGGCGAGCACCCCGCCGCCCACGTAGAGGGCGATGTCGGCGAAGCCGTAGTGCTCGTTGCGCAGCGCCCGTACGGACGCGACGAGCATCAGCCAGGTCACCGAGACCGGGATCAGGACCTTCCAGCCGAGCTTCATCAGCTGGTCGTAGCGGACCCGGGGCAGGGTGCCGCGCAGCCAGATGAAGAAGAACAGCAGCAGCTGCACCTTGATGACGAACCAGAGCATCGGCCACCAGCCGTGGTTGGCGCCCGCCCAGAAGGTGCTGATCGGCCAGGGGGCCCGCCAGCCGCCGAGGAAGAGGGTGGTGGAGACGGCGGAGACCGTCACCATGTTCACGTACTCGGCGAGCATGAACATCGCGAACTTGATGGACGAGTACTCGGTGTTGAAACCGCCCACCAGGTCGCCCTCGGACTCCGGCATGTCGAAGGGGGCGCGGTTGGTCTCGCCGACCATGGTGACGATGTAGAGGAGGAAGGAGACCGGCAGCAGCAGGATGTACCAGCGGTCGTGCTGCTGGGCCACGATCGTCGACGTCGACATGGAGCCCGAGTAGAGGAACACCGAGGCGAACGCGGCGCCCATGGCGATCTCGTAGGAGATCATCTGCGCGCAGGAGCGCAGACCGCCGAGCAGCGGATACGTGGAGCCGGAGCTCCAGCCCGCGAGGACGATGCCGTAGATGCCGACCGAGGCGACCGCGAGGATGTAGAGCATCGCGATCGGCAGGTCGGTGAGCTGCATCGTCGTACGGGTGCCGAAGATGGAGATCTCGTGGTCGGCGGGGCCGAACGGGATCACCGCGATCGCCATGAAGGCCGGGATGGCCGCCACGATCGGTGCGAGGACGTAGACCACCTTGTCCGCGCGGCGGACGATCAGGTCCTCCTTGAGCATCAGTTTCACACCGTCGGCGAGCGACTGGAGCATGCCCCAGGGGCCGTGCCGGTTGGGTCCGATGCGCAGCTGCATCCAGGCGACGACCTTGCGCTCCCAGACGATGGAGAACAGCACGGTCACCATCAGGAAGGCGAAGCAGAAGACCGCCTTGACGACGACCAGCCACCAGGGGTCGCGGCCGAACATCGAGAGGTCTTCAGCGGCGAGGTACGGGCTCATGCCTCCACCTCCTTGGGGGCCGCCTCGGCGGGGGCCGCCGGGCCGATGCGGACGAGATTGCCGGGCTGTGCCCCGGTGTCGGAGGCGACACCGCCGCCGCCGGAGTTCAGCGGGAGCCAGACCACCCGGTCGGGCATCTCACCGATCTGGAGCGGGAGTTCGACGGTGCCGGCGGGGCCGGTGACGGCGAGGAACTCGCCCTCCGCGACCCCCGCCTCGGCGGCCGTGGCGGCCGAGAGCCGGGCCCGGGCGGCGCGCCGGGTGCCGGCCAGCGCCTCGTCGCCCTCCTGGAGCAGACCCTGGTCGAGCAGCAGCCGGTGGCCCGCCAGTACGGCCTCCCCGGCGGCCGGGCGCGGTACGGCGCCCGCGGCCTCCCGGGGCTCGGTGGCGTACGGCCCGTCCCAGGAGCCGAGCCGGTCGATCTCCGCGCGGATGGTGCGCAGGTCCGGCAGCCCCAGATGGACGTCCATGGCGTCGGCCAGCATGTGCAGCACCCGGGCATCGGTCGGGGCCAGCCGGCGGGTCATCTGCTCCGGCTTGAGCGCGGCCTCGAAGGAGCGCACCCTGCCCTCCCAGTCGAGGAAGGAGCCCGCCTTCTCGGCGACCGCGGCCACCGGCAGGACGACATCGGCGCGTTCGGTGACCTCGCTGGGCCGCAGCTCCAGCGAGACCAGGAAGCCGACCTGGTCCAGCGCCTCGCGGGCGCGGGCCGGGTCGGGCAGGTCGGCGACCTCGACGCCCGCGACCACCAGGGCCGCCAGCCCGCCGTCCGCGGCGGCCTCGACGATCCGCTCGGTGTCGCGGCCGTAGCCCAGCGGCAGTTCGGACAGGCCCCAGGCACCGGCCACCTCGGCGCGGGCGCGCGGGTCGGTCGCGGGGCGGCCGCCCGGCAGCAGCGCGGGCAGCGCGCCGACCTCCAGGGCGCCGCGCTCCCCGGCCCGGCGCGGGATCCACACCAGCCGGGCGCCGGTCGCGGTCGCGGCCCGTACGGCGGCGGTGAACCCGCCGGTGACCGAGGCCAGCCGCTCGCCGACGACGATGACGGCGCCCTCGCCGCGCAGCGCCTCGGCGGCCCGGGTGCCGGGGGCCTCCAGGCCGACGCCGCTCGCGAGCGCGTCCAGCCACTCGGTCTCGGTGCCGGGCGCGGCAGGCAGCAGGGTGCCGCCCGCCTTCTGCAGGCCCCGGGTCGCGTGGGTGGCCAGCGAGAACACCAGCTGCTTGTGCTTGCGCCAGGCCTTGCGCAGCCGCAGGAAGACGCCGGGGGCCTCCTCCTCCGCCTCGAAGCCGACGAGGAGCACGGCGGGCGCCTTCTCCAGCGCGCCGTACGTGACCCCCGTACCCTCCAGGTCACGTCCGCGGCCCGCGACGGTGGCGGCGAGGAAGCCCGCCTCCTCGGCGCTGTGCACCCGCGCGCGGAAATCGATGTCGTTGGTGTCCAGGGCGACCCGCGCGAACTTGCTGTACGCGTAGGCGTCCTCGACGGTCAGCCGGCCGCCGGTCAGGACGGCGGCCCGGGAGCGGGCGGCGCTCAGACCGCGGGCGGCGGCCTCCAGCGCCTCCGGCCAGGACGCGGGCTCCAGGGCGCCGTCGGCGCCGCGCACCAGCGGGGTGTCGAGGCGGTCCTTGAGCTGGGCGTAGCGGAAGCCGAAGCGCCCCTTGTCGCAGATCCACTCCTCGTTGACCTCGGGGTCGTTGGCCGCGAGCCGCCGCATGACCTTGCCGCGCCGGTGGTCGGTGCGGGTGGCGCAGCCGCCCGCGCAGTGCTCGCACACCGAGGGCGAGGAGACCAGGTCGAAGGGGCGGGAGCGGAAGCGGTACGCCGCCGAGGTGAGCGCTCCCACCGGGCAGATCTGGATGGTGTTCCCGGAGAAGTACGACTCGAACGGGTCGCCCTCGCCGGTGCCGACCTGCTGGAGCGCGCCCCGCTCGATCAGCTCGATCATCGGGTCGCCCGCGATCTGGTTGGAGAACCGGGTGCAGCGCGCGCACAGCACGCAGCGCTCGCGGTCCAGCAGCACCTGGCTGGAGATCGCGACCGGCTTCTCGTAGGTGCGCTTGCGGCCCTCGAAGCGGGACTCGGCGTTGCCGTGCGACATGGCCTGGTTCTGCAGCGGGCACTCGCCGCCCTTGTCGCAGACCGGGCAGTCCAGCGGGTGGTTGATGAGCAGCAGCTCCATCACACCGTGCTGGGCCTTCTCGGCGACCGGGGAGGTCAGCTGGGTGCGCACCACCATGCCGTCGGTGCAGGTGATGGTGCAGGAGGCCATCGGCTTGCGCTGGCCCTCCACCTCCACGATGCACTGCCGGCAGGCGCCGGCCGGGTCGAGCAGCGGGTGGTCGCAGAAGCGGGGGATCTCGATGCCGAGCTGTTCGGCGGCCCGGATGACCAGGGTGCCCTTGGGCACGCTGATCTCGATGCCGTCGATCGTCAGCGCGACGAGGTCTTCCGGCGGGAGGGCCGCCTCTCCGCCACCCGCGGGAGCGTTGGTGGTCACGGTCATGCGTTCACCTCCGGGCGGTCCGCCCAGGCCGTCGACTTGGCCGGGTCGAAGGGGCAGCCCCGGCCCGTGATGTGCTGCTCGTACTCCTCGCGGAAGTACTTCAGCGAGGAGAAGATCGGGGAGGCCGCGCCGTCGCCGAGGGCGCAGAAGGACTTGCCGTTGATGTTGTCGGCGATGTCCGCGAGCTTGTCCAGGTCGGACCTGGCGCCCTTGCCGGCCTCGATGTCCCGCAGCAACTGCACCAGCCAGTACGTCCCTTCGCGGCAGGGTGTGCACTTGCCGCAGGACTCATGGGCGTAGAACTCGGTCCAGCGGGTGACCGCGCGGACCACGCAGGTGGTCTCGTCGAAGCACTGCAGGGCCTTGGTGCCGAGCATGGAGCCGGCGGTGCCGACGCCCTCGTAGTCGAGCGGCACATCGAGGTGTTCGGCGGTGAACATCGGGGTGGAGGAGCCGCCCGGCGTCCAGAACTTCAGCCGGTGGCCCGCGCGCATCCCGCCGCTCATCTCCAGGAGCTGGCGCAGGGTGATGCCGAGCGGTGCCTCGTACTGGCCGGGGCTCGTGACATGCCCGCTGAGCGAGTAGAGCGTGAAGCCCGGGGACTTCTCGCTGCCCATCGCCCTGAACCACTCTTTCCCGTTCTTCAGGATCGCGGGAACCGAGGCGATGGACTCGACGTTGTTCACCACAGTGGGGCAGGCGTACAGCCCCTCGACGGCGGGGAAGGGGGGACGCAGCCGCGGCTGGCCGCGGCGGCCTTCGAGCGAGTCGAGCAGCGCGGTCTCCTCGCCGCAGATGTACGCGCCGGCCCCGGCGTGCACGGTGAGTTCGAGGTTCAGACCGCTGCCGAGGATGTCCTCGCCGAGGAAGCCGGCCGCGTAGGCCTCGCGGACGGCCTCGTGCAACCGCCGCAGGACCGGGACCACTTCACCCCGGAGGTAGATGAAGGCATGCGAGGACCGGATGGCGTAGCACGCGATCACGATGCCCTCGATGAGGCTGTGCGGGTTCGCGTACAGGAGCGGGATGTCCTTGCAGGTGCCCGGCTCCGACTCGTCGGCGTTGACGACGAGATAGTGCGGCTTGCCGTCGCCCTGCGGGATGAACTGCCACTTCATGCCGGTCGGGAAGCCTGCGCCGCCGCGGCCGCGCAGCCCGGATTCCTTGACGTAGGCGATCAGGTCGTCGGGCGACATGGCGAGGGCCTTGCGCAGCCCCTCGTACCCTTCGTGCCGCCGGTAGACGTCCAGGGACCAGGAGCGGTCCTCGTCCCAGAAGGCCGACAGCACGGGTGCCAGCAGCTTCTCGGGGCTGGAGTCCTTGAGTTCGGCTGCCACGCTCATCACTCCCCCTCCTCTTCGGCCCGGCGCAAGGACGGCCCGTCCTGGGGTTCCTGGCTGCGGGGATGGACCACGCGCGGGGGTGCGGACTCGCCCTTGGCCAGGCGCAGGCCGACCAGCGAGGCGGGTCCGGCGCTGCCGCCCTCCTCGACGGCTCCGGGCCGCTCGTCCGGGAAGCCGGCCAGGATCCGGGCGGTCTCCTTGAAGGTGCACATCCGCGCGCCGCGGGTGGGCCGTACCTCCCGGCCCGCGCGCAGGTCGTCCACCAGGTCCCGGGCGCTGCCGGGCGTCTGGTCGTCGAAGAACTCCCAGTTGACCATCACGACCGGCGCGAAGTCGCAGGCCGCGTTGCACTCGATGTGCTCCAGGGTGACCTTGCCGTCGTCGGTGGTCTCCCCGTTGCCCACGCCCAGGTGTTCCTGGAGGGACTCGAAGATCGCGTCGCCGCCCATCACCGCGCACAGGGTGTTGGTGCACACCCCGACCTGGTAGTCGCCGGAGGGCCGGCGCCGGTACATGGTGTAGAAGGTGGCCACCGCGGTGACCTCGGCGGTGGTCAGGCCGAGCGTCTCCGCGCAGAACCGCATTCCGGTGCGCGTGACATGGCCCTCCTCGGACTGCACGAGGTGGAGCAGCGGCAGCAGGGCGGAGCGGGAGTCCGGGTAGCGCGCCACGATCTCGCGCGCGTCCGCCGCGAGGCGTTCCCGTACGTCGTCCGGGTAGGCGGGCGCGGGCGGTTCGGGCATGCCCAGGCTGACGCCGTGCTCCGAAGAAGAGGTGGTCACCGGTCGACGCCTCCCATCACGGGGTCGATGGACGCGACGGCGACGATCACGTCGGCGACCTGGCCGCCCTCGCACATCGCCGCCATGGCCTGAAGATTGGTGAAGGACGGGTCGCGGAAGTGGACCCGGTAGGGGCGGGTGCCGCCGTCGGAGACCGCGTGCACCCCGAGTTCGCCCTTGGGGGACTCGACGGCCGCGTACGCCTGGCCCGGCGGGACCCGGAAGCCCTCGGTGACCAGCTTGAAGTGGTGGATCAGGGCCTCCATGGAGGTGCCCATGATCTTCTTGATGTGGTCGAGGGAGTTGCCGAGTCCGTCCGGGCCGAGGGCCAGCTGGGCGGGCCAGGCGATCTTCTTGTCGGCGACCATGACCGGGCCGGGCGCCAGCCGGTCCAGGCACTGCTCGATGATCCCGAGCGACTGGCGCATCTCCTCCAGGCGGATCAGGAAGCGGCCGTAGGCGTCGCAGCTGTCGGCGGTGGGGACCTCGAAGTCGTACGTCTCGTAGTCGCAGTACGGCTGGGTCTTGCGCAGGTCGTGCGGCAGGCCGGTGGCGCGCAGGATCGGGCCGGTCGCGCCGAGTGCCATGCAGCCGGCCAGGTCGAGATAGCCGATGTCGCCCATGCGGGCCTTGAAGATGGGGTTCCCGGTGGCGAGTTTGTCGTACTCCGGGATGTTTCGGCGCATCTTCTTGACGAACTCGCGGATCTGGTCGACCGCGCCGGGCGGCAGGTCCTGGGCGAGTCCGCCGGGGCGGATGTACGCGTGGTTCATCCGCAGGCCGGTGATCAGTTCATAGAGGTCGAGAATCATTTCACGATCGCGGAAGCCGTAGATCATGATCGTGGTCGCGCCCAGTTCCATGCCGCCGGTGGCGATGCACACCAGGTGGGAGGACATCCGGTTCAGCTCCATCAGGAGCACCCGGATGATCTTGGCGCGGTCGGTGATGTCGTCCTCGACGCCGAGGAGCTTCTCGACGGCGAGGCAGTAGGCGGTCTCGTTGAAGAAGGACGTCAGGTAATCCATGCGCGTGACGAAGGTGGTGCCCTGCGTCCAGGTGCGGAATTCGAGGTTCTTCTCGATGCCGGTGTGCAGATAGCCGATGCCGCAGCGGGCCTCGGTGACCGTCTCGCCGTCGATCTCCAGGATCAGCCGGAGCACCCCGTGGGTGGAGGGGTGCTGGGGACCCATGTTGACGACGATGCGCTCGTCGTCGGAGCGGGCCGCCGACTGGACGACCTCGTCCCAGTCGCCACCGGTGACCGTGTAGACGGTGCCCTCGGTGGTTTCGCGTGCCGATGCGGACTCAGTGCTCACGAGTACGACCTCCGCTGGTCCGGAGCCGGGATCTGGGCGCCCTTGTACTCGACGGGGATGCCGCCGAGCGGGTAGTCCTTGCGCTGCGGGTGGCCCTGCCAGTCGTCCGGCATCATGATCCGCGTCAGGGCCGGGTGGCCGTCGAAGACGATCCCGAAGAAGTCGTACGTCTCGCGCTCGTGCCAGTCGTTGGTGGGATAGACGGGCACCAGGGACGGGATGTGCGGGTCGGCGTCCGGGGCGCTGACCTCCAGGCGGATCAGCCGGTTGTGGGTGATCGAGCGCAGGTGGTAGACGGCGTGCAGCTCGCGGCCCTTGTCGCCCGGGTAGTGCACGCCGCTGACGCCGGTGCACAGTTCGAAGCGCAGGGCGGGGTCGTCGCGCAGGGTGCGGGCGACCCGCGGCAGGTGCTCGCGCTCGATGTGGAAGGTGAGTTCGCCGCGGTCGACGACCGTCTTCTCGATGGCGTTGTCCGGCAGCAGGCCCTGTTCCTCCAGGGCGCCCTCCAGCTCGTCGGCGACCTCGTCGAACCAGCCGCCGTAGGGCCGGCTCGCCGGTCCGGGCAGCCGGACCGAGCGGACCAGGCCCCCGTAGCCGGAGGTGTCGCCGCCGTTGTTCGCGCCGAACATGCCGCGCTGGACGCGGATCTCCTCGCCGCCCTGGCCGCGCTGGCCGGGGAGGTTGGAGGCGGAGAGGTCCTTCTCGGGGTTCACCCCGTTCGCCCCGTCGCCGTGGGTGCCGTTCGCGTCGCTCACCGCAGCAGCCCCTTCATCTCGATGGTGGGCAGGGCCTTGAGCGCCGCCTCCTCCGCCTCGCGGGCCGCTTCCTCGGCGTTCACCCCGAGCTTGGTGGACTGGATCTTCTGGTGGAGCTTGAGGATCGCGTCCATCAGCATCTCGGGCCGGGGCGGGCAGCCGGGGAGATAGATGTCGACCGGGACGATGTGGTCGACGCCCTGGACGATCGCGTAGTTGTTGAACATGCCGCCCGAGGAGGCGCAGACGCCCATGGAGATCACCCACTTGGGATTGGGCATCTGGTCGTAGACCTGCCGCAGGACCGGCGCCATCTTCTGGCTGACCCGGCCGGCCACGATCATCAGGTCCGCCTGGCGCGGTGAGCCGCGGAACACCTCCATGCCGAAGCGCGCCAGGTCGTAACGGCCGGCGCCGGTGGTCATCATCTCGATGGCACAGCAGGCCAGGCCGAAGGTGGCCGGGAAGACGGATGCCTTGCGCACCCAGCCCGCGGCCTGTTCCACGGTGGTCAGCAGGAAGCCGCTCGGCAGCTTTTCTTCGAGTCCCATGTCTTATATGGCCCCTCAGTCCCATTCCAGGCCGCCGCGCCGCCATACGTACGCGTACGCGACGAAGACGGTGAGCACGAAGAGCAACATCTCCACGAGCCCGAAAAGCCCCAGGGCGTCGAAGGTGACGGCCCAGGGGTAGAGGAAGACGATCTCGATGTCGAAGACGATGAAGAGCATCGCCGTCAGGTAGTACTTGATGGGGAAGCGCCCGCCGCCGGCCGGCGTGGGGGTCGGCTCGATGCCGCACTCGTAGGCTTCGAGCTTGGCGCGGTTGTACCGCTTCGGACCGATCAGCGTGGCCATGACCACGGAGAAGATCGCAAAGCCTGCCCCGAGGGCTCCCAGTACGAGGATGGGCGCATAAGCGTTCACCGCTCCTCGCTCCTCTCAGTCGGCACTGACTGCTGGCGGTTCGCTGGGCCGATGAAGATCGAGAACATGTGAAGCAGGTCACAAGCCCAACTGCTCCGCATCCTATGCCCGCCGATCTGTGATCTGCGACACGGGGTATTCCACAAGCTTTGTGATCTCCACCACCTGACGAAGGATCATGAAGTCGGATGATGGCTGATCTTCATACACGAAGCGTTCAGTTGATCACCAGAAGTGACAATTTCGCCCGTCACCGCAGGCCAAAGAGGTCGTCTCAATATCAAGAGAGTTCGCCTGCATGCAAATTGGCGCTGGGCACCCGATCTTGATAGTGGATCCCGTTCACACATCAGGGGGAGCCGGAAGGTGCGGTGTGGACGGACGGGAACGCGCGTGCGCGCGTTCACGAGCACCCCACGCGCGGGACGCCGGCCTCCCGGCGAGCGTTCCGTGACCTCGGTCACAGTCACAGCAGCCTCTCAGGGACCGGGGTTGGCCAACCACATCAACCGGTGGTAAGCGCGGGGCAATTCGGACGTAATGATCAAAGACCGTGATCAAGGGCTTGATCACGGGCGTCCGCAATGTCCGTTACGGCGTCAATAAAGGGCGACACGCCCGGGGTTTGAGGTCTCGATCGTGCAACTGTGGCGCAGCACACGTTTCTTGAAGATACGAAGGAGCCCCTGATACCGGTTGTTCTCATGTCCCACACCGCTCACATACGCAGCCACCGGAAGCCCCGCCGCAGCGCGTCGTCCCTCGCGATGCGGGCCGGAGTTGCCGGTGGCGTCCTCAGCACCCTGGCAGTCGCCGGGGCCGCCGGTTCGGCCAACGCGGCCGAGCCGGTGACGCAGACCCTCGAACTGCCCACCCTGACGGCCGATCTGGCCACGCAGGCCGCTCAGTCCGCGGACGCCACCCAGCAGGCCGCGGCGAACTACCAGCTCCAGGCCGAGCGCGACGCGGCCGCCGCGAAGGCCGCGAAGCAGGCCAAGGCGGACCTCGCCGACGCCAAGCAGAAGGCCGCCGACGCCAAGAAGAAGGCCGAGGAGGCCGCCCGCAAGGACGCCGCCGAGCGCGCCTCGCGCAGCACGACCCGGATCGCCCTCACGGCCGACGACACCTCCGGCTCCACCTCTGCGAGCACCGGCACCAGCACCGGCTCCTCCACGGCCACCGGTTCCGCCGCGGCCGTCATCAGCTTCGTCAAGGCGCAGCTGGGCAAGGCGTACGTCTCCGGCGCCACCGGCCCCTCCGCCTACGACTGCTCGGGCCTGGTGCAGACCGCCTTCAAGCAGGTCGGCGTGAGCCTGCCGCGCGTCTCGCAGGACCAGTCGACCGCCGGCACCCAGGTCTCGCTGAGCAACCTCCAGCCGGGCGACATCCTGTACTGGGGCAGCGCGGGCAGCGCGTACCACGTCGCGGTGTACGTGGGCGACGGCATGTTCGTCGGCGCGCAGAACCCGTCCTCCGGCGTCTCGGAGCACCCGCTGTCGTACGACCAGCCGACGGGTGCCGTGCGCGTACTCTGAGGTATCCCGTACCGTTTCGCATACTTGAGGGGCGTTTCGCACCTCACGCAGGGCCGCAGCCGCTCGGGGGCAGCGGCCCTGCGGCGTTCCCTGGCATGCTCGGGCCGGACCGCCGCACGGCGGTTTCGTCCACGAGTGAAGGAGAAGACGCGATGCCACGCGTGTTCGTACAGGGCGCCCCTGTCGCCGAGTTCCCCCGGTACGCCCCCGAGGCCGGGCGCGGCGCGGTGCGCAGGATCACCGAGGTCGGCGAGGCGGTGCTGCACAAGCCGTGCCGGGACGTCACGGAGTTCGGGCCCGACCTCGCGGCGCTCATCGACGACATGTTCCGCACGATGTACGTCGCCGAGGGCGCCGGGCTCGCGGCGAATCAGGTCGGGGTCGATCTGCGCCTTTTCGTGTACGACTGCCCCGATGACGACGGAAACCGGCATGTCGGACACATCGTCAACCCTGTGCTGGAAACGCCACTCGGCGGGCGGCGGCTGCTGGACGAGGGCGAGGGCTGTCTGTCGGTGCCGGGCGCGGTGATGGCACTGCCCAGGCCGGACCGGGCGCTGGTGCGCGGCCGGGACCGGGACGGCAATCCGCTGGAGGTCGAGGGCACGGGCTACTTCGCCCGGTGCCTCGCGCACGAGACGGATCACACCAACGGGTACATCTACCTCGACCGGTTGACCAAGCGGGAGAAAAAGGACGCGCTGCGGCAGATGGGAGACCGGCGGGAGGAGGTTTACGCCCGCCGGTCCGCCCAAGAGGCCGCGCTCAGCGCCTGATCACGCCTTCGGGGTCACCTTCGTCAGGCCGTTGATGATCCGGTCCATCGCGTCGCCGCCCGTGGGATCGGTCAGGTTGGCCAGGAGTTTCAGGGTGAACTTCATCAGAACCGGGTGGGTCAGGCCGCGCTGGGCGGCGATCTGCATGACCTTGGGGTTGCCGATGAGCTTCACGAAGGCGCGGCCGAGGTTGTAGTAGCCGCCGTAGGTGTCCTTGAGGACGCGCGGGTAGCGCTGGAGGGCGATCTCCCGCTGGGCCGGCGTCGCCCGCGCGTGCGCCTGGACGATGACGTCAGCGGCGATCTGGCCGGACTCCATGGCGTAGGCGATGCCCTCGCCGTTGAAGGGGTTCACCAGGCCGCCGGCGTCGCCGACCAGCAGCAGGCCCTTGGTGTAGTGCGGCTGCCGGTTGAAGGCCATCGGCAGCGCGGCGCCGCGGATCGGCCCGGTCATGTTCTCGGGGGTGTAGCCCCAGTCCTTGGGCATGGACGCGCACCAGGCCTTGAGGATCTCGCGCCAGTCCAGTTCCTTGAAGGCGGCGGAGGTGTTGAGGACGCCGAGGCCGACGTTGGACGTGCCGTCGCCCATGCCGAAGATCCAGCCGTAGCCGGGCAGCAGCCGCTCCTGCGAGCCGCGCCGGTCCCACAGCTCCAGCCAGGACTCCAGGTAGTCGTCGTCATGGCGGGGCGAGGTGAAGTACGTGCGCACCGCGACGCCCATCGGACGGTCCTCGCGGCGGTGCAGGCCCATCGCGAGGGACAGCCGGGTGGAGTTGCCGTCGGCCGCGACGACGAGCGGCGCGCGATAGCCGACCTCGCGCTTCTCCTCGCCGACCTTGGCCGTCACCCCGGTGATGCGGCCGGTGCGCTCGTCCACGATCGGCCCGGAGACATTGCAGCGCTCGTACAGCCGCGCGCCCGCCTTCTGCGCGTTTCGGGCCAGGATCTCGTCGAAGTCGTCGCGCTTGCGCACGAGTCCGTAGTTCGGGTACGCCGCGAGGTCCGGCCAGTCCAGCTGGAGGCGGGAGCCGCCGCCGATGATGCGCAGGCCCTTGTTGCGCAGCCAGCCGGCCTCCCCGGAGATGTCGATGCCCATGGCGACGAGCTGCTTGACCGCGCGGGGCGTGAGGCCGTCACCGCACACCTTCTCGCGCGGGAACTCCGTCTTCTCCAGGAGGAGTACGTCGAGACCGGCCTTGGCCAGGTGGTACGCGGTCGCGGAGCCGGCTGGGCCCGCGCCGACGACGATCACATCGGCGGAGTGGTCGGAGAGGGGCTCGGTCACGGCGGGATCTCCCCAAGTTCGAAATCTGCGTGCCGACGGGCACTGGACATGGGCAGTCTATTCAGCGGAATAGATCACCCGGCTGAAGGGCTGCCCTGTGAACCGACCTCTTCCCGCACCGCGGCTGCGCGTTCCCACCCATGAGGACGCCCTGGCCTGGCACCGGGTGTTCGCCGATCCCGAGGTGATGGAGTTCCACGGCGGCAAGCCCGCCCCGCTGTCCGTGTACGAGGAACTGACCGCGCGCCAGCGGCGGCACGACGCCGAACGGGGCTTCTGCCTCTGGACGATCCTGGACGAGTCCGACGAGGTCCTCGGCTTCACCGGCGCCCAGCCCTGGCTGCCGCAGTGGGGTCCGGCGGGCGCGATAGAGATCGGCTGGCGGCTCGGGCGGGCGCACTGGGGCAAGGGGTACGTCACCGCCGCCGCGCGCGAGACCCTGCGGCGGGTACGGGAGGCGGGCGTACCGGAGGTGGTGGCGATGGTACGGCCGGGCAATGAGCGGTCCATCGCGGTGACCCGGCGCCTGGGCATGCGGGCCGCGGAGACGTACCCGCATCCGACGCTGGCCGAGGACGCGCTCTGCTTCCGCCTGGACCTCAACTGCCGTACCGATAACGCAGCGTAGCCATCTGTCACAGTACGACACCGGCGCCTTCCGGCCGGGAGGCGCCGGAGTTACCCTTCCAGTACCGCTGGGGGTGACATCTGTGCACACAACACCCAAAACACCCGATGTGCGTGTGCCGCGGCTGGTCGGTCTGATGGCCGTGGACGCGCGCGAGACCGCACGGGCCCGGGGGCTGTTCCTGACCGCGCCGGACCGCCCGGACTTCCACCGGGCGGTCGTGGACTACGTGGTACGCCAGTACCCGCCGCCCGGGGCGGAGGTGCCGGCGGACTCGGTGGTGTACGTGTGGTTCGACTTCGCGGAGGGCGAGGGCGGCGGAGGCGTGCGCGAACCACGCGTCCCCCGGCCGCCGACGGGCGGACTCCAGCGGGAACTGGGGGAACCGGGGGACGCGTTCGAGATGATCGGCCGGTGAGGCCTTGAGGGCTTGAGGGCGGTGCGGCGGCTCAGTCCTTGAAGCCGCGGTGCAGGGCGACGACGCCACCGGTGAGATTGCGCCAGGCGACCCTGGACCAGCCGGCCTCGCGGAGCCGTTCGGCGAGACCGGGCTGGTTCGGCCAGGCGCGGATGGACTCGGCGAGGTAGACGTAGGCGTCCGGGTTCGAGGACACGGCGCGGGCGACCGGGGGCAGGGCGCGCATCAGGTACTCGGTGTAGACGGTCCGGAAGGGCGTCCAGGTCGGGTGCGAGAACTCGCAGATCACGACGCGTCCGCCGGGCTTGGTGACGCGGTACATCTCGCGCAGCGCGGCGTCGAAGTCCTGCACATTGCGCAGGCCGAAGGAGATGGTCACGGCGTCGAAGGTGTCGTCCTTGAACGGCAGCTTCGTCGCGTCGCCCGCGGTGAACGGCAGCCAGGTGTGGCGCTTCTTGCCGACCTGGAGCATGCCGATCGAGAAGTCGCAGGGCACCACGTAGGCGCCGGTGCGGGCGAAGGGGAGGGAGGAGGTGGCGGTACCGGCGGCGAGGTCCAGGACCTTCTGCGCCGGGCGGGCGTCCACGGCCTGCGCGACTTCCTTGCGCCAGCGTCGGTCCTGTCCCAGGGACAGCACGTCATTGGTCAGGTCGTACCGTTCCGCCACGTTGTCGAACATCGAGGCGACTTCGTGCGGCTGCTTGTCCAGGGATGCGCGGGTCACTTGGCCATTGTCGCAGCAAGGTCCTGGCGGACGGCTTCGGGTGGGGCGTGCGGCGCCCCGTAAGGGGCGCGGGGCTGTGTCGATATGCGGCTGCGCCGTGTGGGCGCGATCAGCCGTATACGGCCCGCAGACGTTCGACGGCCCGAGCGACGCAGTCACCGGCGCCGATACAGCAGCCGACCCCGAATGACCGTCGCCACGCACGTCGACGCCCCCCGCTCCGCCAGCTCCCCCTCGTCCGCGACGTCGAACACGGCGAAGGACGCCACGGACCCCCGTTCCCGAGGCGCCGGTACCTCCGGCGGAACCCCGCACGCGAGGGGATCCAGGGACGGCACCCCGCCGGGACGCCCCGTACGGGGCAGCACGTCGAGCCCGGTGCGCCGTACCGCGTCCACCACCGCCGGACGGCCCAGCGCCCCCGCCACCGCCACCGTCCCGTGCGCCAGCATCCGCTGCACCCCGCGCCGCGCGCTCCCGCCCCACCGGACGTCGTCCGGCGCGAGACGGGCGAGCGCGTCGCCGAAGAGCGGCTCGGTGCCCAGCTCCCCGGCCTCCCGGGGGTCCGGGTGGTACGCCTCCTCCAGCAGCTCCGGGCCGTGGAGGTTGACGAACCCGGGCGTGAGGATCCCCGGCCAGCGCCGCACCCGCGCCCGCGGATACCCGTCGGCCAGTTCCCCCAGCACTCCCGTGCCCACGACCCGCTCCCCCTCGACGGCGAGCGCGTGCCCCCTGGAGTCGGCGTGAATCGTCAGCACGGCGCGCTCAGTTGGCGGAGAGCAGCTTCAGCTCGGGGTGCGCGGTGCCGCCCTCGATCGCCGTGGAGGAGATGTGCGAGACCACGCGGTCGTCGACCGGGTCGTTCGCCGGGTCCTCGTGCACGACCAGGTGCTCGTACGTCGTCGCGCGCTGCGCCGGCACCCGGCCCGCCTTGCGGATGAGGTCGATGATCTCCAGCCGGTTGGAGCGGTGCTTGGCGCCGGCCGAGGAGACCACGTTCTCCTCCAGCATGATCGAGCCGAGGTCGTCCGCGCCGTAGTGCAGGGACAGCTGGCCGACCTCCTTGCCCGTGGTGAGCCAGGAGCCCTGGATGTGCTGGACGTTGTCGAGGAACAGCCGGGCGATGGCGATCATCCGCAGGTACTCGAAGAGCGTCGCCTGCGTACGGCCCTTGAGGTGGTTGTTCTCGGGCTGGTACGTGTACGGGATGAACGCGCGGAAGCCGCCCGTGCGGTCCTGTACCTCGCGGATCATCCGCAGGTGCTCGATGCGCTCGGCGTTGGTCTCGCCGGTGCCCATCAGCATGGTGGAGGTGGACTCCACGCCCAGGTTGTGCGCGGTCTCCATGATCTCCAGCCAGCGCTCGCCGCTCTCCTTGAGCGGGGCGATGGCCTTGCGCGGCCGCTCGGGCAGCAGCTCCGCGCCCGCACCGGCGAACGAGTCGAGACCGGCCTCGTGGATCCGGGTGATGGCCTCCTCGACCGACACCTTGCTGATCCGGGCCATGTGCTCGACCTCGGACGCGCCCAGCGAGTGGATCACCAGCTGGGGGAAGGCGTCCTTGATGGCCTTGAAGTGCTTCTCGTAGTACTCGACGCCGTAGTCCGGGTGGTGGCCGCCCTGGAACATGATCTGGGTGCCGCCCAGCTCGACGGTCTCCGCGCAGCGGCGCAGGATGTCGTCGAGGTCGCGGGTCCAGCCCTTGGCCGTGTCCTTGGGTGCCGCGTAGAAGGCGCAGAACCGGCAGGCCGTGACACACACGTTCGTGTAGTTGATGTTGCGCTCGATGATGTACGTCGCGATGTGCTCGATACCGGCGTACTTACGGCGGCGCACCGCGTCGGCGGCCGCGCCCAGCGCGTGCAGCGGGGCGTCACGGTAGAGGGCGACGGCCTCTTCCGGGGTGATCCGCCCACCTGCGGCGGCACGGTCGAGGACGGACTGGAGGTCGGCCTTCTCGGTCACCGGGGCGTCCCTTTCGTCAAGGGTGATGGACGGACCGGACCAGCCTACGACAGCGCCGTATACGCGCCGATCAGCACCCCGACAAGGGTTCCGCCCAGCAGGAACGGCCCGAACGCGACGCCCGTCTTCCGCGAGGCCTTCCGTACGGCGACGAGCGCACCGCCGTACAGGGCCCCGGCCAGGACCGCGGCGAATGTGCCGAGCAGCACCACGGGCCAGCCGTACCACCCGAGCACGGCCCCCGCGCCGAGGGCCGACTTGGCGTCCCCGAGGCCCATTCCGCCCGGGTTCACCAGGTGCAGCACGGTGTATCCGGCGCCGAGCGCGAGGGCCCCGTACAGCGCGGTGGGCCAGTGCCCGGCGTGTCCGGGCAGCAGCGCGGCGAGCCCCAGCAGCGCGAGGGCGGCGGCGGCGAACGGCAGGGTCAGTACGTCGGGCAGCCGCCGCACCCGGACGTCGACCGCGCACAGCAGCACCCCCACCGGTGCGAGCGGCAGCCAGGCGAGCAGCTCGGGCCGGGGGCCGGTCGCGGCGGCGAGGGCGGCGCAGACCAGGGCGGTGAGGACGGGGAGGAGGAGGGAGGCGGGGGCCGGGCAGCCCGGGCACGCCGTACGCCCCAGCCACCCCCGGATCACGTGCCCGTCCGCGCACCGCTCGCGCCAGGGTTCGTCGTCCGGTACGGCGAACCGGAAGGCGGCCCTGGGCAGTACGGCCCCCGCCGCCGCACCCCAGCACGCGGCGACGGCCCACAGCAGCGCCTCGCTCATCCGGCTCGGCCCGCCCGGTGCCGGGCCGTGGGGGCCGGGGTGAAGTCGTCCGGCAGCCGGGGCGGCGGGCCCTGGGTCCACACCACGCGCAGGGCCGAGGCGGAGATCCGCCAGCCGTCGGCCGTCCTGACCAGTTCGGTGTCGGCGTGCCCGGCGGAGACGAAGACACCGCCCGAGCCGTCCGCGAGGACATGGGTGTTCAGCTGGGCGCCGCGGGCGGTGGCCCGGTCGCCGTCGATCTCGATGACGGCGTTGGTGCCCAGGTGCACGGTCCGGTCGAACAGGGCCATTCCCCGGCGGACATGGGCCAGCAGGGCGGGGCGCCCGTGGACGGTGCCGATGGGCATCTCCGCGGTGACGTCCTCGGTGTGGAACGCGCGCGCCCACTCCTCGTCGAAGTCCCCCTCGTCCAGGGAGCGCAGATAGCGGTCCATCAGGTCGGTGATCTCGGCGCGGTCGGTCAGGGCGCGCACCTGGCGCCGCAGCTCTTCGGTGTCCATGCCGGAAGGCTCCTCCCTCAAGCACTCTTGAGGTCAAGGCTGTTCAGCCGGTCTTCGTCAGCTCGGCCACCGGGTGGCCCTCCGACGCGCTCTCCGAGGTGTACTTCAAGTGGTCGCCGACCGGGGTCAGTTCGATCTGGTGGGGGGCGGGGTCGCAGCCGGGGTGGTTGTCCTTCGCGCCCACCGAGGTCGCGAGGAGCCGGGTCCCGGTGACCTTCTTCAGGGTGAGCAGGTCGGTGCAGACGGCGCCGATCTGGTCGGTCTGGCGCAGCTGCCCCAGGGACTCGCCCACCCGGGCCTGGTGGACGGTGACCCGGAAGGTGCCCATGGGCAGGGTGCCGCCGAGCCCGGTGGCCTCGCCCTCCCAGGTGCCGAGGTAGCGGGCCGGGACGGCACCGCCGGTGGGGGCACCGCCGGTGGTGGGGCTGCCGGTGGTGGGGCTGCCGGTGGTGGGGCTTCCGGTGGGCGCGGGGTCGCCGTCGCCGGGGGCGGGCCCGCCCGTCGTCGGGGCGGTCGAGGGGTGCGGGGCACTGCCCGCCTCGCTGGTGTGACCGCCGCCGGACCACGGGCGCAGCAGCGCGCCGACCCCGACGGTCCCGAGGGCGAGCGCCCCGGCGACCGCGAGCGCCACGGTGCAGCTGATCCGCCGCCCGCCGCCGTCCCCGCCCGGGGAGGCGCTGGCCGCCATGCTCACCGAGAGCTTCCCGGGCCGCCCTCCGTCCCCGTCCCCGCCCCCGTCCCGGGGTGCCGGAACGACGGTCGGGGCGCCGGGAGTCGCGGGGGCGTGGGTCGGCATCCCGGGCGCGGGGGCGTAGGCCGGTGGCGCGGGGAACCCGTGGGCGGGCGCCGACGCGGGCGGGAACCCGGACACCGGCGTCGCGGGTCCCTGCCCCATCACCGGCGCCGGCCCGAACACGCCCGCCCCTGCCCCGGTCCCGTCCACCGAGGGCCCGTCGAAGGCCACCGGCCCGGACCGGACCGAGTCCCCGGTGTCCAGGTTGAGCAGCTGCACCGCGCTCCTGCTGACCTGTTCGACCAGGGGCCCCGGCAGCCAGCCCCCGGCCATCAGGCGGGCCGCGCCCTCGGGGGCCAGTCGGTGGCCGGCCTCCGCCGGGGTGGGGCGGGCCGACGGGTCCTTCGCGAGGCAGGCCGCGGCGACGGACCGCAACTCACCGCTCAGCGATCCCAGTTCGGGTTCCTCGTGCACCACCTTGTACAGCAGCGCCGCCGAGGAGTCGCCCGGGAACGGGGCCTGTCCGGTGGCCGCGTACGTCAGCACCGCGCCGAGCGAGAAGACGTCCGCCGCCCCCAGGACGGCGGCGCCGAGGATCTGCTCGGGGGCCATGTAGCCGGGCGAGCCGACCGAGGCGCCGGTGGCCGTGAGGGACGCCGTCCCGTCGGTGGCCCGCGCGATGCCGAAGTCGATCAGCAGCGGGCCGTCCAGGGTCAGCAGCACGTTGGACGGCTTGACGTCCCGGTGCACCAGGCCCAGAGCATGGACCGCGGCCAGCGCCTCCGCGAGGCCCGCGGCGAGGGCTCGTACCGTGTGCTCGGGCAGCGGGCCCGCGTCGGTGACGGCCGCGGCGAGGGAGGGGCCCGCCGCATAGGCCGTGGCGACCCAGGGCACCGGCGCGTCCGGGTCCGCGTCGAGCACCGGCGCGGTCCAGGCGCCGCCGACCCGGCGCGCGGCCTCCACCTCGCGGCGGAACCGGGCCCGGAACTCCTCGTCCAGCGCGAACTGCGGGTGCACGATCTTTACCGCGACCGTGCGGCCCCCGGCGCTGCGCCCGAGGTAGACCCGGCCCATCCCGCCGGCCCCGAGCCGTCCCAGCAGCCGGTACGGCCCGACGGCCGCCGGTTCGTCCCCAGCGAGCGGCTGCACGGCCTCCACCTCTCCCCCGTAGACCCGACCGCAGCCTAGTGATTACGGGCGGAGCAGTTCCACCTTCACATCGGCGGGGAAGCCGGTCGTGGGGCCGACCCGGCGGGCGAACTCGGCGACCGCGGCCAGCTGGGCGTCGCCGAAGCTGAAGTCCAGGGTGGTGAAGTACTTGGCGAGCGTCTGCGCGTCGAACGCCTCCCAGTGGGCGGCCTGTTCGGCGACCTTGTCGACCTCCTCCAGGGAGATCTTCTTGGACTCCAGGAACGCCTGGTGCACCTGGTGGGTGATGAGCGGCTCGCGCTCCAGGTAGTCCCGCCGGGCCGCCCACACCGCGAAGACGAACGGCAGTCCCGTCCACTCCTTCCACAGCGTGCCCAGGTCGTGCACGTCGAGGCCGTAGCGCGGGCCGTCGTGCAGGTTGGCGCGCAGGGCCGCGTCGCCGATCAGTACGGCGGCGTCGGCCTCCCGCATCATCAGGCCGAGGTCGGGCGGGCAGGTGTAGTACTCGGGCTGGACGCCGTACCGCTCGCCGAGCAGGAGCTGGGCGAGGCGGACGGAGGTGCGGGAGGTGGAGCCGAGGGCGACCTTCGCGCCGTCCAGCTGCTCCAGCGGGACCTGCGAGACGATCACACAGGACATCACGGGGCCGTCGCAGCCCACGGCGATGTCGGGGAAGGCGACCAGGTCGTCCGAGTTCTTCAGGTACTCCACCAGGGTGACCGGGGCGACGTCGAGCTCCCCCTGGATCAACCGTTCGCTGAGCTTCTCCGGCGTGTCCTTGGTCAGCTGGAAGTCGAGGAGCGTGCCGGTTCTCGCGAGCCCCCAGTACAGGGGCAGGCAGTTCAGGAACTGGATGTGGCCGACGCGCGGCCGGGTGCGAGAAATGTCCACATCGCGGGACTCTAGCCCTCGGCTGGTACGGTGCTCGGACCGGCCCCGCCGTCAAACGGGTTACCGGCTTTCAAACATCCGAGTGAAGTGATCTTGCCCTCTATTGCTTTCGGCTGCCTGCATGCTAGGCTCGCCGCAAGTTGCAGTTTGGTTTCCCTTGCAGTACAGAGCCTGCGGAGCATGTGACCGCGGGCTCTCGTCGTTTTCAGACGAATGCAGTGGTGCAGCACGTTTTCGCACCGGCAGGTTCTGGAGCAGGGCAACCCTTTTGGGCCCAAGGAGGGCTTATGGCTACCGGAACCGTTAAGTGGTTCAACGCCGAAAAGGGCTTTGGCTTCATCGCCCAGGAGGGCGGCGGCCCCGACGTCTTCGTTCACTACTCCGCGATCAACGCCAGCGGCTTCCGCTCCCTTGAGGAGAACCAGCAGGTGTCCTTCGACGTGACGCAGGGCCCGAAGGGTCCGCAGGCGGAGAACGTCACCCCCGTCTGATCACTGCCTGATCGCAGAACCTGAGAGCAGTACCCAAGGAGCCCCGCGCCGTCTTCGGCAACGGGGCTCCTGCCTTTTCGCGGACGGTCCGCATACGGAACTATTTCTTCCGCGGTTCGCGATTCGTTCACGAACTACTACGTTTCGGGGCATGACCAAAACTCAGGACTCCCCGGACTTCCTGACCGCCACCCGCGACTTCTACGACACCGTCGCCGAGGACTACGCGGAGCACTTCGCCAATCCCCTCGCCGACAAGCCGCTGGAGCGCGCCCTGCTCGCCGCGTTCGCGGAGCAGGTGGGACCCGGAGCGGCCGTCGCGGACCTCGGCTGCGGTCCCGGCGCGGTCACCGGGCATCTCGCCGCCCTGGGCGTGGACGTCTTCGGTCTGGACCTCTCCGCCGCCATGCTGGCCGTGGCCCGCCGCGAGCATCCCGGGCTGCGGTTCGAGCAGGGCTCCATGCTGGACCTCCCGCTGCCCGACGGCGGTCTCGCCGGCGCCGTCTCCTGGTACTCCTCCATCCACACCCCCGACGAGCGGCTCCCAGAGCTGTTCGCCGAGCTGTACCGGGTCCTGGCCCCCGGCGGGCGGCTGCTGCTGGCGTTCCAGACCGGCACCGAGCCCCGCAGGCTGGAGAACCCCTGGGGGCACCCGGTCACGCTGGATTTCCGGCGGCGGCGCCCCGAGGACATGGTCCGGCTGCTGGCGGACGCGGGGTTCACCCTCGCGTTCCGTACCGTCCGCGAGCCCGACGACACGCTCGGCGAGGGTGTCGCACGGGTCGCACAAGCCTTCCTGGGCGTCTTCAAACCCGTCTGACACCCGCCCCGACACCCGTTCTGACCTGCGCAGCCGAGTAAGGGTCCCGACGGCCTCCCCGGCCCCGGTAACCGGCGGGGACGGCACAGGGACCGCTTCCCCCAAATATCGGTCGTGGCGCCGGGAGAGCCCGGCGACCGGAACCCGGTCCGTCTCTCACAAGGGGTTGCACATGCGTTCCATCGCACTGCGTACGAAGACGGCTCTGGCGGCCCTGGCGGGCGTGGGCGTCCTCGCCCTCGGCGCCGCCGCCGCGCTGCCCGGCACCGGGCTGCACCAGGCCGTGGTGCAGGGCGGCAACCACTCCGTCCAGGCCTCCGACGACCACGGTCCGGGCTTCGTCCGCTCCTGATCCCACGGAACAGCGCACGGCCGCCGCGGCACACCCCCACACTTCCCCCTCGCTCCCCCCACGCGAGCGCCCCTACGGCACCGGCCGGGTCCCCACCCACCGGTGCCGTCGCCGTATCCACCCGAACGACACGACCGGTACCGACGCCGCGTGGGACGGGGGCCGGGGATCACGGGCCGGGGACCGGGAGCTGGGGACCGGGAGCTGGGCACCGAGAACCGGGGACTGCGGGCCGGGAGTCAGGGACTGCGGGTCGGGAGCTGAGGATCGGGAGCTGAGGAGTGCGGGCCGGAAACCGGAACCGAGGTCCGGAGCCGAGGATCGCAGTTCGGAAGCCGAGCACCGGGAGCTGAGAAGTGCGGGCCGGCCGGAGACCGGAACCGGGAACCGGAGCCCGCATACCGGGCGCCGGAGCCGAGAACCGGAAACCGACGACCGCCGGTCGGGGACCGGAAGCCAAAAGCCGGAACCACGGGCCGGGAACCACGGTCGGGGAACCGGAATCCGAGGACCGAAGACCAGGAAACGGAGACTGCGGGCCGCAAGTCGGAGACCCCGGGCCGAGGATCGGAGGCCGAAGACCGGGAGCCGGGAGCCGGAATCCAGAGCCTGTGGCCGGTGATCACAGGCCGGGGCGCGAGGACCGGAAACCGGAGGCCGGGGGCTCGGGGCTGGAGGCTGGGGCTGGGAGCCGGAAACCCGAGAACCGGAGCCCGGGGACCCCAGGCCGCAGGCACCGGACCGCAGGCCGGGGCCTCGGGCCAAGAGCCGGAAACCGGGACCGGACGCCGCAGGCCGGGAGCCGGGGCCGGAGACCGGGAGCCGGGAACGGCGGCCCGCAGGCCACCAGCCACGAGCCACCGGCCACCGGTCACGGCCACCGGCCATCGCGGGCCGCAGGCCACCGGTCACAGCCACCGGACACCGCGGGCCGCGGGCCACCAGCACCAGCACCAGCACCAGCACCAGCACCAGCCAGGACTACAGTCGGCGGCCCGCCTCCGTGACGCCCATGGCGTCGTACAGGGCCCGTGCCTCCGTGTGGTGGCGGTCGGCGGTTTTGTCGTCGTCCAGGGCCTGCGCGGCCTCCGCCATGCCGTGCAGGGCGTGGGCGATCTCGATGCGGTAGCCGTGCCGGGACGCCAGTTCGTGGGCCTGGCCGTGCAGTTCCATGGCCCGCTCGGGGGCGCCGCTGCGCAGATGGACCAGGCCGACCACGTTGGACACCGTCGCCTGCCGCAGCGCCGTGCCCTCCGCGGAGACCAGGTCGAGCGCCCGCTCGGCGTGCTCCGCGGCCGAGCGCAGATCACCGAGCCGCTGGCAGACCCGCGCCCAGTGGGCGAGGACCACCGCGACATTGGCCGGCTTGCGGGACTCGTCGCACAGTTCCAGCGCCTGGGCGAGACAGGCGCGCGCCCGCTCGTCCTCGCCGGTGCCGAGATGGGCGAGGGCGAGGAAGGTCAGCGAGTGGATCTCGTTGTTGCGCTCGCCCAGCCGCCGGTTCAGCTCGGTCGCGCGGGCCGCGTTGCGCGCGCCCTCGGCATGGTGCCCGGTCCAGATCTGCACGGTCGCGAGATTGACCAGCGCCTGCGCCTCCATCCGGGACAGCCCCAACTCCCGGTGCAGCGCGATGCCCTGGTCCAGATACGCGCGCGCCTGCTCGAAGTTGCCGAGCGAGCCGTGCAGCAGCCCGAGGACGTCCAGGCAGATCGCCTCGGAGCGCGGATCGCTGCCCCGGGACAGCTCCAGGCCCTCCTGCGCGGTGGTGATGCCGTCCTGGAAGTCACCGAGCCACCAGTGCGCCACGGCCAGGTTGCACAGGCTGATGCCGAGCAGCGCGTCGTCGTTCAGCTGGCGGCACGCGGCCACCCCGATCCGGCCGACGATCCGGAACTCCTCGTACCGGCCCCGCAGATCGAGGTAGAAGAGCAGATTGCGGGCCAGCAGCGCGGCCGGGCGGTGCAGCCCCTGCGTGCCGGCCTGCGCGACCACCGCGAGCAGCGCCTCGTACTCCCGGTCGAACCAGCGCAGCGCCTGCTCGCCGTCGTCCAGCCGGGGCAGCGCGGGATCGTGTTCGGCCGGCGCCTCGCCGTAGCGGTTGCGGCCGGGGAAGAGGGTCTCGCAGGCCCGGTCCGTGCTCTGGATGTAGTACGCCACCAGGCGCTCGACGGCGGACTCCTCGTCGTCCTCCACCTCGCGCACGCTGAGCGCGTACGTGCGCACCAGATCGTGGAAGCCGTACAGGCCCGCCTCGTGCTGCTCCAGCAGATGCGCGTCCAGCAGGCACTCCAGGAGGTCCTCCGCGTCATGCCCGTCGGTGCCGAGCAGCGCCGCGGCGGAGGGCACGTCGATGGCGCTGCCCGGGTGCAGCCCGAGCAGCCGGAAGGCGGCCCGCTGGTCCTCGTCCATGGCCTGGTACGACAGCCTGAGCGTGGCCTCGACGCTGCGTTCCCCGGCGCTCAGCTCCCGCAGCCGCCGGGTCTCGTCGGCGAGCCGGTCCACCAGGTACTGCACCGTCCAGCGCGGCCGGTTGCGCAGCCGCGCGGTGGTGATCCGCAGGGCGAGCGGCAGTCCCCCGCACAGCCGGGCCAGCCGGTCCACGGCCCGCGGCTCGGCGGCGGTGCGTTCAAAGCCCAGCATCCGGGTCAGCAGGGTGGTGCTGTCACCGGGCGACAGGAGCCCCAGCGACAGCCACTCGGAGCCGTCGAGGTCGAGCATCCGGACCCGGCTGGTGACGATGGCGAGGCAGTCCTCGGACGCCGGCAGCAGCGGCCGCACCTGGGCGGCGTCGGCGGCGTTGTCGAGGAGCAGGAGCAACTTCCGCTGGGCGGAAACGGTTCGCCAGAAAGTGGTACGACGCTCCAGGTCGTCCGGTATTCGATCGTCCGGTATGCCCAGGGTGTGCAGTAAGGAGTGCAGTACGGCGCCGGGTTCCTGGGCCTTCTCGCCGGGGCTGAAGCCGCGCAGGTCCACGAAGAGCTGCCCGTCGGGATACTCGGGCGCCAGCAGATGGGCGGCGTGCACCGCGAGCGCGGTCTTGCCGCTGCCGCCCATGCCGTCCACGCCGATGATCCGGGTGCCGCCGGTGGCCGGGGCGCAGCCCACCGTGACCAGCCGGGCCAGCTCCTCGTCCCGGCCGGTGAAGTCCGGCAGGTCGTAGGGCAGGGTGCAGGGCGCGGGCTCGGTGCCCGAGGTCTGGGTGGCGTAGGGCACGGGGACCAGCAGGGCGGCGCGGTCGGCCACCGACTGCGGTACCCGGGCGGCCACTTCGGGGCTGTCGCGCAGGATCGCCTCGTAGAGCCGGGTGAGTTCGGCGCCCGGGTCGATGCCCAGCTCCTCCACCAGCAGGTCGCGCACCCGCCCGAACTCCTCCAGCGCCTCGGCCTGCCGTCCGGCCCGGTACAGCGCCAGCATCAGCCGGCCGCGCAGGGTCTCCCGCAGCGGGTGCGCGGTGACCAACTCGCGCAGCGGCCCGACCAGTTCGGCCGACTGGCCCAGCTCCAGCTGGAGTTCGAAGTACTGCTCGGCGACCGCCATGTGGCGCTCTTCGAGTGCCGCCGAGGCCCCGCTGATCACGGAGCCCCCGGCGCCCGCCATCACCGGGCCCCGCCACAGCTCCAGGCAGGCACGCAGGTGCCCGACGGCCTCCTCGGGCCGCCCGGCCGCCACCGCCTGCCTGGCCTGTCTCGATCGCTCCGTGAACTCGTAGAGATCCAGCTGGTGTTCGCCGAGCACGGCGCGATATCCGGCGCCGTCGGTGACGATCAGGGCGGCGCCGTCCGGGATATGGGTGCGCAGGGCCGCAACACACTTGCGGATCTGGTGACTTGCGGTCTGCGGCGGCTCGTCGTCCCAGGCCGCGGCGATCAGCCGGGACATCGGCACCATGCGGCCGGGTTCGAGCAGCAGGGTGACCAGTACCCGTTCCTGGGTCGGACTGCCCAGCCTCAACCGGCGTTCCCCGCACCAGCCTTCGAGCGAGCCGAGGATGTTGAAGCGCACGACAGGACGACCGGATGCCGCCGATTCCACGAACCCGTCCCCTCCGCCCCCGCCGCGCCGCCCGGCCCGAGATGTTCGGGACCACCCTAGGTTGTACCCGAACGAGCAACACGGAGGAGGTGATTCCGGCTACCTGGGGTCTTCCTCGGTCCTGGCGAACAGGCTAACCACCTCAGGCGATCTGGAGGAGGGTCGAACGCGCATCCCTGACGAGAGCGGGATCATGCCGCAAGATAGCGCTCTCAACCCGGCGCAGCGCGGGCGAGGGCTGGATGCCGAGTTCCTCGTCGAGCTGGCGGCGCATCCGGCGGAACACATCGAGCGCGTCCGCCTGCCGCCCCGAGCAGTACAGCGCGATCATCAGCTGCTCGCAGAACCGTTCACGCAGGGGGTAGTGGGTATGCGCCTCGGCCAGCTCCGCGAGCACCGCCGCATGCTGTCCGAGCCGCAGTTCCGCGTCGAATCGCAGCTCCATGGCCCGCATCCGGTACTCCTCGTACCGGGCGCCGGCGAGCTGGCACAGGGTCCCGCCGGGGAACCCGCCGAACACCGGACCCCGCCACAGCGCGAGCGCCTGCCCCAGCATCCGGGCGGTGCCCTCCGCGTCGTACGGGGACGCCGATTCCGCCTCCCGTACGGTCCGTACGAACTCGGCGGCGTCCATCTCGCCCTCGTCCACGGTCAGCCGGTAACCGGAGGGATGAATCGTCACCCGAGATACCGGACGCCCCGGTTCCAGGGCCTTCAATTTCCGTCGGAGCCTGCTCACATGCGCCTGGAGGGCGTTGGCCTGGTTGTCGGGCACGGTCTCGCCCCACATCTCCTCGACCAGGCTCTCGCCGGACACCGGCTGTCCCTCGCTGACCAGCAGCGTCTGTACGAGGGTGCGCTGGAGGTCGCCGCTGATCTCCGCCGGGCCGGACACGGTACGGACCTGTAGTGCCCCGAGGATCGAGAACTTCAGCATCCTGGCTCCGCCTCCTGTTGACGTCGCTGGCGTCGTCGTCCTTCTTCCGGCGACGTATCAACAGTGAGGCGCCCTCGTACCGTTTCGTTACCGATCCGGTCCCCGCGGCTCCGGATCAGCTGGCCTCGCCCGCGACCAGCCCGCCCAGCGAGGTCAGCCGCTGGGCGGCGGCCGCCGGGGAGTCGGCGTGCACCACGAAGTGCCCGGGGCGGCGGCCGCCCCGCGCCGGCACGAACCGGACACCGGGAATCGGCTGTTCCGGCCCCGGCGACCGGCTCGATTCGGCCGCGGCGGCGAATCGTTCCGGCCGGGCGACCTCCACGAGTTTTCCGGCCAGTACCCGTACGGCTCCGGCGGCGAGGTCGAATCCCCCGGCCACCCTGAGGAGTTCGGGCACCGGATCGTCCCCGAGCCCCGCCCGGCAGCCGGTGATCACCGGGCCCTGCCGGGTCAGGGTGACCCCGGTGTGCGCGGGCCCGTACTGGTACCCGGTCAGGTCGAGGAGCGCGGTCACCACGGCCCGTACCTCCGCCGCGGTGTCCTCCGTCAGCGGGGCCGGGGAGAGCAGGCCGTACGACATCCGGGCCGTGATCCCCACGGTCTGGTGCATGCCGTGCACGCTCAGTGTCTCCACGGTCAGCCGGGGCGCGCCGGAGACCGCCCCGGCGTCCGGCGACAGCCGGTTGTCCCGGACGAGGCGCTGTACGGCGTCCGGGTCGGCGAGCAGCCGCAGCGCGCGTGCGGGATTGACGAACAGCCCGGCCGCTGCGGCCTCCTTCAGGATGGGCCGCAGCGCGGACTCGTCGTGCGTGTCGGCCCAGGCCGACCGCACTTGTACACCGGCCCGGTGCGCCTCCCTGAGGAGGCGGGGATCCGGGTTCAGCACGAAGATCCGGCTGACGTCGTTGTCTTCTTTCATACCTCTGCTCGGATGACGAAGTCGGCGAGGGTGGAAAGGCAGGCTACGAGCGCGAGTTACCGATCCGGTCCCGGATGGTTCCCCGGCATTTGGTTGCGGACAGAACGCCCCGTACGGTACCGGTCCCACCCCCTCGCCGACCCGTCAATCGCTCACCTCGCGTGTACTTGGGCAACTTGCAAGAAGGATGCCCAGGTGGAGGGGCGAACAGTGAGGTGAGCGGCGGGAAGTTTCGAGTCGCGGATGTGGATGGCGGCGGGGTGCTCGGCGACCTCGACGCAGTCGCCGCCTTCGCCGCTGCTGTAACTGGACTTGAACCACACCGGACTGTCAGCGCTCATGCCGTCTCCGTCTTCTCCGCGTCGAGGAAGGCGGCCCAGGTGGTGGGGCGGATGGTGAGGTGGGGGGCGGTGGGTCGCTTGGAGTCACGGATGTGGATGGCGGTGGGGTGCTCGGCGACTTCGACGCACTCGCCGCCCGCTCCGCCGCTGTAGCTCGACTTGCGCCAGGTGTAGGAGAGTTCGACGCAGTCGCCGCCTTCACCGTCGCTGTAGCTGGACTTGAACCAGGCCAGGCTCTCGGTGCTCATAGCTTGTCCACTTTCTCCGCGATCAGGGCGCGGGATTGCTTGGGAGTCAGCGCCATCGCGCGCATGATCCCATAGCGGTCGGCGATCTTCCGGACCTCTTCCCGAGCGGTGATCAACTGTGGATGACCTTGTGCCTCCAGGTACGCCACCTGCTCATGTCCTTTCGGTACCAGAAGGTTGAACGCGCTGCCCAGGTTGGGATGTTCCTCCACTTTGGTCGGCATCACCTGGATCTCGATGTTCTGCCTATCCCCCAGGGCCAATAGGTGGCGCAGCTGATCGGCATGGACCCTCCGCCCGCCGATCGGCCGGTCGAGCACCACCTCTTCGAGGATGTAGCTGACGATGGGCGCGGGCCAGCGCTCGAAGACCTGCTGACGCGAGATGCGGTCGGCCACTCGTTTCTCGATGGTCTCCTCGTTGAGAAACGGTCGCCGCTTGGCGAATACAACCCGCGCGTGTGCCTCGGTCTGCAACAGCCCATGCACAACGTGGTTGCTGTAGTGGTGCAGCTCCTCCGCTTCCGCCTCGGTCGCGGCATGGTCCCGGTACCAGTCGGGATGCCGGGTCCGCGCCCTCCGCATCGCGTCCTCCACGTCGGGGATGACCGCGATCAGCATCCCGTTGGCGTTGAGGATGGGATCGGCCTTGACAAGGAAGTCCGGCCTCGGGGTCCGTACCCCCCGCTCCATGGCCGAGATATGGTCCGGGCCGTAGCGGACCAGCCTCCCGAACTCCGACTGACTGAGCCCCGCTCGCTCCCGCAGGAGCTTCAACTGCTTGCCCACCATGGCGAAGACACCTGCCGCCCCGTTCTCCTGCCCAGGAGTGTCCGGCCGCCGCTCTTGTTCGTCTACCACTCCGTCCTCCGCTCTCTCCGTACACGCGCCGACTCGTACCCGTACGACTACGCAGAGTCGCCGAGTTCCTCCTGGTCAGCGTAGGGAGAACCGGCCACGCTCGGTGTTGTGAATCTGGAAATCTCCACCCCCCTGAAAGAGTTGATCCAGCGGCTCAGCGCCACCCCACGCGGCGCGCGACTGGCCCGAAGGCTCACCGGAACCGCGCTCGACAACTGGGGCTACCCCTACGACGGGCCGCTGAGCAACACCGCCCAGCTCCTCGTCTCGGAGCTGGCGACCAACGCCGTCACCCACGGTCGCGTACCGGGCCGCGACTTCGAGCTGCGCCTGATGCTCCTGCCCGAGGAGGACACGCTGCGCATCGAGGTGAGCGACACCCGGGGCGAACGGCACCTGCAGATGCTCCGCGCCGCCTTCGGCGACGAACACGACCGGGGCCTGGTCGTCGTGGACGCGCTGTCCCGCACCTGGGGCGTACGCGAACGCATCGTCGGCAAGACAGTGTGGGCCGAGATCCCACTCGCCGGTCCGCCCGGGGCGATCAGCGACCGATGAGACCGCGGACCGCGTCGCTGACCGGGGGCAGCTCGGTGGGCAGGGCCCACTGATGGGCATCGTGCTCGGTCAGGACGACGGGTCCGGTCCACTCGACGGTGACGGCGAAGTTGAACTGTCTGGTGGTGCCGCCACTGCCGCCGCCGTAGTCGAAGTGGCCGACGTAGCCGTCCACTTGGCGGATGGCCAGGCCGGTCTCCTCCGCGGTCTCCCGGTGCAGGGCCTCCAGGAGGGTCTCGCCCTCCTCGACCTTGCCGGACGGGATCTCCCACATGCCACCCAGGAAGTCACCCGCCCTGCGCCGAAGCAACAGGAAGCGGCCGGCATCGCTGACGACGGCGCCGACCACGAACCCGGCGACACCGTCCGCACGCGCGTCCCTGACCAGGCCGGCCAGGAACTTGGGGGAAGCAACGGTCATGCCAGCAGCTCCTTGTCCTCGCGACGGCCGCTCACGGTGTCAGACAGTTCGGGTCGGCGCAAAGGTCTGAAAACACATGCTTGACGACCTACGCTGCTAGGTCGATGGTCATGCAATCGAGCGCAATCACCTCGGCAGAGGGAGACGGCATGAAGCTGCGGTTCCTCGGGATCATCCCGAACACCCCCGTGGACGATTCGCCGACCATCTGGTTGGACGAAGACACCGGGGACCTGTTGATCCAGTCGTACAAGGCGACGGAGGCCGAGGTGAAGGCGTGCCAGGAGATCGGTTCCATCCCTGGCCACTCGACGGACGTCCCGGATCACGAGGCGATCGTCCGGCTTCCGGCAGTGATGCTGAAGTACGTTCCGCGACCGGAAGGCAGCAGCGGTGAAGTACCCCGTCCGTGAGGGCCTGGCACAGGCGCGGCACTCCGCTGTGCACCTGGAGATGCGGGACCGGTACACCCCGGACGACCCCGAGTTCGCCCGCTGGCGAGCGGGGCACCGCTATGCCGGTGATCCCGCCAACTTGCCCGACTGGTGGGGATCCTGGCGGGACCTCGTGGGCGAGACGACGGCTCGCGGAGTCTCGATGCGCCGCGCCCGCGTCGTCTCCGAGCCGGTCACCGACTACATCCGGTTCGAGCACGACCTGACGTTCGCCAATGTGGCGGCGGGGGAACTGGTGCGCTGGCTCCCCCGGCGCAACGCGGCGGACATCGCGCTCCCCGGCACCGACCTGTGGATGTTCGACGGATCGGCCGTCCTGTTCACCTTCTTCTCCGGGGACGGGGATGTGGTGGACCGGGACTGGAACACGGAGCCGGCCGTGCTGGACCTCGTGAACACGGCCTTCGAGACGGTGTGGGCACGAGCCGTGCCGCACGAGGACTACAAGCCGACCTGAACCATGTCCGCCTCAGGATCATCGAGTGTGCAACGAGCCCGGCGTCTGCTCGCCGACCGTCTCAGAGAGTTGGCGAAGGACGCCGGGCTGAACGGCAAGGACGTGGCCGCCCTGTGTGGCTGGCATCCGTCCAAGGTGTCCCGTATATCGACGGCGAAGACTCAGCCGAGCGCCGACGACATCCGCGCGTGGTGCCATGCCTGCGGCGCCGACGAACAAGCCGAGGACCTCGTCGCCTCACTGCACGCCGTCGAGGGCATGTGGGTGGAATGGCGCAGGATGGAGCGCTCGGGACTGCGGCGGGCACAGCAAGCCGTGCTGCCCCTTTTCGAGCGCACCCATTGGTTCCGCGCGTACTCCTCGTGGTTCGTGCCGGGCCTGCTCCAGACCCACGGATACACCGAGGCCGTGCTGCGCGCGGTCCAGCGGCGGCGGGTCTCCGTCGACGACGTGGCCGACGCCGTAGCCGTACGTATGGAACGCCAGCGCGTACTCCACGACTCACCCCGCAGATTCGCCTTCCTGGTCGAGGAGTCCGTATTGAGCAACGGGCTCGGCGACGCCGACACACAGGCCGAACAACTTGAGCGGCTGGTGTCGGTCAGCGCCCTGCCCAACATCAGCGTCGGTGTCGTACCCACCCGTCTCGGTCGGACGCGTCTGCCCGTAGAGGGGTTCTGGATCTTCGACACGACGCAGGTGAACGTCGAACTCGTCTCGGGACATCTCACGTTGACGCGGCCCGGCGAAGTCGGCGCCTATGCCGAGACCTTCACGATGCTCGCCGACATGGCCGTCTACGGCCCGCAGGCGCGTGCGCTCATCCACAGGGCACGGGACTCGCTCGTCTGACTCGTGCGCAATCACGTGCAATCAGACGTGACCCGCTCCCCGCGGCTCAGGTTGAATCAGCGTGAGGCAGGCGCCCTCGCGCTCGCCCTGCCGGAAAGGTGCGCATGAAACGAATCATCGCCCGCGTGTGGAAACTCATTCGCGGCCCTCTGCAATGGCGCATCCTGTGGTTCGCGAACGCCACATTCATGATCGGTGTCACGGGCGTGGTGCGGAACGAGCAAGGTCAAGTCCTGTTGCTGAAGCACCGTATGTGGCCCGCAGACCGGCCCTGGGGGCTGCCGACCGGTTACGCGGTCAAGAGCGAGGAATTCCCGATGACCATCGTCCGGGAGGTCCGGGAGGAAACCGGTCTCGAAGTCGTTCCCGGGCGCCTGGTCCAGGTGACCAGCGGCTACAGACTCCGCGCGGAAATCGCGTACGAGGCACTTCACGTGGGCGGAACTCTCAAGCTCGACGGCTTCGAGATCCTGGAGGCGAAATGGTTCGACCCGGACGCACTCCCGGAGGGGATGCAGGAGTCTCACGTCCAGCTGATCAAGGCGGACGGCACACCGACCTGACGGAACTCGCGCCGAACGAGTCCGTCAACGGCGCGAAGGCCATGGCGGCACTGGCGGCCATACGCTCCGACGCGACACCGCTCATGGCAAAGCATCCCGCCCACGTCTTCCGGCCCCTGCCAGAGACGCTCAGCCGGTGGGAGGCGAGCGGCATCGACACCACGCTCTTCCGCGTCGGCGTCACGCTCGCGGGCCACCGGTACTCCGGGCACGGCCTGGCGAAGTTATTGCCGTTCGAACGGGTACTGATCGGCTCCGAATCCTCACGCCCCGGCGCCTTCGGCGGTTTCCACCACCCGGACCAGGGCTACCGGCACTTCCAGATGATGTCCGTCATCACGATGTACGGACCCATGGAACGCCGGTCCCCCGAGGACCCCGCGTCGGCCCTTCTCGATCTCCTGCGCGCGTACACACATGACTGCCTGCACTACGGGTCGCGACGCCGGTACGTGGAAGTGGCAGGCGTGCCCGTCCGCACCCAGTACGGAATCAACTACCGCCGTACCGGCGGACAGTCCTACTCGGCCGCCGACAGACACGAAAGCCGTTCCACGCGAAATCTCGGAATCGTCATGGAAGGCGCGTGTGACAAGGAAGCGCGCGCCATCACCCGCCAAACAGCGGAACACTTCGGTCTGACGGAACCTCCGGACATCCTCGGCGCGCTCACCTACCGGGACGTGACGGGAACCCTGACGGCGGAAGACACGGACCGCTCGGCGACGGTGCCGGGAAGCGAAGAACAGGCGCGATACATGGCCGCGTTGAGCGGCTATGAAAGAGCCGTCAACCGCCGGTACACGCACTTCCTCGACGAATTCGCCCCCGGGGAAGAGAGCGAGTGCCACGCACGACTCCTCAGAGCCGTCATCAGCGGCGACGCGACCGCCTTGGGGACGTGGCTGGACGACCGGCACGGCCCCGGATCCTTCGCCGGGCTCTTCCGCACACCGGAGTACTTCGACGCGTAAAGGGGTCTTCATGGACCGCCGCACCTTCCTGACCTACAGCGCGATCTCCCTGACCGGACTCGCCGCCCAGTGGGCCACCGTCGAACCCGAACGCCTCGCCTCGGCGCTCGGTGGCAAGCGCGTGGACGCGGAACTCGTGGACCGGCTGGAGGAGACCAGCGGGCGGCTGACGGCCCTGCCCACCGAGCAGCGGCAGCACACCGTCCGGCTGCTGGACGCCCACCTCGCCACCACGACCGAGCTGATCGAGGGCGGGCGCTACGACGAGGACACCGGCCGCCGGCTTCATCTGCTCGCGGCGAATCTGGCCACCACCTGCGGCTGGTACCGCTTCGACCAGGGCCGGCACTGGGCGGCCGGCAAGCTCTGGGGAGCGGCGCTTCAGTCCGCGCACGCAGCCGGGGACCGCGACCACGGGGCCGGGGTGCTCTCGGACTTCGCCTATCAGTCGAACTGGCTGGGCGAGCCGAAGGTCTCCGTCGACCAGCTCGGCCACGCCCTGTCCGGTACCCGGCACCCCACCGCCCGGTCGCTGCTGTTCCTGCGCCGGGCCCGCGCCCATGCCGCCCTGGGCGAGCGCGTCGCCTGCCATCGCGATCTGTCCGCGGCCGAGTCCGCCCTCGCGGCCGGGGCGGCCGATCCCGCCCCTGGCTGGTGCGCGTGGATGAGCCCGGCCGATCTCGCCGTCGACTCCGGGCAGTGCCTGCTCGACCTCGGCCGCGTCGCCGAGGCCCGCGCCCGGATCGCCGAGGGCATCGCCCTGCTGCCCCGCGCCCGCGACAAGACCCGCGGAATCTTCCTGACCTACCAGGCCAGGGGATGCCTGGAGGCCGACGACATCGAGCAGGCCCTGGCCGTCACCGGGGAATCGCTCGACCTGGCCACCCGCATCGGCGCTCCCCGCTGCGTCACCCTGGTGCGCGAACTCGCCCCCGCCTTCGTGCCGTACCGCTGGGTCGACGGGGTTTCGGAGTTCCTGGCACGGCTCAGGGCGGGCTGAACGAACAGCCACGGGCCGACCCCGGGACGCCGTAGCGTGCCCGGGGCCGGTTCGTCGGGGTGGGGGCCAGGGGTCAGCTGTGGTTGAAGGCGACCGAGAAGTTCTCGCCGCTGCTCAGCGCGGAGGTCGTCGCCTTGGTGGTGCTGCCCGAGGCCATGTTGATCTTGTCGGGCGAGTAGTTGCCGATGGCCTGGCCGTTGGCGGTGGCGTTGGTGAAGTTCGCGGTGCCGAAGTTCGACAGCGGCAGCACGCCGGAGGAGCTGGACGGCGCCTCGGCTATGACCTCGGCGGACGCGTTGGACAGACCGCTCTGCGTCTTCTTGGTGGTCTTCGTCCAGCCCTTGGTGCTGTCCGTGAGGGTGAGCGTGTACGAGGTGCCGCTGCGGGTGATCGTCGAGGTGAAGTGGTCACCCGCGCTCACCGCGTTGCTGTAGTTCACCGGGTACGCCGGGTACATCTCGTACCAGGACGAGTAGACCGCCCGGCCGCTGGAGCAGTCCGCCTCGGTGCCCGTCTGCTCCACGGAGTTGCTGCCGTCGCCGTCGATGCCGATCCAGAACGACGAGTACGTGGTCGAGCTGGTGCAGCTGACCGCCGGCTGCACCCAGCTCGCGGAGACGCTGGTGAACGTCGTACCGGTCGCGGCGTAGCCGGCCCAGTTGGAGCTGGTGCTGTTCCTGATGCCACCGACCAGGTGGTGACTGCTGATGTGACCGCTGACCGGGGTCATGCGCAGCGCAGGCGCGGCGACGGCGGCCGCGGGGGAGGTCGCCAGTGCCGACAGGACGGCGGCGGCGACGGCTGTGGCTGCGGTGAGGCGGATCGTGGCAGACATGCTGCTCCTTCTCGCGGGACTCGCGGTGCAGACGTAACTGGCGGCCACCAGTGGGGGGAGACGTGCGCCCGTGGTTGTCAGTGTGCAGTCAACGTGCGTCCCGTTGTCACCCGGCATCCGGGTTTTCACAGCAAAGGTCCTGCCAAGTACCTTCTACAAAAGGCGTGTTGGAGGCGATACCGACCAGCCTCCGCCGTTCCGACGGCCGCTCACACCCCGTCGTACAGCCCCTCCACCTCCCGGCCGAAGTCCGCGAGGATCCGCGCGCGCCGCAGCTTCATGGAGGGCGTGAGATGACCGGCCTCCTCCGTGAAGTCGTACGGCAGGACGGTGAAGCGGCGGATGGACTCGGGCCGGGAGACGAGGCGGTTGGTGTCGTCCACGGCGCGCTGGAGTACGGCCCGCAGGTCCGGGTCGTCGGCGACGAGTTCGGGCGGCACGGGGTGCTTCCCGTTCATCTGCCGCCAGTGGACGATGCCCTCGGGGTCGAGGGTGAGCAGGGCGGCGACGTACGGACGGTCGTCGCCGACCAGCATCACCTGGGAGATCAGGGGGTGTTGGCGCAGCCAGTTCTCCAGCGGGGCGGGGGCCACGGACTTGCCGCCGGAGGTGATGAGGAGTTCCTTCTTGCGGCCGGTGATGGTGAGATAGCCGTCGTCGTCCAGCTCGCCCAAGTCCCCTGTGTGCAGCCAGCCTTCGCGGGTGACGGGGACGACACCGCCGGCCCCCGGGTCCCAGTAGCCGCGCAGCACATGGTCGCCGGAGATCAGGATCTCCCCGTCGGCGGCGATCCGCACCCGGGTACCGGGCAGCGGCCAGCCCACGGTGCCCAGACGGGGTTTGAGCGGTGGCGTGACGGTGCTGGCGCCGGTGGTCTCCGTGAGGCCGTACCCCTCGTAGATCCCGATGCCCGCACCGGCGTAGAACGCGGCCAGGCGGCGCCCGAGCGGGGATCCGCCGCAGATGACGTGTCTGACCCGGCCGCCCATCGCCGCGCGGATCCGGCGGTAGACGAGGGGGTCGTAGAAGCCGCGCTGGGTGCGCAGGACGCGGCCGGGGCCGTCGCCGGTGCCGGACTGGCTCGCCTGGAGCGCCTCGCCGTAGCGCCGGGCGACGGCGGCGGCGCGGTCGAAGACGGCACCCCGGCCGCCCGACTCGGCTTGTGCGCGGGCCGAGTTGAAGATCTTCTCCAGCATGTAGGGGATGGTCAGCAGGGCGGTGGGCCGGAAGGCGGCGAGGTCCGGCAGCAGGTCCTCGGCCCTGAGGCTGGGCGCGTGCCCGAGGCGGACGCGGGCGCGCACACAGGCGATGGCGACCATGCGTCCGAACACATGGGAGAGGGGGAGGAAGAGGAGCACGGACGGGTCGTTGTCGTGCTGTTTGAAGACGGGGTGGAGCAGTTCGATCGCGTTGTCCACCTCGGCGAAGAAGTTGCCGTGCGAGAGGGCGCAGCCCTTGGGGCGCCCGGTGGTGCCGGAGGTGTAGACGAGGGTGGCGAGGGTGGCGGGCCCGAGCACGCCGCGCCGCACCCCGACCTCGCCCTCCGGCACCGGCGCCCCCGCATCCGCGAGCCGCTCCACATGCCCCTTCTCCATGACCCACAAGTGCCGCAGTTCCGGCAGGTGTTGCAGCTCGGGGCCGAGCGCGGCGGCCTGGGCGCCGGTCTCGGTCACCAGGGCGACGGCGCCGGAGTCGTGCAGGATCCAGCGGGTCTGGAAGAGGGAGGAGGTGGGATAGACGGGAACGGTGACGAGCCCCGCGGCCCAGGCGGCGAAGTCGAGCAGCGTCCACTCGTACGTCGTACGCGCCATGATCGCGATCCGGTCCCCGGGCACCAGCCCCTCCGCGATCAGCCCCTTCGCCACCGCGAGCACCTCCTCGGCGAACCGCGCCGCGGTGATGTCCTTCCAGTGGCCGTTTCCGAGCTTGCGGCTCAGCACCACCGCGTCCGGGTCCTCGGCCGCGTTGTCGAACGGCAGGTCGGCCAGCGACCCATGGGTCACCGGCGCCGCGAACGGCGGTACGACGGCCTCCCGTACGGCCCCGTCCAGGCGCCGGGTGTGGGGCGCGACCAGGAGGGGCCGGCCGTCGTGATCGACGGCGGAGACAGGGGAGTTGGGGTGGGGGGACACGAGCGGCTCCTCGGGCGTGCGGCGAGGCGTTCACCGGCGGCCGGGCGCGCGGCGAACGAGCTGAGGTGAGGTGTTACCGCCGGTCAGGCGAGTGATCGTACGGGCCCGTTGTGGGGGCTTTGTGCGGTTCCGGGGACGGTCCGGGGGTGGTACGGGGGTGGTACGGGGACGGGGCTGTGCGGGGTTGTCGCGGCTTCCGGCACTGGCCGACCTGGGCTTACCTGCGGTAACTTTACCGCTCGGTAACGAATTTGTTCCCGCCTTCGGGGGGTTTGATGTCGACCGTCCTCGACAAGTCACCCGCGCTGGGGCCGGTGTTGGCGGCCGGAGCGCTGCGCTCGCTGGGAAAGCGGCCCTCGGCCGGGGCGCCGCACCCGGACACCCGGCTGGTGCTGCCGGGGGTGCGCGCGGACCCGGACCGGCTGGCGAGGTACGCCCGGCTGTGCGCCTTCCCCACCCCCTGCGAGCACCTCCCGCTCCCCTACCCCCATGTCCTCGCCTTCCCGCTGGCGATGCGCCTGCTCGGCGCCCGGGACTTCCCGCTCCCGCTGCTGGGGCTGGTGCACACCTCGATCGAACTCGTCCGGCACGCACCGCTGCCCGTGTCGGGGTCGTACGAACTCACCGCTTACGTCTCGGGGTTGGCCCCGCACCGGCGCGGCACGGAGGCGACGGTGGTGACGGAGGCACGGCTGGCCGGGGAGCCGGTGTGGGAGTCCCGCAGCACATATCTGTCCCGGCACCGGACGGCGGGCGAGGCCGCCTCTCCCCCGGAGCCGCCGGACCCCCTCCCGCCCCTCGCCTCCTGGGACCTGCCCGGCGATCTGGGCCGCGCCTACGGCGCCGCCTCGGGCGACCGCAACCCCATCCACCTCACCCGCCTCACCGCCCGCCTCTTCGGCTTCCCGCGCGCCATCGCCCACGGCATGTGGACGGCGGCGCGCTGCCTGGCGGAGCACGGGGACGTCCGCGCGGCACGGGTGGAGTTCCGGGCGCCGGTGCTGCTGCCGGGGGTGGTGCGGTACGGCGCGGCACCGGAGGGCGGCCGGTTCGAACTACGGGGCCCGGACGGCCGGGTGCATGTGTCGGGGCGGGTGGGCGAGGCGTCGTAGGACGCTGGAGGGCTCGGTAAGGGGCGACCCACGTACCCTCGTCCCCATGCTGCTAGCCGCCATTCCCTCCCCCTCGGTGAACGGTTTCCACCTGGGGCCCCTGTACATCCACTTCTACGGCCTGATGTACGTCGTGGGCATCGGCCTCGCCGTCTATCTGGGCCGGCGCCGCTGGCAGGCCGCGGGCGGGGACCCGGAGCTGGTGGACGAGGTCGCGATGTGGGGCGTGCCGTTCGGCATCCTCGGCGGCCGGATCTACTTCGACCTGACCACGCCGAAGGGCATCCCTCACCACTGGTGGGGGCCGCTGGCGGTGTGGGACGGCGGGCTGGGGATCTGGGGCGGGGTCGCGCTGGCCACGGTGGTCTGCGTGTGGCGGCTGCGCCGGGCGGGGGCCTCGGTCGCCGGGATGATGGACGCGCTGGCCCCCTGCCTGCTGATCGCGCAGGCCATCGGCCGGATCGGCAACTACTTCAACCAGGAGCTGTTCGGCGGCCCGACCAGCCTTCCCTGGGGCCTGGAGATCGACCCCGCGTTCCGCCCCGCGGGCTACCTCCACAACACCACCTTCCACCCCACCTTCCTCTACGAACTGATCTGGAACCTCCTTCTGGCGGCCCTCCTGATCCGTCTGGGCCGCAGCGGCCGGATCCGACCGGGCGGCCTGTTCCCGCTCTACGTCGCCGGCTACTCCGCGTTCCGCGTCTTCGAGGAGTCCCTGCGCGTCGACTACTCCCAGTACTTCCTGGGTCTGCGCCTCAACTTCTACATCGCGGCGCTGGTGGCGCTGGCGGGCGTGGTGTGGTTCGTGCTGCTGCAACGGCGTGCGCCGCGCGAGGCGATCGCGGGGATCACCGAGTCCGCCGAGTCCGCCACGTCCGATGAATCCGCCGAGTCCGGTGAATCCGGTGAGTCCGACGCCGAGGAGACCCCGGCCCGTCCGTGACGCGTGCGCGGTGCGCGGGTGCGTGTCAGCCGGTGACGCCGGGTACGACCAGGCCGGACTCGTACGCGATCACCACGGCGTGGGTCCGGTTCTGGGCGCCGAGCTTGGTCAGCACGTTCCCGACGTGCGTCTTCACCGTCTCCAGGCTGACCCCGCACGACCGCGCGATCTCCGGGTTGGACAGACCGGTGGCCATCAGGCGCAGCACCTCCTCCTCCCGGACCGTCAGCGCCGCCTGCGGCAGGGCTTCGGCGGAGTCCAGCGGGCGGGCGGCGACCAACCGGCGCAGCGCCGCGGGGAAGAGGATCGCCTCGCCCGCCGCGACCACCCGCACGGCCTGGGCGATCTCGGGGACCGGGTGCCGTTTGAGGACGAACCCGGCGGCTCCGGCGCCGAGTGCGGCGGTGACGTAGCCGTCGTTCTCGAAGGTGGTGATCACCACGACCTTCGGCGGCTCGTCCGGTCCGGCGAGGAGCCGCCGGGTGGCCTCGATGCCGTCGAGGCGCGGCATCCGCACATCCATCAGAACGACGTCCGGCCGCAACCGCCGCGCCCGCTCCACCGCCTCGGCACCGTCGGCGGCCTCCCCGACCACCACGATTCCCGGCTGCAGCGCGAGCAACGTACGCAGCCCGCTGCGCGTCACCGCGTCATCGTCGGCGATCAGGAGGGTGACGGCCGCGTTCACATCGGGACCGGCCGCGCTCACGGGGGAGCCGGTCATGCCGGCAGGCGTACTGGCAGCCGGACCGCGAGCCGCCAGTGTTCGGGGCCGTCGGGGCCGGCCGTGATCTCGCCGTGCAGGAGCCGTACGCGCTCGGTGAGTCCCGGCAGGCCGTGCCCGGACGTGGGGAAGGACGCCGTACCCGAACCGCCCCCCGAACCGGTCCGGTTGACCACGCTGAGGCTCAGCGCGTCCGGTGCGGCCGTCACCGTGACCCGGATCGGGCCGCCCGCTCCGTGCCGCAGCGCGTTCGTCAGCCCCTCCTGGAGGATCCGGTACGCGGCCCGGGCCGGCGTCCCCCGCACCCGGGTGAAGTCGCCCGACAGCTCCGGCTCCACCACCGCGCCCGCGTGCCGCAACCGGTCGAGCAGCTCGGGCAGATCGGCCAGGGACCGGGGCGGGGCCGTACCCGCCTGCTCCTCGCGCAGCATGCCCAGCACGTAGTCCAGGTCTTCGAGGGCGGCCCGGGTCGACTCCTCGATGCTGCGCAGCGCGGCCCGCGCCGCCTCCGGGTCGGCGCCGAGCACCTCGCCCGCCACCGCCGCCTGGATCGTGGCGGCCGTCAGCGTGTGTCCGATCGAGTCGTGCAACTCATGGGCCAGCCGGTTGCGTTCGGCCAGCGCCCGCTCCCGCTCGGCCGCCAGCGCGAGCCGCTCCGCCGACGACGGACCGAGCAGCCGGGGCGCCAGCCACCGCAGGGCGCCCGTCACCGCCAGACACAGCAGCGCCGCGAGCAGCAGACAGCCGAGCGCCGCCGCCCAGCTCTGCCAGCCCCGCTCCGGCCGCAGCGACCAGCCGCGCACGCTCACCCCGGCCCGCGCACCGGCCCAGCCACCGGGCAGCAGCAGGCCCGCGCCGACCAGCAGGACGGCCGACTGCGCTCCCGCCCAGCCCAGTGCCACGTGCGACAGCAGCCACAGGGGGGTGCGCAGGCGGTCGGTATCCGGTGCCGTGGAACGGGTCGGTGCCGCCGTGGATCGGGTCGGTGCCGTGGAGCGGGTCGGCTCGGCCGCGGGGTCCGGCAGCGGCACCCCCAGCATCCGCCGGGCGCACGCGATCAGCACCCGCCGCGTCGTACGAGCCAGCCCGAGCACGCCGATCAGCACGGCCCAGACCAGCACGGTCAGGACGATCCGCACGCCCTCGGGAGCGGACGGCCACGCCAGCGCCGGCAGCGCGGCGAACGGCAGCAGGGGGAGGCTCACCAGCGCGCCGCAATAGGCGAAGAGCGCACCCGCGTACGTGGAGCCGCGCAGCAGCGGCCGGAATCCCCTGGTCATAGCCACGTCAGTATGCCCGGACGGCGCACCGGCGGCCTCCCTCGATCGGGGGAGAGGATTCTCCCGCCTTTCCGCGATGTGTTCCGCGCGCGCCGAACTCCACAATCGGGGCTCACCGGTTGACGGGACGGAAGGACGGGCCGATGAACGCCCAGGGAATCGAGACGCACCACATGGCGTCCGCGCGAACAGACGCCGTAGGGACACGGCTCACGGCACCGAGGAACGGACTGGCCACGGCCGCCCTGACGCTGGGCGTCACCGGCCTGCTCACCTCCGTCGTCTTCGTCGGCGGCCCCCTCGCCGTGCTCGGTCTGATCCTCGGCATCGCCGCGCTGATGACGGCCAGAAGGACCGGCGCGGGCCGCGGCAAGGCCGTCACCGCCCTGGTGACGTCGGCCCTCGCCATCGTGGTGTCGGGGCTGGTCGTCGTCTGCGTCGTCTGGTACGCGAACCGGACGCAGGAGTGCTACCGGCCCGACAGCTTCCACCAGTACACGCAGTGCGTCCGCCAGCACCTCGACGGAGGCCGACCGGCCTCCTCCCACCGCTGACCCGGCAGCCCACCCTCCTCGACAAGGACGAGCACACCGTGCGCAACGGAAACACCCGCCGAATCCTCCTCCTCGCCGCCGGCCTCACGGCGGCCTGCCTCTCGTCGCCGATCCCGGCCCCGGCCCTCGCCGCGTCCGGTTCGTCCGGCGTCTCCACCGCCGCGGCCCCCCTGCGGGAGTACACCCAGCAGAAGCTCCACTGGAAGCCCTGCGACGCGAAGAGCCCCCGCGCCCTGCGGTGCGCGACGCTCAAGGTGCCGCTGGACTACAGCGACCCCGGGGGCCGGAAGATCAGCCTCTCGATATCCCGGCTGAAGGCGACCAGTACGACGGAGCGCCGCGGCGTCCTGCTGCTCAACCCGGGCGGCCCCGGCGCACCCGGACTCCAGCTGCCCACCGAGCTCCAGTTCCCCGCGGAGGTGAAGCGACAGTACGACCTCATCGGCTTCGACCCGAGGGGCGCCGGCCAGAGCTCCCCCGTCAGTTGCGGCCTGACCGCCGAGGAACAGGCCGACCATCCGTACAAGGCGGAGACCTTCACGAAGGATGTCGAGTGGGCCCGCACGGTCGCCGAGAAGTGCCGGGCGAAGGCCGGTGACCTGCTGCCGTACCTCATCACCCGCAACAGCGCCCGCGACATGGACGTCATCCGTGCCGTGTTGGGCGAGAAGAAGATCTCCTACTTGGGGTACTCCTACGGCACCTACCTCGGCGCCGTCTACATGCAGCTGTTTCCCGGGCGCGCCGACCGGTTCGTACTGGACAGCGCGACCGACCCCACGCGGATCTACCGGGGGACGTTCCAGGACATGGCGAAGGGCGCCGAGCAGGCGTTCACCCGATGGGCCGAGTGGACCGCCCGGCGCGACCGTACCTATGGACTGGGCGACACCCCCGCCGAGGTCCGCGCGACCTACTGGAAGCTGATCGCGCGGGCGGACCGCGAGCCGATCACCTTCGACGGACAGGCGCTGACGGGTGACGACATCCGCGCCGACAACAGCACGTTCTTCCACGTCGAGGCGGGCGCCGAGCGGATCGCCGCACTGAAGAAGGCCGCCGAGAACGGGACCCCGGCCCCCGCCCCGTCCGGCACGACCGGCACGACCGGCACGACCAGCACGACCGGCACGACCAGCACGACCGGCACGTCCGACCAGGCCGAGGCGCCCGACGACAACTACGCCTCCATCGCCTGGTCCGTCATGTGCGCCGACACCCGGACCTGGTCGCACGACCCCGAGCGCTACCGCCGCGAGGCGATCCGCGACAAGGCCCGCTACCCGCTGTACGGCGACTTCGCGAGCGCCATCACACCGTGCGCCTTCTGGCCGCGGGGCAGCGAGCCGCAGACCACGATCGACAACACGGTCGGCGCGCTGATCACCCAGAACGAATGGGACCCCCAGACCCCCCTGTTCGCCGGCCGGGCCATGCACCATGCCCTGCGCGGCTCCCGGATGCTCACCGTCACCGGCGGCGAGGGACACGGCGTCCTCTACATGCCCGGCGGCAACTCCTGCGCGGACAAGGCCGGCACGCTCTACCTGACCACGGGCAGGCTCCCCGCCGAGGACCTGACCTGCCGGGCCACCGCGAACCCGGCCTGACCTGCCGGGCCACCGAGCTGCCGGGCCACCGCGATCCGGCCCTGAACCGCCGGGAGGTCAGGGCCGGGCGGCCGACGCCACCCCCGGCGGCGCCCACCGGTTGCCGGACATCAGGTTGCCCAGGCCGGACCAGGCGAAGTTCATCAGGGTGGTGGCGGCCTGGGCGGCGGTGGCGGTCGGGATGGTGTTGGTCCGGTCGGCCAGGGATTCGGCGGCGCCGACCAGGGCCACGGCGAGGCCCTCGATCTCCTGGGCGGGGAGGTCACGGGAGTGCGGGGACTCCTGAGCGGCGCTCGCGATCAGACGGGTGACGAAGGCGGTCATCTCCGCGCGCATGGCGTCGGCCTCGGCGGCGAACCGGGGGCCGTGGGTGCGGGCCTGGAGGTGGAGGACGGTCCAGCCGTCGGGGTGCTCGGCGGTGTAGGTGAAGAACGCCCGCACGCCGTCCCAGAGTTGGCGGTCGGCGGGGAGGGCGGGACGCACCGCCGCCCGCACGGCCTCGGTCAGCGCGGCGGCCTCGCGGCGGATGCACGCGGTGAAGAGGTCGTCCTTGGAGTTGAGGTAGAGATAGACCAACGGCTTGGAGACGCCCGCCAGTTCGGCTATCTCGTCCATCGACGCGGCCGTGTACCCGTGCCGGGCGATGATCTCCACGGCGGCGTCGAGCATCTGCCGCTCGCGCTCCGCCCTCGGCATCCGTTTGGTCCTGCCGCCACCCATGTGGGCAAGACTAGAGGGATGCCGGGGCCGCCACCCGGCCTTTGGCGATCTTGATGTTCCCGGTGGCCGGTGCCGGGTGCGACCACGGGCGAGGGGGGCGCTTTACGACGGCTGGCTCTGCGCCCGCGCGCTGTCGTCGGCGGTGTCCTCCTGGCTGCGGTTCGCCTCCAGGTTCGCCTTCATCCGGTCGACCCGGCCGACCACGTGCATCGAGGCCCGGTCCCGCTCCTTGCGCAGCACGACCCAGCTGATCGGCGCCGAGACGACCAGGGCGAGCAGGGCGATCCACAGGCCGTTGGAGTTGCCGAAGCCGCGCGGGAAGATGCCGGAGTAGACGGCTCCCCAGACGACCAAGAGGCAGCCCACGAAGATACCGAGGCGCTTCAGCGTGTAGCGGAGCATCTCAATCCACTCGTCCGATTCCAAAAGGGGTCATCGTCCAGTGAAGCATGTCTCGTGGGCGATCATGCAGCGGGGTCTGCGGGGCGGGACGGGTCAGCCGAGGGACAGCAGCATGAAGATCTCGTCGCGGTCGTCGTCCGGGGCGACGCGGACGGCGCCGGGGACGCGGCCGACCTCCTTGTAGCCGCAGGAGCCGTAGAAGTGCTCCAGGCCGTGGCCGCCGCGGCAGGACAGACGGATCGCCTCGATGCCGGGCGTCGCGCGGGCCGCGTCCTCGGCGGCGGCGAGCAGGTCGCGGCCGTAGCCCTTGCCCTGGTGACGGGGGTGGACCATCACGGAGTACAGCGACAGCCAGTGGGCGTTCAGATGCTGCGGGTTCCCGGTGAGGAACGCCGCCGCGGCGGTCGTGCCGTGCGCGTCCCGGCCGACGAGGAGGCGGGTACGGCCCTCCGCCATGTGCACGAAGTGGCGTACCAGCTCGGGCCGTATCTCCTCGCGCTGCACCGGCGGGACGAAACCGACGGCGCCGCCCGCGTTCGACACGTCCGTCCAGAGGTCGAGGAGGTCGTCGCGCAGGGCGGGGGTGATGGGGGGTTCCAGGGTGAAAGTAAGGGTCACCAGCGCATCGTATCCATTACCCGAGGGTGCGGGCAGCGATTTTCAGATCGGCGAGAAATCCCTGGTAGGCGGCGTCGCGGTCATCGGCGCGGAGCACGGACGACGGGTGCACGGTGGGGAGCAGGCGTTCGGGGTGGCCGTGGATGTCCTGCTCGATGACGGTGCCGCGCACCCGGCCGACCCGGAAGGAGGAGCCGAGCAGCGCCTTGCCCGCGGTGGCGCCGAGGATGATGATCAACTCGGGCTCTACGAGTGCCAGTTCCCTCGCAAGCCAGGGCGCGCAGGCCGACATCTCCCTCAGGGTGGGGGCGCGGTGGATCCTGCGCTTGCCCGGCTCGGACTGCGCGAACTTGAAGTGCTTGACCGCGTTGGTGACGTACGCCCGCGCCGGATCAAGCCCGGCCTCCGCCAGCGCCTTGTGCAGCAGATGCCCGGCCGGGCCCACGAAGGGCCTGCCCTGCCGGTCCTCCTGATCACCGGGCTGCTCCCCCACGAGCATCACCCGGGCGTCCTTGCTCCCCTCACCGAAGACGGTCTGGGTGGCGGGGGCATGAAGGGGGCAGCCCCGGCAGTCCGCCGCCGCCTTACGCAAGGCGTCGAGTCCGCCGCGGGCGGGGACGAAGGGGGCGGCTGTGTAGGCGTCCTCGGGGGTGGGGGCGGGGGTGCGGGCCATGACCGCCGAGTACCCGGCAGCCAGAGCGTCGTGGTGGCGAACGGGCAGTCGTCGGCGGCGTGCCGGCTCTGGTCCTCCCGCGCGTAGGCCGACGCGGCGCTGCCCTGGCCGCCCACGGCGGCCCGGGCCTGGAGCGCCGCGTAGTCAACCAGGTGTGCGCACTCGGTACGGGTGCCCGGCATCGGGAGCAGCTGGGCCGGCGCTGGAGGGGGCTACGAGGCAGCGGTACGGACGGATACTCGGCAGGGACACGCCTTCCGCCTCAGTCGGTCGGTCGAGCGGTGGTCAGCCTCGGTGTGCCGCATGCCGGAGGGCTTCGGCGCGATCGGTGCGTTCCCAGGTGAAGTCGGGGAGTTCGCGGCCGAAGTGGCCGTACGCGGCGGTCTGAGCGTAGATCGGGCGCAGCAGGTCCAAGTCACGGATGAGGGCGGCCGGGCGCAGATCGAACACCTGGGTGACGGCTCGCTCGATGGCGGCCTGGGAGACGGTGGCCGTCCCGAAGGTCTCGACCAGAAGCCCGACCGGCTCGGCCTTCCCGATCGCGTAGGCGACCTGGACCTCGCACCGGGAGGCCAGGCCCGAGGCCACCACGTTCTTCGCGACCCAGCGCATCGCGTATGCCCCACTGCGGTCGACTTTCGAGGGGTCCTTGCCGGAGAAGGCCCCGCCCCCGTGCCGGGCCATGCCGCCGTACGTGTCGACGATAATCTTGCGCCCGGTCAAGCCCGCGTCGCCCATCGGGCCGCCGATCTCGAACCGTCCGGTGGGGTTCACCAGCAGCCGGTGGTCGTCGGCTTCCAGATCGATGCCCTGCTCGGACAGCGCCTTCAGCTCCGCCTCCACCACATACGTGCGGATGTCGGGGGCCAGGAAGGAGTCGAGGTCGATGTCGGCCGCATGCTGGGAGGACACGACGACCGTATCGAGCCGTATCGGCTTGCTGCCCTGGTACTCCACCGTCACCTGCACCTTGCCGTCCGGGCGGAGGTAGGGCAGCACGCCCTCCTTGCGCACCCGAGTCAGCCGCTGGGCCAGCCGGTGCGCCAGTTGGATCGGCAGAGGCATCAACTCCGGTGTCTCGGAGCAGGCGTAACCGAACATCAGGCCTTGGTCACCGGCACCCTGCCGGTCTATCTCATCGTCGGCGACACCGGTGCGCAGCTCGTAGGCGGTGTCCACGCCCTGCGCGATGTCCGGGGACTGGCCGCCGATGGACACCGAGACACCGCAGGTCGCGCCGTCGAATCCCTTGGCGGACGCGTCGTAGCCGATCTCGGTGATCCGCCTGCGGACAAGTGCGGCAACATCGGCGTACGCACGCGTCGTGACCTCTCCAGCGACATGCACCATGCCGGTGGTCACAAGGGTCTCGACGGCGACCCGGGAAGCCGGGTCCTGCTGTAGCAGCGCGTCGAGGACCGTGTCGCTTATCTGATCGGCGATCTTGTCGGGATGTCCCTCGGTGACGGACTCCGAGGTGAACAAGCTGCGGGACATGGGTCTCCCTGGGGTCGCGGCGGCTGCCGGCTCGGACGGAACGCGGGGTGCGGGGCACTGCGGTGGCCGGGGGTCCGCGTGCGGGGGATCACGGGGCCCCCGGCCGGTCAATGGGCGGGCGCTCGGCGGCGGACAGTGTCAGACCGCGCGACAGCGCAGCAGCGCCAGCGTCGGGTTGGCGCGCCAGTCCGCCCAGTACTGCTCGCCGAACGCCAGGACACCCTCGGCGCTCACGTGCACGGGCTCCCAGCCGATGTCCGTGAACCCGGCCGCGCGCAGCGCCTCCTCGTACACGGCTCGGCGCGGGAAGTGCGCGTTGATGGTGATGGCCGGCTCCAGGAGCGCGGTGATCCTGGCCCGGGGACCGGCGTCGGCCTCCCCGTCGTGCTCATGCAGGAAGCCGTACTTGCGTGTCCCCGGCCCGTCAAAGCGGTAGTCAGGGTTCTGCGTGAGGGTGAGGAACTCGCCGCCGGCGACGAGGTTGCGGCGCACGCCGACGCACATCCGCTTCATCGCGGCCGCGGTGTCGGCGTAGTTGAGCAGGTAGGCCGCCGTCACTATGTCGAACGGAGGCTCGTCCACAAGAGGTTCGGCGGCGTCCGCGACCGCGTAGCGCACACCGCACGGACGCGCCGCCTCGTACTGCCGGGCCGCATCGATCATGGCCGCCGAGATGTCGGCCCCCACCACGCGCCCGGCACCGAGCGCCTTGATGCGCCGCGTGTAGTAACCGGTCCCGCACGCCAGGTCGAGCACGGAGCGGCCGATGACGTGATCCAGCATGCCGAGGAAGCTGGGCAGTTCTGAGTACCGGATCATCGGCAGGGACTTGAACCCCTCGTAGGCGACACCGATCTCGTCGTACTGGTCGACGCTCATGGCGCTTCTCTCCTCACCGGGCCCGCCGGGGCCGTAGGACTAGACCGTCAGGCGGTGGGACCGCCCGCGGAGATCTCGGGTGCGGCGCGCCGAGTGCGCAGGGCGACGACCGCTCCCATCAGGGACAGCAGGACGATCGCGGCACCGACGTAGCCGAGCACGTTGACGGCGGTACCGGAGCCGAGCAGGCGCGAACCGGTCCAGGATCCGACCGCGTTGCCCAGGTTGAAAGCGGAGGTGTTGGCGGCCAGCACCAGGGTGGAGCCGCCGCCGGCCGCGCCGAGGGCCCATGCCTGCAACGGCGGCACAAGCGCTCCGGAGGCCACGCCGATGAGCAGGACGGCGATGGTCGTGGGCAGGGTGTGCCGGGCACCGGCCGCGATCAGCAGCAACATCGCGGCGAGCACCGCGAGCATCCCGGCGAGAGTGGTCCGCAGGGACCGGTCGGCCAGCCGTCCGCCGAGCGCGTTGCCGATGAAGCCGCCGAGACCGAAGACGAAGAGCATGGCGGCGGCCACAGATTTGCCGAACCCCGTCACGTCGCGCAGCAGCGGGGTGATGTAGCTGTAAAGCAGAAACCAGCCGGTCTGGGAGACCGCCGTGACGGCCATCGCCCACAGCACCTGGGATCGGCCGAGCACCTTGACCTCGGTGCGCAAGGACACCTTCTGACCGCCGCCGAGTCCGCCGGGCACCAGCGTCCCGATGGCTACGACGCCGACGACCGCGGCGACCGCCACTGTCCAGAACGTGGCACGCCACCCCCACTGTTCACCGATGACCGTGCCGATGGGGCCGCCGAGCACGGTGGCGAGGCCCAGTCCGCCGGCGACCCAGGCGATCGCGGATGCCTGGCGGTTCGGCGGCGAGAGCCGGATGGCCAGCAGGATGCTCGCGGCCGCGAAGGTGCTGTGGGTGAGCGCACCGAGGGTGCGCGCGCCCATCAGAACGCTGAACGAGGGGGCGAGGGCGCCGAGGACGTTGGCAACGGCGAATACCCCGAGCAGGGTCAGCGCCAGAGGCTTGGGCGCAAACCTCGCGGTGAGCACCGTGACGACGGGTCCGCCGATGGCGACCGCGAAGGCGTAGGCGCTGAGTAACTGGCCCGCCTTGGCGACCGTGACATGCAGGTCCGACGAGACGTCGAGGAGCAGTCCGATCAAGGCGAACTCGGCCGAGCAGAGCGCGAAGACGGACAAGGACAGGGCCAGCAGGGGGATCACGGAGAACCGCTCGGCCGCGCCGCCGTCCGGCGGCTCCTGCCCGGGGACGGGCGCCTTGTCTGTGGTCAGAGCGTCGGACTGCGGATTCGTGGGGGCGGACAAGAGGTGGCCTCCTAGCCGTTCGGCCGAGTACGGGGGATGTAGGGGCGGTCGTGCGTCCGACGCGGGATGGGAACGATGTGGGCCGGACGATCGATCTGGCGGTTCGATCTAAGTCGGATCCACTATAGGTCGTTTCGACATACGCCAGTGTAAGGGCGCATCCGCGAACGTCGTCAAGCGGAATTCGGACGGCCACACGGCAACGCCCGGCCCCGGAGCACAGCCGACCCTTCGGCGAACGGCCGGGAGGATGCCGTCAGTCGACCGGCAACGGGGCCGGCCGCGACGACGGCCCCGCGGGCCAGCGCGGGGCGGGCGGACTCCAGCGCGCGACCACGTCCAGGACCTCGTCCGCGCTGTGTACGGGTATGAGGGAACGGCTCTCCTCTACGCTCATGAAGCCGTAGTTGGCGCTCTTGACCGCGAGGGACAGCAGCCGGTTCCAGTAGTCCTCGGTGTTGAGCAGCATGACCGGTTTGCGGTGATGCCCGAGCACCAAGGACGCCCAGACCTCGAAGAGTTCCTCCAGGGTGCCGATGCCGCCAGGCAGGGCGACGAAGCAGTCGCCGAGGCGCTCCATCATCGCCTTGCGTTCCCGCATCGACTCGACCACGTGCAGTTCGCTGAGCGAGGTGTGGGCGACCTCCGCGTCGACCAGTGAGCGCGGGATGACGCCGATCACCTTGCCGCCGTGCGCGAGGGCCGCGTCGGCGACCACGCCCATCAGACCGACGCTGCCACCGCCGTAGACGATGTCGCAGCCGGACTGCGCCAACCGGGCCGCGAACCGGCCCGCCTCCTGGGCGAACACGGGCCGGTTGCCGACCGAGGATCCCGCGTAGACCGTGACTCGCATTGCTGGACCTCCAGGTGAGGGGCTCGCCGGGACCGCGGCCCCGGCGCGGCGGACGGACCTGTCGGGTCAGGGGCTCACCCGTCCGAACTTCTCGAACGCCTGGTGTGTCAGTGGCATCAGTCGCGCGAACTCCTTCTCCATGCCTTCGGCGACCAGCTCGATCTCCCGCTGCGGCGAGGACGGGTAGGCGGCGTCGGGACGGTTGGTGCGCAACCCCAGGAAGTGCATCAGGGCACGCGCGTTGCAGGTCGCGTACACGGACGAGTACGTGGCGACCGGGAGCACCATGCGGGCGATCTCGCGGGCTATGCCGCCGTCGAGCATGCGCGTGTACTCGCGGTAGGCGGCGCCGTAGACGGCCTGGGCGGAGGCATGGACGCCCTCCAGATCACCGGGTGCGCCGGGCACGTACTGGTAGTGGCCGGGCTTGCCCTCCTGGCGCAGCAACCGCGAGGCGTCAGGGACGTAGAAGACCGGGTTCATTTCCCGGTATCGGGCGCTCTCCTCGTTGAACGACCAGGTCCGGTGCCGCATGAGATGCCGCACGGTGAAGATCGGCGCGCTGATCAGGAACGTCATGTAGTTGTGTTCGAAGGGGCTGCCGTGCCGGCTGCGCATCAGGTAGTTGATGAGCCCGGTGGCATAGCTGTCGCCGCGCTCCTCCTGGTGGGCCCGTTCACCCGCCGTGGATACCCGGGCTGCCCGCACCACACCGATGTCGTCGGCACGGTGGTCCACCAGCTCGACCGTGATGTCGCTGCGCAGTTCGATTCCGGCATCCGGGTCGAGGTCCGCGGCAGGCACCGCCGTCTCGGTCAGGGAGGTCATATTTTCCGCCTGGTTCTGTCAGGGAGCCGAGGGCTCCGGTTCGAGAGGGAGATGGTCGTCGGAGACGCTGCGCGTGGTGAGGGACGGCTGGACCGCGAGGGCCGCCGCGGCCAGTACAGCGAGGGAGGAGAGGACCGCGCCGACGCCGTCGTGCACACCGCCGGGCGCCAGGGCGTCGACGGCCAGGGCCCCGAGAGTCTGGCCGGCCACCATGGCCAAACCCGTGACCAGCACGCCGATGCGGCGCACCAGCAGAACAGCGGCGAGCACGAACACCAGCCCCAGCAGCCCGCCCGAGTACAGCGGTACGTCCCCCGGCCAATGGCGTGGCAGACCGCGCCGGGCCACGTCGATGACCAGGGCGACGCCCAGAACGACCGCGGCGAGCAGGAAGTTGAGCGTCACCGACGGCCATGGGGTGCGAGCCGCCACGTTGAGCCGGCCGTTCACGGCCATCTGCCAGGACAGTCCGATCCCGCCCAGGATCGGGAGAACGGTGAGCCACGCCGTCCGGGTACCGATCGAACCGAGCAGCGGTACCGCCACGGCGGTCAGCGCCAGCACCGCGCCGGCCACCCGGCGGGGCGTGACCCGGCACACTCCCGACGGGCCGAGACCGAAGTGGTCGACCCACAGCCCGCTGAGGGTCTGACCGCCGACCAGTGCGACGGTGTAGGTCGCGGCGCCGAGCGCCGAGGTGCTGATGCCCTGGGAGAGCACCACGACACCGCCGACGAGTCCACCGAGGAAGTGGTAGGGCCGCAGCCGCTCGCCGCCGGCCCGGGCGCGCAGCGTCCCTGCCAGCTGTGCGAGGCCGGCTCGGAAGGAGGGCAGGAAGGGGCATACCGCGAGTAGCGCCAGCAGGCCCATGCCGTCGGAGAGAGCGGCCGCGGCGACGCCGTCATGGGTCTCGGTGCCGAGTCGGCCGTTGACCCACGCCTGGAGGGAAAGCACGGCTCCGGCCAGCAGGGCGGCGGACATCGCGGCGGCCCGGGAGGCACGACCGTCGAGGGCGGTCATATCCCGTAGGCGGCGCTGAGCTTGCCGACCAGGTACTCCCCGGAGGTGGTGGGCGGGTGCCGCGGCGGGTTGCCCGGACCGCTGCAGGTGGGGATGCACTCGATGCGTGCCGTGTAGTTGGGCTGCAGAAAGAACGGGATGGAATAGCGCTCGTGGTACGCGGCCTCACGCGGCGGATTGACCACACGATGCACCGTGCTGACCCACCGATCATTGGTCCACACGGCCATCAGGTCACCGATGTTGACGACGAAAGTGCCTTCGAGGGCAGGCACGTCCACCCACGCGCCCGCCTTGTCCCGCACCTGGAGGCCACCCGGTGCCCCGTCCTGGTACAGGACGGTCAGCACGCCCCAGTCACTGTGCACGCCCTTGCGGAGCTGCCCGGGCTCGGGGGGTACCTCCTGCGCGGGGTAATAGTTGGCGGTCATATTGGAGATGTGGTGGTCGATCTTGTCGAGGAACCAATTCTCGTCGAGACCGAGGGCCAGGGCCATCAACCGGGTCAGCTCCCGCGCGAGTTCTTCCATCGTGCGGTAGTAGGCGAGGTAGGCCTCGCGGAAACCCTGCAGCATGGGCCACTTGTTCAGTGTGGCCAAGCCCTTGCGCGCGTGGTGGGGGATGCCGGTCGCCCCCACGTCGCCGAGCCGATTGTAGGTGTAGGTCTCGGACAGGTCCGCCAGCCGGCGCGCGGTCTCCGCGTCCACTCCGTCGTTCGCGGCCGCGAGGTTGCCCGCCACACCGAACCCGCGCATGAGCGGGTCGGACGGGTCCGCCAGTAACTGGCGCTTGACAGCGGTCGGCAGGGCGAAGAAGTTCTGGGTCGCGCGATAGACATCCTGGATCAGCGACTCGGGCACACCATGCCCGGTGACGGCCATGAAGCCGCTCGTCTCGCACACCTCGCCGATGACACGCGCGACATCCAGCCGCTGGGCGCGGTCCCCTCGGCGCGCGGAGGAGATGTCGATGACCGGTACATAGCCGTGTACGAGCGTGACGGGCTCCTGCTCCGCCGTGGCGCCGGAACCTGAGGCATTCGGTTCAGTGAGCATGCGTCAACTTCCTTGTTCGCTGTCGTCGGCGGCCTGCACCAGCGCACAGACCCAGGTCAGACCGGCACCGGCCCCGATGAGCAGCGCCATGTCGCCGGGCGCGAGGATGCGGCCCTCGTACAGGTCGTTGAGGTCGGCACCCCAGTCCCCGCAGCCCAGGTGGCCGGTCAGATCGTCGAAGCGGAGGTACTCGACATCCAGCAGGTCGTTCAGGGCGGGCAGGTACAGCGCCGTGACCCCGCTGGTCCCGATGCGGGGCAGCACCACGTACCGCAGACGCTCGTCGTCCGCGTCGACACCGGCGTCCTGCAACGTCGACGTGACCAGGCTGGTGATGTGGTCGTAGGCCACGCTCGCCAGTAGTTCCGAGCCCGCCCTGGCCGAGTCCAGCACGCTGAAAGGGAGTTCGACCTGCATGGGCATGTCGGCGAACGGGCGGTCGCCACGGACGAGTACTTCGAGGTCAGGGGCCACGTAGGTATTGACCGCGAGTAGCGCGAAGGGGGCGTCCGCACCGGGGGACCGCTCCAGCAGGATGGCGGTCCCCGAGTCGCCGAGCGGCATGGAGGGCTGGAAGTTCCAGCGGTCGATGCCGGGCAGGACGAACCGGTCGGAGGCGGTCACCAGGGCCCGGCGCACCGCGGGATCGGCGGTGAGCCGGAGCGCGGCGTCCTGTAACGCGAGGCCTCCGCCGTCGCAACCCTGGTGCAGGGCGAGTGGCAGGCAGCCCTCAGCCCCGAGCAGCTTGGCGATGTAGTGCGGAGGGGACCACATGTCGTGCCCCTGGTGGTAGATCCATGTGTGCACCAGGACGTCGATGTCGCCGCCGTCCCAGCCGGCCCGGTCCAGGGCGATCCGAGCCGCGCGCACCGCCATGTCGGGTGCCGAGATCTCCGTGGCGATCGGCAGCGCGGTGACGCCCATGCGCTCGGCCACCTCAGGAGGCAGACGGCCTTCCTCCACCGCTTGCGCGGCGGTGTCCAGTGTTTCGGGCAGCCACACGCCGACCGCTCGTATACCTACGTCGGTTCCGAACCTCATTCCGCTTCCCTTCGGGAACGCCGTTGACACTCATGCAAGCATCGGCGCCCTAACTTGTCAATATTGTCAATGACGAAGCAAATGATCCGTCACGGCGGCTCGCGACCTCTTGTGACCGTCAACGGGAACGCGTACGGGCAGCCCCCCAGACGCACTGGGCGGCGACCGCGCCGACCGCTGCCATGCCCCACCAGGCCCGCTGGGCCCACGCCTCGGTGAGCCACCCGAACCCGAACGGCCCGACGGCCGCTCCGAGCGAGACGCCCATCTGGGTCATCGCCGTCGCCTGCTTCTCCCGGCCCGGGTAGGAGACTCCGGCGATGTAGTGCAGCAGCCCGGCCCACCCCCACCCCCCGGCGTAGGCGAGAAACGCCCCGGCGACGCCGGCGGACCGGGTGCCGAGGGCGAGCAACGCCGTGCCGACCGCGCCGGTCAGGAACATCACGCTCAACTCACGCCACGGGTGGCCGTGGTCGCGGTCGGCGAGCCACCCCGCGCCTACGCGTACCAGCACGGACAGGCCGGCCGCGCCCGCCGCCACGAATCCCGCGGTGGCCAGGGTGAAACCGGCGTCGGTCAGCGTGAGGATCAGGAATCCGCCCAAGCTGTTGCCGACGACCGCTCCGAGCAGTCCGGCCGCCGCCAGGGACGCGAGCCGCCGGTCCCAGCGCAGTGGCGTCGCGGCCGCCGGTTCCGGCCGCGTTCCCCGCGGCCCGCGCACGGCGAACAGCAAGCCGTACCCGAGGCACACGGCGCTGCCCCCCGCGAAGACGGTGCGCCAGCCCAGGGGAATCGCGGCGAGGGGCACCGCGACACTGCACAGCAGGGTCGCCGCGGGCACCGCGGCCTGCTTGAGACCGAAGGCGAGTCCGCGCACGGTCGGTGCGCATCGCCGCATCAGCAGGGAATTGGTGTAGGGCTGGCTGAAGCCGTACGCGCAGCCGCCGAGCGTGCCCCCGGCCCACAGTCCGGCCCGGGGTAGCGCGGCGGCCGACGCGAGAGCTGCCGCCGTCGCCAGCAGCGCGAGGAGTACGACCCGCTCGGCCGTGAGCGGTGCGCGGCTCCTGCGGCTGGCAAAGGCACCGGCCAGCGAGCCGAGCCAGTACACCGCCAGGACCGTGCCGAGTCCGCCCGTGCTCCAGCCCAGATCGGCGTCGATGAGGTCGGCCGCGGCACCGGGAAGGAACACCGGGGTCGCGGTCAGCGTCGTCGTGGCCGCCACGTGCCACGCCGTGCCGAGTCCGCGCCGGCCGTGGGGCGAGGCGCCTGGCGGCGGCCCCGCCGCGCCCGGTCCCGGACCGGCCGCGGTGATGGCGGTTCCGCTCATGCCGCCTCCCTCACTCCGACGGGCATCCGCACCGGCACCGCCTGCTCGAACAGCGCGCGGGAGATCGCGTCGGCGTCCAGCACCGTCACGGACCCCGCGCCGGGCCGGATGCCCGCCGCGGTCACCCAGTGGACGCCCTCCGTGGGGACGCCGAAGGCGAAGCGCCGCGAATGCGCCCGCCCAGCGGCGTCGACGAGGCGGGCGGGCCGTTCGGTCACTGCGAGCGCCCCGGTGTCGTAGCCCGGGCCGTCCGGGTCGGGCACCCGGAACGAGGCCGCCTCGCCCCGTGCCAGCAGGTCCCGCAGCAGCGGATCGGTCGTGCGTCGCACATCCGGCTCGGGCAGCCGCGCCTCGATCAGCGCGTCGGCGCGCACCGGCGCCCCGGCCACCATCGGTGACCAGGCGAGGAAGCCACGGCCCGTCGCTTCCGGCTCGACCCGCAGCCGGGGACCGATCAGCCGCAGCACCCCGGCCTCCATCAGGGCCAACGCCTCCAAGGTGCGGCTGCGCGGTGGGCCGATGGAGAGGAAGGCGTTCAACGGAGTGAACCAGCGGCGCAGTTCGTCGCGGTACGAGGTGCCGGTGACCCCCGCGTGATCGACGATGGCGCGCACCTGATTACGCAGATCACGCAGCACGTCCAGCGCCTTCTTCACCGGGTCGGACAGATTGCCCCGCGCCGCCCGTTCGGCGTCCTGCCGCAGATAACCGGCGGCCCACTCCCCGTAATGCTCCGCGCTGCGGAAGGTGCGCCCCAGGTACGGCCGCGCCAGGTGCTCCCAGTCCCAGCGCGCGTCCTCCCCGATGCCGTAGGCGTCGAGCACCGAACGCTCGGCGGCGCTGCCACATGGGGCAGCCAGCACGGCACCCCGGAATGCCTCGGACGCGGCCGGGTCCAGCCCGCGGTTCCGCACCAGGCCGACGTAATAGGCGGTTTCGACCTCCTTGGCAATGTACGGCCACACATGTCGGCGGAAAGACAGACTCCCGTCCCTCCTGGCACGGTGCCGCAGCGAGGCGATCACCTCGGGGGTCAGGACAACCGCCTCGTGCACCCCGGACGGCCCCTTCTCATTGGCACCCCGGGCCTGATGCGGGATGCCGCGCCGGGAGCCGGCGAACAGCAGCGGTTCGCGCCCCGAGGCACGGTAGACGAGTCGTCCGTCCGCCCCGGTCTCGAAGGAGCCTCCGCGCCCTACCGTCAGGAGCGCCATGTGGTCGAAGAAATTCAGACCGAGTCCGCGCAACAGAACGCGGTGGCCAGGACCCAGCTTCGACAGGTCCGCGTCGGCGGGATTGCCGGGCGGCACGTAGCACAGCCCGTGGCGGGCAGCGTGGTCGCCGAGCGCGGTCTCTTCGGCCGTGGGCGCGACCGGCAGGTGTCCCTGGCTGAGCACGACGGCGTCCAGACCGCCCAGCGTCGTGCCGCCGGACAAGTGCACTGCCTGCCCACGGGGGCCCTCCCGCAGCCGCACAGCGCGGTCACGGTGTACCCGGACGGTGACTTCGTCGGGGGCGCGCTCTACGAGGTACCCGAGCACCCAGCGCAGGTACCGGCCGTACTGCGCACGCGTGGGGTAGTCATCAGGACGCGGTGCCCGTGACGCCTCCTGCGGGTCACGGCGCGCCCATTCGTACAGGGACGGGCCGCCCAGCAGTGGGACATCGGATCCCGCGGTCTCGTCAGCGAACACCGTCACCTGGGAGGCGACCGTGTTCATCAGCAGGCAGCCGGCCTGGTCGGTACGCCACACCGCGCCCGCGCCGGCCGGGTGGGGGTCGACGAGGTGAACAGTGACCGATCGCGCCCGCGGCTCTGCCACGGCACGGGCGACGATCCTCTCCAGCACGCACAGTCCTCTCGGACCGGCGCCGACAATGCACACTTCCATGCTCGTGATCACCCAGATCTCCCGATACGCGAAGGAAGCCGGCGGGCCGCTACGGCACACCGCCGGAAGGCACTCCGCGCCCGCTTCGGCCAGGCGCGGTGAATCGGTGGATCAGGGGCAGACGCGCGACGCACGGGAAGGCGGACCCAGAGGGTCAAGGCGCCCGGCGAGGCGTGCAGGCGGCAGGGCGGGCGTCGCGACGAAGCCTCGTGCCGCGCCTCCGATGCGGGAGCGGCGATTCGTCCGCTCCTTGCAGCAGGTCATGCGTCTCCCCCGTAAAACGCTTCCGGCCGATGTAGTCGCGCGGCATTGGTTCGCCCGGCTCGTTTCCGCCGCGCGGCGATCAAGCCGAAAGCATGTTGCCCGACTGTCGAGGCAGACGGAAATAGCTCTTGAGCCGCATTCATAGCCCCTGTGCATGAACGCGACAGCACATGCGCGGAGCACCGCGCCGAGGCAGGCGGCGCAGGCCCGGGGCCCAGCGGCCGTGGCGGTGGGGAGGCCCTCCGTTCCGCGCTCCTCACGACCGGGGCGGGACAGCGCCGGCCGAAGTACCGCGCTGTGGGCGGTACTTCGTGGACGAGTCCTACAGCTCCGTCGAGAAGGGTGCTACGACGATTCCGCCGGAAGCAGTCCAACGACGGCGGAGGCGCGGCGGTAATAGGAGAGCGCGCCGCGCACGTCCCCCTCCGTCTCCAGCAGCTCGGCCAGTTCCAGATAGGCGGCCGCGCTCTGCCGCTCCGCTCCCACGGCGGCGAGCGCGTCGGCCGCTTCCTCGAAGTACCGGACCCCCGCGGCGTCGCCGAGCCGCCAGAGCGCCCGCCCGAGGGCCAGCGACGCATGGGCGCGGGTACGCCGCCAGGCAGGCCCCACGCTGTCCAGCGCCGAGTGCGCGGCATTCCGTGCTCCCTCGGCATCGCCGGTGGCGAGCAGTTCCCTCGACCGTTCAGCCTCCGCCACGGCGGCGTCCAGGGGCGATCCCCAAGCCGCCAGTTCCGCGGCATACGGCTCCAGAGGCGGCTGGGACGCCGGGCCGGTGGCCGTCGCGCTGCGACGGGCGAGCACCTCCGCACCCGCGAGGCGCAGGCGGGCGACCGGGCAGAGGGCGTCGGCACGGTGACAGACCTCCGCACCGCGCCGCGCGAGAGCCACGGCGTGTGCCAGTCGGCCCCTCGCCTCGGCCGCGTCGGCGGCCCTGCCGTACGCCTGTGCCAGATCGGCACGGCCGACGAGGCCGTCGGCCGTGCCGTACGCCTCCTCCAGCAGGTCGAGGGCGGCCGTGTCCTGGCCCAGGTCCCAGCGGAACCCGGCCACGATTCCGGCGAGTTCGAGTCCGACCGGAGTGCCGGACAGAGCCAGCTCGTCCGCCGCCGCGAGTGCCTCTTCCGCCTCCTTCGCCGCCATGCGCGGCGCGCCCGTCTCTCGCTGGCAGCGCAGCAGGGAGATCACCGTCTCCACGCGGAGCACAGGATCGTCGCACCCGTCGGCGAAGAGATCCAGCCACTGCCGGTACAGGTCGGCCGCTTCGGCGAGCCGACCCGCCCATTCCAGAGCCTGGGCTCGGCCGAGGAGCGTCCGCGCCTGGAGGGCCAGGGTGTCGTCGTCCACGGCAGCCAGCTCCGCGAACATCCCGGCAGCCACGTCCGCGCTGCCGGTACGAAGCGCGAGAAGGGCCCGGTTCAGCAGCAGCTCCGCCTCCAGGGGCTGTTCCAGGGTGGGTCGTGACGGGACCACCCCGGTGTCCCCGACCAGCTCAGCGACTGAGATACCCAGCCGGGCGGCCAACTTGACCACGGCTTCCTCGGTGGGCGGGCGCTTGCCGCTCTCCAACAGGCTGACGTAGCTCGCGGAGAGCTCGCTCCCCGCGAGCTCGTTCTGACTGAGCGCGCGCTGCCGGCGCAGAGCACGCAGCCGACGGCCGAAGGGCGTCTCACTCACTGCCCCCACCCTCTCCTGATGGTCATGTCCCTGCGATCGGACTTGTCAAGGAGTAACAACAAGCCCTTGTGGGCACGGCCATGCTAACCCGTGACATGACGCCACAGAGAAAAGAGGGCAAATTGTCATCTGTCATCTACGGACGCACATCCTGTTATGACATGTGTCACATCAAGGGCGGCCCCACCGGGTACCGACCCCCACAGGGCCGGTCGGCGAAGCGTGCCGCCGCTTCCAGCAGCCGATCACCCAGCCGGGGCGGACCGACCGTGTAACCGACGCCTTCTCCCAGGCCGAGCAGCAGATCGACGCCGGCCCGCCGGCCCGCCAGTGTGAAGCGCGTGCTGTCCTCGCCGAGCGGAAGCCAGATGCGGTCGGTCTCGCTCGGGGCCACCCGGAATCCGAGCAACTGCAGTTCCTCACGCAACCGCTCCCGCTCCCGGACCACCGCATCCGCGCGGACCCGCACCTCGTCCGGGCTGCGCAGCGAGGCGAGGGCGACGCCCTGGGCCATCGTGTCGATGTCGGAGGGCAGTATCTGCCGCTGTATCAGTTCGGCCATCTCCGGGTCGCAGGCGGCGTACGCGAGCCGCAGACCGCCGAGCCCATGAGCAGCGGACAGAGAGCGCAGCACGACCAGCCGCCGGTCATGGCCCACCAGTTCCGTGCCGGGGGTGAAGTCGTCGTCACGGACGAACTCCCAGCGGCTCTCGTCCACGACGACCACGGCCTGCTCGGGGACCGCCTCCAGGAATCGCAGCAGGGTGCCGCCTGGCACCACCGCGCCGGTCGGATCGTGCGGGTTGCTGAGGAAGAGGACCACCAGCCCGTCGCCACAGCCCTCGGCAAGGGCATCGAGGTCCTGCGCGCCCGAAGGATCCGGCGGGACCAGGACGCAGCGGGCCGGCAACCGGCGTGCGAGGTCGGCGCAGGCCCCGGCACCCCTCGCCGACGCGCGTACCTCCAGGCACGAGGCGGCCCGGCTCGATCTCAGGGAGTGCAGCAGCGCGAAGGCCAGGCTCGGCGTGCTGGGGCCGAGAACGATGCCGTCCTCGGGGACTTCGGTGCGTGCCGCGATCTCCTCGGTCAGCGCCACGGACAGCGACCCGGCGACGCCCGGCCGGCCTCGCAACGCCTCGCGGGCCGCGCGCAGGGCGCTGGGCAGCGGCTCGTGACCGGTCTCGGCGCTCCCCCGCAGGGAAGGTGGCGGGGCGTACCTCTCCCCCATGATGTTCCCCCTTACGCCCAGTGACTGCGTCACCTCGGGCAACGACATCCTGGCCGGATCGAATAGCTCGGATGCTAGGCGTGGCCGTAGAGGCAAGGGAAATATCAACCACGCCCGATTCATAGCGAAGCCGCATAGATCAGGGCACGGTCACACGTGAACTGGCTGCCTATCCTTCGCTCCTGTCCGACCTGCATTTATGCCGTTTTTGAATAATTAGCCACGGAGAGTCATTTCACCGTGCAGCTTGTCATGACTAGCGTGCAGGTGATCTCTCTCGGATCAACGCCGCCCACACGGCAGCCCAGCCTGAGGAGGCGCGAAAATTGTCGGAAATGGAACTCGGCGACGCGGGGCACGTTTCTTCGCCTGGTAAAGAGCGTCAAATGGAATCGGGGGTTCTATCGGCCCTATGTAAGCTCCTTGACATGGGGATAGAGCTGCATCACCTGAGAGGCTTTCTGACGCTGGCGGAGGAACGGCACTTCACCAGGGCGGCTGACCGGTTACGGCTGTCACAGCCGAGCCTGAGCCGGAATATCAAGCGGCTTGAAGAGCAGCTCGGTGTGCGCCTGCTGACCCGCACCACCCGCCATGTGGATATGACTCCCGCCGGTCAGCGCTTGTACCGACAATTGGCCGAAATTCTCCCCCGATTAGAAGAGGCGCTGCGGCCGGACCGCTCCGGGGAGGTTTTGCGGCTGGGATTCACGTGGGGTTTCCCCGCGGAGTGGGCACATGCCGCCATGAGCGCCTTCGAGCGGGACACCGGCGTGCGTGTCGATCCGGTACGCCGGGACGAGCCGCTGGCCGGCCTCGATCACGGAGAGGCGGACGTGGCGATCGTGCGTGGGCAGGTCACCGCCAAAGGCGTGCGTGTGGTTCCGTTGTCGGAGGAACGGCGCATCCTGGCGGTGGCGGCGAACGACCCGCTCACGGCCCGGCGCAGTGTCGACTGGACCGAGCTGCCGAAACTGCCGCTGGTCATCAACACAGTGAGCGGAACGACCCAGTTGGACGAGTGGCCGCCGGAAAACCAGCCGGTGGCGAGCGCGGTGTGCACCAACTTCGACGAGTGGCTGGAGGCCGTCGCCGCCGGCCGGGGGGTCGGGGTGGTGCCCGAGTCGATCGCTTCCTCGCACATGCACCCGACCGTGGTCTTCATCCCCCTCGGCGGGGCCCCCCGCTGCCTGCTCCAGCTCGTAGTGCCCCGGCATGGCGCGCATCCGCTGACGGGCGCGTTCATCACCCTCGCCAAGGAGGCGGTCTCGTCATGGCTCGACCGCTCCGCGAAATGAGACACGTGGGCACGGAAGCGTCGCGGCCTCGCCCCGGATCCACACGGGCGACATCCTGTCACCCCTTGGGCTCATCGGTCAGCTCCTTCAGCTCCGGGAACTGCTCCTCGCGCCAGACGATCCCCGTCCCCACCCCAGCCGCCTCTTCTCCGCGCAACGACGACCGGCGGATCTTGCCCGACTCGGTTTTGGGCAGGACGGAGCGGAACTCCAGCCGGCGGATGCGCTTGTAGGGGGCGATCCGACGGCGGGCATGCGCGAGCAACTCGCGCGCGGTCTCGGCGTCCGGCCGCCTGCCTGCGGCTAGTTCGACGTATGCCTTGGGTACGGCCAACCGCAGCGGATCGGGGCTGGGCACGACCGCCACCTCCGCCACCGCCGGATGCTCCAATAGGACGCTCTCCAGTTCGAACGGGGAAATACGGTAGTCGGACGCCTTGAACACGTCATCGGCGCGGCCGACGTAAGTGAACCAGCCGTCCTCGTCCCGCACCGCGAGGTCACCGGTGTGATAGAGCCCGTCGTCACCGGGCAGGACGGCGCAGCCGGAGCGGTCGACGTAGCCGGCCGTCAGCCCGATCGGGCCGTCCGCGGGATCGAGGCAGATCTCCCCCTCGCCTCCCGGGCCGGTGTGCCGCTCACCGCTCACCGGGTCCACCAAGAGGATCCGGTACCCGGGGAGTTCGATCCCCATCGAGCCCGGCCTGCCGGGGTGCCCCGGCGGATGGCCGATCTGGGCGGTGGTCTCGGTCTGCCCGTAGCCGTCCCGGACCGTCACGCCCCAGGCGGCGCGTATGCGGTGCACCGTCTCGGGGTCGAGGGGCTCACCGGCACTCACCGCCTCCCTCAGCGCCACCGGCCATCCCTCCGGTCCTTCCCTGAGAATCATCCGCCAGACGGTGGGCGGAGCGCAGAAGGTCGTCGCCTGCTGCTCACACAGGACGGACAGCAAGGTGGCTGCGTCAAAACGCTGTTGGTTGAGGGCGACGACGGTCGCGCCGGCGTTCCACGGCGCGAAGAGCGAACTCCAGGCATGCTTGGCCCAGCCCGGCGAGGAAACGTTGACGTGCACATCGCCGGGTCGCAGCCCCAGCCAGTACATGGTCGACAGATGGCCGACGGGGTAACTGGCGTGCGTATGCTGCACGATCTTCGGCAGCGAGGTGGTCCCGGAGGTGAAGTACAGCAGCAGCGGTGTCTCGGGGGTGACCGCCGGCCGTACGGGCGCAGCCGCTGCCCCGGCCATGAGCTCGGCGAACGGGGTCCAGCCGAGCACACCGCCGTCCAGCGCGATCCGGTTCCGTAGCGTGGGCAGCAGTGGAAACCGATCGGTGTAGACCGCCTCGGTGACGACGTGCCGGACCTTCGCGCGTTCCATCCGGTCCCGCAGGTCGTCCGCGCCGAGATGGTTACTCAGAGGGACGACAACGGCGCCGATCTTGAACGCGGCGAGCATCGTCTCCCACAACTCCAGCCGGTTGCCCGTCATGAGCAACAGGCGATCGCCCTCGGCGACTCCCCGTGCGGCGAGTTCTCCGGCCAGACGGGTCGAACGTTCCGCGAGCTGCGCGTAGGTCAACTGGGAGCAGCGCGATCCGTCGGGTCCGACGTCAACGACGCGAACAGCGACGGAGTGGTTGTAGCGGGCGATCACGTCGAACCAGTCCAGAGCCCAGTTGAAGTTCGGCATCCGGCGCAGCGCGGTGAGGTCGACGGGCCCGGGCGGGCCGCCGGCCGCAGCTTGACGCAGGAGCGTGTCCCGGGCCGCTCGGAAGGTCTCGAAGGCTGCGTACCGATCACGGGGGGACGGCTCCACCCCCGTGTCGGCGCGGGCCACCGAATGGGGACTGGTCTGCATCGATACCTCCATCGGGGGCCGGCTCCGCGTGGTGCGGGAGCGCTACGGCGATTTGACGAACATCGACAGTCTTTGACTCCTGACCATTGTTTGTCAATGACAATATTGACAATGCGGTCGCCCGACTGTTTGCATGACCGCAGCCGACCCCGACGTGAAGGGCCGAACGTCCATGGACAAGCCACAGCCGATCGGAATCGTGAGCCTGGGTTCGTACGTCCCGCCCCATGTCATCGACAACGCACAGATCTCCGCCTGGACCGGGGCCGAACCGGAGTGGATCCTTGAACGCACCGGGATCCGCGAACGGCATTACGCGGCACCGGGGACCAGGACGTCCCAGCTCGCCCACCAGGCGGCCGCGGCGGCGCTGCGCGGCCGGACTGGCGTGGCGTCCGACCTCGGGGTGCTGGTCGTCGCGACCTCGACGCCGGATCAACCACAGCCCTCCACCGCGGTGTTCGTCCAGCACGCCCTGGGCCTCACGACCGTCCCCGCTTTCGACGTGAACGCGGTGTGCAGCGGTTTCCTCTATGCCCTCACCGTCACGGAGTCGATGCTGGCGCACCGTATGTCCGGACGGCACGGTCTGGTGATCGGTGCCGACATCTACTCGCCCATGCTGGACCGCGGCGACCGCCGTACCGTCAGTCTGTTCGGCGATGGGGCGGGAGCCGTGCTGCTCGGTCCGGTGCCGGAGGGCTACGGCGTACGAGGCGTCGAGTTGCAGACACACAGCGAGTACCACGAGCTGGTACAGGTGGTCGCGGGCGGCACGCGTCAACCGCTGGACGCTGTGGCACGTGAGTCCGGGGAGCATCTCTTCCGGATGCGGGGCAGGCCCGTTCGCGACTACGCCCTACGCACACTGCCGAAGGTGATCTCGGCCGCGCTGGACCAGGCCGGTCTCGGGCTGCACGACGTCGGCAGGTTCATCCTGCACCAGGCGAACACCCGGCTGGTCGAGGCATGCACCACCGAACTCGGCGTCGATCCCGCACGGGTCCCGCTGACCGCCCCCCTCCTCGGAAACACCGCGGCCGCGTCGATCCCGCTCACCCTGCACAGCGAACACCTGCGCCGGCATTTCGCGCGCGGTGAGCACCTCGTGCTCGCCGGCGTGGGCGGCGGGATGACGGCCGGTGCCGTCGTCCTGACCTGGTACTAGCACCGCGCCGACAAACTCCGCAGACAGGAAGGCTGCCACGTCATGTCCGCACCCTCGCCCGCCTCGCGGGGCGCCACCCGGCGCCTGTACGAGCTGAACGACCCGATGCCCAGCGAGGTCCGCTCGGGGGCACGCCGCTTCGCGTCCGTGCAAGCGCTCAACGAACTGGTCGGTGTCCTCCCCTTCGCCGCCTGGCTCGGCCGGGCCCCGAGCCTGGCGCGCAAACAGATGCTCATGGCCAAGATCCAGGACGAAGTAGGTCACGGCCATGTCGCGGCCCGGGTCGCCCAGGATCTCGGCGCCGACTGGGAGTCCATCCTCGTCGACTACGTCGAGGGACGCGCCAAGGTCCACAACATCTTCCACTACGACTTCCAGACCTGGGAGGAGTTCGGGCCGGGGCTGCTATTGATGAACTCGGCCGCCATCGTGCAGTTCCAGTCCCTCATGCGAGGCGTCTACCTGCCGTACTCCCGCGCGCTGCGCAAGATCGAGCGCGAGGAGTCCTTCCACTACCAGCACGCACTCGACATGACGCACGAGGTGCTGCACTCCGGTGACACCGTGCAACGCCGAAGGGTGCAGGAGGCGTTCGAGGTGTGGATGCGACGGGTGTTGGCCTACTTCGGTCCGCCGGACACCGACTCGCTGCCCACCAACCCCATGCACGTCGCGGGGCTCAAGCCGCACGGCAATGACGAGCTGCGGCAACTGTGGCTGTCGCGCATAGTGCCGGTTTTCACGGAGCTCGGGATCCATGTCGATCCGGATCTGGTGCGCGAGACCTCCCCAGGCGCCTGGGAGTTCGACATGCCGGACTGGGGCGAGGTCAAGCGGGTCGTCGCGGGTGGCGGGCCGGCTTCCGAGCAGCGGCTGGCCTGGGTGCGCGGCGTGCTGGACCGCAACGCGGCCGACCGGATCGGACGGGGGGTGGCGGCATGAGCGGTGAGACGACGCCCTGCGGAGGCCTCGACGTCTTCGAGGTCTTCCTCCAGACGGGCAGTTCCACCCAGCTCTCGCATGTCGGTTCACTGCTCGCCACCGGCAGCGAACAGGCGTGGCGGCTGGCCCGGGAGACCTACGCACGGCGCGACGACGCCGTACGGCTGTGGGTGATCAGACGCGACCGGGTGCACTCCGCGGAGGCGGACGGCCGGCGGCTGCTGGACGCCAAGACACGGATGCCCTACCGCCTGCCCTCCTATCCGCAGGAACGGCGGCGTCGCCGCTCGGGCCTGCGGACACCCGAGCGGCGTCGGCAGGCCCCCTCGGCCACGGCGCCCGCCCGGCGCCCGGCAACGGATCGATCCCTCGTCGGGAAAGAGGCCTCTGGCACGCTCTGGGCGGCGATGGCCGACGATCTGTTCTTGCACGCGCACCGGCTCGGTGAACACACCGTCGACTACACCGAGTTGGAGGAGGCACTGGCGGTAGGGTCGATCGCCCAGGAAGACCTGGCGCATGCCCGGACCCTGCTCGCTCTCCTCGGCTGGGACGAGCAACACGCCGATACCCACTTCTTCGACCGTCCGGCTGCCCAGTGGCAGCCGACGGTGCTGACCGCGAGCCCACGCGCGGACCGCGTCTGGTCCGTGGCGCGCGGATTGATCCTGGCCGCGGGGACGGCCGCGGCGCTGCTGTCCGCCGTCGACGCGCTGGCCGGCACCCCCGACCACCCTGAGGCCGACCTGAGAATCGCGCTGGAGGCCATGGCCGACGAACAGAAGCTGCACCTCGCCCACTGGGCGTCCAGGGCCGCGCTGTACGACCGGCCGACACACCGGCAGGAGCTGACCGAGGCACTGACGACCGCGGCGGCGGCCGCCGGGGACCTGTTCGGGATGCCCCGGCCGAACGGACTGCCGGACACCGCGCCCGGGCACGGTGCTCCCGCCCTGCCCGCCTTGTCGCCCGACATCCTCACCAAGCGTTTCCAGCGGCTGCTGCACGGCGCCGGGCTCGCCGTCGGCCTCGTACCCGCGCTGCCGTGTCCGCCTCGCCCCCGCGCGAACGGCGACTCGCTCATCGAGGACGAGCGGGCCGCGCTGGACGCGGTCCTCGCAGACCTGCGCAGCGTCCGCGCCGGATACCCGCGGGGAGCGTTCCTGTGACCGGCCGGCGGCCGGTCACCGGTGCGACGGATGCGGCCGACCGGGTCCGGACCGCCGTGTCCGAGGTCCGCGATCCGGAGATCGACGTCACCCTGGCCGACCTGGGCGTGCTGCGCGCGCTGGAGGTGGCCGACGGCCGCGTCCGGGTGGTGCTCGCGCCGACCCGGGTGGCGTGCCCAGGACGGTCCGCGATGGCGGACGGGGTGCGCCGGGCGGTGGCCGGGGTACTGCCGGACGCCGAGGTCGACATCGAGTGGCGGCCCGGTGCCTGGCGCGCCGACCAGGTCTCGGCGCAGGGTCTGCGTGTCCTGCGCTGCGGCGGCTACGGCGTCGCCGGGCGAGAGGTGACCGTGGGCATCCGGCGCTGCCCCTACTGCGGTTCGGGGCAGGTCGCCGGCGCGGGCCGGTTCGGCGGCAGCGTGTGCAAGACACCCTTTCACTGCCGCTCCTGCGGGTCGGCATTCGACGAGCTGGGGTCAGCCGATGATATCGAGTGAGGCGGGACGGATGAGCCTGGCCGGCAGGGTGGCCGTCGTCACTGGTGGCACGCGGGGTCTCGGGCGGGCGATCGCCGAGCGCTTCGTGGATGAGGGCGCCTCCGTGATGTGCGCCGCGCGCAACCCGTACGACGTGGACGACCTCACCGAGCGCGCGGGCGGCCGGGCCCGGTACTGCTACGTCGACGTCACCGACGAGGACTCGGTGTACAAGCTGATGCGCGAAACCGTGGATGCATTCGGCTGCCTCGACGTCCTCGTCGCCAACGCGGGGGTGAGCCGGGACGGCAAGGTCGGGCGGCTCACCCCGCAAGCCTGGCGCGAGATGGTGGACATCAACCTCAACGGGGTCTATCTGTGCACGCATGCGGCGGTGCCCCACATGGAGAGCCAGGGCGGCGGTCGCATCATCAACCTGTCGTCCAGCATGGCCACCCGCGTGGCCGTCGGTGCGGCCGGCTACTGCTCCACGAAGGCCGCGGTGGAGATGTTCACGCGCGTCTCGGCGATCGAGCTCGCACCGAAAGGAATCCTCGTCAACGCGGTGGCGCCCGGCGTCATCGACGAGGGCATGGGTCGTGCTCTCGCCTCGAACACCAAGGTCTGGGAGGTCTACCGGCGGCGGTTCGCGCTGGGCCGGGCCGGACGCCCCGACGAGGTGGCGGACGCCACCGTCTTCCTGGCCTCTGCGGAGGCCTCCTATGTGAACGGGCATGTGCTAGAGGTCAACGGAGGCTTGTTGTGGGCGTGATGGAGTCGACCGGGGCTGTAACGAACGGCAGGTCCGGCGGGACCGCCGCCGCGGCGGACGGGGCTCGGCCCGCCGAGCGGCCGACCGCCGTCCGCCTCGAGGCGGCCGACGGCATCGGCCGCATCGTCCTTGACCGGCCACCGGTCAACGCGCTGGACAGGATCGCGCAGGCCGAGCTGGAGCAGGTGGCACACCAGGCCGCCGCGCGCCGGGACATACGGGTGGTCGTCCTCACCGGCGGGGAACGGATCTTCTCCGCGGGCGGCGACATCAAGGAGATGGCCGCGATGAGCCATGCCGACATGCTCCACCACGCGGCACGGCTGCAGGCGGCGTTCACCGCGGTCGCCGATATCCCGCAGCCCGTCGTCGCGGCGATCAACGGCTCCGCGCTGGGGGGCGGTTGCGAGCTGGCGCTGACTGCCGACATCCGGATCTGCGCCGAGGACTCCCGCATCGGGCTGCCGGAGATCGCTCTGGGGGTCATCCCCGGCGCCGGTGGCACCCAGCGGCTTCCGCGCCTCGTCGGCCTCGCACGGGCCAAGGAGCTGATCCTCACCGGACGGGCGGTGAGCGCGCACGAGGCCCTGCGGATCGGGCTGGTGGACCGGGTAGTGCCGCCGGGCCGGGTCCTGGCCGAGGCCATGGCCGTGGCACGTGGCTTCGCCCAGGGGCCGCAGTTCGCCCTACGCGCCGCCAAGGCGGCGGTGGAGCGCGGCGCCCGCTCGGATCTCGCCTCAGGCCTGGAAATCGAACAGGCTTTGTTCGCCGGGCTGTTCGCGACCGCCGACCGGACGACGGGCATGGACTCCTTCGTCGGGGACGGTCCGGGACGGGCCCGGTTCGGCACGAGCGGACCTGACGCGTGAGCCGACCGGCGACGAGCACCGGGAACCTGCGGGATCTGCTGGCGGGCGGCGGACGCTCGTACTCGTTCGAGTTCTTCCCGCCCCGCACAGAGGGCGGGCTGCGCACCCTGTGGCGTGCGGTGCGCAGGGTGGAGGCGGTAGCCCCGTCGTTCGTCTCCATCACCTACGGCGCCGGAGGCACGTCCCGCGCGCACACCGTCGCCGTCACCCGGCGCATCGCCGCGGAGACGACGCTGCGCCCCGTCGCGCACCTCACCGCGGTGGCCCATTCGGCGGTCGAGCTGCGGCACGTCATCGGCGAGTACGCCGACGCCGGGGTACGCGATGTTCTGGCCCTGCGAGGTGACCCGCCCGGGGATCCACGCAGTCACTGGAGCCCGCACCCCGACGGCTTCCGGTACGCCTACCAGTTGGTCGAACTGATCCGGTCGTGTGGGGAGTTCACTGTCGGAGTGGCGGCCTTTCCGGAGCGGCATCCGCACTCGCCGGACTGGGACAGCGATATCCGGCACTTCGTGGCGAAATGCCGCGCGGGTGCGGACTACGCCATCACCCAGATGTTCTTCCACGCCGAGGACTATCTGCGGCTGCGCGACCGGGTGCGGGCGGCCGGCTGCGACATACCGATCATCCCGGGGATAATGCCGGCCACCGACGTACGGCAGATCCGCCGTTTCGCGGAACTGAGTAACGCCCACTTCCCCGCCGACCTGGCCCGCAGGCTGCACGCCGCCCGGGACAACCCGGCGGTCGGCCACCGCATCGGAGTGGACCAGGCCACCGCGCTGGCCCAGCGCCTGCTCGACGAGGGCGCGCCGGGACTGCACTACATCACGCTCAACCGATCCACCGCCACCCTTGACATCCACCGGAATCTGCACGGCGCCCGCCCCACGGCACCCTCGCGAGCGCCAGAACGGAGCAGCTTTTCATGCGTATCGCCGTGACCGGCTCCGTCGCGACCGACTATCTGGCCACTTTTCCCGGCCGCTTCACGGACCAGTTGCTCCCCGACCAGCTCTCTCATGTCTCGCTTTCCTTCCTCGTGCACGATCTCGAAGTCCGGCGGGGCGGCACCGCGGCGAACGTGTCCTTCGGACTCGGCTCACTCGGCCTCGCTCCGGAACTGGTCGGCGCGGTGGGCAGCGACTTCGCGGAGTACGAGACCTGGCTGATGGCACACGGCGTGGGCACCGGCCATGTGCGGGTATCCGACCGTTTGGGCACTGCCCGCTTCATGTGCACGACGGACGCGGCCGAGAACCAGATCGCCACCTTCTACGCCGGTGCCATGGCCGAGTCCGCCCTCGTCGACCTGCGGCAGGTCCATGAGGCGACGGGCGGACTGGACCTGGTGCTGGTATGTGCCGGTGACCCCACGGCGATGCTGCGGCACACGGCGCAGTGCCAGGAGCTGGGAGTCGCATTCGCCGCCGACCCCTCCCAGCAGCTTGCCACCCTGGACCGGGAGTCCGTCCGCCGCCTCGTCGAGGGCGCCGGACACCTCTTCACAAACGCATACGAGGCGGCTCTGCTGACCTCGGTCACCGGCTGGACCGACGACCAGGTACTCGATCGGGTAGGCACCTGGATCACCACGCGGGGCGCTGACGGCGTGCTGGTGCGCTCGGCCCGGCACGGCCGTATGGCCGTGCCGGCCGTGCCGGTCGAGCGCGTCGCCGACCCGACCGGAGGCGGGGACGCCTTCCGGGCCGGATTCCTCGCCGGGCTGGCCTGGCGGATGCAGGTGCCCGACGCGGCCCGCTTGGGCTGCGCGCTCGCGGCCCTCGCGCTGGAGTCCGTCGGCCCCCAGCAGTACACGGTCCACCCGGGCGACCTGGCAGCCCGGCTCACGAAGACCTACGGCGCTTCGACAGGCCGGCGACTGGTCGGCCGGCCGGAGATCGCGCCGATCGCCTGACGGGGGCGGGCTTCTCAGTCCGCGATGCCGTCGAAGGCGATCACGTTCCGCACGACGGCCCGCACGAGGTACTCACCAGGAACCGAGTTGCGCCTGCCGTAGTCCTCCGCCCGATCGGCGCCCATGTAGCGGGCGCCGAGCCGCGTGGCCCACTCGCGCAGTTGCTCCGGGTCGGCGGTGAACTCGGCGGCACACTCCAGCATGACGTAACCGTAGGGCGCCTCTTGGTCGTCGACGCACAGGGAGAAGCGGGGGTCGCGGCTCAGAGACCGGTACTTCAGCGAATCGTGCCAGGTGGTGAAGACGACGCGCGTCTCGCCCGCGGTGCCGCCATCGTCGAGCAGGAACCACACGGGCGTCACATGGGGCCGGCCGTCGCGCCGGTGGGTCGCCAGTTTGCCGGTGCGGGTTCCGGTCAGGACGAACGTCCGCCATTCGGCGTCAGTCATGACGCGCATGCGCGGTCTCCGATCCGCTGGACGGCGAGGGGGCCAGTTCCTTCAACGTCTCTTCCAGCCAGGCACGTTCGGCCTGTGAGGTGGCCCGGGCGATACGCAGCACTCCGCTGCGGAAGGGGTCGGCCACGTTCTCGGCGGACAGGGGCCGCCCACCGCCGTCGTAGAAATAGCTGCTTGGTTCGTCCAGGAAAGCGAGGCGTCGCTCCAGGACCGTGGCCTGCGCCGTGGGGTCGGGCAGATGGCGCAGGAAAGCGAGCAACGTGAACCAGCGGTTCTCGTCCGTGATGAACGGTTCCGCCGGTTCGCGCAGGCACTGGAACAGTTCGGTGCGGCCGGCCTCGGTGAGACTGAGCATGTGCCGGGGAGCTGCCGCGGCCCCCTGCTGCGCTTCGCGGACCAGCAGCCCGGCCGCCTCCATCCGCCTGATGGCCGGGTACAAGGTGCCGTGGCTGACGGCCCTGACATGCCCGGACAGACGAGCGATGCGCACGCGTAGTTCATAGCCGTGCAGCGGCTCCTCGTACAGGAAACCCAGGATGGCCAGATCCAGCATGCTCGACATGGACAGACAGCATAGGCTCACAACCCGCCATATGTCGATCCGACACAGTCGGGCCGACGGGTGGGTGGGCGAAAGGACGTCAGAGGCGCATCGGCTGAGGGGAGTCCCTGCGCGCCGGGTCCGCCGGGTCGTACTCGCGGATGATCTCGTAGCGCGTGTTGCGTTCCACGGGACGGAAACCGGCGTCGCGGATGAGGTCCAGGAGGTCCTCGCGGGTCAGCTTGTTCGGCGTGCCGTAGTTGTCCGCGTCGTGGGTGATCTTGTACTCGACGACCGAGCCGTCCATGTCGTCCGCGCCGTGCTGAAGGGCCAGCTGCGCCGTCTGGACGCCGTGCATGACCCAGAAGACCTTGACGTGCGGGACGTTGTCGAACAGCAGCCGGGAGACCGCGAAGGTCTTCAGGGCCTCCGCGCCGGTCGCCATCGTGGTCCGCGCCTGGAGCTTGTTGCGGACCTTGCCGTCCTTCATGTCCACGAAGTCGTGCTGATAGCGCAGCGGGATGAAGACCTGGAAGCCGCCGGTCTCGTCCTGCAACTCACGCAGGCGCAGCACGTGGTCCACCCGGTGCCGCGGCTCCTCGATGTGGCCGTACAGCATCGTGGCCGGGGTCTTCAGCCCCTTCTCGTGCGCGAGGCGGTGGATCCGGGACCAGTCCTCCCAGTGCGTGCGGTGGTCCACGATGTGCTGGCGGACCTCCCAGTCGAAGATCTCCGCGCCGCCACCGGTCAGCGATTCCAGGCCCGCGTCGATCAGCTCGTCCAGGATCTCGGACGCCGTGAGACCGGAGATCGTCTCGAAGTGGTGGATCTCCGTCGCCGTGAACGCCTTGAGGGAGACGTTCGGCAGCGCCGCCTTCAGCTCGCGCAGGGACCGCGGGTAGTAGCGCCACGGCAGGTTCGGGTGCAGCCCGTTGACGATGTGCAGCTCGGTGAGGTTCTCCGTCTCCATCGCCTTCGCGAGCTTGACGGCCTCCTCGATGCGCATCGTGTACGCGTCCTTCTCCCCCGGCTTGCGCTGGAAGGAGCAGTACGCGCAGGAGGCCGTGCACACATTCGTCATGTTCAGGTGCCGGTTGACGTTGAAGTGCACGACGTCGCCGTTCTTGCGCGTCCGCACCTCGTGCGCCAGACCACCGAGCCAGGCCAGGTCGTCCGACTCGTACAGCGCGATGCCGTCCTCGCGGGTCAGCCGCTCACCGGAGCGGACCTTCTCCTCCAGCGCGCGCTTGAGCCCGACGTCCATGCCAACACCTTTCTACGACAGCTCGGCCTACGGTATCCCTAGACCTCTTCGGGCAGCTCCCCGACCCGGTTCTCCCACTTCGTGGACAGCACGATGGTGGTACGGGTCCGCGACACGCCCTTGGTCCCGCTGAGCCGGCGGATGATCCGCTCCAGGCCGTCCACATCGGCCGCGCGCGCCTTGAGCATGAAGGAGTCGTCGCCGGCGATGAACCAGCAGTCCTCGATCTCCTTGAGGTCCCGCAGCCGCTGCGCCACGTCCTCGTGGTCGGCCGCGTCGGAGAGCGAGATGCCGATCAGGGCGGTGACGCCGAGACCGAGGGAGGCCGAGTCGACCGTCGCGCGGTAACCGGTGATGACACCGGCCGCCTCCAGCCGGTTGATGCGGTCGGTGACGCTGGGTCCCGACAGTCCGACAAGGCGCCCCAGCTCCGCGTAGGAGGCCCGGCCGTTCTCCCTGAGGGCCTGGATGAGCTGCCTGTCCACCGCGTCCATGCGATCGAAGCCTTCCGCTGAAGAGTTCCGGAGTGATGAAAGGTAAAGCACCTGCCGGGTCGCGGCCGACCACCGGTCACGGCCGGTCCGCGCCACCGCCCAGTTCGCCCCGCCAGCGCCGGTACAGCCCGTGCTCGACGCCCGCCGCGTCCAGCACCCGCCCGGCGACGAAGTCCACCAGATCCTGGATGTGCGTGGCACCCGCGTAGAAGGCGGGCGAGGCGGGGACGACCGCGGCGCCGGCGTCGTCCAGGGCGACGAGATGCCGCAGGGTCTGGCCGTTCAGCGGGGTCTCCCGTACGGCGACGACGAGGGTGCGGCGTTCCTTCAGTGTCACGCTCGCCGTGCGCTGGAGCAGATCCTTGGACAGGCCCAGCGCGACCCCCGCCACACAGGCCGTGGAGGCCGGCACGATGAGCATGCCCTTGGCCGGGTACGACCCCGAGGAGGGGCCCGCCGCGAGATCGCCCGCGTTCCAGTACCGCACCCCGCTGACGTCCGCCGCGAAGGTCCCGGGCTTTCCGTCGGCCCCCCGGGCCAGCCATTCCCGCAGGTCGTCCTGCCAGTGGGCGTCCCGGAACGAGATCCCCGTCTCGTCCAGCAGCGTCAGCCGGGAGGCCCGGCTGACCACCAGGTCGACGGCTTCTCCCGCCGCCAGCAGCGCCCGCAGCACGGCAGCCGCATACGGCGTCCCGGAAGCACCGGACACCCCCACGATCCAAGGCACGCGCCGCGTTTCTCCTGCGTTCACACCTTGAGCGTACCGGCGTGCCCACCCGGGCTCAGGCCGGGTGGGGGCAAGAGGCGGGCGTGTGCCCCGGGTTCGGGCGGTCGGGCCCGGGTTCAGACGGTCAGGCCCCGGACCAGCAGGTCCAGCAGGGCACACACGAAAAGGGCGATGCCGATGAAACCGTTGACGCTGAAGAACGCCCGGTTGAGCCGGGACAGGTCGTGCGGGCGCACGATCCGGTGCTCGTAGAGGAACGCGCCGGCCACGATCACCAGGCCGAGCCAGAAGAAGGCGCCGGCGTGGGTGGCGAGGGCGTACCAGACGAACAGCGCGGTGGTGATCGTATGGCAGGCGCGGGCGCCCCAGATCGCGGCCGGGATGCCGAAGCGGGCCGGGACCGACTTCACACCGATGGCGCGGTCGGTCTCCACGTCCTGGCAGGCGTAGATCAGGTCGAAGCCGCCGATCCAGATGCCGACGGCGAGGCCGAGGATCACCGCGTCCCAGGACCAGCTGCCGGTGATCGCGAGCCAGCCGCCGATGGGGCCCATGGCCTGGGCGATACCCAGGATGGCCTGCGGGAAGTTGGTGAACCGCTTCCCGTAGGGGTAGACCACCATCGGGATCACCGCGATGGGCGCGAGGGCCAGGCACAGCGGGTTCAGGAGCGCGGCGGCGCCCAGGAAGACCACCAGGGCGACGAGCGCGCCGGTCCAGGCGTGCCGTACCGACATCGCGCCGGTCACCAGCTCGCGGTGCGCGGTGCGGGGGTTACGGGCGTCGATCTCCCGGTCGATGATCCGGTTCACGGCCATCGCGAAGGTGCGCAGGCCCACCATGCAGACGGTGACCAGCAGCAGCCGGGCCCAGTGGATGTTCTTGTCCAGCGTGTACATCGCCGTCAGGGAGGCGATGTAGGCGAAGGGGAGCGCGAAGACCGAGTGCTCGATCATCACCAGGCGAAGGAACGCTTTGGTGCGTCCCGGCTGCGGCATCGCGGCGGCCGTACTCACAGGCCGCACTCCGGATCACCCCCGCGGAGGCGGGGAAACCCCGTCTCCGCGCTGCCCTGCACCATCATGTCCGTCCCTCTCACAGTCCGTATTCCTTCCAGCGTCGAGTCACCCGTTCGGCCGTATCCGGGTCCGACAGGACCATCTCCGGCCACCCGCCGTCGCGCGTGTAGCCCTCCTCCGGCCATTTCCGGGTGGCGTCGATCCCGGCCTTGCCGCCCCAGAACTGCTGGTAGGAGGCGTGGTCGAGATGGTCGACGGGGCCTTCCACGACCGTGAGGTCACGGGCGTAGTCGGTGTTGCCGAGGGCGCGCCAGGCGACCTCGTGCAGATCGTGGACGTCGCAGTCGGCGTCCACGACCACGATCAGCTTGGTGAGGGACATCATGTGCGCCCCCCAGACGGCGTGCATGACCTTCTGCGCGTGCTTCGGGTACTTCTTGTCGATCGAGACGATCGCGCAGTTGTGGAAGCCGCCGGCCTCGGGCAGGTGGTAGTCCACGATGTCCGGGACGATGATCTTCAGCAGCGGCAGGAAGAAGCGTTCCGTGGCGCGGCCGAGCGGGCCGTCCTCGGTGGGCGGGCGGCCGACCACGATCGACTGGAGCAGCGGCCGCTTGCGCATCGTCACGCAGTCGATCTTCAGCGCGGGGAACGGCTCCTGCGGCGTGTAGAAGCCGGTGTGGTCACCGAACGGGCCCTCGGGGAGCATCTCGCCCGGCTCCAGCCAGCCCTCCAGGACGACCTCGGCATTGGCCGGGACCTGGAGCGGCACGGTCTTGCAGTCGACCATCTCGATCCGCTTGCCCGCGAGGAACCCGGCGAACAGGTACTCGTCGATGTCGCCGGGCAGCGGCGCGGTGGAGGCGTAGGTGACGGCCGGGGGGCAGCCGAAGGCGATGGCGACGGGCAGCCGCTCGCCGCGGCGCGCGGCCACCTGGTAGTGGTTGCGGCTGTCCTTGTGGATCTGCCAGTGCATGCCGATGGTGCGCTTGTCATGGCGCTGGAGGCGGTACAGGCCGAGGTTGCGGACGCCGCTCTCGGGGTCCTTGGTGTGGGTCAGGCCCAGGTTGAAGAAGGAGCCGCCGTCCTCGGGCCAGGTGAACAGCGCGGGGAGCCGGTCGAGATCGACGTCGTCGCCGTGCAGGACGACCTCCTGGACCGGCGCCTCCTTGATCTTCCTCGGGGGCACATGGGCCATCGCGCCCAGCTTGCCGAACGCCTCGCGCACCCCGACGAAGCCGTGCGGCAGCTCGGGGCGCAGCAGCCCGCCGATCTTGTCCGAGATGTCGCCGTACGACTTCAGGCCGAGCGCCTTCAGGAGGCGGCGGTCGGTGCCGAAGACGTTCATGGCCAGCGGCATCGCCGAGCCCTTGACGTTCTCGAAGAGCAGCGCGGGGCCGCCGGACTTCTGCACCCGGTCGACGATCTCCCCGATTTCCAGGTAGGGGTCGACCTCGGCCTTGATGCGCTTGAGGTCTCCCTCGCGCTCCAGGGCCCGGAGCAGGGAGCGAAGATCGTCGTAAGCCATGCCCCCCAGTATCTGCCACACCCCACCCGGCCCCCGTCACCGGGCCCGGTCCACGGCCGGGCCGGGTGTCGGATCCCGTCCGGGATCTTGTGTGCTTAACCACTTGCCAGTGCCGCGCGCGGGTCGGGTTAATGGTCGTCACCGAGCAGTCAGTTTCTGCCCGACCTCTGGGGGACGACAGATGCAGTACGGCACGGGGCCCGAGCGCCCCGCCCAGGACCTGCCACCCGCACCACCCGCGCCAACCGCCCCGCCGACCACGCCGCCCGCCCCGCCCGCCGCCGCGCCGCCCATGCCCGACGTGCCCGCGCCCTCGCCGCACCCGGTGCCGAGGATGCTCGATCTGCGGGTCAGCAAGCGCATCCTGTGGATCGGCCGGGCGGTGTATCCGCTGGCCAACATCGCCCGTGTGTACTCCTTCGTGCTGCGGCCCAGGCGCAAGGAGGCGGTGCTGCGGTTCCTGCGGTACAGCGCCGGGACCATCGCCATCGCGATGCTCGTGATGCTGCCCAGCCTGCCCGCGCTGGCGCTGGGCGGGTCGGACGGGCAGTCGGGCGCGGCCGGTTACGTCGTCTTCGTCTGGCTCCTCGCCATCGGCGCCGAGATCTTCTTCCTGGTCGACATGATCGGTGTCCTGACCGCGAGCCCGCAGTTTGTGCTCGCGGTGGAGACCTCGGGCGCGTCCACCGCGCTGGTCACCAGCCCGGACCCGCGCTATCTGGACCAGCTGGTGGAGCGGCTCTCGTACGCCATCGAGCATCCGGACACCGAGTTCCGGGTGACGGTGCAGAGCCTCACGGTCTCGCCGAAGAACTACTACTTCGGGGACAACGTCAACATGTACGGCGGCAGCGGGAACACGGGGATCAGCTCATGAGCGGTGACAGCTACTTCTACGGCGACAACGTCAACATGCACGGCGGCACCGGCAATATCGGCATCGTCAAGAACCAGGGCGGCGCGCCGACCGCGCAGGACCCGGCGGTGGTCGCGGCCCTCGCCGAACTCCGGCGGCTGGTGGCCGAGTTGCGGGCCCAGGTGCCGGAGCCCAGCGCGGCGCTGCTCGACGAGTCCGTCCCGGCCGCGACCGCCGACGCCGCCGTACCCGCGCCGGAGCGGCACCGGGCGCTGATGGCCATCGCCGGCATCGCGGCGACCGTCGGCACGGTCGGGCAGCCGGTGGCGGAGGCGGTGCGGGCGATCATCGGGATGATCAACGGCTGATCCCCGGCCGGGGTCCGGCCGGGCCTTGGCCGGACCCCGGCCGGACCCCCGCATGGTCACTGTCGGTTAATCAGTCCCCCGTTCGGCCTGCCACCCGTTCCGTTGAAATGGCGGCGGCGGGCATGTCTCCGCCGCCTCCCACGGCATTGCCTTGGAGGGGGGCCCTATTCAGCAGGGCCCCTTCTTCGATGGGAGACGCGTGCGAATCACTGACATCCAGCGCTGCGGGGTACGGCCGGGACGGCTCGTCGAGTGGACGCTGAGCCCGGCCACCGTGGCGGCGGCGACGCGGCTGCCGGAGGACTCCCGGCCGCCGGCCTACATCCAGGAGTCGCACATCCGGACCGCCAAGTGCGTACGGGAGGACGGGCTGTTCGTGCCGACCTGGCTCGGCACCGCCTTCGATCTGCCGGGCCGGGTCGACCTTGACGTGCTCCAAGAGGCGCTGCGCTCCTGGACGTTGCGGCACGAGACGCTGCGCAGCGGGTTCCGCTTCGCGGGCGAGGAGCTGCGCCGGTTCACCCTCGACCCCGCCGATGTGTCCCTGCACCGCGAGGACGCCGGGGAGTTCGACGACGCGGACCGGCTCACCGCGCATCTCCAGGACCGGTTCGACACCGTCGCCGACGCCCTGCGCTGGCCGAACCTCATCTACACCGCCGTCGTACGCCCCGACTCCACCAGCGTCTACATGGCCTTCGACCACAGCAATGTGGACGCCTACTCGCTGACCCGGATCGCCGCCGAGGTGCACGAGCTGTACGACGCGCTCACGGCGGGGCGCTCCGCCGACCGCCCCGCGCCCGCGGCCAGTTACGTCGACTTCTGCGAGATCGAGCGGGCCGACGCGGACCGGCTGGACGGCGACCATGACATCGTGGCCCGCTGGCGGGAGTTCATCCGGCGCGGCGGCGGCACCCTGCCGACCTTCCCGGTGGACCTCGGCCTCACCCCCGGCGAGCCGCTGCCCCCGCAGGCGATGCTGTGCGAGCCGCTCGCGGACGCGGAGACGGCGGCCGCGTTCGAGGCGTACTGCCGCCCCTACGGCGGGAGCCTGGTCGGCGTGCTGGCGGCGACCGCGCTCAGCGTGCGGGAGCTGGGCGGGCAGTCGGTGTACCGGACGGTCGTGCCGTTCCACACCCGGGTCCGCTCGCGCTGGACCGACTCGGTGGGCTGGTACGTGGGCGGCGCCCCCATCGAGGTGCCGCTGACCGGCACCCGCGGCTTCCCGGACGTCCTGCGGGCGGTGCGGGCGGAGCTGGGCGCGGCCCGCAAGCTGGCCCGGATGCCGCTGGCCCGGGTGCTGGCGCTGCTCGGCGCGGACTTCCGGCCCACCTCGCCCGACCTGTACTCGATCGTCTCGTACGTCGACACCCGGACCGTGCCCGGCGCCGACCGGTGGACGGACATGCGGGCGCACGCGCTGCTGCGGGTGTCGTACGGCGACCAGGTGTGCGTCTGGGTGAACCGGCAGCACGAGGGGCTGTGGCTGGCCAGCCGCTACCCGGACACGGATGTCGCCGCGAAGAACATGCGGCTGTACGTGGAGCGGCTGCGGGACCACATCGTCACGGCGGGCCACGGCAGCCTGTCCGCGGTGTCATGAGCGCACCGCGGTGTCATGGGCACACATCGTTATCCAAACGGGCACCACTGGCCCTGGCACGGAGCAACTACCCCTTTCTACACTGTCGTTGAGGGGGGCGATGCTGTGCGCACACGGTTGCACGGGCGGGGGGCGCTCTTCGACGCCGATCCGGCCGGACTCGCGCCGCGCCTGGTGGGCCTGGTCCCCGGACGCCATCGCGCCCATCCTCTGGAGCACCCGGACGAGCCGCCCTTCGTGGTGCTCACCGGCGCCCGGGGGCTGGGCAAGAGCGCGGTGCTCGACGCGCTCCAGGAGGCCTACCGGGGACATACCCCGGTCGCGTCGATCGACTGCTCGGCCACGCAGTTCGCCGGGCCGCCCGCGGGCCGGCCCGCCGACTCCTGGTCGCCGTCGGCCCAGGCACTGCTGGTGATCGCCGAGCAGCTGGCGGAGCCGGTGACCGGCGCAGGGCGGATCACCTTCCCGCGGCTGATGTCGGGCCTGGTCGCGGTGGCCGCGGGCGGCTGGGGCGACGCCGAGGCGGAGCGGATCCGCCGGGAGGTCGAGCGGATCCTGCTGCTGAACGAGCGGGGCCCGCGGATCGGCGCGTTCGCGGGCCGCTGGGCGGGCAAGGTCGCGGCGAAGGTGGTCGCGGCCGCCACCGGCGCGGGCCCGCTGGTCTCGGGCGCCATCGAGGCCACCCTGGAGTCCGTCGCCGAGGGGTTCACCGGCCACAAGCACCAGAAGGCGTCGGAGTGGTACCGCTCGTACCCGAACGCGGGCGGCAACGCCCAGCGCGGGCTGATCCTGCTGTCCCAGCACTTCCGGGACGGCGACGGCTCGCGCGAGCACGCGGAGCGGTATCTGGTGCGGGCGCTGCTGGCCGACCTCGGCGAGGCGTACACCGGGTTCATGGCGAAGATGCAGCGCCTGGGCCGGCCCCTGGTGCTGCTCGACAACGCGCAGACGACCCCGGGCCCGGAGCTGACCGCGGCCGTGCTGCGCGATCGCGCGGAGGGCACCGGCGACCGGGTGGTGTTCGTGGCCGCCCGGCGCGGCGAGGGCCGGGCCGAACTGCCCAATGCCGTACGGCGGCAGCTGGCCGAGGTCGCCCGGCGCACCGGCTGGACGCCGGACGCGGCCCCTTCCTCGCGGGCGCTGCTGGTCGCGCTGCCGCCGCTGAGCGCGGACGACACCCTGCACATCGTCGGCGCGCTGTGCGCGGACACCGCCGTGCCCTCCCATCTCCCGGCCGCCGCGCACCGGTTGACCGGTGGCAACCCGCTGGGCGTGGTGCTGCTCGCCGAGTCGGCCGCGCAGCATCTGCCCGAGGTGACCTCGCTGGGCGAGCTACTCACCGCGGAGTTCCGCCCGGCCGAGGACCAGCCGGGTTCGCCCGTCCACCAGGCACTGCTGGACCGGCTGGTGCCGGCCGCGTACCTGGAGGAGCTGACCGTGCTGGCCGCCGCCCATGACCATGAATCGGCGTGCGCGCTGGCCTCGGCACTGCTGCCGGACACGTTCGGGCCCGCCGACGTACGGGCCCTGCAGACGCTGCTCGCCGAGGAGGGACTGCCCGTCGTACCGGGCCAGTTCGTCGGCGACCCGTTCGTGCGGACGCTGCTGCTGCTGCGGCTGCATCTGCGCGACGAGGACCACGGGTCATGGCGGCGCGCGCACGAGACGCTGATCGAGCACTACGCGGAGCCGGAGCGGGCGCCGTACCGGCTCTACCACGAACTCGCCCTCGGGGACGCCGAGTCGGCGGTCGCGCGGCTGCGGGACGACTTCGCCGGGGCCGACACCCGGGTGTGGCTGCGCACCCTGCGCTTCATCGCGTCCGCGCCCTACTTCCACGCACATGACGCCGAGGGCCGCGACTTCGGCGGGCGCGGCGACCGGCGGGCCGCGGTCGCGCTCGGTGTGACGGACGCGGGCTATCCGCTGCCGGAGGGCGTGGACGCCGTACTGCATCTGCGGGTACGGCGGTTGCTGCACGCGCTGTGGGAGCTGACGGATCCGCTGGTGCTGCCGGACCCCAAGGTGTGCGATCGGCTCCGCTTCGAGCTGGAGCAACTGTCCAATCTGCGCCCCGCGGCGGGCGCGCTGCTGTGGCGGGCCTCCCGGGACTGGCCGGCGGCCGCGCTGGCCGGGCGCCCGATCGAGGGCCCGGCCGATCCTGAGGACGACGGTCGCGGGGAGGCCTGATGGCGGGGGGCATGGGGACCTGGGTACGCGAGCATGTGTGGGAGATCCCGCTGCGCCGGTATCTGTCCCTGCTGCTGGCGGCGGCCCTGGTGGCGGGCGGGGTCTTCGGGGTGCGCACCCTGATGCACGACGACCGGCGGTGCGCGCCGGGGGTGTCGCGGCCCGCGGGCAGCGACGAGTGCGTGGGCGTGGCGACCGGCGTGTACGACTTCGGGCAGCCCCGCTTCCATCAGGTGGTGGAGGCGATCGGGCGGGAGAACAAGGGCCTGAAGAGCGGGAGTTATGTCACGGTGGCGCTGATGCTGCCGTTCACATCCACCTCGACGACCAATCTGAACGACATAGAGCATCAGCTGCAAGGCGCCTATCTCGCCCAGTACTCGGCCAATCACGACTCCAACGGGCAGTCCCCGCAGATCCGCCTGCTGCTCGCCAACTCGGGTACGGGCAAGGACAGCTGGCGGCCGACGGTGGACCAGCTGGAGGGGATGACCCGGAGCGCGGACCGGCTGCGGGCGGTGGCCGGGATAGGGCAGAGCACCGATCCCAACCAGGCGGCCGTGGCGGCGCTGACCAAGCTCGGCATCCCGGTGATCGGCTCCTCCATCACCGCCGACGAGCTGGCCAACGGGCAGCACGGCAAGAAGCCGGACCCCTACCCCGGCCTCGCCCGGGTGGCGCCGACCAACACCGACGAGGCCCGCGCGCTCGCCTCCTACACCAAGGCCAAGGCGAACCGGTCCAACGAGAACAAGGCCATGCTGGTCTACGACAAGCCGGGCGACCCGTACACGAACTCGCTGAAGCAGTCGTTCAGCACGCTGATGAACGGATCGCCGTACCAGCCGGTCCTGGAGCAGCCGTTCACCCCGCCCGCCGACCGCAGCCAGGAGGGCACCACCGCCAACACCTTCCGGCAGATCACCAACATCGTGTGCGACACCCCCCGGGACACCCACACGATCCTGTTCGCGGGCCGGCACACCCAGCTGCGGCAGTTCGTCAACGCGCTGGGCGACCGCGGCTGCATGGACCGCTCCTTCCAGGTCCTCACCGGCGACGAGGCCTCCTACCTCACCTATGAGAAGGAGCTGAACCGCGACGCCCTGCGGCACAACCTCACCGTGCTCTTCACCTCCCTCGCCCATCCGGACGCCTGGCTGAAGAACCCTCCGAAGACGGGCGGTTCCACGGCGGACTACCAGACCCTCCAGCGGCTGCTGAAGAGTGCCGAGCACAAGCCGGCCGGTCCGATAGGACCGGTCGCCCTGGACGACGGCCAGCTGATCATCGGCTACGACGCGCTCCAGCTCGCGGTGCACGGCATCCGCGAGGCCGTGCCGGAGGGCCGGAGCATTCCGACCCTCGCGGACGTGGGCCTGCAGTGGCCGCAGGTCAAGGGCTCGCTGAAGGTGGCCGGGGCGAGCGGCTGGATCTGCCTGGACGAGCACGGCAACCCGTACGACAAGGCCGTACCGATCGTGCGGCTGACCCCGGAGGGCGACTCGCAGTTCGTCCAGCTGGCCTGGCCGGAGGGGAAGCCGCCGGGGAAGGACTGCCTGCCGCCCGCGTGAGGGCGCCCGGGCCGTCTCCGGCTACGTCCCGGACACCGGACCCAGCATGGCGATCAATTGTTCGAATTTATGGCGCCAGTCCGTGTCCGAGGGCCCCTCGCCCTGGAACTCATGGGTGAAGCGCAGCACGCACTCCGCCGTGCCGTCCCGCTCCAGATGGAACCGCAGCCGCCCGCCGCCGCCCTCGTCGAGGGTGTACTCGGCGACCCGGTCCACGTCCCAGGCGGTGACCCGGCCCGAGCCCAGGCCCCGCAAGGAGACCGCGCCGTCGAGACGGGGTTCGAGAACGCCGACGGCGGTGCACCACGCCCCGATCCCCTCGGGGGTGGCCACCGCCGTCCAGACGTCTTCCATGGGCCTCGGGAGCCGCACCAGGAAATGGAGTATGTGCGTGTTCCCGTGGGTCTGACTGGTGCCCTGTGCGATGGAACCGCTCATGACTCCAGTGTGGGCGAGCCTTCGCTCACACGCCCGCGTAGGAGTGCTTGCCGGTGACGAAGATGTTCACGCCGTAGAAGTTGAACAGCCAGCAGGCGAACGCGATCATCGCCAGATAGGCGGCCTTGCGGCCCTTCCAGCCGGCCGTGGCGCGCGCGTGCAGGTAGCAGGCGTAGGCGACCCAGGTGATGAACGACCAGGTCTCCTTCGGGTCCCAGTTCCAGTAGCGGCCCCAGGCGTCGCCCGCCCAGATCGCGCCCGCGATGATCGTGAACGTCCACAGCGGGAAGACGGCCGCGTTGACCCGGTAGGCGAACTTGTCCAGGGAGGCCGAGGCGGGCAGCCGCTCCAGCACCGAGGTGGCGAAGGAGCCCGGCTTGATCCCGGCCTCCAGCTTGTTCTCGTACGAGTCCTTGAACAGGTACAGGATGGTGGCGACCGCGCCGACGTAGAACACCGCGCCGCAGAAGATCGCGGTGGAGACGTGGATGTACAGCCAGTACGAGTGCAGGGCCGGGACCAGCTGGTCGCTGGCCGTGTAGAGCACGGTCACGGCGAGGCCGAGCAGCAGCAGCACCGTGGTGGTCAGGAACAGGCCCAGCCAGCGCACGTTCTTCTTCAGCGCCAGCAGCACCAGGTACAGGCCCACGGCGACCGTGGTGAACGTGATGCTGAACTCGTACATGTTGCCCCAGGGCGCCCGGCCCACCGAGGCCGCGCGGGCGATCACACCGGCGAGCTGCACCACGAAGGCCAGCACGGTCAGCGAGACCGCGATCCGCCCGTACATGTCACCCTGGGCATCACCGCCGTGCGCGCCGGGCCCGTCCGGCACGTCCCGGGCACCGGCCGCCGCGCGCACTACGACCTTCGGGCGCTCCAGTACGGCGGTGCCGCCGGCCTTCTTCACGGTGACGGCGGGGCCCGCCTGCTGCTTGCCCCCGTCGGTCAGCGCGTTGGCCGTACGGGCCACCTTGCTGCGGCTGCCGAAGATCCACTCGGCGATGTAGGCGAGGAAGGCCAGCGTGTACACGGTCATCGCGGAGTAGATGAGCGTGTTGCTCATGTTCGCGAGATGCTCGTTGGTCGCTGTGGCCAGCTCTGTTGCGGCGGCGAGAGTCACTTCTCAGCCCCTTCGGCAGGTACGACGTGAGGGTCGGGGGAGGTTGCGGGGGCGTCGTCCGGGTCGGGTGCACCCGGCGCCTGGTCGTAGAGGATCCCGGCGAGATCGCCCAGCTCCTCCGGCAGCTTGGCGGACTCGCTGCGGCCGAGCCCGGCCATCTCGACGACGGTCACACCGTCGGCACCGCGCACCGCCCGCACCCACACCCGGCGGCGCTGGATGAACAGGGACGCGGCCAGACCGAAGATCGCGGCGAGCGCGCCGGTCAGGGCCCAGATGCTGCCCGGCTCCTGGACGATCTCGAAGCCGGCCCATTGCTTCACGTCCTTCTCGAACGTGATGGAACCGGCGCCGTTCGGCAGCTTCATGGTGTCGCCGGGCTTGAGCAGCTTCTTCAGCAGCTGGCCCTTGCCGTCCTTGAACGCCTTCATATGGGTCGTGTCGAGCTGGTACACGCTCTGCGGGATGCCCGCGTCCACGCCCAGGTCGCCGTGGTAGGCGTTGACCGCGAGCAGCGGGTTCAGCAGCGCGGGGAACTGCGACATCATCGTGCCGGACTTCGGGTCGAAGGTCGGCACGAAGAACGCCTGGAAGCCGAGCTGCTCGCTCTTGCCCTGCGGGTCCTTGTAGCCGTCCATCACCTTGACGACGCCGTTGGAGGTGACGTTGCCGTCGAGCGGCAGCAGCGGCACGGCGTCCTGGTAGACGACCTTGCCCTTGCCGTCGCGGACGGTGACGACCGGGGCGTAGCCGTGGCTGACGAGGTAGACCTTGGAGTCGCCGATGTGCAGCGGCTCGTTGACCTTGATCGTGGTGGTCTTGCGCTTGCCGTACGCACCCACGCTGTAGTCGATCGTCGCCTGGAAGGTGCGGGGCGTACCGCGGTTGGGGCCGCTGCTCTCGTAGGTGCCGGTGAACTTCTTCAGGTCGAAGCTGAACGGCACCAGGTCGTCGCTCCGGAACAGGCTGCCGGACTTCATGTCGTCGTACATCGGCAGCGCGTTGGAGAAGCCGTCGCCCTCCACCATCAGCTTGGTGCCGTCCGACTTGTACATCTGGCCCCAGGCGAAGGAGACCAGGAGCACGATCAGGGCGATGTGGAAGACCAGGTTGCCCAGTTCGCGCAGATAGCCCTTCTCGGCGGTGACCGCGTCACCCTCGGCGTGGGCGCGGAAGCGGCGCCGCTTGAGCAGCTTGAGCGCGGCCGCGCGGACCTCCTCGGGCTCCGCCGTCGTACGCCAGGTCGTGTACGCGGGCAGCCGGGTCAGCCGCTTGGGCGCGCCCGGGGGCCGGCCGCGCAGCTGCCCGATGAACTGCCAGGCGCGCGGCACGATGCAGCCGATGAGGGAGATGAACAGCAGGATGTAGATCGCGGAGAACCACACCGAGCTGTAGACGTGGAAGAGGCCGAGCTTGTCGTAGATCGGCGCGAGCGTCTTGTGCGCCTGCTGGAAGTCGGCGACCTTGTTGATGTCGGCGCCGGACTGCGGGATCAGCGAGCCGGGGATCGCGGCCAGCGACAGCATCAGGAGCAGCAGCAGCGCGACCCGCATGGAGGTCAGCTGCCGCCAGAACCAGCGGATCCAGCCGATCACCCCGAAGGCGGGCACGCCGGTGAGCGGCTCCTCGCGCGGGGCGGTGGACAGCTGGGACCCGGCGGCGCCGAGCTCCTCCTGGTCCTGGCCCTTGTCGGTTTCGGTCTTGCTCATCGATCAGATCCCCACAGTGAAGCCGTTGGACCAGGTCTGCATCTGCTGCACCAGGCTGTCCCAGGCACCGGTCAGCAGCAGCACACCGGTCACGATCATCATCGTGCCGCCGATGCGCATCACCCACACATAGTGGCGTTTGACCCAGCCGAAGGCGCCGAGGGCCTTGCGGAAGGCCACGGCCGCCAGCACGAAGGGCACGCCGAGCCCCAGGCAGTAGGCGATCATCAGGGTCGCCCCGCGCAGCGCGCTCGACTCCTGCATGGCGAGGATGTTCACCGAGGCGAGGGTCGGGCCGATACAGGGCGTCCAGCCGATCCCGAACAGCGCGCCCACTATCGGCGCGCCGAGCAGTCCGGTCGACGGCCGCTTGTGGAAGCGGAACTCGCGCTGGGTGAACCAGGGCATCAGACCCATGAAGAAGACGCCCATGAGGATCATGACGACGCCGAGCACCTTGGACAGCGTGTCCTTGTGCTCCTGGAGGGTCCAGCCGAAGGAGCCGAACAACGCCCCGCCGGAGACGAACACGGCGCTGAAGCCGAGCACGAACAGGGAGGCGCCGGCCACCATGCGCCCGCGCCGGGCCTCGGCCAGGTCGGTGCCGACCACGCCGGTGACATAGGAGAGGTAGCCCGGCACCAGCGGCAGGACGCAGGGCGAGAAGAAGGAGACGAGCCCGCCGAGCAGGGCGACGGGCAGCGCGACCAGCAGCGCCCCGTGGAGCACTGTCTGGTTCTGCGCGGCCAGCGTCACGGTCTGGCCCAGCGTCACGGTCGTACCCACGTCACTTCTCCGCGACGACCGGCTTGAGCATCTTCAGGAGCGTGGTGTCGTCCAGCGCCTCCAGGGCTCGCGCGGCGACCTTCCCGTGCCGGTCGATGATGAGCGTGGAGGGGATCAGCTGGGGGTTCAGGGTGCCCTTCTTGAAGCGCAGCATGAGCTTGCCCGTGGGGTCGTACAGGCTCGGGTAGGTGATCCCGTGCGCCTTCTCGAACTCGACCGCGGGGGTCGTGCTGGTGTCGCGGGTGTTGATCCCGACGAACCGCACGCCCTTGCCCTCGTACGCCTTCGACACCTTGGCGAAGTACTGGGCCTCTTCGCGACACGGGCTGCACCACGAGCCCCAGACGTTGATGACGACGACCTGGCCCTGGTAATCGGCCACGTCCACCGACTTGCCGTCGATCGTCTTTCCGGACAGGTCCGGGGCCGCGGTGCGCTTGCTCACCGGCACGGTGTCGATGCCGTTGTTGCCGGTGACGAAGTTGGTGTTGCCGCCGCCGCCCGAGGTGCCGCCCTTGCCGCACGCGGACAGGGACAGGGCCGCGGTGACGGCCACAGCGCCGAGCAGGGCGGCGCGGCTACGGGTACTCATGTGAAAAGTTTCGCATGTCGTTCCCGGGGTTCTCGCGCACCCCCCTGCGGGGCGGAAAACCGCATTTCAGGAGCTATTTACACGGGACATTCCGGGCGCGGGCGCCGGGCCCGCGCCCTCGCGTGGCTCAGGCGAGGAACGTCTTCCAGCCACCGGTGGGCCGGCTCCCGACGTCCAGCGTGCGCAGCTTGTCGAGGACCTCGGGCTTCTGGACGTCGATCCAGTCCGTGAACTCCTTGAAGGAGACCATCCGGACGTCGGCACCCTTGTCCCGCTGGGCCGCGATGTGCTTGAACGCCTCCTCGACGGAGTCCATGTAGATCCCGCCGTTCCACTGCTCGAAGTGGTTGCCGATGAAGAACGGCGCGCGGTTCGTCTCGTAGGCCCGCTGGAAACCGGCGATGTACGCCGCCGCGGACTGCTTGCGCCAGCCCGGGTAGTTGTAGGCGGGCGCCTTGGTGGAGTTCATGGACTGGTTGGCGAGCATGTTGTAGTCCATGGACAGCACCTCGAAGCTGTGCCCGGGGAACGGCACGGCCTGGAGCGGGTAGTCCCAGATGCCCTGGCGCTTGACCGGCCACACCTGGCGGCCGCCCGGGGACGAGGCGTCGTAGCGCCAGCCCAGCTCGCGGGCGGTGGGCAGCAGGTTGTCCTGGCCCAGCAGGCAGGGGGTGCGGCCGCCGGCCAGCTCCTTGTCGTAGTCGAAGGGGAGCGCGGGCAGGTCGTGCCAGCCGGTGTTGGTCTTCCACTCCTTGACGAAGGACTTCGCCTGGTCGATCTCGCTCTTCCACTGCTGTGGCGTCCACCACTTCACCGAGCCGTGCGCCTCGCCGCAGAAGTGCCCGTTGAAGTGGGTGCCTATCTCATGGCCCTCCAGCCACGCCCGGTTGACGTTGGTGAGGGTGGCCTTGATGTGCTCGTCGGTGAGGTAGCCGATGTCGGAGGCGCCGCGCGCGTTGTTCGGGGGCTCGTACATCCGCTTCTTCGACTCGGGCAGCAGGTAGAGGCCCGAGAGGAAGAAGGTCATGTGCGCTTCGTGCTGCTTGGCGAGGTCCAGGAAGCGCGGGAAGAGGCCGTTGCCGACCTCGCCCGCGCCGTCCCAGGAGAAGACCACGAACTGCGGTGGGGTCTGGCCCGGCTCCAGCGGCTCGGGCTTCTTCGAGTGGCCGGGCTGCTTGCCGGTGAAGGAGGTGGAGCCGTCGCCGATCAGCTTGGCCGGCCGGTCCTTGCCGCCCTGCACCTGACGGGAACCGTTCGCGTGCCCGCCGCCGTCCGAGGACTTGAGGCTGCCGCAGCCGGACAGGGTGGCGGCGGCCGCGGCGCCCGCGCCGATGCCGAGCATTCCCCTGCGGGAGAGGTTCCGGGAGACGGTGCGCATGAAGGATCCCCGATTCGTCGCGCGTGGTGATGGTGGTCACCCAGACAGAGGGCACGACGATCGGGGAGGTTCCTTTAATTAATATGTTTTTCGCAATAGTCCCGGCAAAAGCGTCCTAACGCCTTTTAACGGACCGTCAGGCGCCGAACGCCTTCCCCTGCCCGCCGCCCTTCTGCGGCTGGGCTCCGGCCCGCAGATGCGCCGGGACCAGATCGATGGCGGGCTCGCTGTAGCCGACCGACACGATCTTGTCGCCGAGGTAGGTGAAGGACGTCAGCGAGGCGAGGGTGCACTGCCGCTTGCGCGGGTCGTGCCACAGCCGCCGCCGCTCCACGTACGACCGGACGATCCACACCGGCAGCTGATGGCTGACCAGCACCGCCTCATGGCCGCGCGCCTGGTCCTTGGCCGCGTCCAGCGCGCCCATCATCCGCACGACCTGGTCCACGTACGGCTCGCCCCAGGACGGCCGGAACGGGTTGACCAGGTGCTTCCAGTTGCCCGGCCGCTGCAGCGCGCCGTCGCCGACGCCGAAGGTCTTGCCCTGGAAGACGTTCTCGGCCTCGATCAGCCGCGCGTCGGTGTCCAGGTCGAGACCGTGCGCCTTGGCGATCGGGGTGGCGGTCTCCTGCGCCCGCTCCAGCGGGGAGGCGCAGACATAGGTGATGTCGCGCGGGGCGAGGTGCTCCGCGACCCGGTCGGCCATCTTCCGGCCCAGCTCGGAGAGGTGGTAGCCGGGCAGCCGGCCGTACAGCACGCCGTCCGGGTTCTCCACCTCGCCGTGCCGCATGAGGTGGACGACCGTGACGTCCTTGTCGCTGCCGCTCACACTGTTCCCGATGGTCACGCGGTGGCCTCCGCAGCCGCACGGGCCGCCGCCGGAAGGGCGTCGGCGATCTTCTGGACGGCCCGCTCGTCATGGCTCGTGGACACGAACCAGGACTCGAAGGACGACGGCGGCAGGTAGACGCCGTTGGACAGCAGCGAGTGGAAGAACGCGGTGAAGCGGTACGACTCCTGCCGCTTGGCGTCCTCGTAGTTGCGCACCTGCCGGTCGGTGAAGAACACCGAGAACATGTTGGACGCGTTCTGCACCCGGTGCGCCACGCCCTCCTTGCTCAGTGCCTCGGTGACCAGCGACCGGATCTGCGCGGAGACGGCGTCCACCTTGTCGTACGCCGCCTCGTCGAGCAGCCGCAGCTGGGCGATGCCCGCGGCGGTGGCGACGGGGTTACCGGAGAGGGTGCCGGCCTGGTAGACGGGCCCGGCGGGCGCGAGGTACGCCATCACGTCGGCGCGCCCGCCGAACGCCGCGGCCGGGAACCCACCGCCCATCACCTTGCCGAAGGTCATCAGGTCGGGCTTGACCCCGTCCACGCCGTACCAGCCGGCGCGGCTGGTACGGAAGCCGGTCATGACCTCGTCGGAGATGTACAGGGCACCGTTCTTGTGGCAGGCGTCCCGCAGGCCCTGGTTGAACCCGGGGGCCGGCGGCACGACGCCCATGTTGCCGGGCGAGGCCTCGGTGATCACACAGGCGATCTCGCCGGGGTGGCGGTGGAACGCCTCCTGCACGGCTTCGAGATCGTTGTACGGCAGCACGATCGTGTCGCTCGCCTGGGCGCCGGTGACACCGGGCGTGTCCGGCAGCGCGAACGTGGCGACACCGGAGCCGGCGGCGGCGAGCAGGGCGTCCACATGGCCGTGGTAGCAGCCGGCGAACTTGATCACCTTGGACCGCCCGGTGAAGCCGCGGGCGAGCCGGATGGCGCTCATGGTCGCCTCGGTCCCGCTGCTGACCAGCCGGACCTGCTCGACGGGCTCGATCCGGGCGACGATCTCCTCGGCGAGCGCGACCTCGCCCTCGCCGGGCGTGCCGAAGCTCGTACCGCGGGCGACGGCGTCCTGGACGGCGGCGATGACCTCGGGGTGCGCGTGCCCGAGGATCATCGGACCCCAGGAGCAGACGAGGTCGACGTACTCCCGGCCGTCGGCGTCGGTGAGGTAGGGACCGCGCCCGGACACCATGAAGCGGGGCGTGCCGCCGACGGCGCGGAAGGCGCGCACCGGGGAGTTCACACCCCCGGGCGTGACGACGGAGGCACGGTCGAAGAGCGCCTGGGAGACGGGCGCTTCGTAGGGATAGGGCGTTTCGCTCAGGGCACTCATGACGTGCGGCTTCTCCGGCCTCTCGGACTCCGGTTGCGGGGTGACCTCCTCAGGGTAGGCCGCCCGCCCGCCGCGGTGACGGCCCGCCCGCGGTTCCGCGCCGCCGCGGCCCGCCATCTGCGAGACTGAGACCTGACACACAGCTCCTGGGCACGGAAGGATCAGGGACCGGGCGGATCCCCGTGGACTGTTGTTCCACCGCACGTTTCGGCGGGCGGCCGTGGGGGAGGTCACTGACACGATGATCGGGTTGCGCGGCGGGGGCCACGCGTCCTAGAAAAGCAGTCGGGTGGAGATATGCATCGCGGTGGCGGACTGGGCGAGGGGACCGATGACCTCGGTCCTCGACGTGCCCGGCGGGGAAGGCACCGGCGCGAAGCGGAGGAACCGACCGAAGCACGTAGAACACAGGGTGCACCGGGTGAGCCCGAACGGTACGACCGGCCAAGCGAACGCCTGCACGACCAGCAGGCGGAGCGGACCGCCGACAGGGCGAAGGACTTCCCGAGAGACCTCAGGGGAGACCGCCCGACGGACTTCCCGAGGGACGCTCGGGGTGAGCGGCCCGTGGACTTCCCGCGAGAGGCCCCGCGAGACCTTCGCGGCGAGCGGCCGGTGGACTTTCCGAAGGACGCTCGGGGTGAGCGCCCGGTGGACTTTCCGAAGGATGCTCGGAGAGAGCGGCCGGTGGACTTTCCGCGCGAGGCCCCGCGCGACCTCCGGGGGACCACCCGGGGAGACCGGTCGGCGGATCCCACGCGGAACCCGGACGCGTCGTCGGACTTTCCCCGGGACCTGCCGCGTGACGTCTCCCGGGACGTTCCGCGCGACCTCCCCCGGGACCTTCCGCGTGACGTGCCCCGGGGTCTCCCCCGGAACACGGGCCTGGGCGGCGGTCCGTCGGACTTCCCCCGTGACCTCCCCTCGGACCCTCCGCCGGAGCGGCGGTCCGGCCGCGCGGGCGGTCGTCGGCGTACCCCCCGGACGGATCGGGTCGGGTCCCTCGGGACGGGCGGCGGGAGTGGTGGCCGGGTGGGGGTGACGTACAAGTACTTCGGCGCACCGGACGGCGCGACCGCGGCCCGCGTCCCCATCTCGATGCGCCCGGAGGAACTCGGCGGCGACGAGCTGGGCATGAACGGCATGTTCACCAAGATCAAGCCGGAGACGATGGCCGCGATGGTCCTGACCGGCATCGAGGGCATCCCCCTGCACAAGGTCCCGCCCCTCGAACTGGTCGTCCTGCACCCCGACTACGCCGTCGTCAAACTCCCGATGACCGTCGTCGACCCCCTGCGCGGCATCGGCGAGGAAGCCGTCGGCGCCGCGGCCTTCATCTGGTCGACCGTCCCTGACCGGGGCGGCCCCCGGGACGCGTTCAACGTGTACCGACTGCTGCACGAGTGGCAGGACTTCTCGCATCGGCTGCATGAGGCGGGGCATCAGGCGTATTGCCTGGTGTGGCCCTGAGCGAGGGGTTCGGCGGGGGTTCGGCGGGGCGGGCGGCCCGGGTGGAGTTCGGGTGGCGCGGGGCAGTGGCCGGATGCCCGTGTCGTCCTGCCTCGCACGGGTTTCCGAGCGCCAGGGTGGCGGACGTCTCGGTGATCATGGGCGGCGACCGTGCCCCTGGGTGCCCGAACGCGTCCTGAGCGCCCGCGGGGCCGATACGCTTGGGCCGCTGCGGCACCCTCCCAACTGATCCGCTCCCGCGGTGAGTCACGGCCTGCGGCGATCCAGACGTCTTTGGGCATGAGGATGAAGAACAAGTGCTTATAGCGGGCCGATACAGGCTGCGGGACACCATCGGGCGGGGCGCGATGGGGGAGGTCTGGCGGGCCTTCGACGAGACGCTCGGCAGACCGGTCGCCGTGAAGCTGCTGCTCCCCCACGACTCCGACCCCACCGCGTCCTCGCGGTTCCGGCTGGAGGCGCAGACCGCGGGGCGCCTCAGCCATCCGAACGTCGTCGGCGTGCTGGACTTCGGGGAGTTCGAGGGCCGGCTGTTCCTGGTGATGGAGCTGGTCGACGGGGGCAGCCTCGACGGGCTGCTCAGCGCCTCCGGGCCGCTGTCCGCCGAGCGGGTGGCCACGATCGCCGCGCAGGCCGCCGTCGGGCTGGCCCTCGCGCACCGGCAGGGCATCGTGCACCGGGACATCAAACCGGCCAACCTGCTGCTGTCCGCCGACGACACCCTGAAAATAGGCGACTTCGGCATCGCCCGCTTCTTCGACGACCCCAACTCCGCGCTCACCGCGACCGGGCAGATCGTCGGCACCAGTCTCTATCTCGCGCCCGAGCGGGCGCTGGGCCGTACCGCGGGACCGGCGTCCGATGTGTACTCCCTGGGCTGTGTGCTCTATCAACTCCTCACCGGCCGACCGCCGTTCCAGGCGGACAGCCCGCTCGCGGTGCTGCATCAGCACCTCGACGCCACCCCGGTCCCGCCCCGGCAGCTGCGCACCGACCTCTCGCCCGCCTTCGAGAACTATCTGCTCGGCCTGCTGGCCAAGGAGCCCGAGAGCCGGCCCACGGCCGACGAGGTGGCGGACTGGTTCGGGCGCGGATCCTGGCGCGGCGCCCCGGAGCCGATGCCGGTCGCGCACCAGGGCCACGGCCGCTCGAAGCAGCCCCTCACTCCCGCCCCGAGGTCCACCCGCCGCGCCGCCACCCCCGCCCGCCGCACCCCTGCTCCCCCGGCCCGCCGCGCCGCCGCTCCCCCGGCCCGCTCCGACAACGCGTACGCCCCAGCGGGCGACACCGAGTGGCAGACGAGCGTGCACCGGGCCGCGAACCGCCGCCCGCGGCTGCCGCTGCTCCGCCGTTCCCGGCTGCTGGCCGTCCTGGGCGGCACCGGCCTCTTCGTACTGGCACTGCTGGCGGGCATGGCCTGGTTCTCACCGAGCTGAACGGCCGGGGCCGCAGGGCCGCGGCAGCGTCAGGAGGCGAGGACGGAGATGCCGTCGCCGACGAGTTTCAGGCCCAGGACGAAGAACAGGGCGGCCATCACGGCGACGTTGTGCCGAGCCGCCCACTCCTTCCAGTCGCCGAGGGTGGTCCTGGCCCGCTCGCCGCCGACGAGGAAGACGCCCAGCGGGGCCAGCAGGCCCAGGGTGGCGATGACGACGAAGATCGCCAGCACCGCGATCTGCTCTCCGACCGGCAGCCCGGCGGAGCCGATCGTGGCGCCCGCGGCGATGGTCAGCGGGGCGTTCTTGGCGTTGAGCGCGGCCAGGGCCAGCCCGAGTGCGAAGATCTTGGCCGGCGCGAGGCGGTCGATCGCGCCCATCCACTTCGGCAGCCGGGCCTGTGCGGGGTCCCGGGGGCGCCGGTGCCATTGCCGGGCGCCGAAGAGGACGAGGAACAGGCCCAGGGCGAGCTTGAGTGCTCCCGCCCAGGTGGGCGGCTGATGGTGGGCGGAGGCTCCGGCGGGGGACGCGATCGCCAGCATCACCGCGCCGAGGACCGCGAGCCCCAGGATCCAGCCGACGGTGAACAGGACGCCGTTGAGACGTCCCCGAGGCGTGGCGAGGATCAGGATGACCGCGATGATCGGGAGCGGGCTGATCGCGACGGCGGCCGCGAAACCCAGCACGTCACCGAGGACTGCGCCCATGGTTGCCTCCGTCCGGGCGTCGGGGCGCCCCTGCGAGCGGGCCACGGCGGCGACCGCACGGAAGCGATACCGAGCAGACCGACCGGGCGCCGTACACGGCACGTCGGACTTCCATCGTCCTGCGCCGGACCACATCTGTCCTCGGGAGCGTCCGGCGGGCCCGGCACCCGCCGCCGCGATCGCCACCCTGCCCCTACGACCCCCTGGTGCCGCTCCGCACAGCCCCCGCCTCCCCCGCCCGCGCCAGCACCTCGTCCACCGACCACTGGTCGTAGGCGTGCTCGCCGTAGCGTGCGGCGATGATCCTGCCCTCGGCGTCGATCAGGAAGTCCGCGGGCAGTCCCAGCCGACCCCCGTGCGGCTGGGCTGCCGGTGCGTGTTCCCGGTGGCGTGGGACGGTCCACGCGCTGCGCAGCACCGCCCGCAGCAGCGGGCCCCATACGCGCGGGTTCAGCAGGGCGCGCGGTGACGACTCCACGCCGAACTCGACGTACAGCCGCCTGTCCGGATCGGCCACGACGGGGAAGGGCAACTCGGTGACGTGCGCGCGCAGTTCGTCGGCGGGCGAGTGGAAGAGGACCACCTCGCGGATGCCGGCCGCCGTCAGTTCGGTGTGCCGCCGTACGACCGACCGCAGATGCAGATTGCAGATCGGGCAGCCGGCGAAGCGGCGGAACTGGAGGTGGGTCAGCCGGGCCGGGTCGGGGTCGGGGAGTTCGACGGGCGGGCCCGTCACGGGAGTCAGGGTGCGCGGGGTGATCGAGGCGCCGGGGGCAAGGCGCCCTCCGGGCAGGGGAGTTGGCATCGACATCGGCCTCCTTGGTAGGCGTACGCCGTACACCCAAGAGGGTAGGCGTATGCCGTACGCTGTCAAGCGCCATGCCACGACCCCGCTCCCTGAGCCACGATCAACTGGCCGCCGCCGCGCTCGCCGTACTCGACCGGGACGGTCTCGCCGCGCTGTCCATGCGCGCGGTCGCCAAGGAACTCGGCATGAGCACGATGGCGCTCTACCGGTACGTCCGCGACCGCGACGAACTGGAGCTGCTCGTCGTGGAGTTCGTGCTCGCGGCGGTCGACACCGGGGCGCCGGACGCCGGCCTGCCCTGGCGGGAGCGGATCGAGGTCCTGGTGCGGCGGATGCGGGACACGCTGGGCGCGCACCCCTCGGTCGTACCGCTGACCATGCCCCACCGGCATCACTCGCTCGCGCTGCTCCGCTGGTCCGAGACGGTCCTCACGGTCCTCACCGGCGCGGGCTTCGACGGCGAGCGGCGGGTCATCGCCCTGCGGAGCCTGATCGCCTACGTCAACGGCGCCCTGCAACTGGAGCACCTGGGCGCCCTCTCCGGCGCGGGCACGGCCGCCATCTCGGCCCTGCCGCCCGAGGACTTCCCGCTCATGGCCGCCACGGGCCGCAGTGCCCGGCAGGTGGACCCGGAGCGGGAGTTCTTCGGCGGGCTGGCCGTCCTGCTGCGGGGCCTGGCCGACCGAGTACCGGACGCGTGAACGACCCGGCTCAGCAGTACGGCGCCTGCCCCGTCAGCGACGCCGCGACCCGCATCCATACCCCGAACTGGCGGTAGAGCGCGGGCAGTTGACCGGTCGCACGGATGGTCCGGGCGTTCTCCGCCGTGACTCCGGGGAGGCCGAGCAGGGTCGTGGGGACGGTGGTGGACTGCCAGCGGACGGTGAGGGTCACCTCGGCCGCAGAGGGGGCCGAGGGGGCTGAGCGCGCCGAGGGGGCCGGACGGGACGGGAGCGGGGCGAGGGCGGCCGCCACCGCGGCCTCGATCGCCGTACGGGCCTCCGCCGCCGGGCGCAGTTCGGCGGCGAAGCGGTCATGGGCGTACTTCACCGGGACCGCGGCCACCGACGGGTCCCACTCCGTCATCTCGGCGCACGCCGCGTCATCACCCGTGAGGGCCACCACCGGTACGCCCAGGGCCGCCGCCGTGGCATGGGCGAGGCCGATCTCGCCGGTCGGGCGGCCGTCCAGCCAGATGTCCTCGATCTCATGGCCCATGAAGCTGTGGCTGAGCACGCCCGGGGCCCCGGCGCGGGCGTGATAGCCGACGCAGACCATCGCGTCGTACTCCCCCGTCAGCCCCTCCAGCATGATCATCTGCTTGGGCTTGCCGCGCACCAGGCGGGCGCGGGGGTGCAGGTCCTCGGGGCGCAGATTGCGCATCGGGCCGTGGGCGTCGTTCACGAGGATCTCGCGGGCGCCGGCCGCCAGCGCGCCGCGCACCGCCGCGTTCACGTCCTCCGCCATCATGGAGCGGCCCCGCTCGTAGTCTCGGCCGCCCGGCTGGACGTCGTCGGCGTCGACGAGGCCCGTGATGCCTTCCATGTCCGCACTCACGTACACACGCATGGCGTCGACCCTACTGGACCCTACGTATTGTAGGTTCCCAATCGGCCGGAGCCGTAAGGCCGTTCATACACCTGTTCCACCACGTCAACGGGGGATCCATGCAGGACACGGAGACGGCGACCAGCGGTGGGGTCTGCGCACGCAGCCTCGCGCCGACCCTCGCCGTACTCGTCGTCAGCCTCTTCGTCGCCGCCGTGGGGGTGTACGAACTGTGCGGCTTCGGGCTGCACAGCCTCGACCGGCGCCCGCACCTGTTCAGCGACGGTCTCGCCACCGGCGGGGTGATCGTCGCGGCGGTGGCCGCCGGGGCCGCGGTGGGCAACCTGGCCTGGCTGCTGGCCTCCGCCCGGCGCGGCTCGGAAAGGACCGGGTAAGAAGCGGGCCCGGTACGCTCCTGTCCCGATAGACAGACCGGCGCATTTTTCCCTACAAGCTGTAGGGTCGCGCCCGTAGTCCCCGTCCCCCTTCCCCAAGGTGACCAGTCACCATGCCCGCTCCGCAGTCGACCGTCCCCTCCGCGCACGCCCCCGCCGAGCGTGCCCCGCGCCGCGAGTTCCCGCCGCTCACGCCCGGCCCCCGGCTGCGCGCCGGCGCGGCCTCGGCCACGGTGTGGTACCTGCGGCTGATCGCCGTGCTCAACGTCCTCGCGGTCCTCTCCCTGCCGTTCCGCCAGGAGGTCCACGAGCACAACACCAGCAAGCTCTTCAACCAGGAGCATCCGCATCACCACGTCGGCGCGTTCTTCACGCCGTACCTGGCCACCGGCGGCCTGGTCTCGGCCGCGCTCGCGATCTTCCTGATGCTGGTGATGCGGCGCCGCAAGCGTGCCGCCTGGCTGACCAACATCGCGCTCGCCGGACCGCTCCTCGCGGTGTACGTCATCGGGCTCATCACCCAGGACCGGTACGCCGACCACGTCTTCAACTGGGTCTCCGCCGGTCTGACCGGCCTGTTCGTGGCCGCCCTGCTGATCGGCAGGCGCGAGTTCAACGCGGTCGGCGACCCCGCCAACCCGAAGCTGGCGCTGGCCGTCGGCGCGGGCGGACTGCTGGCCACCGGCGGCCTCGGCACCCTGCTGGTGCACGCCACCAACAAGCTGCCCGGCGCCCATCTCACCGACGAGATCATCTACACCTATCTGCGCGGCATCAGCGTCGGCATGTTCGCCGACCGCATCGACCATGTGCACGCGCCCCGTTGGACCGACATCACGGTCAACGCCCTGCTCGCCGCGGCCTTCTGCCTCGTCCTCTACGCCTGCTTCCGCTCCCCGCGCGGCAAGCAACTGCTCACCGCCGCCGACGAGGAGCGGCTGCGCGCCCTGCTCGACAGGCACGGCGCCCGCGACTCCCTCGGCTACTTCGCGCTGCGCCGCGACAAGGCCGCCGTCTTCTCCCCCAGCGGCAAGGCCGCGATCACCTATCGTGTGGTCGGCGCCGTCTCCCTCGCCTCCGGTGACCCGATCGGCGACCCCGAGGCATGGCCAGGCGCCATCGACGCCTGGCTCGCCGAGGCCCGTCGGCACGCGTGGATCCCCGCGGTCATGGGCGCGAGCGAGGAGGCCGGCACCGTCTACGCGCGGCACGGCCTGGATGCCCTCGAACTCGGTGACGAAGCGATCGTGGACATCGCCGACTTCACCCTCGAAGGACGCCCGATGCGGGTGGTCCGCCAGGCCCACAACCGGGTCAAGCGGGCCGGTTACACCGTGCGCATCCGGCGCCACGAGGACATCCCGGCCGAGGAGATGGCCCATCTCATCGACCGCGCCGACCACTGGCGCGACGGCGCCACCGAGCGCGGCTTCTCCATGGCACTGGGCCGCCTCGGCGACCCCGGCGACGGCCGCTGCGTGATGCTGGAGTGCCGCGACGGCGACGACCAGCCGCGCGCCCTGCTCAGCTTCGTGCCCTGGGGCGAGCACGGCCTCTCCCTGGACCTGATGCGCCGCGACCGCGACTGCGAGAACGGCCTGATGGAGTACATGGTCGTCGAACTGCTGCTGCGTGCCGGAGACCTGGGGGTCCAGCGGGTCTCGCTGAACTTCGCCATGTTCCGCTCGGTCTTCGAACGCGGCGCGCGGCTCGGCGCGGGCCCGGTGCTGCGGCTGTGGCGCTCGGTCCTCACCTTCTTCTCCCGCTGGTGGCAGATCGAGTCCCTGTACCGCGCGAACGCCAAGTACCGCCCGGTGTGGGAGCCGCGGTTCCTGCTCTTCGCCAAGTCCAGCGACATCCCGCGGATCGGCCTGGCGAGCGCGCGGGCGGAGGGCTTCCTCACGTTGCCGGTGATCGGGGAGCGGTCGCAGCAGTCGTAGCGGTCGGGGCGTCCCCCTGCCCGCGTCCGCTTCGAGGCCGGACGCGGGCGGCCGTCTCACCACCGTCCGGTGCGACGAGTCCGCCGGGCGGGGGCCGCCCGCCCCCAGCGACGGAAAGTCGCACGTGGGGCGCGGGCGGGGGATCCGGCGGGACAGGCCCTACCCCCCGCCCACCGTGAACCCGATCACCGCGCCCCCGCCCTCCCGGCGGTACGCGAACGGCGCTCCGCCGTGGGCCATCGCCACCTCGCGGACGATGGACAGGCCGAGCCCCGAGCCCGGCAGGGAGCGCGCGTCGGCGGCTCGGTAGAAGCGGTCGAAGATGCGGATCAGGTCGCCCTCGGCGATGCCGGGCCCCCGGTCCAGGACCTCGACGCGTACGGTGCCCGGCCGGGCCGGGCCCATGATGTGGACCTCGATCGGCGCCTGGCCCGCGCGGTCGAACTTGGCCGCGTTCTCGACCAGGTTGGACATGGCCCGCTGGAGCATCCCCGGCCGTCCGTCGGTCGTCGTGTCGCCGCTCGCGCGCAGCACGATCTGCCGTCCGGTACGCCGCGACGCCAGCCCCACCACGTCCTCCGCGATGTCGGCGAGGTCCACCCGCTGCGGCGGCTCGGTGTCCGACTGCCCGGCCGCGAGGTCCACCAGCTCATTGACCAGGTCGGTGAGTTCGCGCGCCTCCTGGGTGAGGTCGGCGACGAGGTCGTCCCGGGTGTCCGGGGGCAGCTCGTCGATGCGGCGCAGCAGGGAGATGTTCGTGCGCAGCGAGGTGAGCGGCGTCCGCAGCTCATGGCCCGCGTCCTGGACCAGCCGCCGCTGGTCCTCCTCGGACTGCGCGAGCCGCCCCAGCATCCGGTCGAAGGCCCGCCCGAGCCGCCCCACCTCGTCAAGCCCTGCCACCGGCACCTCGATGCCGAGGCGCCGGGTGCGGGCGACGTCCTCGGCGGCGTTGGTGAGCACCACCAGGCGCCGGGTGATCCGGCGGGCCAGCCACCAGCCGAACAGCCCCGCCGCCACCACCACGGCCGCCATCAGGATCAGCGTCCGCTGCTGGAGCGTGCGCAGCAGATCCTCGGTGTCGCTGAACTCCTGCGCCACCTGCACCGCGCCCCGCCCGTCGCCGAGCGAGACGGTGGCGATGCGGTAGAGGTCGTCGCCGACCTGGACGTCCTTGTGCTCGACCGCCTTGCCGGCCGTCCGCGCCAGCGCCATCGACCTGTCGTGGGAGGTGACGGGCAGCGACGGATCGCCGTGGTCGACGATCTCGCCCTGCGCGCCGAGCACCTGCACATCGGTACGGGCGGGCCGCACCAGATCGTGTCCCGGCCGGGAGGAGGAGAAGTCGTCCGGCTCCATCCTGTGCTGCCGTACCTCGTCCCGTACGTCCTGCACGACCTGGCTGAACACCGACTGCTGGTCGACGCGGACCAGCCGGGCCGCGGAGCCGTACGACACGATGCCGACGAGGATCGCGACGGCCGCGGTGACGGCGGCGAAGGAGATGGCGAAGGTGGTGCGCAGGGAGACCAGCTTGGGCCGGCGCCGAGCGAGCATCCGGCGCAGGCGGCCCACTCAGTCCTCCCGCAGCACGTAACCCACGCCCCGCACCGTGTGGATCAGCTGCGGGGCGCCGGGCTCGTCCAGCTTGCGGCGCAGATAGCCGACGTAGACGGCGAGGTTCTTGGAGCCGGGGCCGAAGTCGTAGCCCCAGATGCGGTCGTAGATCGTGGAGTGGTCGAGCACGATGCCGGCGTTGCGCACCAGCAGTTCGAGCAGCTCGAACTCGGTGCGGGTCAGCTCCAGCTCCCGCTTGCCGCGCCAGGCCCGGCGGGCCTGGAGGTCCATGCGGATACCGGCGGCCTCGACCTGCCGGTCGGAGAGCTGGGGCTCGCCCCGGCCGCCGCCGTCACCCACGGCCGGGCCCGCGGGGACCGGGCTGGTGCGGCGCAGCAGGGCGCGCAGCCGGGCGAAGACCTCCTCGACGTCGAAGGGCTTGACCACGTAGTCGTCGGCGCCGGCGTCCAGCCCCGCGATCCGGTCGGCGGTCTCCACCAGGGCGGTGAGCATGAGGATCGGGGTGCGGTCGCCCTCGGCGCGCAGCACGCGGCAGACCTGGAGGCCGTCGATGCCCGGCATCATCACATCGAGCAGCAGGACGTCCGGCGGCGTCTTGTGGGCCTGTGCGAGCGCCTCGACGCCGTCGGCCACCGCCGTCACCTCATACCCTTCCAGGGTCAGGGCACGTTCGAGGGCGTGGCGGATGGCACGGTCGTCTTCGGCGAGCAGCACAGTCTGGGGCACGGAACCAGTCTGCCAAGGCCGCCGGTGGTTCGGCGGGGGTGGTTGGGCCTACGATCACCCTTTTTACCGCGCTCTCACCGTCACACGGGCAACCGGCGCGGGTCGCCTACCGTCTTCTCACCGAACGGGGTGGGGAAGCCGCGGCTCCTGGGTCGCGCGCAGTGCCGCCAACTGCTCGGCGAAGGGCACCACTCCCGGCTCCTCCCGCCGCTCCGTCTTCGGCATCAGCGCGGCCAGTTCCTGCGCCGCCCGCTCGATCCGCTCCGGCAGGCCCTCCGCGCCCCAGTCCTCCGAGGCGGCGTAGACACCGGTCGGTACGACGACGGCCCGCAGATGGGAGAAGAGGGGGCGCAGGGCGTGGTCGAGGACCAGGGAGTGCCGTGCGGTGCCCCCGGTCGCGGCGATCAGCACCGGCTTGCCGGCCAGCGCGTCCTTGTCGAGGACGTCGAAGAACGACTTGAACAGCCCGCTGTACGACGCGCTGAACACCGGTGTGACGACGATCAGCCCGTCGGCCCCCGTCACCGCGTCCTGCGCGGCGGCGAGCGCCTTGCCCGGGAAGCCGCTGGTGAACCGGTGCGCGATCTCGACGGCGAGGTCGCGCAGCTCGATCACCTCGGTGTCCACGGGCGTCCGGTCCGCCACCGCGGCGGCGAGCCGGTCGGCCAGCAGCCGGGTGGACGAGGGGACGCTCAGTCCCGCCGATACGACGACGAGCTTCATACGGCACTCTCCTGCTTCTCGCGCTTGTCCTGCTTGTCCTGCTTCTCGTTCTCTTCCTTCTCCTCCTTGGCGGCCAGCAGCGACCGGTGCGTCGGCGCGTCCGGCACGTCCGCCGGGCGCCCCTTCGCGAACTCCTCGCGCAGTACCGGTACGACCTCCTCGCCCAGCAGGTCCAGCTGCTCCAGGACGGTCTTCAGCGGCAGCCCGGCGTGGTCCATCAGGAACAGCTGGCGCTGGTAGTCGCCGACGGACTCGCGGAAGGCCAGGGTCCGCTCGATGACCTGCTGCGGGGAGCCCACGGTCAGCGGGGTCTGCTCGGTGAAGTCCTCCAGCGAGGGGCCGTGGCCGTACACCGGGGCGTTGTCGAAGTACGGCCGGAACTCGCGCACCGCGTCCTGCGAGTTCTTCCGCATGAACGCCTGGCCGCCCAGGCCGACGATCGCCTGCTCGGGGGTGCCGTGGCCGTAGTGGGCGTAGCGCGCCCGGTACAGGCCGACCATCCGCCTGGTGTGTTCGGCCGGCCAGAAGATGTTGTTGTGGAAGAAGCCGTCGCCGTAGTAGGCGGCCTGTTCGGCGATCTCCGGGGAGCGGATGGAGCCGTGCCAGACGAACGGCGCCACGCCGTCCAGCGGGCGCGGGGTGGCGGTGAAGCCCTGGAGCGGGGTGCGGAACCTGCCCTCCCAGTCGACGACGTCCTCGTGCCACAGGCGGCGCAGCAGGGCGTAGTTCTCGATGGCGAGGTCGATGCCCCGGCGGATGTCCTTGCCGAACCAGGGGTAGACCGGGCCGGTGTTGCCGCGGCCCGTCATCAGGTCGACACGGCCGTCGGCCAGGTGCTGGAGCATCGCGAAGTCCTCCGCGATCTTCACCGGGTCGTTGGTGGTGATCAGCGTGGTGGACGTGGAGAGGATCAGGTTCTCGGTCCGCGCGGCTATGTAGCCGAGCATCGTGGTGGGGGACGAGGGCACGAACGGCGGGTTGTGGTGCTCACCGGTCGCGAAGACGTCCAGGCCGACCTCCTCGGCCTTCAGCGCGATGGCGACCATGGCCTTGATCCGCTCGCGCTCGGTCGGCGTACGCCCCGTGGTGGGGTCCGTCGTCACATCACCGACCGTGAAGATCCCGAACTGCATGGCCGCTCACCCTCCATTTGGTTGACCATTCAACTACACCCGGCCCAACAGTCCCCCTCACCGGGATATTCCGGGGGCCCTCATGCCAAGCTGCCCCCATGCCGATCCTCCGTTCCGCCGCCCTCTTCGTCGTCGCCGCGATCTTCGAGATCGGCGGGGCCTGGCTGGTCTGGCAGGGGGTGCGGGAGCACCGGGGCTGGCTGTGGGCGGCCGGCGGGGTGATCGCGCTCGGGGCGTACGGGTTCGTCGCGACCTTCCAGCCGGACGCGCACTTCGGGCGCATCCTCGCGGCGTACGGCGGGATCTTCGTGGCCGGGTCGATCCTGTGGGGCGTGGTCGCGGACGGCTACCGGCCGGACCGCTTTGACATCGCCGGGGCGCTCGTCTGCCTCGGCGGAATGGCGCTGATCATGTGGGCCCCGAGGAACGGCGGCTGAGCCTCGCCTACATTGGACGGAGCCGACCGACACACCCGAGGAGCAGCCCATGGCCACGTCCGCCCCGTCCGCCGCCTCCCGCATCGCCGTCGTCACCGGTGCGAGCAGCGGCATCGGCGCCTCGACGGCCCGGCAGCTCGCCGCCGCCGGATACCGCGTGGTGCTCACCGCCCGCCGCAAGGACCGTATCGAGGCCCTGGCGGAGGAGATCAACGCGGCCGGTCACGCGGCCACGGCGTATCCGCTGGACGTGACGGACCGCGCGGCTGTGGACGAGTTCGCGACGGCCTTCCAGACCATCGGCGTCCTCGTGAACAACGCGGGCGGCGCGCTCGGCGCCGACCCGGTGGCCACCGGCGACCCGGCCGACTGGCGCACGATGTACGAGACGAACGTCATCGGCACCCTGAACCTCACCCAGGCCCTGCTGCCCAAGCTGGAGGCGAGCGGCGACGGCGTCGTGGTCGTGGTCTCCTCCACCGCCGGACACGCGACGTACGAGGGCGGCGCGGGCTATGTCGCCGCCAAGCACGGCGCCCATGTGCTCGCCGAGACCCTCCGGCTGGAGATCGTCGGCAGCCCGGTGCGCGTCGTGGAGATCGCGCCCGGCATGGTCAGGACCGAGGAGTTCGCGCTGACCCGCTTCGGCGGCGACGCGGACAAGGCAGCGAAGGTCTACGCGGGCGTGGCCGAGCCGCTGACCGCGGACGACGTGGCCGAGACGATCACCTGGGCGGTGACCCGGCCCAGCCACGTCAACATCGATCTCCTGGTCGTCCGCCCGCGCGCCCAGGCATCCAACGCGAAGGTCCACCGGGAGCTGTGATGGCCGAGGAAACCGGCGGCACGCCCGTGCCGCCCACCCCCGCAGAGGTCTTCGACGAGGAGTTCGACAAGCGCCGCCTCGCCCGCGAGAAGCGGGACGAGCGCAAGGTCTGGTACTTCCTCGCCTACTTCCTCTTCGGCATCCACCTGGTGGCGTTCGTCATGATCTACGCCGTGCGGCACGGCAAGTAGGCCCACCGCCCCACCGGGTCTCGGGTCAGCGGGCCGCCCGGCACGTCGGGTCGTCCACGATCACCGCGTTCGCCGGGACGATCTCGACATCGTCGTCGTCCTTCTGCTGGACGAACTTGGTGGTGGCGTACGCCCGCTTGCCCGCGCCGACGCACTTGGTGGCGAGGTTCCCGAACCCGTCGGGGAAGTTGTAGACCTCGGCGGGCGAGTCCTCCCCGGCGCGGCCCGCCACCGGGGCGTCCGCCTTTCCGCGCTCCTCGTAGTGCTGCCGGGAGCAGCCGCTGAGCAGCAGCGCCGCGCAGACCCCCGCCACGGCGAGGGACGCGCTCAGCCGGCGCATGCCTTGTCCTCCACGATCTGCACGTTCGACGGTCCGCTGGCATTGGTCGTCACATACGCGCGAAACCCGTGCCCCACACATTTGGTGGCCAGGTTCCCGAAGCCGTCGGGCATGTTGTAGACCTCGGCGGGCGTGTTGTCCCCCGCCTTCCCCCGCACGGGCGCGTCGCCCTTGCCGCGCTGGTCGTCGTACTTCTGCGAGCAGCCCACGAGCAGACCCGCCACGATCACCACCAGACCCGCGGCCCGGATCGCCCCGCTTGTGCGCCCTCGGTTCATCGGCCGTCCCTCCCCGGAGAGTTCCCCACGCGGCCGCCGCACGGTCGGCACCCGCACCCTGAGGACAGTGCCGCGGGCCGGTATGGTTCCGGCCCGCGGCGAGCGCTCGCGGCCTCAGCCCTTCACGCAGACGACCTGCTTCAGCTTCGCGACGACCTCCACCAGGTCCCGCTGCTGGTCGATGACCTGGTCGATGGACTTGTAGGCGCCCGGGATCTCGTCCACGACACCGGAGTCCTTACGGCACTCCACGCCCCGCGTCTGCTCCTCCAGGTCCTTGGCGGTGTAGCGCCGCTTGGCCGCGTTGCGGCTCATGCGCCGGCCCGCGCCGTGCGAGGCCGAGTTGAAGGAGCTGTCGTTGCCCAGGCCCTTGACGATGTACGAGCCCGTGCCCATGGAGCCCGGGATGATGCCGAGGTCGCCGGAGCCGGCCCGGATCGCGCCCTTGCGGGTGACCAGCAGGTCCATCCCGTCGTAGCGCTCCTCCGCCACATAGTTGTGATGGCAGGAGATCTCCGGCTCGAACATCGGCTTGGCCTTCTTGAACTCCTTGCGGACGACGTCCTTCAGGAGCGCCATCATCAGGGTGCGGTTGTACTTGGCGTACTCCTGCGCCCAGAACAGGTCATTGCGGTACGCCGCCATCTGCGGGGTGTCCGCGACGAAGACGGCGAGGTCGCGGTCGACCAGGCCCTGGTTGTGCGGGAGCTTCTGGGCCACGCCGATGTGGTGCTCGGCCAGCTCCTTGCCGATGTTGCGGGAGCCGGAGTGCAGCATCAGCCAGACGGCGCCGGTGGTGTCGGTGCAGACTTCCACGAAGTGGTTGCCGCTGCCGAGCGTGCCCATCTGCTTGGTGGCCCGCCCCTGGCGGAAGTGGACCGCCTCGGCGACCGAGTCGAACCGCCCCCAGAACTCGTCCCAGCCGCCGGTCGCCAGGCCGTGGAAGCCGCCCGGCCCGATCGGGTCGTCATGCATGCCGCGGCCCACCGGGATCGCCTGCTCGATCTTGGAGCGCAGCCGGGACAGGTCGCCCGGCAGATCGTTCGCGGTCAGCGAGGTCCTCACCGCGGACATCCCGCAGCCGATGTCCACCCCGACCGCGGCCGGGCACACCGCGCCGCGCATCGCGATCACCGAACCGACCGTGGCGCCCTTGCCGTAGTGCACGTCCGGCATCACGGCCAGGCCCTTGATCCACGGCAGCGTCGCGACGTTCTGGAGCTGGCGCAGGGCGCCCTCCTCGACCGTCGCCGGGTCCGCCCACATCCGGATCGGCGTGCGCGCGCCCGGCATCTCCACGTACGACATGACTTCTTCGTCCCCCCGGACTCGGCAACAAGAAAAGACAACAAAGTGCTTAAAAGCATCAAAAAGGAAAAGCAGCACCAGGCGCGTCGAAAGCGGACCGCGGACCGGCATCCACGGCGGCGCGTGCGATACACATTGTCTCCAGGCCAGCCCCCGCCGCGGCAAGCGAATAACCAGCGGGGACACTGAGGCGACCATCGCGCGCATCCATCGGAGCGCCGCCGTCGAAAGGAGCCCGCCCGTGCAGCGGAAGGCGTACGTAACCGGCACCGCCGCCCTGCTCGCGGCGCTGCTCGCGGGCTGCTCCGGCGGCTCGGGCGGCGGCGGCGCGGCGGACGACGCCAACCCGGGCGACGCCGGGACCGCCACCGTCGCGGCCCAGCCCGGCCGCTACCGCACCCTCCCCGAGCCCTGCGGCGCGGTGAGCCACGGCACCCTCGACGCGCTGCTGCCCGGCATCAAGCAGATCGCCGACCCCGATCAGCGGGACAAGGCGTACCAGGGCGAGGCCGAGCTGACCTACGACACCGACCGCAAGGTCGGCTGCCGCTGGAAGGTCCCCTCCGCCGACTCCACCGACCGCCTCTCCATCGACCTGGAGCGCGTGGTGTCGTACGACAACACGGTCAGCGACGACGACCAGGCGCGGGAGCTGTTCGAGCAGAAGGAGTCGGCGGCCGATCTCCCCGTGCCGAGCGACACCCCGCCGACGAGCACGGGGAGTGACGGCGCCGGTGCCTCCCCCTCGGGCTCCCCGTCGCCCAGCGGCTCCCCGAGCGGCTCCCCCTCCGCGCCCGCCGCCTCGAACTCCCCCTCGGGCGCCATGGCCCCCGAACTCCAGCCGCGCACCCTCTCCGACCTCGGTGACGAGGCGTATCTGGACGACAAGCTCGGCTCGTCCGGCGGGGCGGCCGCACAGCGGACGGTGACTGTGGTGTTCCGCACGTCCAATGTCGTCGTCACCATCCAGTACGAGGAGCAGCCGATGGCCGCCGGCGCCGCGCCCGACAGCAAGGAAATGCAGGACAGGGCCCGTAATCTGGCCGCCAAGCTGGACGACGCGCTGGGCAGCTGATCCACTTCCGGGCCCCTCGCGCCCCCGCCCGCAAAGGTCCCGAACGGAAACCGCACAGCTCCTTCACCGCGTACGGTGGCCCCGCAGGAACCCGCACGAACACCGAGCGTCATGAGTGAAGGAACCATGCAGCGAGCCAAGCGAGACGACCGTGACCGGCTGGAACAGCGAAACAGGCGGCTGCGCCGTGCCCTTGTCTGCGCGGCCGCGGTCCCCGCGGTACTGATCACCGCGGCCTGCTCCTCGGACTCCGGCGATTCCAAGCCCAAGAGCGACGACACGAGCGCCTCCAAGCCGGCGGGCGACAGCGCGTCACCGTCCGCCAGTTCGTCCCCGACGGTGGCGCCGGCGGCGTACAAGACGCTGCCGAACGCGTGCAAGGCGCTGTCGTCCAAGACGCTGGGCGACATGGTGCCCAAGGCCGACTCCGCGGGCAAGAAGGGCAGTTCGGACGACCCGTCCTCCCGTGCCTCCTGCTCCTGGAGCAGCCTGAGCAACAACGGCGTCAAGGGCTCCCAGTTCCGCTGGCTGAACGTCTCCCTGCTGCGCTTCGACTCCGACACCACCCGTGGCTCGGGCAACACCCAGGCGCACACGTACTTCACCAACCAGGTCAAGGACGCCCAGTCGGTGGGCGGCGCCAAGAACGCCAAGGTCGTGCCGGTGTCCGGCACCGGTGACGAGGCGACGTCCGTGCGCTACGACCTGAGCAAGAAGGAGGGTCTCTTCAAGCAGGAGACCCTGGTGGCGCGGGTCGAGAACGTCGTCGTCACCCTCGACTACAACGGCGCGGGTCTGGCGGGCGACAAGACCCCCGACCCCGAGGACCTCGCCAAGTCCGCGGAGAAGGCCCTGAAGGAGGCCGTGAACTCGGTTTCCTCGGCCAACAGCGCGGGTGGTTCCGGGAGTTCGTCCGCCGATCCGTCCACGAAGCCCTCCGGCAGCGCCTCGGCGTCCGCGGGCTCCAAGAAGAGCTGATCGAACGGGCTTACGCCTGACCGGCACCATGTGCGCCGCACACGTGTGCCACCCTGTTGCGCGCAACAACAGGCAACGGGAGGGGAGTACGAGTGGCCGCGCCACCGCAGCTGACTCGGATGCACCGGATACTCATCGGCATGGTCGTGGGCGGCGCCCTGATCATCGCGGGGATCGGCTTCGCCGGTTCCTACGCGGCCGTCCGTGAGCTGGCCCTGAAGAAGGGCTTCGGGAACTTCGCCTATGTGTTCCCGGTCGGCATCGACGCGGGTATCTGCGTCCTGCTGTCCCTGGATCTGCTGCTGACCTGGATCCGCATCCCCTTCCCGCTGCTGCGCCAGACCGCCTGGCTGCTGACGGCGGCGACGATCGCCTTCAACGGCGCCACCGCCTGGCCCGACCCGCTCGGCGTCGGCATGCACGCGGTGATCCCGATCCTGTTCGTCGTCGCCGTCGAGGCGGCCCGGCACGCCGTCGGCCGGATCGCGGACATCACGGCCGACAAGCACATGGAGGGCGTCCGGCTCACCCGCTGGCTGCTCTCCCCGCTGCCCACGTTCCTGCTGTGGCGCCGGATGAATATCTCTATGCCACATTGACCCGTCAGGGACGTACGACACGTCTTGTCACTCATTCGTGGCTCGCAAGTATCTACAACGCGGGAGTCACGTTAGGTACGGCATGGACGCCGACACCTTTCAAGCTGAGCGGGCCCTGTCCCCCAGTGGAGACCCGCAGAGCACCCGGTGGGTCATCCTCGATCCCCAGCTTTCGATCCACCGGGAGGGGACGGACTTCCTGACGTTCCTACACGGTGCTGACCGGTCCGTGAACACCATCAGGGTCTACGCGGGGCGCCTGGCCCTGTTCCTGACCTGGTGCGCCGAGTATGCGGTCGACTGGAGAACCGTCACGCTGGCCTCGATGGCTCGCTTCAGGTTCTGGCTGGAGTCCACAACTGGTAAGCGAGGCAAGTCGCGCTCCGGCGCAACGGTCAACGCCACGATCACGGCGGTAGTGGAGTACCTGCGGTACTGCGCCCTTCACGGCATGATCGAGCCGGAGGTGGCTGACCGCTTGTCGCAACCGCGCTACCTCGCCACCCCGCCGCCTGGCTTCGATGCTGGTGAGCGCGGACAGTTCCGCACGGTGCGTGCGAAAGCGATCAAGTCACGCGAAGTGGAGAAGCCGTACGAGACGCTGTCCGAGGAGCAGGTCGCCGCGGTGGTGGCTGGGTGCCGTACGGTTCGCGACCGGTTCTTGGTCGTGCTGATGCTGGCGACCGGCATCCGCATCGGGGAGGCGCTGGGGCTGCGCAGACAGGACATGCACTTCCTCCCGAACTCTCGCGCTCTGGGTTGCAGCGTTGCCGGAGCGCACATCCATGTACGCCACCGCCGAGACAACGAGAACAAGGCTCTGGCCAAGTCCCGCTACCCGCGGGACGTTCCAGTCGATGGCCCCTCGGTAGCTGAGTACGTGGCCTACCGGGGCGACCGCGACGCCGTGGTCCAGGCCGAAGCAAACGACCTGGTCTTCGTCAATCTCTACCAGCGGCCTCTGGGCAAGGCGATGACCTATCAGGCGGCGAAAGGCATGTTCGAGCGGTTGTCGCAGCAGTGCGGGTTCGTCGTGCGCCCGCACATGCTGCGGCACACCGCCGCGACGGCCTGGGTCAGGGCCGGCGTGCCGATCGACGTCGTGCAACAGCTGATGGGACACGTGTCGGCCGCATCCACCGCGATCTACCTGCACGCCAACGAGCGTGAGAAGCGGGAAGCCGTGGAACGTGTGGCCGCTCAGCGGGAGGTGACGGCGCGATGAAACCCCTGATCGCTGCAGCCCTGCCCGCGCCTCCTGAACCTGCGGCACCGGGCGACGGCTGGCTGGCATGGCTGCGCCAGCACGTGAGGCCCGACTGGCGTCCGGGCGAGTGGGACCACGAGCGGATGTTCTTCGACGGGGACCTGGACAATGGCGCCACCGGTGCTTCGCGCTGCAGGGTTACCGCCTGCCGGGCGCCCTGCCCTGGCCGTGTCGGCCGGTGCTCGCCGTGCAGTACCGCAGCACGGGCGAGCGATCTTTCGGATGCTGAGTTCAACGCGACATACCAGCCGGCCAGAAAGCGACGCGTACGCGGGATGTCTGGTCGCGAGACTTGCCTGGTTTCTGCCTCGGCGGGGCAATGTGCGCGGGAGGCAGTGAGCCACGGGCTCTGTCCCACCCACGCCTCAGCCTTCAAAGAGCGTAGGAAACAGACCCCTGGTCTCCGGGTCGTGGACTGGCAGCGCTCAGCTAAGCCACACCCCGCACCTCACCAGGGGGAATGCCTCGTGGGCGGATGCAACCGCGAGCAACAGCAACTCCGGCTGTGCGGTTCACACTACGGAAAGTGGCGTCGTGAGCTCAGCCTAGGCAACCACACCCCCGACCAGCTTCTGGTCTGGGCGGCCACTACCGGCCCGTTCCTCCAGGTTCAGCAGTTCTGGTGCGGAGGGCTGCACCCCGTCGTCGCCCATGAGTTGCTCCTCGGTCTGCAGGAGCGCGACCGAGAAGGGCTGAGCATCAGTCCGATCGCCGTACGGCTCGCCATCGCGGCCATCGCCGACGTCGACACCTTGTACGGACTTGACCTGTCCTCGCTGCGGTTGGGCAGGGAGAAGGGCAGCAGCCCAGCGCGTGCTCTGCTGGGGCAGGTCCAGCGCATGGTCCAGCGCGCTCGGCTGCAGTACGAGGGCACCGACCCGATGGCAGGTGATGTCTGGGACGCTGCTGCCGTGGGGCTGTGGGCTGCGACCCATCGTCGCTATGACGCGGTGAAAGGCGACATCGACTTCCGTGTCGTCAAGCAGGAGTGGCTGCGCTCGTTGCTCATGGAATGGGGACGCTCAGTTCGACCGACCATCCAGGACCTGCGCACCACCCTCCTGGCCTTCTCCGCCGCCTCTGATGGTCTTGCCCAGCGCGCCGGAGGCGGCGACGCCCCCGAGCGTCTGTACGCCGCAGACATGACTGCGGCTGTCGACGCGATCAAGAAGTCCCGCACGAAGGACGGGAAGCCCCGTGCCGCTGCCACCCAGGACAAGCTGATCAGGGCGTGGTTCGCGGTGCTGGAGTTCGCGCGTGCAAGCGGGCTGATGGACAACGTGCCCGGCACCTTCAGCCGGTCTCGCCATCACCGCGTGGCGCGTGTCGAAATCAATGAAGAACATGCCGGCCGCGCCCTGCCCGACACCGTCATTCGCCAACTTGACGCTCAGCTGTACCTGTTGGAAGTGACCCAACGCGGCTGGCCGAAAGAGGTCTCGCAGCTGTTCCACCAGACGATCTACTGCGTCCTACGCGACACCGGGCGCCGTCTGGGGGAGGTCGCGAGCCTCAAGGTGGGCTGCGTCGAGCAGGTGGACGGCCACTACCAGATGGTCTACGACAACCACAAAGCCAAGCGGAACGGCCGCCGTCTCCCTATCCCGCAGAGCACGGCAGAACTGATCGCTCTCTGGGAACAGCGCCGCTCCGAACTCCCGCTGACCGCGAAAGCCGGACCGTGGCTCTTCCCCAGTGCCATGCACGGCTCCGGCCGCGGCAACGGGCACATCCGAGCCGACAGCATTTCAGCGGCACTACGTACCTGGGTCGGCGCACTCCCCCGCATCGACAGCGGCGTCCCCGGGCCGGACGGACTGCCGCTGCCTTTCGACCGATCCCAGATCACCGCCCACGCCTTCCGCCATACCTACGCTCAACGGCACGCCGACGCAGGTGTCCCCGTCGACGTCCTACGCGACCTCATGGATCACTCCTCGGTCGATACGACCATGGGCTACTACCAAGTGACGCTGAAGCGTAAGCAGGAGGCCGTCCGAGCTCTGGCGCCCCTGGCCGTGGACCGCACCGGCCGGTCGGCTCCTATCCTCCGGAGCAAGTATGAGATCGCCTCGGTCGCCGTTCCGTTCGGTAATTGCACCGAGCCGTCCAACGTCAAGGCCGGAGGCGGCTTATGCCCCCTCCGTTTCCAGTGCTCGGGCTGCACCTTCTACCGCCCTGATCCTTCCTACCTGCCAGCCATCGAAGATCACGTACGTGACCTCAAATCCGACCGCGAATCCGCCGACGCCATGGGGGCAGCCGACTTCGTGGTGACCAACCTCAAGGCCCAGATCGATAGCTTCCAGGCCGTTGCCGCAACCATGCGAGACCAGCTCGCCGCGCTGCCTGACGACGAGCGGCAGCAGATCGAGGAAGCGAGCAAGGTCCTCCGTAAGTCGCGAGCAACCGCGTCCCACAAACTTCTGCCACTGACAGTGATCAAGCAGCGTGAGGAGGCCCAGTGACTGCTCACGAAGCCCGCGCAGCCGCCCTGAAAGCGGCACGCGAGCGCGACAGCCAGGACAAGCGCCGCCGCGTGCTGGAGGTCTTGGACTCACTGCAGCACACGGGAACGAAGATCACATTCACCAAGGTCGCCAAGGAAGCCGGCGTCTCCACTTGGCTCGTATATTCGCCGGGAGTGCGCGAACACATCGAGGCTGCCCGTCAGCGCCAGGAAGACCTCGGCATCGAGGCGACAGCCGACAACGTTCCCCCACAGAGCCGCGTCAGCAACGCCAGCCTCAAGACCGACCTCGCACTTGCCCGGCAACAGGTCAAAGAGCTCCGAGACGAGCGGAACCGGCTGCGCTCGCGGCTACGCCTCCAGCTCGGGACGGAACTGAAGCACACCGACACGAGTGAACTCACGGCCCGTGTGGATGAGCTGAACCGCACGAACGCCGCCCTAGCCAAGGATCTCCAGCAAGCTCAAGCCGACAACAAGGCGCTGCGCTCCACGATCGAGGGCCTGGAGGACGACCTGTCGGCAGCCCGACAGAGCCTGCGCAAGATGATGCGCGCAACGTAGGTTCAGATCAGACCTGCCACCGCTCAGCACGACCTGACGGAATCACCCGCACCATGCCGGTGCTGAGCACGGCCGCATCCAGACGAGGAACAGAGCCATGGCCCCGAGACGAAGCCCAGTACGCCCCGTCCACTTCCTCCTGGCCCCACGGATGGCGCGGCGCCTGTACCTGTGGACGCTGGACAACCCCGGCCTCACCTACCAAGAGGCGCTGAAGTGGGAGAGCCTCTGGCAGCTCGAGCGTGCCCGGCTACGACAGACCTACGGGCGAGGGCTGTGGCACCTGAAGGCGCCCTGGCCGGAACGGACTCCCCTGCGTGCCGGTCTCTTCAGCCCCGACTTTCTCGCCGAGATTCGGTCCGTCCAGAAATCCGCATGCTGCATCTGAACGAAGCGGGGTCAGGCGACCTTTGGGGCTGCGCTGAAATCGCCCGCTCGTCTCGAGGTAGCCGTATCGCAGAAGGGCAGCAAGTGGAGAACCGGTTCGCTGGGGCATGCACCTCGTGTTCCGTGTGGGTGGAGGCGCACGGTGGGTTCTTGCAGAGAAGCGAGAGCAGTACCTGGGAGGTGCGCTGCGCAACGTGCCACCATGTTGACGAGCTCGCTGAGGAAGACCACTTTGACCTCGACGAGATCACCTTGCCCGCGACGCCACCACCTGGAGCCGCCCCCACGCTCCCCCTTCGTGTTCTCGGATTGAACCGGTCTTGCTGGAAGTGCGGGAGAGCCACCACCTGCATCGTCGGCCTGTATCCAGTTCGTCCCGCACGCGGCTACTGCGGGCTCTTCACCACGGAGAACACCCGGACGATGACCCTCGCCGTGCAACTTCTGGAGCGAAACGGCCGGGTGGGTCTGACAGCATCGGTGAAGTCCCGATACAGCAGGACCATGCGCGAACGGCAGCTGACGAACGGATGTCAGCACTGTGATGCTCTCCAGGGCAACCTCCCTGTCCAAGAGGAGGCGTTCGAGCGGGTCGTGACAGCTGGCGGGCCGGACGGACTCGACATACTGCTCGTCGCCGAGTGGCCGGCCCTCGCGCGGCAGGCGGTGGTGCACGACAACGGCGGCGGTGTCATCGCCGTCTGACGCAGGACCGTGCACCCGCGGCACCCGGATCAGACCGAACGTCGGTGCTATCCACCGGGTGCTTCAGGCAGGATTCCCGTCAGGCCGACCGTTCCTCCCGGCCGGAGCTCTGCTGCTCAAGCTGGAGCTCACGCTTGCGTTGCTCCTCCTTCAAACGCTCCACAAAACGCGCAAACTTCCGCAACCTCTCCGGCTCCGTGAGCGGGTGCGCTGCGTCAGGGCCCGCGTAGTCGTCGAGCATGAACTGTGAGGCATTGTAGTGCTTTTCGATGTCATCAGCCGTCGACTGCAGGTTGTAGCCCCGCTCCCGGAACTTGAAGTAACCCGTGATACCAGCGGACACACCCACCAAGGCGCTCAAGGCAGACGTCGCCAAACTCAAGGCTGAGTTGGAGCCCTCGTTCATCGCAACAAGCGTCGACGTCACGATCGACCCCGTGATGATGACGACCTGGAACAAGTTGTGTACCCGGCGGTTCCTTGCGGCCCCCTGTCGGTACTGCTCGATCAGATCGAGCGAGGCCTCCCGATAGATCCTAAGCCCGGACGGCGAATCGAGAGGCAATTTCGCCGCTGCCGTCTGGCGCTCCGAAAGGGCCGCTCGCATAGCGGCGTTCTTCGCGACGAGCTCTTTCCGACCCTTCAGCCACAAGCGGCCCAGCAAGGTCGCCAGGCCCAGAAGGATCACAAGCCCGACGTACCGCGTGATGACCGGCTGGTCGCGCCATAGCCCCACGACCACCGTGTACCCGAAGAGCCCCGCAAGGCCCAGAGCGCCCAACTCTCCAAGGACGTAGAGCCTCTGCCACGTCTTTACGCCCCTGAGCTCGGAGGTGGCTCCATCGTAGTTCTTAGCCGCGTCGCGGTATTGGCGCTGAAGTTCGCGCTCCGCGCTCTCCGACAGCCCCGAAGGCCCGCCATCCATCCCCGCTGTCACACTGCCCCCAAAATACGTGTCACCGACAGGCGACTGGAATCAGCCCGCCACTCGACGTAACTCACCTACCAGGAACGGCACATCGTACTGAACAGTGATGACACCAAGCACATAGAGATAAGGATGAAGCTCTGGGAGCTGCGCTCCTACGAGCAGGTCATCAAGCTGGAGCAGGAGCGCCTCGTCTACCAGGCCCGGCTGCGTTCCCGCTTCGGCCGCGCCTGGCGCCGCAAGGCCCCGGTGGAGTCCCTGATGCCGCTGCGGCTTGCGCGCTACGGCGTCCCGCTCGCGAAGACGGCCCCCTCGGGCCTGCTGGCGGCGGGCATCGAGCCGGTACTGCTGCCGCCGGTGTCCCTCGCGGCGACGCCCGAACTCACCGCGGCGGCGGACGCGATACCTGGGGCCGACGCGATACCTGGGGCGGACGCGATACCGGCGGCGGGCACAGGCACCGCGACACCGGCCACCGCCACCGCCACGGACCCGGCCGCCGTCACCGCTGCGGCCGCCGCCCCGGGCGCTGCCACCGGCCCGAACCCGGGGGCCACCGCCACGGCCCCGGCCGCCCAGGCCGCCGCTCCCGCCCCGGCCACCGCTCCGGGCGCCGCGGCCGCCGTACAGACGTCCGCGCCCGCGCCCCACCCCGCGCAGAACGCCCAGAACCCTCAGGGTCCCCAGCTCCCTCAGCACCCCCAGGGCCCCCGGGGTCCCCAGGGCCCCCCGCAGGACGAGCAGAGCCCCTGGTTCCAGTCGCCTCGGGAGGTCGAGTACCACGGCGGGTACGACCCCTCCTTCGAGCCGCCGCCGGACCCCCAGTACGACCCGGAGGAGCAGTACGAGGACTGGTACGAGGGGCAGCCCCCGGAGCGGTTCCAGCAGCCCTCCCCGGAGGAGACCGGCAGCTTCCCCATCCCGGTCGGCCCCAACCGCACCCGCGAACTGGGCGGGGGCGGCGGCATCCCCGGCGCCGAACCGGACGAGGACGCCTTCTACCAGGTGTTCCGGCAGTCGATAGACGGCAGTTACCCCACCGCCCACATCCTGGGCGAGAACATCCAGGCGACGTACGGCACCCAGCTCAGCCCGGCCGAGCTGAAGTCCCTCGCCGCCCGCTTCCAGCAGCGCCACTCGGCGGAGCTGGAGGAGGACCACATCGCCTGACGCCTCGTGGGCCGTTCCCCGGAGCGGCCCACGAATCACTCCCGGCCCGGTACACCCCCTGGCCAACGCGCGTAGCAACGAGCATCATGGCTTGCGCCAACGCACCATCCCGCACCGTACTTTCGCCTCTCTTTTGTCATGCACCGGTCAATTCGAACCGTTCGACGAAGGGAAACAGCAATGGCTTGCGGATCCACCAGCCTGTGGGCGGGCGAGACCTCCTGGTTCTGCTGCGGCAGTTCCTGGGGCCCCTGCGGCAGCACCGGCACCGGCGCCTGCGGCACCTGCCAGTCCGGCAAGAACATGGCCGCCTGGCCCAACCTCACGGCGGCCTGCTGGAACGTCACCGATCCGGCGGCCTGTGGCGAGAACATGCCCAGACGCGGCTGCGGTTCGGTCGTGAACGTCAAGCACCAGTGCTCCGGCGCCGCCGTCTGCGTCACCCTCGCCGACTGCGGCCCCAACACCCAGATGTGGTGCAGCGAGCAGACCTGCTGCAACGGCGCCTGCCGCACCCACCGGGTCATCGACCTGACCCCGGCGGCCTTCTCGGCCATCGGCAGCCTCAGCTCCGGCCTGCTTCCCGTCTACATCTACGAGTGAGGAGGACCACCGCCATGACCGGACGCCACGGCATCGACCGCCGCTCCCTCCTGACCAGCGCCGCCCTCGGCGGCGCCACCATCGTGGGCGCCTCCGCACTCGGCGGCCTGGACGCGGACGCCGCCTTCGCCGCCCCCATGCCCTCCCTGGACCCGGCGGTCTCCCGGTCGTCGTTCATCGACGGCCGGGTCAGCCGGATCAAGGGCAGCACCCTCGACGTCGTCGAGTCCGACGGCACCCACCGGCTCATCCAGCTCACCAACGCCACCAGCGTCTGGAAGCTGGAGACCGTCACCGCCGAGGCCATCGAGACCGGCGACGGCCTGTACGCGCGGGGCGTCGAGATGCCCGACGGCAGCGTGGCAGCCGACGCGGTCTGGGTGAACATCGTCAACCTCTATGTCACCGTCCGCGGCATCGAGCGCTCCCGGCTGCATCTGAGCCACGGCCGCAACGCCCTGGTCGGCCACATCGTGGCGAAGCGCACCACCGCCTCCTTCCGCGGCGGCGCCCTCACCTCCAACCTCTCCCAGCTCAAGATCGGGCACCACGCCCAGGTGCTCGGCGCCTGGCGGCCCGCGGACGACAGCGTGGACATCGCCCGCATCAGCGTCGGGCACTGAGCCGAGGGGAATCTTCCGATGGCATCGCTCACCACGAACCTCGCGCCCCTGCTGCTCGGCGTCCTGCTCGCCGCCACCGGCGCGGGCAAGGCGTTCGGAAGGCAGGCCGCCGGACAGGCGGCCGGCACCGTGCTGATCCGCGTCCTGAACGACGGCCGCCGCGCCACCCGGGTCCTGCGGGCCACCGGCGCGGTGGAACTCGTCGTGGCCGCGGGCCTGTTGGCCGCGCCGACCACCGTCGTCCCCGGGATCGCCGCCGCCGTCCTCGGCCTCGGCTTTCTCGGCTACCTCGGGTACGCCCGCGCCACCGCCCCGGAGTCGTCCTGCGGCTGCACCGCCCGCGGCGACGGCCCGATCACCTGGCGGGCGTTCGTCCGCGCGGGCCTGGTCGTGGTGGGCGGCGCCGCGGCCGCCGGGGCCCGGACCGCCTGGTGGACCCAGGCCGCCCGGCACCCGGTGGCATCGCTCGCCTTCCTCCTCGTCACCACGGCCGTGCTGGCCGCTTTCTCCAGTGACCTGGACCAGCTGTGGCTGGTCCCGCTGCGCAGGGCCCGGCTGCGGATCCTCGGCCATCCGCTCGGTGCCGGCCGGGACGAGGAGGTCCCGGTGGCCGCCTCCGTCGAGCTGCTGGAGCGCTCGCTGGCCTGGGTCGCCGCCGCGCCCGTCGTCCGCTCCGGGCTGATCGACCACTGGGAGGCCGACGGCTGGCGCTTCCTCCAGTTCGCGGGGGTGCACGAGATCGACGGCACGGCCCGCCCGGTCACCGTGCTGTTCGCGCTGGACCCGCGCGCGACGAGGGACACCACCGACAGACCGGCGGTCCGGGTCACCCTGATCGACGACCGGACCGACGAACCGGTCCCGGTGGACCTGCTCGCCTGACGGGGAAGGGCATGAAGAACAGGGGCCCTCCAGCCGGAGGGCCCCTGTTCTTCGCCTATGTCAGCGCGTCACTGCCCGAGCAGCGCCCGCACCCGCTCCTGGCCCACGGCGAGCAGCAGCGTGGGCAGCCGGGGACCGGTGTCGCGGCCCACCAGCAGCTGGTAGAGCAGCGCGAAGAAGGTCCGCTGGGCGGTCTTGATCTCCGGCGGCAGCTCCTTGGGCGTGGCGTCCGCCGAGAACCCGGCCTGCACCTTCGGCACGCCGTAGACGAGGTGCGTCAGGCCGTCCAGCGACCAGTGCTCGGCGAGGCCGTCGAGCAGCAGCCGCAGCGAGCGCTGGGACGCCTCGTCCAGCGACTTCAGCAGCTCGGCGTCCGGCTCCTCGCGCACGATGGTCCGCTGGTCGGCGGGCACATGCGTGTTGATCCAGGCCTCGGCCTTGTCATAGCGCGGCCGGGCCTCCGCCAGCGAGGACAGCGGGCGCTCCGGGTCCAGCTCGGAGAGGATCCGCAGGGCCTGGTCCTCGTGCCCGGCCGTGATGTCCGCGACGGACGCCAGCGTGCGGTACGGCAGCGGGCGCGGCGTCCTCGGCAGCTCGGCGGCGGCGGTGCCGATCGCGCGGGTGTACGCGGCCACGTCACCGGGCAGCGCGGAGCCGTCGGCGACCTTGGCGGCGAGCTTGTCCCACTCGTCGTAGAGCCGCTGGATCTCCTGGTCGAAGGCGATCTTGAAGGACTGGTTGGGCCGGCGGCGGGCGTACAGCCAGCGCAGCAGCTGCGGCTCCATGATCTTCAGCGCGTCGCCCGGGGTGGGCACGCCACCGCGCGAGGAGGACATCTTGGCCATGCCGGAGATGCCGACGAACGCGTACATCGGGCCGATGGGCTGCTCGCCGCCGAAGATGCCGACGATCTGCCCGCCGACCTGGAAGGACGAGCCCGGGGAGGAGTGGTCGACACCGCTCGGCTCGAAGACCACGCCCTCGTAGGCCCAGCGCATCGGCCAGTCGACCTTCCAGACCAGCTTGCCGCGGTTGAACTCGCTCAGCCGCACGGTCTCGGTGAAGCCGCACTCCTTGCAGACGTACGACAGCTCGGTGGTGTCGTCGTCGTACGAGGTGACCGTCGTCAGGTCCTTGCCGCAGCCGCCGCAGTACGGCTTGTACGGGAAGTACCCGGCACCGCCCGCGGAGCCGTCGTCCTCGGCGGCCGCGCCGGAGCCCTCCTCGGCCTCCAGCTCCGCCTCGTCCACGGCCTTCTGCTGCTGCTTCTTGGCCTTGGGCTTGGTGCGGTACTGGGCGAGGATCGCGTCGATGTCGCCGCGGTGCTTCATCGCGTGCAGGATCTGCTCGCGGTAGACGCCCGAGGTGTACTGCGCGGTCTGGCTGATGCCGTCGAACTCGACGCCCATCTCGGCCAGCGACTCGACCATCGCGGCCTTGAAGTGCTCCGCCCAGTTCGGGTACGACGAGCCCTTCGGGGCCGGCACCGAGGTCAGCGGCTTGCCGATGTGCTCGGCCCAGGACTCGTCCACGCCCGCGATGCCCGCGGGGACCTTGCGGTAGCGGTCGTAGTCGTCCCAGGAGATCAGGTGCCGGACCTGGTAGCCGCGGCGGCGGATCTCGTCGGCGACCAGATGCGGGGTCATGACCTCGCGCAGGTTGCCGAGGTGGATGGGGCCCGACGGGGAGAGGCCGGACGCGACGACGACCACCGGAGCGGTAGCGAGTGATGTCGCTTTGCCCGGGGCCCGGCGCTCCGACTCCTCGATGACCTCATCCGCGAAACGGGAGACCCAGTCGGTGGTCTCGGTGCTCTGAGCCACGATCGGCACGTCCTTCTTTCTCCATCGGGCAGCCGTAGCGGTCGCACGGCTGACCGCTCCATTGTCCCAGGCGGGACCACTTCCGCGAAAACGCCTTTTCAACGCGTGGGACGCGCTTCCCGGGACGCGCGTTCACCCGCGGACCGGAAAATTCGCTTGGGGCCGCGTGGAATACTGGGCGTGACGATCCATCCCCACGAGGAGAACGGCACCTCACCTATGGCCTCGGTCACGTCCCTCAGCGACTCCGTCCAGCAGCAGCTCGCGTCCGCCCTCTCGGCCACCCTGCCGGAGGCCGCCGGCGCGGACCCGCTGCTGCGACGAAGCGACCGGGCCGACTACCAGGCCAACGGGATCCTGGCCCTCGCCAAGAAGGCGAAGGCGAACCCGCGGGAGCTGGCCACCCAGGTCGTCTCCCGGGTGACCACCGGCGCGGTGATCCAGGACATCGAGGTCTCCGGCCCCGGCTTCCTGAACATCACCGTCGCCGACGGCGCGATCACCGAGAACCTCGCCGCGCGCTACGCGGACGAGTCCGGCCGCCTCGGAGTGCCGTTCGCCGCGCACCCGGGCACCACGGTGATCGACTACGCCCAGCCGAACGTGGCCAAGGAGATGCACGTCGGCCATCTGCGCTCCGCGGTGATCGGCGACTCGGTCGTCCAGCTGCTGGAGTTCACCGGCGAGACCGTGGTCCGTCGCCACCACATCGGCGACTGGGGCACCCAGTTCGGCATGCTCATCCAGTATCTGGACGAGCACCCGCACGAGCTGGACCACAAGACGTCCGCCGAGGACACCGCGGCCTCCGGCGAGGAGGCGATGTCCAATCTGGACCGCCTCTACAAGACGGCGCGCAAGCTCTTCGACTCCGACGAGGAGTTCAAGACCCGTGCCCGCCGCCGGGTGGTCGACCTCCAGGCCGGCGACCCGCACACGCTCGCCGTCTGGCAGAAGTTCGTGGACGAATCGAAGATCTACTTCTTCTCCGTCTTCGAGAAGCTGGACATGGAGGTCCGTGACCCCGACATCGTCGGCGAGTCCGGGTACAACGACATGCTGGCCGAGACCTGCCGCCTCCTGGAGGAGTCCGGTGTCGCGGTCCGCTCCGAGGGCGCGCTCTGCGTGTTCTTCGACGACATCCTGGGCCCGGAGGGCAACCCGGTTCCGCTGATCGTCCAGAAGTCCGACGGCGGCTACGGCTACGCGGCCACCGACCTCTCCGCCATCCGCGACCGCGTCTTCAATCTCAAGGCGAGCACGCTGCTGTACGTGGTGGACGCCCGCCAGGCCCTGCACTTCCGCATGGTCTTCGAGACGGCCCGCCGCGCCGGCTGGCTGAACGACGACGTGACGGCCGTCCAGCTGGCCTTCGGCACCGTGCTGGGCAAGGACGGCAAGCCGTTCAAGACGCGTGCGGGCGAGACGGTCAAGCTCCAGGACCTGCTGGACGAGGCGGTCGACCGGGCGACGGCCGTGGTCCGGGACAAGGCCGAGAAGGTGGGCCTGACCGAGCAGGAGATCGAGGAGAACGGCCGGTACGTGGGCATCGGCGCGGTCAAGTACGCCGACCTGTCCACGTCGGCGGTGCGGGACTACAAGTTCGACCTGGACCAGATGGTCTCGCTGAACGGCGACACCTCGGTCTACCTCCAGTACGCCTACGCCCGTATCCAGTCCATCCTCCGCAAGGCCGGCGAGGCCCGCCCCGCCGCCCACCCGGAGCTGGCACTGGCCCCGGCGGAGCGCGCGCTTGGCCTGCACCTGGACCAGTTCGCCGAGACGGTCCTGGAGGTGGCCGCCTCCTACGAGCCGCACAAGCTGGCCGCCTACCTGTACCAGCTGGCCTCGCATCTGACGACCTTCTACGACCAGTGCCCGGTCCTGAAGGCCGAGTCCCCCGCCCAGATCGAGAACCGCCTCTTCCTGGTCGACCTCACGGCCCGCACCCTCCACCAGGGCATGTCCCTGCTGGGCATCAGGACCCCGGACAAGCTCTGACCCCGGTCAGGGCCCCGGGTGGGCCTCGGTGACCGGTTCGCCGGCGGCCTCCGCACCGGAGCCGCCGGCGTTCTGCTGCGCCACCTCTCGCGCCCGCCGTACCAGGGCCTCCCGCACCTCGTCCGGTGCCAGTACCCGCAGCGGTGTCCCCAGCCCGAGCAGATAGCGCGCCAGGCCGTCCGCGTCGACGCCCCCGATGTCGACCAGGGTCGCGTCGGGGCCGTCCGGGCGGTGGGTGCCGACGGTCGCGGGGACGAGGCGGAGCGCCTGGTCGAGGGGGACGGGGAGCCGGACGGTCACGGACAGGGGGTAGGGGCCGTTCGCGATGTTGCGGGAGACCAGACGGGCCGGGTCCGGGGGGTCGCTGAGGTCGGCGGGCCGGCCGGTGGGCTGGAGGCGGTCGACGCGGTCCGCGCGGAAGGTGCGCCACTGGCCGCGGGCCACGTCCCGGGCGACCAGGTACCAGAGCCTGCCCGTGTGGACCAGCCGGTACGGGTCGATGTCCCGGACCGTGGCCCGGCCCTCCGCGTCCGTGTACGACAGCCGGGCCCGCTCCGCTCTGCGGCACACGGCCGCCAGCTCCAGCAGCACCGCGGGGCTGACCCCCGAGCCGCGCGCGCCGGGGAGCAGGACCAGGGCGTCGTCCAGTTCGCCGAGGCGGTCCGCGATCCGGCGCGGCAGCACCGTACGGAGCTTCAACAGGGCGGAGAGCGCGGCCTGGTCGCTGCCCAGGGAGTGGTTCAGGGCCGCCTCGCCGAGGCCGACCGCGACGGCCAGCGCCTCCTCGTCGTCCAGGATCAGCGGGGGCACCCGGGAGCCGGCGCGCAGCCGGTAGCCGCCCCAGGGGCCCGGCTCGGAGTCGACGGAGTAGCCGAGTTCGCGCAGGCGGGCGATGTCCCGGCGGACCGTGCGGTCGGTGACCTTCAGGGACCGGGCCAGTTCGGCGCAGGTCCACGAGGGGCGGGAGGAGAGGAGGTTCAGCAGGCCCAGGAGCCGGGCGGAGGTGGCTAGCACGGGGGTGTCCCGGGGGGAGTCTCGGACAACGGCGGCACAACCAGGACCGTACCTGTCCTGGTCACGTCGTAGCGTCCCCCTCATGACTACGGAGACCACTCCCGCCATCCGCTACGTCGCCGTCACCTTCGACTGCGCCGACCCCGCCGGACTCGCCCGCTTCTACGGTGAGCTGCTCGGCCACCGCACCCTCTTCGCCACCGACGACTTCATCCTGCTCGGCACCGAGGGCGCCCCCGGCCTCGGCTTCACCCGGGTCGCCGACTACCGCCCGCCCACCTGGCCGGACCCCGCCCAGGGCAAGCAGGCCCATATCGAGCTGGGGGTGGACGACCTGGACGCCGCCGAGCGACGGATCCTCGAACTGGGCGCCACCAGGCCGGAGTTCCAGCCGGGCGAGAAGCGCTGGCGGGTGCTTCTCGACCCGGCCGGACACCCGTTCTGCATCACGACGCTGGCCTAGGGCTTCGGCATCAGTTCGCCGTGCAGCTGAACGTGGGCCAGGTGGTCGAGCCGTTCTTCTGCACGGTCAGGCCCCAGTTGTTGCCGCTGCCGTTGGACTTGGCGCTCAGCACCTGGGCACTGGGATAACTCGCGGCCACGTTCCACGTCGACAACACCTTCTCCGGAGCCGGGACATTCGCGGTCACCGTCCAGTTGCTGGCCCCGCTCACCGAGACGTTCAGGTTGTACCGGTCGTCCCACACCTGCCCCGCGGTCACGGTCGCCGTGCAGCCGCCGGTGCCGCCACCGCCGCCGGTGCCACCACCGCCGCCCGAACCGGAGCTGTCCACGGTGATGTTGGAGCTGCCGCTGCTCTGGTAGCCCTCGGTCGCCATGATCATGTAGTAGTTGAAGCTGCCCATGTTCATCCCGTGAGCGGCCCAGGCGTCGAAGTGGTTGCCGGTGGTGATGGTGCCGCCGGTCCGCTTGGACTGCCGCACGCTCCAGTACTGGTTGAAGGTCTTGGTGCCCTCCACCGACGGGGCGTTGGTCCGGGTCGTCTCGTAGATGTCGTACGTCCCGCCGTCACTGGTGACCGTGCCCTTGAAGGTGCCGGTGGGCCGGTAGCTGCCCCAGTTGTCGACGATGTAGTACTCGACCAGCGGGTTCGAGGTCCAGCCGTACAGCGACAGATACGCGTTGCCGGAGGGGTTGAAGGTGCCGGAGTAGGTCACACTGCGGCGCCCGCCGTTGCTCCAGCCCTTGCCGGCCACGAAGTTGCCGACGTTGCTCCAGTTGGTGCTGTAGTTGCCGGCCGACCCCAGGTTCATGGAGACGGTGCCGCCGCCGTCGGTCCAGAACGAGTAGTAGTAGCCGTTGTCGGTGCCGGTCTGGTTCGAGGTGATGACCGTGTCGGCGCCGGCGGTCCCGGCGCCGGGCAGGGTCAGCGCCCCGACGGCGAGCAGGACGACGGCGCAGACACCTCGGAACAGCGAGGTGCGAGGGCCCCGGGGGCGGTGTTCTCTTCGGCTGCGGATCTTCATGGACGTGCTTCCTCCTCATGGATCGATGGAGCCGGATGAGGGTGGAGCGACGCGCTGCGCGATGGTGCATCAGTGTTGAGGTGTACACAAAGGCAGTCAATGGTTTCGGTAGTTATTTCGAAACATTCGGGTCATCAAATCTCCATCTCGGAAAGGGAATTGGCTGGTGAGCGGGCATCTCGCATGAATGTCACAGACTTCTCCGAGACGGTGAAGGGAGCATGACCGAGAGAGGGTGGGGCCACTTCGAAAGTTTCGGAACCCTTGGGGAGCCATTGTCAGACCCTCCCCCTACAGTCACCCCCATGGCGACTCTTCCCAACCCGCTGCCCCGGCTGGCCACCGACCCCAGCGGCCGCAGCCTGGGGCTCCAACTGCCGCCCGGCAGGCTGCTCGACACGACCGAGAACGGCCCGCACCACGAACCGCTGCTCTGGCTCGCGGACAAACCGGCCGGCCCCGGCACCTGGACCGCCCTCGGCGCCCCGGCCGCGCGCGCCGGGCTGCTCCCGGTGCTGGTGGAGACCGGCGGCCCCCAGGGCGGTCCGGAGGACTGGGACTTGATGCCGGACGACGTCTCCTACCCGGGGGACCACGACCCGGAGGAGGTCCTCGCCGAGTACTGGGAGGGCGACGAGGAGTCCGGTCCCGGCGACGAACTCGGGGACCTCGTGGAGCCGTTCGGGCCGGAGTGGCCCGGACTCGCCCCGCCCAAGAAGCTCAGCGCCGACCCGAGCACCCGCGCCGCGCACGCCGCCGACGAACTGACCGCCGACCAGGGCCAGTCCGTCTTCCCCGCCCCGCACCTCGCCCTCGTCCCCGCCCGCCGCTCCGCCGACATCCCGGCCGCGATCGGCTGGAGCGGCCCGCTGAACCACGACAATGACGTGGCGCGGCTGTGCGCGGTCCTGCGCTCCTGGGAGGACCGCTTCGGCATACGGGTCGTCGCGCTCGGCTTCGACGCCCTGCTGCTGTCCGTGGCCGCCCCGCCCACCGACCTGGCCGAGGCCGAGGCGGTGGCGGCGGAGCACTTCGCGTTCTGCCCGGACAACATCACGCAGGGCGCGGACACCCTCCGCGCCTACGCGAAGGAGCTGGTCGGCGAGACCACCTGGTTCTTCTGGTGGGACTGACCCACCGGTGACGACGGCCGTCGGCCACTACTGCGCGGGCGCCCACTTCTCGCCGCCCAGCGGGAAGGCGTAGGCGGGGCGCCCGTTGCTGCCGCTGGTGCGGAAGGGCCGGCCCTTGTCACCGATCTCCAGGGTGCCGTGCCGGCCGCCGCTGGACCAGGACAGCTCCAGGTACCAACTGACGTCGTACGCGGAGGCGTTCGCCGTGATGTAGAAGACCTCGGGGTCCGACTCGCTCACGCTGAGGGGGAAGCCGCGCTGTCCGGCCACCGGCTGGACGGCCGGCCGTACGGCGTCCAGGGCGACGGTGAAGGAGTGGGTGGGCACCCCGCCGCCGCAGCCCACGCCGGGGTAGCCCATGGCGTAGTCGTTCCAGGCGAGCGGCGCGCGCTTGCCCGCCATCCGTACCGACATCCCCTCCAGCACCACGGTCTGCTTGCCGCTGCCCTGCACGGTGAGCGTGACGTACTGCTCGCCCGCCGAGACGGCCTGGTGCACGGCCACCCACGCGGGCGCGTCGTTCTCGACGGGCGGCGGGGACACGGCCGTGGGCGGGCGGTCGATCAGATAGTGCTGGAAGCAGGGGCTCTCCCAGGAGTACGGGTGGGTGGTGATCGCGAGGGGGACGGCCGTGGACTCCTTGTCGTCGGCGGTCGCGCCGCCCGGCGGTCCGCTCGTGGCCGCGTCCGGTCCCGCGGTGCTTCCCTGGTCGGCGGAGGGCGAGGGGTGCCGGGCGGAGCTCGACGGGGAGGGCGAGCCGCTGCCCCGGGTCGCGGTACCGGTACCGGTCGCGGGCGTGCGGTCCCGGGCGGCGGCGGTGGCTCCGGTGGGCGCCGCGCCCTGGTCGGGGCGCCCGCTGTCGGGCAGCCCGAACGCGAGGGCCACGGCACCGAGTACGGCGGCTCCGGTGAGGGCGGCGATGAGGACGGGGCGGCGGGAGCGGGCGCCGGGGCGGGGGCGTGGACGGGGGCCGGGAACGGCGGCTTCCGGAGCCGGGGTTGATGCCGGACGCGGTGCCAGGTCCGCGTCCGGGGCAGGCTCAGGCGCGGGCGCCGGGTCCGGTGCCGCAGCGGATGCCGATGCCGGGCCCGATCCCGATGCCGGGCCCGACCCCGGTGCCGGAGCCGTTGCCGGTTCCGGAGCCGTTGCCGACGCGGGAGCGGACGCGGGGGTCGACGCAGAGGCCGACGCAGGGGCCGACGCAGGGGCCGACGCGGAGGCGGACGCGGAGACTCCCCCCGTCACCGCCTCCCCCACGGCCTCCCCGGCCACCCCCGGCGCGAGCCCCCCGACCGCCCCTGGTGTGGGCCTCTCGGCCGCCCCCGATGCGAGCCCCTCGGCCGCTCCCTGTGCGCCCCCCTCGGCCGCCTTCTTCCCCCGTCCCGCGTCCGCCAGCACCCAACTCCGGTGCAGCGCCACGAGTTCCTCCGGTGACGCCCCGCAGAGCCGTGCCATCCGCTCCACGGGGGCGTAGTCCGTCGGTACGGCCTCCCCGTTGCAGTAGCGGTGCAGCGTCGACGTACTCATGTGGAGCCGCTTGGCGAGCATGCCGTAGCTGTGCCCTGAGCGGTCCTTCAACTCCCGCAGCCGCTCGGCGAACCCGGTCCCCCCGGTGCTTTCCGACACGATCCGTCCCCTCCCCTGTCCCATTCCCCCATTCCAGGGAAGGGACGTTCTTGCAGGTCAACACCTATGTGGCCGTTCCAGCGTCCCGGATCGGCCGCCGGGGCTGGCGGGCGGGACAAAGCGGCCCGCAGGCTGTGGACATCCAAGCACTCCACGACCCGGAAGCGAGAAGCGCCATGCGCAACCGCCTTGCCCTCCGCACCCGTACCCCCCTGCTCGCCGCGGCCGGCGCCGCACTCGCCGCACTCGCCCTCACCGCGTGCGACAACGGCACGGGCACCAAGGACGAGGGCGCCGCCCGGCACACCCCGGCGGCGAGCGCGAGCGGCACGCCCGCCGCCAACCAGCCCTCCGCCGACGCGAATGCGCAGCAGGGGTCGACCGGCTCCACCGCGCACGGCACGCAGACCTCGGCCGGATCCCACCGCGCCACCGGCGGCAGCGGTACCCAAGGAACCCACGCCTCCGGCGGCACCGGTGGTTCCAAGGGCTCGGGCAACGCCTCGGACCCGGAGAACCGCGTCCTGTGCAACGGCTCCAACACCAAGGTCACCGCGCAGGTGCTGTCCCGCCCGCTCAACCACATGATGCTCACCGTCAAGAACACCGGCTCGAAGTACTGCGACCTGACGTACTACCCGGTGCTCCGCTTCGACGGGATGCAGTGGGCGCCCGGCGCCGACGAGTCGACCAAGCCGCAGGCGGTCACCACCCTCGCGCCCGGCGAGTCCGGCTACGCGGGCGTGCTGCTGTCCGCCGCCGACGGCAGCGGCGACGGCGGCCAGACCGGCCACAAGCTGACCGTGTACTTCCAGGGCATGACCCCGAACAGCGACGGCGGCGCCACGGCGAACGTCACCCTGCCCGCGAAGGGCGTCTACTACGACAGCTCGCTGAAGGTCACCTACTGGCAGCAGAACGCGTCCGACATCGCGGGCTGGTGACCCGGAGACGCCCCCGGAAGTCCCTCGGGGGCGACCGCCTAATAGGCGATGGAGATGTGCGCCCGGGGATGCGCGTCGCGTTCGATCTCATCGACGATCGCCAGCGCGAAGTCGGCGCCGGAGATCTCCGACCTGCCCTGCTCGTCGAGCAGGGCGACCTCCCCGCCGACGCGGTACGACCCGGTCCGCTCGCCCGCCGCCCAGGCGCCGTAGCCGCCCGCGGGCGAGATCAGGGTCCAGTCGAGCGAGCCGGGCGCGGCGGTGGTGAGCCATTCCCGGATCGCGTCCATCTCGCGCGCCTCGGACCGGAACTGCTCGGGTACGTCCCCCTCGGCGAACCGGGGCTCGCCCGGCGCGGGGCGCAGCGAGGAGAACCCGCCGATCACGATCAGCCGGGCGCCGTCGGCGGCCGCCGCGGCGGCGATGTCCTGGTACAGGCCGCGCAGCCGGCCCACCAGGTCGCCGCGCGGCGACAGGGCCGCGACCACCGCGTCCCGGCCGGGGACCAGCCGTACCGCGTCCTCGGCCGCGCCCTGGGTGTACGACACCCCGTCGACCGGGGACTTCGGCGCCGACCGTGCGTACGACGCCACCTGATGGCCCCGGGCGACGGCCTCGGCGGCGACGTTCGCGCCGGTGTAGCCGGTCCCGCCGATGATCAGGATCTTGCCCACGGCGACTCCCGCCGGTCAGGGTCAGCGCCAGCCGAGCGCCGGCGCGACATGGGTGAGGATGTTCTCCAGGACGTGACTGTTGTAGTCCACGCCGAGCTGGTTGGGCACGGTCAGCAGCAGCGTGTCGGCCTCGGCGATCGCCTCGTCCCCGGCCAGCTGCTCGATCAGGGCGTCGGGCTCGGCGGCGTACGTACGGCCGAAGATCGCCCGGGTGTCGGCGTCCAGGTAGCCGATGCTGTCGCTGCTGTCGCCGTCGCGGCCGAAGTAGGCGCGGTCGCGGTCGTCGGTGAGGGCGAAGACGCTGCGCGAGACGGAGACCCGCGGCTCGCGCTCCCAGCCCGCCTCGGCCCAGGCCTTGCGGAAGGCCCGGATCTGCGCCGCCTGCTGCACATGGAAGGGCGCGCCGCCCTCGTCGTCCTTGACGGTCGAGCTCATCAGGTTCATGCCGAGTCCGGCGGCCCAGGCGGCGGTGGCGTTGGAGCCCGCACCCCACCAGATGCGCTCGCGCAGCCCCTCGGAGTACGGCTCGATGCGCAGCGGTCCCGGCGGGTTGGCGAACATCGGGCGCGGGTTCGGCTCGGCGAAGCCCTTGCCCTGGAGCACCATCAGCAGCACCTCGGTGTGCTTGCGGGCCATGTCGGCGTCGGTCTCGCCCTCGCCGGGCGCGTGGCCGAAGTACCGCCAGCCGTCGATGACCTGCTCCGGTGACCCGCGGCTGACGCCGAGCTGGAGCCGGCCGCCGGAGATCAGGTCGGCGGCGCCGGCGTCCTCGGCCATGTACATGGGGTTCTCGTAGCGCATGTCGATCACACCGGTGCCGATCTCGATGCGCGAGGTCTTCGCGCCGATCGCGGAGAGCAGCGGGAAGGGCGAGCCCAGCTGGCGGGCGAAGTGGTGCACCCGGAAGTAGGCCCCGTCGGCGCCCAGCTCCTCGGCGGCCACCGCGAGGTCGATGGACTGGAGCAGCGTGTCGGAGGCGCTGCGGGTCTTCGAGTGCGGGCTGTCGGCCCAGTGGCCGAAGGAGAGGAATCCGATGCGTTTCATACCGCCGTGAACAGCGGACCGAACTAATTGATTCCTCAACTATCCCTCGGACCGCCGCTCGCGAGACCACTCCCGGGGCCGCTCACGAGGCCACACCCGAGGCCACACCCGGGGCCGCTCCCGATTCAGCGCAGCTTCTGCGCCACCTCGGTCGCCCAGTACGTCAGGATGTTCCGCGCCCCGGCCCGCTTGATCCCCGTCAGGGTCTCGAAGATCGCCCGGTCCCGCTCGATCCAGCCCTTCTCGGCCGCGGCCTCGATCATCGAGTACTCGCCGGAGATCTGGTACGCGGCGACCGGCAGGTCCACCGCGTCCGCGACGCGCGCGAGGATGTCGAGGTACGGCCCGGCCGGCTTGACCATCACCATGTCCGCGCCCTCGGCGAGGTCCAGCTCCAACTCCCGCAGGGACTCGCGCCAGTTGGCGGGGTCCTGCTGGTACGTCTTGCGGTCGCCCCGCAGCGAGGAGGCGACGGCCTCGCGGAACGGGCCGTAGAACGCGGAGGAGTACTTCGCGGTGTAGGCGAGGATCGCCACGTCCTCGCGGCCGATCTGGTCGAGCGCGTCCCGGATGACGCCGATCTGGCCGTCCATCATCCCGCTGGGGCCGACGATGTGGGCACCGGCGTCGGCCTGCACCTGGGCCATCTCGGCGTACCGCTCCAGGGTGGCGTCGTTGTCGACCCGGCCCTCGGCGTCCAGCACCCCGCAGTGCCCGTGGTCGGTGAACTCGTCCAGGCACAGGTCGGACATGACGAGGAGGTCGTCCCCGACCTCGGCGCGTACGTCGCGCAGCGCGACCTGGAGGATCCCCTCGGGGTCCGTACCGGCCGTTCCCTGGGCGTCCTTGTTGCCGTCCTCCGGCACGCCGAAGAGCATGATCCCGGAGACCCCGGCCTCGACGGCCTCCGCCGCGGCCTTCTTCAGGCTGTCGCGGGTGTGCTGGACGACGCCGGGCATCGCGGCGATCGGCACGGGCTCGCTCACGCCCTCGCGGATGAACGCGGGGAGGATCAGGTCGGCGGGGTGCAGGCGCGTCTCGGCGACCATCCGTCGCATGACGGGCGTGGTCCGCAGCCGCCGGGGACGTGTACCGGGGAAAGATCCGTACTTCGTCATGCCGTCTACGCTACGCCCGCCCGCTCGCCTTCCTTACCGACGCCCTGTCGGCCCGGCGGCCTGGCATTGAGGGGCAAACCGGAACCCCGATACCGAGTTTTTGCGCCCCCCTGGCCATCTCTGGATCCGCGCGCCTCCCCAGCGTTCTACGCGCGTGGTGTCATGCACCCGACACCACACCCCCTGCCTCCCAGAAGGAGTCACGCAATGCTGCGGAAGGCCCTCACCCGCGCCGCTGTCGCCCTCGCCGCCGGCACCGCCGTCGCCGTCGCCGCCGTCCCCGCGAACGCGGCGACGTACTCGGCGTTCGCCTTCTCCCAGGCCGGTACCGGCCAGCCGACGATCTACGACTTCATCAACTCGGCCACCAGCAAGCTCGACATGACGATGTACGAGCTGGAGGACACGACGGCCGTCAACGACCTGGTCGCGCTGGAGAAGAAGGGCGTCACCGTCCGGGTCGTCCTGGACCGGCAGCACAAGAGCGAGGACAACGCGGCGTACACGACACTGACCGCCGCGGGCGTGGGCGTCGTCTGGTCCTCCTCGTCCTACGTCTACACGCACCAGAAGACGATCACCGTGGACGGCACCAAGTCGCTCGTCCTGACCGGCAACCTGACCTCGCAGTACTACACGACCAGCCGGGACTACGGCGTCTTCACCGACGACACCCGCGATGTCGCCGCCATCGAGAAGGTCTTCGACGCCGACTACGCCGGCACCGCGATCACCCCCACCGACGGCGACCACCTGCTGTGGTCCCCCACCGACTCGCGCAGCCGGCTGGTGTCCTTCATCAACGCCGCGACCAAGACGCTGGACGTGCAGGAGCTGGAGTTCAGCGACAGCACGGTCGTCAACGCGATCGTGGCGCGCGCCAAGGCGGGCGTGAAGGTCCGTGTCGTCCTCGAAGACCCCGCCAGTTACGCCAGCGAGGTCTCCGCGGTCAAGGCGGCGGGCGGCACGGTCGTCGGCTACTCCGACCCGAACGGCTTCTACATCCACGCCAAGGCCATGGTCGCCGACTACGGCCTGTCCACCCAGGCGGTGGAGGCCGGCTCCATGAACATCAGCAGCAACTCCCTCAGCAGCAACCGGGAGTTGGGCATCATCATGACCGGCACGGGCGTGGCCCAGCCGGTGGCGCAGACCATCGAGACGACGTTCAGCAGCGACTACGCGGGCGGCACGGCGGCGTAGCCCCGGCCCCTCGACCACGTTCACCCGGCCCGGTCGGGACGGCTCCGCCGCCCCCGCCCGGGCCGCACTTTGTCCAGGCCGTTTACATATGGTTTACGCATCCCTATCCTCCGAGTGTGGGAGCGCTCCCACCCCGTACATCTCTGCCCAAGTCGATCTGCGAAAGGTCTCTCCCCCATGATCAGACGCAGCAGAACGGCGGCCCTGCTGGCCGCGTTGGCCGCCACGGTCTCCGCCTTAGGACTGATCCTCCTCGGCTCGGGGACCGCGTCGGCGCACGGCGTCGCCATGTTCCCCGGCTCGCGCACCTACCTCTGCTACAAGGACGCCATCACGAGCAGCGGCGCGGTCGACCCGACCAACCCGGCCTGTGCGGCGGCCATCGCGCAGAGCGGGTCGTCCTCGCTCTACAACTGGTTCGCGGTACTGGACTCCAACGCCGGCGGCAAGGGCCAGGGTTACGTCCCGGACGGCACGATCTGCAGCGCGGGCAACAAGTCGCCGTACGACTTCAGCGGCTACAACCTGGCCCGCGACGACTGGCCGAAGACGCACCTGACCTCGGGCTCCACCATCCAGCTCCAGTACAGCAACTGGGCGGCGCACCCCGGTGACTTCCGGGTCTACTTCACCAAGCAGGGCTGGTCGCCGACGACCCCGCTCGCCTGGTCGGACCTCCAGCTCGCCTCGACGGTCACCAACCCGCCCGCCTCCGGCTCGCCCGGCACGGACGGCGGTCACTACTACTGGAACCAGGCGCTGCCCTCGGGCCGTTCGGGCAACGCGCTGATGTTCATCCAGTGGGTGCGCTCGGACAGCAACGAGAACTTCTTCTCCTGCTCCGACATCGTCTTCGACGGCGGCAACGGCGAGGTGACCGGCATCCGGGGCAGCGGCGGTACGACCCCGCCCCCGGACGGCGGTGGCGGCACGACCCCGCCGCCCACCGGCGGCACCGGCTCCTGCATGGCCACGTACAACGTGGACAGCTCCTGGAGCGGCGGCTTCCAGGCCACGGTCACCGTGATGAACCACGGCACCGCCCCGACCAACGGCTGGCACGTCGGCTGGACCCCGGGCAGCGGCACCACGATCGGCAGCGTGTGGAGCGGCATCCTGTCCACCGCCTCGGGCGGCGGGGTGACGGTCGCCAACGCCGCCTACAACGGCACGATCCCGGCGGACGGCAGTACGACCTTCGGCTTCACCGCGACATCTTCGTCCGGCAACAACCTGCCATCGGGCACGCTCAACTGCACGACCCCGTAAGCCACTCCTGCCTGTGGGCGTCGGTGCGGGCGCCCACAGGCAGGCGCCCCACGGCGCTCGCTTGCGGCCGCCCGTGAGCGCACGGTACACACCAGCCTCATCCGCGACCACCCGCAGGGTGTCCTCCGCGAGCAGCGCGGCGAGTTACCCCGGCTTCCACAGCAACCACCGCGGCTCACCCGACCTGCCGAGCACCCGGCTCGGTAGCCGCCCCACGGCCGCCGCCACACCCACATACCCAGCCCTGCCACGGCATCGTCCGAAATGCCGGAAGTCGCCAAGCGTCGAATGTAGCCCCGAAACCGCGGCCATCACCGGGGCAGGCCGAACTTGGTGACACGGTCGGTGCGCCTGCCTGCTTCAGCGGACCGTCACGAAGCTCACCACCGGCCCGTCCTCCGTCTCGCTCGCAGCGACCTCGAACGAGCGGTCGGGGAAGGCATCACGCAGGCATCGACGCCAGGAGACGGCGATCTCCCCAGCCAGCGCGGAAGCGGCGGCCTCGGAGTCCCGATCTTCCGGGATGTTGATGTAGAGCGCGAGACGGAACTGGTTCAGTGCCGCCTCGATCGAGGTGGTATCACCCCGCAACTGGTCATACCAGGTGCGGAAGTTGTCTGGCTGGTAGACGCGATCCCACAGGATGCAGCCTTCCACTTCCACAAACCGGGGCATGAACGCGCGTGTGAACGCAGCCCACTCGCCCAGCCCTACCTGCTGCGAGAGGTAGTCGAGGTAATCAGCATCGTCGCCTACGGCCTCCGTCCACTCTCTTACGTCCCGAACTCTCAGCGGATCCATCGTTCGTCCTCCGCACTCACTGAGGAAGCTCATCGGGGCGTGCCGGCCGGGGCATCTTTTTCCACTTGAGGAACACTTCGCCGGTCTTCGGATTCACGTTCCTGGTCGTCTCCAGCGTGTGGGGCGCAGGTACTCCGCCATGCGGCTTGGAATTGGGGTCGACGTCGACCCGTTTGATGGGCAGGCCCTGATCGTCGTAAACAGCGTAGGCCGTCACCGTCCCATCATGCTTTCGGCGCACCAGGATCTCGTTCGGCTTCGCCTCATCGGGGAAGCGGCCACTGTGCGGTGTGGCATTGGACAGGTCGATTCCGCACTGGGGGGCCAGGCCCAGCGGATCCGTCCAGCCGAGGGCGTTGACCACGTAGGCATACGGATTGCTGGAGGGTTCCAGGCCCAGCGGGTCCGGGCTGATGTACCGGGCGGTTTCAGGGTCGTAGTAGCGATGGAGGTTGTAGTGCAGCCCGGTCTCGGGGTCGGCGTACTGGCCCGGGAAGCGCAGCGGGCAGTCGGCCGAGTCGCTGTCGGCCTCCGGGGACGCAAAGCCAGTGCCCCAGAGAGTGGTGCGGTGCTGCCAGACGAGATCTCCTGAGACGGAGACCAACTCCATGGGTGTGCCGATGGAGTCCGTCACCACGGCATGGAACCGGGGTGCGCGGCCGGGATCGGATTCCTCGGCCAATCGGGCGAGAAACGATGTGTTGTCCGGTGCACCTGTCGGAATATGGTCGGTCTGGGCCACCAGGCGATGGGTGCCTGGTGTGTAGTCCCAGGTGATGACCTGCCCGTCCGGAACGGTCTGCTCGGCCAAGGCCGAGTCGTCCCAGGAGAATTCCGTTCGGTCGGTCTCTGAGCCGGCCTCTGTCACGCGGTGCTTGGAGATGCGGCGGCCGAGCGGGTCATAGGCGTAACGCCAGCGGCCACCGTCCGGAGTTGTCACGTCCGTCAGCCGGTCCTCGGCATTCCAGACGTAGGTCCACGTGTGGCTCTGACCATTCAGGAGTTTGCGGGTCTTGCGGATCAGACGGCCGTGCGCATCGTAGGCGTACGAGGTTCGACCGGCTGACCGGACCAAGGTGCCCTCGAACTCGCGCTCACCCTGGGCGGCGTGGTCGGGGGCGGTGGCGTGTGAGACATTCCCAGCCGGGTCGTAGGCGTAGCCCTCGCTCCAGCCGTGCCCTCGAACACCGATGACTCGACCCGTGCCGTCGAGGTCGAAGCGACGCGTGCCCGAGGTCAACTCGCGGATCTCGGTGATGTATCCGTCCGCCCGGTGGGCATAGGTGCGGTGCTGGAGGAGACGGCGTTCGTCGGCTTGCGTTCCCGCGGTCAGGGTCTGCGCGATCAGCCGGCCTGACCCGCTCCAGACCTGCGTCAGGGTTACCTCGGCACCGATGTAACGCGCCGTCTCCCGGCCCGCCGCGTCGTGGGTGAAGTCCAGCGTGCCGGCGGGTGAGCGCAGATTGAGCGGGCGCCCTGCCGCGTCGTACGTCCAAGACGAGGTCAGCCCGGAGGGGGTCACACGCTGGGTCCGGCGACCGAGAGGGTCGTAGGCATGCGCGGTCGTACGCCCGTTGACTATCTCGGACACCACACGGCCAAGCGCATCCCGTTCCAGGATCACAGTGGCATGGCCGTTGTCAGCTTGCGCCAGGCCGCCGTCCGGGCCGTAGGAGAACGTCGAGAAGTCATCCGCGCTGGACCGCTGCTCCACGACGCGGCCCACCGGGTCCCGCGTGAAGTGTACGGTCTCTCCGGCACCGTTGGTGCGGGAGGCCAACTGTCCTGCCGCGTCATGCGTATACGTCAGTGTGCGGCCATTGAAGTCCGTCTCTGCGACCAGACGGCCGGCCTGGTCGTAGGCATACGTCCAGGTCCGCCCCTGAGGGTTGGTGACCCCGGTCAGCCGGAGTTCGGTGTCGTAGGCGAACGCGTAGCGGGTACCGTCCGGTTCGGTCTGCGTGGCGGGTACGTCGAAGTGCGTCGGTGTGTGGTGCGTCGTGTTGCCCACGGGGTCGGTGTGCGTGAGCAGATTGCCCTCGGCGTCCCAGGTCCATGACTCCCGCGTGCCGTCGACCTGTTCCCGCCAGGACGGTTTACCTTCTGCCGTCCAACCCAGGCGAGTGGTGTGCCCCAGCGGGTTGGTCACCTCGGTGATCCGGCCGAAGAGGTCGCGGTGGACCGTCGTCGTGTGGCCAAGTTCGTCCGTCAGGGCGACGGGGAGACCTGCCCCGTCGTATGCGATCTCACGGGTGTGTCCGAGGGCGTTAGTGATCGACGTCGGCCGACCCCCCGTGTCGTATGCGTACCGGGTCTCAGCCCCGAGCGGATCCACGGTCGTCAGCAGGTTTCCCCGCTCGTCATAGGTATGACGCCAGACTGCCCCACCCGGCTCGACCACCTCTGTCGGCACGCCAAGCGCGTTGTAGACAGCCTGTGCCACCGAGCCATCGGGGAGGGTGAGCTCGGTGGGGTTGCCAGCATGGTCGTAGACGTACTGAGTGGTGTGCCCCAGCGGGCCGGTGACTTTAAGTGGCTTGTCACCGTACTCGTCCCACTCCGTACGGGTGACATGCCCCAGCGGGTCCGTCTCCTCCACGACGAGGCCCTCGGCGTTGTAGCGGTGGACGGAGACGTGGCCCTGGGAGTCGGTGTACGTCGTCGTGCGGTTGGTGGCGTCGTAGGTCAGGGTGCCGGAGAGGATGCCGTCGATGCCCTCGGTGCGGGCGACGCGGCCGTGCTCGTCGTAGATGTAGGAGAACCAGGTGCCGTTGCGGTCGGTCCAGCGGGTGACACGGCCTTCGGCGTCATAGGTGAGGCGCAGGGGTTCGCCGCTGGAGTTGATGACCTCGGTGAGGTTGCCGGCGTGGTCGTAGCCGTAGCGCATGACGACCGTGCCCTCGTCGGGTGCGATGGCCGGGTGATAGCGGGAGGGCGGCTCGTCCAGCAGGCGCAGGGCGGTGATGCGGGGGCCCCGGGTGTCGACGGCGACGTAGTAGCCGCCGGAGTGGCGGATGCCGAACGGGACGCCCTCATCGTCGCGTTCGATGTCGATGCGGTTGCCGTTGCGGTCGGACCAGGAGTCCAGGGCCAGGTGGAAGACGCCGAAGGACGGGGAGGGAACCGGGGCGGCGAAGGTGCGGGTCACGCCTGTCGACGGGTCGGTGACCGTCATCGCGCCGTCCGGTCCACCGTCCCACTCCAGGGGCCAGCGGGCGCCCTTCACCGGCATCACCGCAACACCGGGTTCCGGCACCGGGTAGACCAGGCGCATGCCGTCGGCGGCGGCGAAGACGACGCCCTCGCCATCGATCTGGAGGCACTCGTCCAGGGTGGAGATCCAGGTCGGGCCGAAGCAGACACCACCGCGGTAGGAGGAGAGGTGGGTGCGAGTGAACTGGAACGGCAGGCTGCCTGGCAGCGACAGGTCCGTCTGTGTCATCAGCATCGCGCCGGTCGCCACGTCGATCGGCTCACCCACGCACGGGGTGCGCTCGGCGTTGCGGGCGGCCGGGCCCAGATCGACCAGGTCGGGGCGGAGCGACGGCGGACGCAGGAGCAGCGGGGTGGTATCGGCGAGTCCGCCTTCCATGCTCGCCTTCAGCAGGTCGCCGCCCGCGCCCAGGGCTCCCCCGTAGACCATGCCGTCCTTGGCGGCCTGGTTGACCTCGTCCAGGCTGAAGCCGTGCTGCAGACCGGTGACCATCTTCAGCGGCTGGGCCAGGGCGGCATCGACGGTGACCGACTCGACCCCGCCGAACGCGACACCGACGAAGGCGGCCGCGGTGATGTCGGCCACCGCCGCGGAGATCCCGACGCCCACCGTGGCGCCGAACTCGATGACCGCGTCCGCCGCGGCCGCCGCCGCCCCGGAGGCGATACCCGCGGTCATGACGGCCAGGGTGATGCCGCCCGCGATCACGGCGGCGTCGACCGCGATCCGGGTCCAGAGCTTGTTGATCGCATCGTCGATGGCGTCGGCGAGTTTGTCGAGCATGCCGGCCATCTGCCGTGCGGAGTGCGAGAGATCGCTCAGCCAGCCGCCGTCCTTGCCCTGGGCGTAGCGGCCCCAGAACTTGTCGAACGCCTCGATCGACTCACCGGTGTTGTTGTGGATGATCCCGGACGCACTGCGGTGCACCGGGGAACGGACGTCGTCCACCGAATCGGCGAACGCACGCCAGGCCTTCGCGGCGTCCCGCAGCTTGCCGGAGTCGGCCTCCGGCCACCACAGGCCCAACTTGAGCAGGACATGGCGGGCCTTGTCCTCAATGCTCACCGGGACCGCCGCCCTGCTTGCCGACCTTCACTTCCGTGAACATGCCGGCGATGAGCTGATCATTGTCCACATGCCCGTCCGACAGGTCCACCATGGCCTCGTGAATGCTCGTCAGCCCGAGCACCAGGATGCCCGCCGCGCTCTCGATCGACTTCTGATGCGGCTTGTAGACCCCGGCGAACTCCTTGACCGGCTCGTCATGGCCCCACGGTTCACCGAGGCCGTCCAAGGTCTCGATGAGAGTAGTCAGGGCCTTGCCCAGATCGATGGCTCCCTGCTGGAAAGCCGGCGCCGCCGCCTTGATATCGGCAGTCTTGATGTCCAGAACCTTGCCGGGGACCTTGCCATCACCCATTGACACCCCCGACTCCGTTGGCAGCTGCGCCCTCCGACCATAGGGCGGAAGGGCCAAGGAAAACCCATGTCAGGGTAATGCGGGAGTAACATCACGATGCCCGGCATGACTTCAGGCCAAAGCAGTGATCATCGCCGCACCGAACGCGCACTCCGCCCACACCGTCTTGCACGGCACCGGGCCCTGGCGGACGCCCCAGCGGGTGGACAGGGTGTCGACCAGGAGGAGGCCGTAGCCGGATCCGGAGGGGGTGGGGTTGCGGACCGGGAGGGATTCCGCGCGGGTGTCCGTGACCTCGATGCGCAGGACGCCCGGGGCCGTTACCGCCAGGGTCAGGCGGAAGCTGCGGCCCGGGACCCTGCCGTGCAGCACGGCGTTCGTCGCCAGCTCGGCCACGATCAGCCGTGCCGGGTCCAACGGGACGCCCCATGACTCCAGTTGCTCGACCGCGAGGAGCCTCGCCAGGCGGGCACCCCTGCGGGTGGCCGACAGCGGTACGGAGAACTGGCGCGGTGGCTTTTGCGCCAGCTCGGTCTGCTGAGATTCCTGATTCACATCACGCAGCGTGTCCGCACCTGCGTAGCCTGTGAATATCGGTGGCCCGTGCGACCAGTGCCTGTCCGTGAGTTGTCCGGATCCGTCCGGGCTGTACGACGTGACCAGCGACCCGCGTTCGCGGTTGGGCCCGGCAGTTGGCGACGGGAGGGCGGCGGACGTGAGCGACTGGGACGCGGAACTGGAGGACGAGGAGGCCGGGGCCGTCATTCGTACGGTAGCCCGGCAACTCAAGCTGTGGCGCGAGGCGGCGGGCCTCACCCAGGCCGAGTTCGGCACGCTGATCGGGTACGGGGAGGAACTGGTCTCCTCGGTGGAGCGGAGGCGGCGGATCCCCCGCCCCGAGTATCTCGACGCGGCGGACGAGGCGTTGGGCGCCAGCGGCAAGATCTCCGCGATGAGGACGGACCTGGAGGAGGTCCGGTACCCCAAGAAGGTGCGGGACCTGAAGAAACTTGAGGCGGAGTCGACTGAGCTGTGCGCCTACAACAACTCAGCAGTACATGGACTGTTGCAGACGGAGGAGTACGCAAGGGCAGGACTCCGCACGCGTCGCCCGGCCTTCACGGCGGACGAGCTGGAGCAGCGGGTAGCCGCTCGGCTGGCCCGTCAGCAGATCATCAACGACACGTCGCCCCGGCCTGCCTTCAGCTTCGTGCAGTGCGAATCGACGCTACGTCGACCCATCGGGGGCAGGATGGTCATGCGTAGCCAACTCGAACGACTGTTGGAAGTAGCCGAGTTACCTCACGTCGACCTACAGGTACTTCCCCTGAGCCTTGAGGAGAACTCCGGTCTCGACGGTTCGTTCAGGCTGCTCCGACTCAACGACGGCACCACCGTCGGACACTTGGAGGTGCAGCACATCAGCCGGGTGATCACCAACCCGAAAGAGGTGCAGCTCCTAGAGATGCGCTATGGAATCATCCGGGCACAGGCTCTCAACCCCCGAGAGTCGTCGGCCCGCATCGAGAAAGTGCTTGGAGAGACATGAAGCTGGAGTGGATAAAGAGCAGCTACAGCACGCCCGATGGACCGGACTGCGTCGAAGTAGCTGCCGTTCCCGAGCAGATCCTCGTCCGCGACTCCAAGAACCCCACCGGCCCCCGCCTCGCCCTCACCCCCACCACCTGGGCGAGCTTCCTGCCGTACGCGTCGAAGCACTGACGGGAAAAAGCCGCCCGCCCACCCATCAGCCAAGAGCTTCGGGTGGGCGGGTGGGCAAGGACCGCGAAAAACGTCAGGTCGTCGAACGACGCCTCCGCGCCCCCGGTCGCCGCTCGCTCGGACGCGTCACCGGGTCCCCCGACTCCAGCGCCGCGTCGCGGCGCTTCGCGCCGAAGTCGGCCAGGGCCTCGGCCAGTTTGGCGACCGAGGGTTCCGGGGCCATGACGTCGACGCGGAGGCCGTGTTCCTCGGCCGTCTTCGCCGTCGCGGGACCGATGCAGGCGATCACCGTCACGTTGTGCGGCTTGCCCGCGATGCCGACCAGGTTGCGGACCGTGGAGGACGAGGTGAACAGGACCGCGTCGAAGCCGCCGCCCTTGATCGCCTCGCGGGTCTCGGCCGGCGGGGGCGAGGCGCGCACCGTGCGGTAGGCGGTGACGTCGTCGACCTCCCAGCCCAGCTCGATCAGACCGGCCACCAGGGTCTCCGTGGCGATGTCGGCGCGGGGGAGGAAGACGCGGTCGATCGGGTCGAAGACCGGGTCGTAGGGGGGCCAGTCCTCCAGCAGGCCGGCGGCCGACTGCTCGCCGCTCGGGACCAGGTCCGGCTTCACACCGAAGGCGATCAGCGCGCGAGCCGTCTGCTCGCCCACCGCAGCCACCTTGATACCCGCAAAAGCCCGAGCGTCAAGCCCGTACTCCTCGAACTTCTCCCGCACCGCCTTGACCGCGTTGACCGACGTGAAGGCGATCCACTCGTAGCGGCCGGTGACCAGGCCCTTGACCGCGCGCTCCATCTGCTGGGGCGTGCGCGGCGGCTCCACCGCGATGGTGGGGACCTCGTGCGGCACCGCGCCGTAGGACCGCAGCTGCTCGGAGAGCGTCGCCGACTGTTCCTTCGTGCGCGGCACGAGCACCTTCCAGCCGAACAGCGGCTTGGACTCGAACCACGACAGCTGGTCGCGCCGGGCGGCGGCGGAACGCTCGCCGACCACGGCTATCACCGGGCGGCCGCCGTCCGGCGAGGGCAGCACCTTCGCCTGCTTCAGCGTCTGCGCGATGGTGCCGAGCGTCGCGGACCAGGTGCGCTGGCGCGTCGTCGTACCGGCGACGGTGACCGTCAGCGGGGTGTCCGGCTTGCGGCCGGCCGAGACCAGCTCGCCCGCCGCGGCGGCCACCGCGTCCAGGGTCGTGGAGACGACGACCGTGCCGTCGGAGGCGCCGACCTCGGTCCAGCAGCGGTCGGAGGCGGTACGGGCGTCCACGAAACGGACGTCCGCGCCGTCCGCGTCCCGCAGCGGCACACCGGCGTACGCCGGCACACCGACCGCGGCCGCCACGCCGGGTACGACCTCGAAGGGCACCCCGGCCGCGGCGCACGCCAGCATCTCCTCGGCGGCGTCCGTGTCGAGCCCGGGGTCACCCGAAACCGCACGCACGACCCGCCTGCCGCCCCGCGCGGCCTCCATGACAAGATGAGCGGCATCCCGGGCAGGAGACGGGGCAGCGGCGGTGGTTGACGTGCCGTCAACGACCGTGAGCTGCGGCGTGCCCGGTGGCGACGTGGAGAGGTTCCCGTCGGTGTGCACGACGGAGACGCCCTGCCGCGCGTGCGTCCGGATCACATCGAGCACCTCGGGCTCGGCGATCAGGACGTCCGCGTTCGACAGTGCCTCCACGGCGCGCAGAGTCAGCAGTCCCGGATCCCCGGGTCCGGCACCGAGAAAGGTGACGTGCCCGTGTTCCGGACCGGCGGCAGGAAGGGCGGTGGGGCTCAATGTGCTCGCTCCCCCATCAGACCGGCCGCGCCCTGGGCGAGCATCTCGGCTGCGAGTTCGCTACCGAGTGCCAGCGCACCCTCGTGCGTCTGGGGCACGGGACCGGTGGTGGACAACTGCACCATGCGGGTGCCGTCGGTGGTCCCGACGACGGCGCGCAGGCGCATTTCCTTGACAACTACCTGCCCGCCCCCCAACAGGTCGGCCAGCGCACCCACAGGTGCGCTGCAACCGGCCTCCAGGGCGGCGAGCAGTGACCGTTCGGCGGTCACGGCGGCCCGCGTGAACGGGTCGTCGAGCTCGCCGAGCGCCGCGATCAGGTCCGCGCGCTGGGCAGCGCACTCGATCGCCAGGGCCCCCTGGCCGGGGGCGGGCAGAACCGTGTCGACCGACAGGAAGTCGGTCACCTCGTCGATGCGGCCGATCCGGTGGAGTCCGGCGGCGGCCAGCACGACCGCGTCCAGCTCGCCGTCGCGGACGTACCGGATGCGGGTGTCCACGTTGCCGCGGATCGGGACCGTCTCTATGTCCAGTCCGTGGGCGCGGGCGTACGCGTTCAGCTGGGCCATGCGGCGCGGGGAGCCGGTGCCTATGCGGGCGCCGCGCGGCAGGTCGGTGAACTTCAGGTCGTCGCGCGCGACGAGCACGTCCCGCGGGTCCTCGCGCACCGGCAGGGCGGCCAGGACCAGGTCCTCGGGCTCGGCCGTGGGGAGGTCCTTGAGCGAGTGGACGGCGAAGTCGACCTCGCCGCGCACCAGCGCGTCGCGCAGCGCCGTGACGAAGACGCCGGTGCCGCCGATCTGCGCGAGGTGCTCGCGGGAGGTGTCGCCGTACGTCGTGATCTCGACCAGCTCGACCGGTCGCCCGGTCACCCGGCGGACGGCCTCCGCCACCTGACCGGACTGGGCCATGGCGAGCTTGCTCCGCCTGGTTCCCAGTCGCAGTGCCTTGTCACTCATGCCGGTCGGTCCTTCGTTTCTGTGCTGTCCTCGGCCCGGGAGACGGAGGCGACCGTCTCGGGGTCGAGGTCGAACAGGGTGCGCAGCGCGTCCGCGTACCCGGTGCCACCGGGCTCGGCCGCGAGCTGCTTGACCCGTACGGTCGGCGCGTGCAGCAGCTTGTCGACGACCCGGTGCACGGCCTGGCGGATCTCGCCGCGCTGGCGGTCGTCCAGGTCGGGCAGGCGGCCGTGCAGCCGCGCGATCTCGGCGGCGACGACGTCCGCGGCCATGGTGCGCAGCGCGACCACGGTCGGTGTGATGTGCGCCGCCCGCATGGCCGCCCCGAAGGCCGCGACCTCGTCGGAGACGATACGCCGCACCTGGTCCACGTCGGCTGCCATCGGCGCGTCGGCGGAGGCCTCGGCGAGCGACTCGATGTCCACCAGGCGCACCCCGGCGAGGCGGTGCACGGCGGCGTCGATGTCGCGCGGCATGGCCAGGTCGAGGAGGAAGACGACGGGCGCGGGCCGCTCGGCGACCGGCTCGGGGCGGCGCCGCTCGGGAATCCGGCCCACGGTGGCGGCGGTCGCGGCGAGCGCGGTGATCAGCTCGGCGTCCACCTCTGCGGACTCGGTGGTACGACCACCCGCCGGGCGCGTGTTGCCCCCGGCCGCCCAGGTCGCGTGCTGCTCCAGCGTTGCCGCGTCCATCCCGGCCACGGCGGCCTCGCCCAGGACGGAGAAGCCGGGCTGGGCGGCGGCCAGGTCCAGGGGGCAGTTCTCGTCGGCGGCGGGCTGCGGGGCCTCGGGCTTCACGGCCGTGAAAACGGGCTCGGTGACCGGCGGCTGCCCGGTGCGGCCCTCGACGGCCCCTGCGACCGACTCCGCCGTGAGCACCAGGCCCGTCGCCCCGGTACAGGAGACGACGACGTCGGCACGTGTCAGCTCGTCCGGCACGGCATTCATCCGTACCGCACGGGCGGTCACCGCGTTGTCGTCGGCCTCCTGGAGGATCTCGGCGAGGCGCTCGGCACGGTCGAAGGTGCGGTTGGCCACGACGATCTCGGCGACCCCGGCCCGCGCGAGCGTGGCGGCGGCCAGCGAGGACATCGAACCGGCGCCGATCACCAGCGCCCGGCGGCCGGCGGCCCAGCGCTGGACGTCGCCGCCCGCGGCCAGCTGCTCCAGGCCGAAGGTGACCAGGGACTGGCCCGCGCGGTCGATGCCGGTCTCGGAGTGGGCGCGCTTGCCCACCCGCAGGGCCTGCTGGAACAGGTCGTTCAGCAGCTTGCCCGCGGTGTGCAGGTCCTGGGCGCGGGCCAGGGAGTCCTTGATCTGGCCGAGGATCTGGCCCTCGCCGACGACCATCGAGTCCAGGCCGCAGGCCACCGAGAAGAGGTGGTGGACGGCCCGGTCCTCGTAGTGGACGTACAGATAGGGGGTCAGTTCCTCCAGGCCGACGCCGCTGTGCTGGGCGAGCAGCGTGGACAGCTCGGCGACGCCCGCGTGGAACTTGTCCACGTCGGCGTACAGCTCGATGCGGTTGCAGGTGGCGAGCAGCGCGGCCTCGGTGGCGGGCTCGGCGGCGACCGTGTCGTGCAGCAGCTTGGTCTGGGCGTCCGCGTTCAGCGCCGCCCGCTCCAGCACGCTGACCGGGGCGCTGCGGTGGCTCAGTCCGACGACGAGGAGGCTCATGCGGGCATCACGGCGGGTACGTCCCCGTCGGGTCCCTGGTCGGCGTCGTCGCGGGGGGTGACGGCGGCGGCCTTGCCACCGTCGCCGGCCGCGCTCTCCTCGCCGGACTTGCGCTGCTCGTGGAAGGCGAGGATCTGGAGTTCGATCGACAGGTCGACCTTGCGCACGTCGACGCCGTCCGGCACGGACAGCACGGTCGGCGCGAAGTTCAGGATGGAGGTGACCCCGGCGGCCACGAGCCGGTCGCAGACCTGCTGGGCGGCGCCGGCCGGGGTGGCGATGACACCGATGGAGACCCGGTCGTCCTTGATGATCTTCTCGAGGTCGTCGGTGTGCTGCACCGGGATGCCCGCGACCGGCTTGCCGGTCAGGCCCGGGTCCGCGTCTATCAGCGCGGCCACGCGGAAGCCGCGGGAGGCGAACCCGCCGTAGTTGGCGAGGGCGGCGCCGAGGTTGCCGATACCGACGATGACAACCGGCCAGTCCTGGGTGAGGCCGAGTTCGCGGGAGATCTGGTAGACGAGATACTCCACGTCGTAGCCGACACCGCGCGTTCCGTAGGAGCCCAGGTAAGAGAAGTCCTTGCGCAGCTTGGCGGAGTTGACCCCCGCGGCCGCGGCCAGCTCCTCGGAGGAGACCGTGGGTACCGAGCGCTCGGACAGCGCGGTCAGGGCTCGGAGGTACAGCGGAAGCCTGGCGACGGTGGCCTCGGGAATCCCTCGGCTGCGGGTCGCCGGTCGGTGTGTTCGGCCAGTTGCCACGGTGCTCCTGATGGTAGAGCGGGGCTGCGGGCGGTCATACGTCCCCAGACCGCCCCGTCGACAGCAGGCTATGTCTTTGTGAACGCGTGCACAAAGATGGTGTCCGATTTGCCCGGCAGAAGTGACCGGGGTCACGCACCTTTCGCGCCGTTGGCGGGAACCGGCGGGCACACACCGGCGTGCCTTCGTTACTGGGGGCAAAACCGCACACGCTCCTCACGAATCCCGCCCCCGAGACCAAACCGCCCGTAGATCCTAAGCGACTTTCGGGACCAGTTGGACTACTCGGTCAGTGCTTTGCGGAGTCGATCGGCGTTCACGCGCCAGAAGGTGTGCTGCTCGCCGTCGACCAGGACGACGGGGATCTGCTCCCAGTACCGGTCGTACAGCTCCTTGTCCTCGCTGATGTCCTTCCGGTCCCACGGCACCCCGAGTTCCCCGCAGACCTTCTCGATCACGGCCTGCGCGTCGTCGCACAGATGGCAGCCGGGCTTGCGGATCAGAGTGACCAGCCGTTCGCCGGGCTCGGTCTTCGCGCTCTTGTCGCCGTTACGTCGGAAGAGTGGACTCATACCGGCCATTCTCGCGCGCCGCCCCGGCACACCCGGTTTAACCCTTGCCTCACCCAGAGTTCACGGCCTTCGAACCTTCCGGCTCCGGAAGCACCGAACAGACTGGCTATGCTCACGACATGGCCGCTCTCGGATGGCTCACTCCCCGTAGGCGCTCCGCCACGGCGCGGAGCGTGTTGGCAGGCGAGGCCTCGGCCGAGGCCGCCCGCAAGTCCTCGGAGGAGGCACCGGAGACCGCGCGGCCCGACGCGGAGGAACCGGCTTTCCCGGTGATCGGCGACACCAGCGCGGCCGCCTTCTTCGACCTCGACAACACCGTGATGCAGGGCGCCGCGATCTTCCACTTCGGGCGCGGCCTGTACAAGCGGAAGTTCTTCGAGACCCGCGACCTGGCCCGCTTCGCCTGGCAGCAGGCGTGGTTCCGGCTGGCCGGGGTCGAGGACCCCGAGCACATGCAGGACGCCCGCGACTCGGCGCTGTCCATCGTCAAGGGCCATCGCGTCGTCGAGCTCCAGACCATCGGCGAGGAGATCTACGACGAGTACATGGCCGACCGCATCTGGCCGGGCACCCGCGCGCTCGCCCAGGCGCACCTGGACGCCGGGCAGAAGGTCTGGCTGGTCACGGCGGCGCCGGTGGAGATCGCCACGGTGATCGCGCGCCGGCTGGGCCTGACCGGGGCGCTCGGCACCGTCGCGGAGTCGGTGGACGGCATCTACACCGGCCGGCTGGTCGGCGAGCCGCTGCACGGGCCCGCCAAGGCGGAGGCGGTGCGCGCGCTGGCCTCGGCGGAGGGGCTCGACCTCGACCGCTGCGCGGCGTACAGCGACAGCCACAACGACATCCCGATGCTGTCGCTCGTCGGCCACCCGTACGCCATCAACCCGGACGCGAAGCTGCGCAAGCACGCGCGGGAGAAGGACTGGCGGCTTCGGGACTATCGCACCGGGCGCAAGGCGGCGAAGGTGGGGATTCCGGCGGCGGCGGGGGTCGGCGCGGTGGCCGGTGGCACCGCGGCGGCGATCGCCTTGAGTCGCCGGCGCCGGTAGGTCCTGGCCGAGGGGGGTCTCGCCGTAGAAGGTGGGCGCCTCCCGGCGGCCCTCCACGCGCCCGGAATTATGCCGCGGCCATTTCAAGATGCCCTGGAGTTCGCAGAAACACGCCCCTTTTCGGTCAAGAAATGATCAGGTTGCGTAACGGGTTAGGGCAACAACCGGTTACAGATGCGACGCAATCGGTGATTTGAGCAACTCGGTGTAGCAGGGCCTGCACGAAGCGTTATTCTCCTCAGACGCAAACCGGTACCCCTCCGTCGCCACGACGGGTGAACGGTTCCGCACTGCACGTGATGAAAGCTCTGCCTCTGGGAGTCCCGTGTACCCACACGTCGGGGTTGACGCCTCGGGCCTGGCTACGCTGCGCGCAACTGTCGCAACGGTCAAAGAGACGCTGCTGCGCGGCCTCGTCCCCACCGCGCTCACCGTCCCCGCCCTCGCCATCGCCGCGCCCACGGGCCCGTGCTACGCACTGGCCGACGGCGGTGCCGCCATCGCCAGACGCGGCCGCCCCGCGGGTGCCGGCGGCGGCGCCACCACCGCCCGCCGTCCGGCCGCCGACAGCGACAGCGCCCGGATGATGGATCTGGTCGAGCGCGCCCAGGCGGGCGAGGCCGAGGCCTTCGGACGGCTGTACGACCAGTACAGCGACACCGTCTACCGGTACATCTACTACCGGGTGGGTGGCCGCGCCACCGCCGAGGACCTGACCAGCGAGACCTTTCTGCGCGCCCTGCGCCGGATCGGCACCTTCACCTGGCAGGGCCGCGACTTCGGCGCCTGGCTGGTGACGATCGCCCGCAACCTCGTCGCCGACCACTTCAAGTCCAGCCGCTTCCGGCTGGAGGTCACCACCGGCGAGATGCTGGACGCCAACGAGGTCGAGCGCTCACCGGAGGACTCCGTCCTGGAGTCCCTGTCGAACGCCGCGCTCCTGGACGCGGTACGACGCCTCAACCCGCAGCAGCAGGAGTGCGTGACGCTCCGCTTCCTCCAGGGCCTCTCGGTCGCGGAGACCGCCCGGGTCATGGGCAAGAACGAGGGCGCGATCAAGACCCTCCAGTACCGCGCGGTGCGCACCCTCGCCCGGCTGCTGCCGGACGACGCCCGCTGAAAGCACCCGGCCCCGGCCCGCCACTCCGGGCGACCGCCAACTCACCTTCCGTAAAGGCGCGTTGACTTTCCGTACGGATCATCCGGGGTCCGTAACCCAAGTGCCGCGCCAGTCGTTGTGCGGGATACAGGCTCCCTGTGGTCACCTCCCGGCCAGCCCATCGCTCGATCGGGTGGAATGGCCGGGGGCGTGCAACCCTCAGGACCCCCTGGGGAGTCGACCGTCATGACGAGAGGAGGTGCCGCCAGTGATCGCGAACGTATCGGCGCACCGGCGGGCGAACGCCTTCGCCCAGGCCCTGGAGGAGCAGCCCGACCGGGACACGGCGGCCGAGCAGTCCGACGAACCGGCGGGTTCCCCGCCGACCACCGAGGAACTGACCGAGCAGGGCCGTCTGCTGGCCCTCGCGGACGGACTCGGCGCGCTGCCCAGGCCGCAGCTCGACCCCGACGTCAAGGTCGTCCAGCGCGCACAGCTGGTGGCCGCGATGGAGGCCATGCTCCAGGAGGGGACCGGGGCGGAGCCGACCGTACCGGGTCAGCGGAAAGCCAAGGGCACGCATCGGGCGAGCCCGCTGGGCAAACTCCGGCCGCGGACCAGGCTGACCAAGGGCCTCGCGGCCGGCGGACTCAGCGTGGGCGTGGCCGCGGGAGCCTTCGGCGGGGTCGCCGCCGCCAGCTCCCACGCCCTGCCCGGCGACTCGCTGTACGGACTGAAACGCGGCATCGAGGACTTCAAGCTCGACTATCTGAGCAATGGCGAGGACCAGCGCGGCCAGGTCTACCTCGACCAGGCCTCCACCCGGCTCGGCGAGGCCCGCCGGCTGATGGAGCGCGGCCGCGGCGGCCATCTCGACCATGAGTCCATCGGCGAGATCCGCCGCACCCTGTCCGGGATGCAGCACGACGTCACCGAGGGCCACCGGCTGCTGCACGCGGCCTACGAGGCCGATCCGGACCAGCTGGGCCCGATCCAGGCGCTGTCCACGTTCTCCCGGTCCCACCGCGAGGCATGGAGCGCGCTGAGCGACAAGCTGCCGGTGCAGCTCGGGGACGTCAAACAGCAGGTGTCGTCGGTGTTCGACGCCATAGACCAAGAGGTCGCCCCGCTGCAGTCCCTGCTGCCGCAGCAGTCCTCCCCGGGCGGCGACGGCAGGCATCGGGGCTCCGGCTCGGCGTCCCCCGGCACCCCTCGCTCCACCCCGCCGCGCCACAGCGCCCCGTCCGCCGGTCACAGCACCACTGAGCACCCGACCGGCACGGCCAGCGAGGGCACCGACGACGGGCTGCTCGGCGGCAGCACCGGCGGCCTGCTCGACCCGCCGAAGTCCAGCGGCGACAGCAGCACCCCGCCCACCACCAAACCCCCGGCCACCGCCCCCGACGTCACCCTCCCCCCGCTCCTCCCGGGCCTCCTCCCGGGACTGGGGATCGACAACGACCAGGCGAACTAGGGAAGTACGACAGCAAGGGCGCCCCCACCCGAGCGGGGGCGCCCTCGTCGTCGTACCGCGGCCAGAAGCCGTACCGCGGACCGGAGTTCGTACCGCGGGCTAGAAGAAGACCGACCGGCGCTGGACCAGCAGCTTGTACAAGGTGTGCTGGATCTGTTCCCGCACCTGGTCCGTGAGGTTGAACATCAGCATCGGGTCCTCGGCCGCCTCCGGCGGATACCCGTCCGTCGGGATCGGCTCGCCGAACTGGATCGTCCACTTCGTCGGCAGCGGCACCGCGCCCAGCGGCCCGAGCCAGGGGAAGGTCGGGGTCAGCGGGAAGTACGGGATGCCCAGCACCCGCGCGACCGTCTTCGCGTTGCCGATCATCGGATAGATCTCCTCCGCCCCCACGATCGAGCACGGAATGATCGGCACCCCCTGCCGCATCGCCGTCGACACAAAGCCGCCCCGCCCGAACCGCTGGAGCTTGTACCGCTCGCTGAAGGGCTTGCCGATGCCCTTGAACCCCTCGGGCATCACCCCCACCAGCTCGCCCTGCTCCAGCAACCGTTCCGCGTCCTCCGCGCACGCCAGGGTGTGCCCGAGCTTGCGCGCCAGCTCGTTGACCACCGGCAGCACGAACACCAGGTCCGCCGCGAGCAGCCGCAGATGCCGGCCGGCCGGATGATGGTCGTGGACCGCGACCTGCATCATCAGCCCGTCCAGCGGCAGCGTCCCGGAGTGGTTGGCGACGATCAGCGCCCCGCCCTTGTCGGGGATGTTCTCGACGCCCTTCACCTCGACCCGGAAGTACTTCTCGTACACCGGGCGCAGCAGCGACATCAGGACCTGGTCGGTCAGCTCCGCGTCGTACCCGAAGTCGTCGACCTCGTAGTCCCCGGTCAGCCGCCGCCGCAGGAACGACAGTCCGGCCGCCACCCGCCGCTCCAGGCCGCCCTCGTCAGCGGGATCGGGCCGGTCCACCGGCCGCTCGTCCTCGCCCACCGGGCCGTCCTGCGCCGCAGGCCCCCGCCCCGGCAGCCGCTGCACCTCCCCCAGCTCACCGGTCCCGGCCCCGGCGTCGCCGCGGCCACCGCGCCGGCCGCCCGCGCCCCGCCGTCTCCCGGACCGCTGTGGACCACCACCGCTCCCGCTCCCCCGGGACCGGTCGTCGTCGAAGGGAATGACCTTGGCGTCCGCCATCGTTACCGCGCTCCTCGGTCGGCGCTCTGCGTCGTGGACCGGCCGCCGCCCGGCAGGGCGAGCGCGGCGATCCGGTCGACGGCTCCCGCGACGGCCTCCGGCGGCAGCAGCCCCGCGCCCTGGCCCCGGGCGAAGTCCGCGAACGCCTCCGCCGTCGCATAGCGGGGCGTGAACCCCAGCGTCTCGCGCATCTGGACGGTGTCCACGACCCGCCCATGGGTCAGCAGTCTGAACTGCTCCGGTGAGAAGTCCGTCATACCCAGCGTACGGACCAGGGAACCGGCCCAGGTGACCGCGGGCAGCAGCAGGGACACGGTGGGCCGCCCGAGTCGCCGGGAGCACTGCGAGAGCAGCAGCACCCCGTCCCCGGCGATGTTGAACGTGCCGCTGTTGAGGGTGCCCCGGCGCGGCTCGTGCGCGGCGAGCCGCAGCACCTCCACCACGTCGTCCTCGTGCACGAACTGGAGCCGCGGGTCGTAGCCGAACACGGTCGGCAGCACCGGCAGCGCGAAGTACGAGGCGAGCGGGGTGTCCGCGGAAGGCCCCAGGATGTTGGCGAACCGCAGCACGCACACGGCCACATCGGGCCGCCGCCGGGCGAACCCGCGCACATACCCCTCGACCTCGACGGTGTCCTTCGCGAACCCGCCGCTGGGCAGCGACTTGGCCGGGGTGGTCTCCGTGAACACGGCGGGATCGCGCGGCGCGGAACCGTACACATTGGTGCTGGACTTGATCACCAGCCGCCGCACCGCCGGCGACTTCTGGCAGGCACCGAGCAGCTGCATGGTGCCGATGACGTTGGTCTCCTTGACCGTGGCGCGGTTGCCGCCGCCCAGCGCGGTGCCGGTGACATCGAGGTGTACGACGGTGTCGGCGCCGGTCTCGGCGAGCACTCTGGCCATGGTCGGCTGCCGGATGTCGGCCTGGATGAAGTCGGCCCCGCCCAGCTGGTGCGCGGGCGGCACCGCGTCCACCGCGATCACCCGCTCGACCTCCGGGTCCCGCTGGATCCGCCGCACGAACCGGCCGCCCAGCTGCCGGGCGACCCCGGTGACGAGCACGACCTTGCCCAAGATCAGCGCCTTCCTTCCCGCGTTACGCATGTTCCGCGTTCCCCGTGGGGGCCAACTTAGCGGGTGGATGTTGCGCTGTGATGACTGCCCGATGCGTGAGGTGACGGAAATTCCCCGGCCGGAGTCGGCCGGATCGCCACCAGGTCACCAGGTCACCGGGGATACGCCTGTGGCCCCCCATCATTGCCGATGGGGGGCCACAGAACACGCTCTCGCGTCGCCGCTTACTTCTTGTTGCGGCGCTGAACGCGCGTGCGCTTGAGCAGCTTGCGGTGCTTCTTCTTGGCCATCCGCTTGCGCCGCTTCTTGATAACAGAGCCCACGACTACCCTCGCTCACTTCTCATCACTCGGTTGTTTGGGCGCCATGGGCCCACACGACCTACGAGGGGCTAGCCTACCCAACCGAGCGCTGAGGTCGTAATCGAGGGTCTCCGGGGATCCCCCGGAGGGGATCGTCAGGCCGTCTCCACCCCCACATAGCTGTCGCGGAGGTACTCGTGGACCGCTTGCTCGGGGACGCGGAAGGACCGCCCCACCCGGATCGCGGGCAGATGACCGCTGTGCACCAGGCGGTACACGGTCATCTTCGACACTCGCATCACCGTGGCGACCTCCGCCACGGTCAGGAACTGAACCTCGTTCAGAGGCCTCTCGCCAGCTGCAGCCATGACACACCTGAACCTTCCGCACTCGACGGCCACCGGCTTCCCCTTCCGGTGACTCTTCGTCGTTGCGTGCTCACTCCCCAGACTAGGGGCGGGTGATGCGAGTGGGGAAGAGGTGCACCCATCGGCGGCCTACTGTGACAGACATGCGCGTTTGAGTACGTAGCGGGTGAGTGGCAGGTAGTGACTAGACCGGACTCCGTCGTCCAGGGGTACGACGACCCGGACGGTGCCCTCCGCCTGTCCGACGAACGGCGCGGGATCGTCGGAGTCGGCCGGACCGATCGCCTCGAACCCCAGCTGACCTGCGCCGCAGAGCCAGCCGTGGTCGCCGACGACCAGCTCGGGCAGCGGACCGCCGGCGGCCGCCGCGACCTGAAGGGCGACCCTGACCGGCAGCGGCGAATGGCAGTGCGCGCCAGGCTCACAACCGGGGCGCCCGCCCTCGGTTTCCCGCACCAACGCGACGCGTCGTACGTAGTCGATGCGATGCGTGCGTAGACCGAACTGGGTCAATATGTCGACACAGCGACCCTCCGCGGGGGTGAGGACCTCACATCCCGCCGCCGAGAGGGCGTCCGCGAGGGCGGCGTAGAAACCCAGCAGCGAGCGCGGGTGCCCGGTGCCGAACAGCACCGGTGCGTGACGCCGCGCGGCCGCCGCGAGTCTTTCCGCGAAGGCGTCCAGCGCGGCGAGCGTCCGCGCCGGATCGATCACATCCGGCCCCGAGCGGTGCCGAGGATCGGCCGAAACACCGCACCTGCGCGCCATCAGCCCGAGCAACTCCGGCTCGCCCCAGGCCCCTTGCGGGTCGATCCCGAGCAGCACCCGGGGATCGCGGGCCGCGAACTGACGGTACCTCCGCAGACTCCGCTCCCGGGGGGTCTCGACGACCCCGGCCAGCCGGGCGGCGGACAGGTAGGTCAACACGCTTGCGATGGTGGCGCATCGGCATGCCCGGTAAGGGAAATACCGGGGTATTTGCGCACGGTTGGCGTAAGGGGCCCCGGCGGGTTCCCGGGACTTTTCTAAGGGAGCAGGCCCCGCAAGGGGAAGGCTGCGCGGCGGGTCGCCAGGACGGACTGGTCCAGGCGGTCGGCGGGGTCGTAACCCCCCTCCCACGGCGCCCAGGAGACCGGCCAGCGGCCGTCCGTCATCCGCTGGGGAGCCAGCTCGCGGGTGCGGGCGTAGACCTCCTGGCGCCAGCCCTCGGGGATCACCGTCTCCGGAGTGACCGGCCGCCCCGCCGCGATGGCCACGAGATGCGTCCAGGAGCGGGGTACGACGTCCACCACCGCGTAACCGCCGCCGCCCAGCGCGACCCACTTCCCGTCGGCGTACTCGTGGGCCAGCTCATGGCAGGCCAGTTGCACCGCCCGCTGCGCGTCCAGCGAGACCGCGAGATGCGCGAGCGGATCCTCGAAGTGCGTGTCGGCCCCGTGCTGGGAGACCAGCACCTGCGGCCGGAAGTCCGCGAGCAGTTCGGGCACCACCGCGTGGAACGCCCGTACCCACCCGGCGTCCCCGGTCCCGGCCGGCAGCGGCAGATTCACCGCTGCCCCCTCCCCCGCCCCGGCGCCGGTCTCCTGCGGCCACCCGGACTGCGGGAACAGCGTGCGGGGATGCTCGTGCACCGAGATCGTCAGCACCCGGGGGTCCTCCCAGAACGCGGCCTGCACCCCGTCCCCGTGGTGCACGTCCACATCCACATACGCGACCCGCTCGACGCCCAGCTCCAGCAGCCGCGCGATGGCGAGCGCCGCGTCGTTGTACACACAGAACCCGGACGCGGCCCCCGGCATCGCGTGGTGCAGCCCGCCGGTGAAGTTCACGGCGTGCAGGGCCTCGCCCCGCCACACCGCCTCCGCCGCCGCCACCGACTGCCCCGCGATCAGCGCGGACACCTCGTGCATCCCGGCGAACGCGGGATCGTCCAGCGTCCCGAGCCCGTACGACGCGTCCGCCCCCGCCGGGTCCGCGGAGGCGGCCTTGACCGCCTCGATGTAGTCGTCCCGGTGGACGAGGCGCAGCGTGGACTCCCCGGCCGGCTTCGCCGCGACGATCTCCAGCTCCCGGTCGACTCCCAGGGCACCGACCAGCTTCCGGGTCAGCGCCAGCCGTACCGGGTCCATCGGATGCCCGGGGCCGAAGTCATAGCCCGTTACTGCCTCGTCCCACATCAGCTGTGCGCGGCCGCTCATGCCCGCCACCGTATCGGCCCCCGCTCGTCGCGAACGACCTGGCGTACGCGAGCGTCACCAGCACCAACACCATCGGCAGCAGCATCGCCCCGCGATAGCTCCAGGCGTCTCCCACCGCGCCCACCAACGGCGATCCGACCAGGAAACCGACGTAATTGAAGATGTTCAGCCGCGCGACCGCCGCGTCCGACGCCCCGGGGAACAGCCGGCCCGCCGCCGCGAAGGTCTGGGGCACCAGCACGCACAGCCCGAGGCCCAGCAGCGTGAACCCGAGCATCCCCACCCATGCCCCGGGTGCCACCGCCACCACCGCGAACCCGGCGGCCGCCACCAGCGCCCCGAGCCGTACGACCGCCGCCGCGCCGAACCGCCGTACCCCGAAGTCCCCCAGGGTCCGCCCGGCCAGCGTGGTCACCATGTACACGTTGTACGGCACCGTCGCCAGCTGCTCCGAGCTGCCCAGCACGTCCTTCAGGTATTTCGCGCTCCAGTTGGAGACCGTGGAGTCCCCGATGTACGCGAAGGTCATCACCAGGCACAGCGGCAGCAGCAGCTTGAAGACCACGCCCCCGCCGCCGCTGCCCTGCGCCACCGGCGCCGCCGCGTCCCCGTCGACGTACCACCGGCTGCCCACGAGCGTCGCCGGCAGCAGGACGGCCACCACCGGCAGGTACGACACCCACAGCGCCAGCTGCCAGTGCGCCCCGGCCCACGCGAGCGAGGCCCCGACGATGCCGCCCAGGCTGTACGCGGCGTGAAAGCTGAGCATGATGCTGCGCCCGTACGACCGCTGGAGGCTGACCCCGAGCATGTTCATCGAGGCGTCCAGCATCCCGACCGCCAGCCCGAACACACCGAGCGCCACCGCCACCGCGGCCAACTGCCCCTGCCCGCCCGCCCCCGCGGCCAGCAGCGCGAGCAGTACCACCGGCTGGGACCAGCGCAGCAGCCGGCTGGGCCGGACCCGCTTGACCAGCTGCTCGGTGGTGACGCTGCCGACGCCCGCGAGCACCGGCACGGCAGCCAGAAAGACCGGTAGCAGGGCATCGGAGATGCCGTACCGGTCCTGGATGGCGGGGATGCGCGTCACCAGCAGGGCGAAGGCGGCGCCCTGGGCGAAGAAGGCGAACGCCAAAGAGGCCCTGCCTCGCCGCAGCAGTTCAGTCATGGCGGCGAGCGTAGGGCCCCGGCTTACTTGTGGGTAGACATCGCCAAAGGTGAATTTCCTTCAGCTTCGACGGTGGCGGTCCCGGTGGCGGCCTCCGCCTCCAGCAGCCGCTCCATCGGGCCCGCGGCCAGCACCCCGCTGATCCGGAAGGCGACCACCATCGTGGCGATCAGGACGACGGTGCCGAGCCAGACCATGGTGTCCACGGGGACGGTGTAGGCGCCGACGACCCGGGCGACGCACTCGGCGAGCAGGGCCACGCCCCAGACGAGGGAGAACAGCCGCTCCCGCCGCCGGAATTCCGCGGACCGCACCGAGGTGCCGCCGGTCAGCCGCTGCCAGGCGGCCTCCTTCACCGCGTCCCCCTTGACCAGGAAGGGCAGCACCGCGGTGGTCATCATCGGCCGGCCGAGCCAGACGGAGACCAGGATGCCGATGCCGACGGTGCTGCTGACCGCGCCGTCCTTGGCGAGCATCAGCCGCGGGTCCCCGGCGAGCGTGCTCACCAGCAGGGAGACGAGGTTGACCACCAGGATCAGGCAGGCCAGCGCGTTGGCCCGGCGCTCGCGCACCAGGCCCCACACGGTGCGCGCCGCCGGGACCACACTGCTCCAGGCGAGCGCCGCGATGGTGCTCGCGCCGAGGCCGTCCTTGAGGACGTAGTACGCCCCGATGGGCACGGCCACATCGATGATGAGCGGCCGGAGGTTGTCCAGCATGCTCGGGTTCTGCTGCGTGTTCCGGCTGTGGTTCCCCGTGTTCTTCGTCATGCCCTCAGCTTCCCGTCCGGCGGGGGTGTGCCGGTAGAAACGTTCGTCCGGACGACGGCATGACAGATGTCAGGCACCGGCGGATGGCACGGGTCATACCGCGGGTCATTTCAGCAGGTCGGGCAACTCCCCCATGTCCGCGAACAGTTGGGTGGCTCCGGTGAGCCGCTCGGCCGGGGTCATCGCGGTGAACCCGTAGACGTCCATCCCGGCCGCCACGGCCGCCTGGACTCCCAGCGGGGAGTCCTCCACGACCGCGCACCGCCCGGGGGCGACGCCCATCCGCTCGGCCGCGTACAGGAAGAGGTCGGGCGCGGGCTTGCCCTTGCCGACGTCCTGCGAGCTGAAGATCCGCTCCTCCCGGAACCACCGGTCGAGCCCGGTGGCGCGGTGCCCCACCCTGATCCGCTGATGGCTCCCGGAGGAGGCCACGCAGTACGGCACCCCGTCCGCGGCCAGCTTCTCCAGCACCTCGGCGGCGCCCGGCACGGGCCCCAACTCCCGCTCGAACGCGGCGAAGACACGCGCGTGGAAGACATCGTCGAAGTCGGCGGGCAGCCGCCGTCCGGTGCGCTCCAGGACGAGATCGTGCACCCGGTGCATCGCCGAGCCCATGTAGTCGCGCAGGGAGTCCTCGTACGACGTCTCGATCCCCAGCTCGGTGAGGTAGGCCGCCAGGTGGCGGTTGGAGATCGGCTCGCTGTCCACCAGGACGCCGTCGTTGTCGAAGATGATCAGGTCATAGCGCATGCCCCCAGCCTAAGAGCCGGTGGCCAGGCCTCCTTCGCGGAGCCGCCCCAGGATGGCGTCCCAGAACCGGGCCCGCTCGCCCAGCGCCTCGCGGACCGCGTGGGTGCACTCCTCCCATTTCCGGCTGTCGTCACCGCAGAGGTCGACCAGCATGCGCATGGCCATGGGGGTGTGCTCGTCGGCGTCGACCTCGATGTGCCGGTGGAGGTAGTTCTTGAACTTGGCGAGGCTTCCGTCGCGGTCGTCGATGCGGACGACCTGCTCGAACATCTCCGGGATCAGGTCCTCGCGTCCGAAGGCGAACACGGCGGCCTGGATGTGCACCGGGGCGGTCTCGATGACGTGCCAGGTGGCACCGACGAAGTCCCGCACCGGGAGCGGCGCTTCCGCGGCCACGAGGGCCTTGGGGACGGGGGTGCCGGACCGGATCAGGTCGAGGAAGGCGTCCAGCGGGCGGGGGTCGGCGCCGACGTCATCCATCGCGGCCCGGTACAGCTCGAAGTGGGAGATGAATCCCTCGTCCAGTTCGTCGCTCTCCTCCACCAGGGTGATCTCGTTGATCAGCCGGCGGGAGGCGACCGGGCCCTGCGGCACCCACGGCACGCCGGTGCAGGTCAGCTGCCGCTGGAGGCTCTTCAGCAGGGACATGAAGTCCCATACGGCGAAGGCGTGGTGCTCCATGAACACCGCGACGTCCCGGCGGCTGCGGAAGCTGGTGTAGAGGGGGTGACCGGTGACCTCGGTGCGGACGGCCGCGATGTGCTCTTTGAGCGCGAGGACACCGGGGTGTTCGACGGAGGACTTATAACGGGACATCGTCATGGGCTGATAACGTGCCGAGCTCTTCAGAGGACACTGTTGGAATTGTCCCGGAACGCAGAAAACCCCCGCACCAACGGTGCGGGGGTTTCCCTAAAAATTGTTCGGCGGCGTCCTACTCTCCCACAGGGTCCCCCCTGCAGTACCATCGGCGCTGAAAGGCTTAGCTTCCGGGTTCGGAATGTAACCGGGCGTTTCCCTAACGCTATAACCACCGAAACACTATGAAACATTCAACCAGCAATGGTTGTTCGTGGTTTCAGAACCAACACAGTGGACGCGAGCAACTGAGGACAAGCCCTCGGCCTATTAGTACCGGTCACCTCCACCAGTTACCTGGCTTCCAGATCCGGCCTATCAAC